>NZ_MACE01000016.1 GCF_001883995.1 Bacillus paranthracis | reverse complement strand
CTATTCTTCTCATACAAATCTGTATTCTCATTAATAGCTTTAACATAACCATCGGCTAAACTATCAACTCTATCATGTAATTCTTTGTTTTCTTTAACTAAATCTGTACGCTGCAAACGCTCATAATCTTCCTTTACGAAATTTGCATCGCTTAGAACTTTTTGCATCCTTCTCATTTCACTATCAGAAACAATCCAATTCCCAGTTTCTGTAGTTACTGTTTCTGATTTTAAAAAACCTGTTTTTACAACCTCTGTTTTTTTCTCTTTTCCTTTTACTTTGATATTAATTTTTGAAGGGAGTGCTTCACTCAAATTCAGAAACTCATTTTTTTTACTTTCCAATTCTTTATCTAATGATTGAATTTTCCCCTCTAACTCTCTTTCTTTGACCTTTACTTCCGCATCCATTACATCTTTTTGTTTCTGTATTTCTTCAGAATACCTTTTCAAATCTTTAACCGTATCAACGCCAATCGTTTTATCGTTTAAAATACCTTCTTTGTAGATTTGTGGTATTTCTTTTTTCAAAAACTCATCTAAATCTTGGTGAAATGTTTTTAAATCTTTTCTTGTTAAAACTTCTTTAGCTGAAACCTTTGCCTGTTGCTTTTTCTCGTCCCAAACAACAGGCATAAAAGCAAAATGCATATGCGGTCTTGTTTCGTCATTATGTACATTGGCTGACAACACATTTTTTTCACCACCATAACGGTTCGCTAAAAATTCATAGGTTTTCTCAAAAAATTCACGTTGTTCCTTCTCAGAAGCATCTTTCAAACTTTCCGGTAATGTAACAGCCCAATCTGCACAGACTTTTACATCTTTTCGATTCAAGCAATGCACTTCACTTAACCGATCATTCATGCGTGAAAGTGTATCTCCTTCTTTTTCACATAAATCATAATTCAAATGTGACCGTTCATTATCAATGTCTTGATTCGAATGATTTTCTGTTTTTCTGTCCCAGTGAATGGACAATCCTTGAACATTTCCTTTTGCATATTTTTGAACGTGAGCCATGAGCAAGACCCCCCCTTTTGGTAACTAGTTTAACATGGGGATAGAAGAAAAACCAAATTTGGTCTAGCACGTTATACCAAATTTCATTTGGACGTGCTCTGCGAGGCTCTTTGGCTCCGCCAAGCCATGCTTTGCCTGGCAAAAAACAAACCTTGGGCTTTGCCCAAACCCACTGGGGAAACTCTTCCCCAGACCCCCTCAATCAAACTCCCCAACCCCTCAATCCTTGAGGGGCTCCCTCGCCGGTTAGCAGGAACAAACGATTGTTTGTTCAATGCCAAGAGGGTTTGGGTGTAGTACGGTTGGTCAAGTCAAATACTCCCTTCGCTTTGCTAGGTCCGTTTTGATTGACCAACACCCTTTTTTCCTATAACAGGTTTTTAGCTAATACACCAAGTACTCCTGTTAACAATCCGCTTATGATCAATCGTAAAATCCATGTAGTATTTGCACTAATTTTATCTAATTGTTTATTAATAGTTAAAACATCCTTTTCAGCTACTAATATTCTTACTTCTAAACTTTTCATATCATGTTGTATAGCTTTTAAATCTAGATTCATTTGATTAAAATCTTTTTCTAGTTCCTCCAATTTTGTCATATAACATACTTCTCCTTTTAAATTAATTTTAAATATATTATATGTATATGGTAATTAGAGAATAATGATATAAAAAGAGAACTCAAATCTATTATTAAGATTTAAGTTCTCTTTAAAGATAAGGGAATTATACGAAAGCGTAATATAGCATATGCTTATCCTTTTTAATATGCATCTAGCAAAAACACAGTTTCTATAAATGTGCTGTTCTAAGTTCATTCTCTCCTTGTTTTTGGGTGTGAGTGCTGGCTGGGGGTTTGGGGGCTAGCCCCCTGGATCTTAACGTAAATGAATATGGAATAAGCGGATTGTTTAGAACGATAGAGCAAGGCGGTTCGGCAGGTACAATTGCTAGTCCAAGTCGAACAATCTAAATCCTCGTTTTTGGTCTGTTCGGCTTGGCGACATGCTCACACCTGCCGAATTTCACTATGCAATAGCAAAAGAGTGGAGATTTTTTGAATGGTTTTCTCAAAAAATACTACTCGACTATTGCATAGTGAAAAGCCCTTTTAAATTTTATAAAATAATAGAATAGAAGGGAGAACATAGGTTGAACCGTTGATATGACTGGATTTCTAGGAAAATACTATAATTTGTGGGATTATAAGTTATAATTTGTGGGATTATAACCGTAATTTGTGGAGTTATATACCGTAATTTGTGGAGTTATAAATTAAATTTATTTTTTATATCATTTATAATTTGTGGGATTATAAATGTGAAATCCTATAAAAAATATTGCACTTTTAAAATACCCGATTTATAATTTAATTAAATTATAAATCGGGTAGGAGGTAGATTTGATGCAACCGGAAAGACCCTTGAAAAAAGTTTCTAAAGTTACAAAAAATAAAATAATAGATATAAATACTGGTGAAATTCAAGAAGAAGAAGAAATTATAAATGCTTATATCGACAAAGAACCAGACTACGTAAAAATATATTTAAAAGATATTGTAGCCTTAAATGATTTACCTAAAGGTTTAGATAGAGTTATTAACGTTTTATTAAAAGTAATGTCTTATGACAATATGATCATTCTAAATAGCTTTATAAAAAAACAAATGGCACAAGAACTAGGATATAAAACAGTACAAGTTCTTAATAACAACATCAACAAACTTGTAAATGCAGAAATTCTTTTTAGAAAAGGTACTGGTACATATCAAGTAAATGCTCGTTATTTTGGTCGTGGCCATTGGCACGATATACAAGAAATCCGATTACAACAAGTCTATTCAACTAAAGGAAGAGAGCTTAAAACAGAAATAACATACAAAAACGACGAACCGTCTCAGAATTAATTCTGAGACGGTTTTAACGTTCCATGTTATATCCACGTTGTTTCTTAATTTCTTTCTTATATTCACAATCAAATTGATTATCTACACCTTTTATATCCAATTCATTCTTAACAAGTCCTCTAAACGCTTTAAAATGCTCTCCAAGGACTTTTTTCGTATTGTGGTATAAAACCTTTACATTTTCCTTTAAATCTTTTACATGGGCTTTTAACGAGCTTATTTCCTTACGTAATTCTCTATTCTTCTCATACAAATCTGTATTCTCATTAATAGCTTTAACATAACCATCGGCTAAACTATCAACTCTA
>NZ_MACE01000015.1 GCF_001883995.1 Bacillus paranthracis | reverse complement strand
GCCACCACAATTACTACAACCACGACCGCCACATCCACAGCCGCTGAATCCACCACCACAACCAAATCCGCAACTATCACATCTGCTAAGGCCGCCGCAAAGGTCGCAACCACCATTTGCATAAGCGTCATAGTATCCGAATCCTGAATCAAAAGATGAGCGCTGTTGCACCGGTTCAATCCATACAGAGCTTTGTGTCACATCGATTATTTTACCTAAATGTATACGGCCATCACGGTCCTCAATCCGAACCACTTTTCCGAAGTAACGTCGGCATGTATCATAACATTTTTGTCTATGCATATTCATTCCTCCTTCCCCATTACAGTAATACGATATGTAAGGGGGACAAGTGCGGCTTGTACGAATGCCCTAACTATCATAATTGTTATAGGAGAGGGGAAATATAGGAAGAGGATATATAAGGAGGAAAAGGCATGAAATCTACAGATCAGTTTCAGACATACGAAGTACCGTGGGAAGAATTTATTGAAGCATTGCGAGAGGAAATGAAAAAGCAAGTAGGGGCAGATATTATTGATACAGTAGTTTGCAATTTAGAAGATGGTTTTGAAGTGTATACATATGTGCAGGGGGATTTGGATTTTGAATATAAGGAAGCACTGGAAAGGAAATACGGGAGTGATGCAAAAACTCCTAACGTGTTAACGATTATGTTATTAGCTGGCATTTATCGTACAAGTGAAGAGAATATACGCTTACATGCGGATCATAAAGATAATCCGATTGTTGAAGTGTATGTGAAGAAATGAAACACGCTGTGAAGGCGTGTTTTTTAATTTTATGATAAAATGTTAGAAAATTAAGAAAGGTGTTGATGGTTTGAAAATTAAACATCTTAATTTAACAGTTGCAGATGTAGTAGCTGCGAGCGAGTTTTTAGAAAAGTATTTTGGCTTAACTTGTAGCGGAACAAGGGGAAATGGCTTTGCAGTTATGCGTGATAATGATGGATTTATACTAACTTTAATGAAAGGAAAAGAAGTTCAGTATCCAAAAACATTTCATGTAGGATTTCCACAAGAAAGTGAAGAACAAGTAGATAAGATAAATCAAAGATTGAAGGAAGATGGATTTTTGGTTGAGGCTCCTAAACGTGCACATGCGTATACGTTTTACGTTGAAGCACCTGGTGGATTTACAATAGAAGTGATGTGTTAAGTCAAAAATCAAACTTTTTGTTATGTGTTTTTAAAATAAAAAGTAGGAAAAGTCTGTTTTAAGTGTAGAGCTTAAACAGGCTTTTTTACTTATAGTATCGGATAGAAAACGCTAGAAGGAATCATATTCAGTTTTTATAACTGTTTACATAATAAAGTTATGCTGCGTTCGTTGTCCTAAAATACAAGTCATATATCTTGTATCCTCTCATAAATTTAAACATAGGAATTTGTCTACAAAGGTGGCGAAGCCTCATCATGAAAATTCGAATTTGTGCCACATTCATGTTGTTTCTATTTATATGGTTACATCCTTTTTGGACTTTTGCAAAAGGAGAGGAGGCAAAGGAAAGGGTCGTTTCACTTGTATATGATGATTCGGGCAGCATGAGAAATAACGATCGCTGGAAATATGCCAATTATGCTTTGCAAAGTTTAGTTGCGCTATTAGATGAAAAAGATACATTTTCTTACGTTCCAATGAGCAAGCCGAATGATCCATTAAACATTTCGTTAACGAAGGATAAGAGACAAACGGAAATTGAGGGAATTGGAGCGTGGAAAACGTATTTAAATACTCCGTTTAGCGCAGTAGAAACGGCGATGCAATCTATAAAAAAGGAAGCAGATATAGATGGGAAACGTGAATTTTGGCTTATTGTCTTAACTGACGGGGCATTTAATGATTTAGAGAAAGATAAGATTGGCGGAAAAGAACAAATTTTGCAGAAGCTAGCACAGTTTAAGAAAGAAATGGATGCAAAAAAGATATCGTTACATCCAATTTTAATTACGATGGAAGAGGATTTAGGACAGCAAGAAAAGGCACAACTAAATACGTTTAAAGAAATATGGAAGAAAGAGATAAATGGAGTTACGATGCCATCTAGTGGAGAGGATGGTATTGTAAAAAGCGTCAATCAAGTGGCGGCATTAGTTGCAAATCGTGATCCGTTCTCCTCTGTTGAATCGATTGTAAAAACGAAAGTAGTAGGGAAGAAAGTAGAGATTACAACACCATTTCCGTTAAAGCGTATGACGCTTGTGCGACAATCGCCTTCTCTGCCCGATTATCAGGTCACACAAATTTCTAAACCATTACAATTACAATCTTCTTTTTCCATACATGCACCAGGTGAAGCGAAATTGTTCGGAAATATAGTTCATATCAGTACGGAAAATGAAGAAGTTATTAAACCAGGAACGTATACGATAGAAGTGGACCGAGATATTGAGAAAGAAGGATTACAAGTACTAGTCGAACCGGCACTTAATTATACTGTTTCTACTTATGACAAAGAGGATAAGGATAGAAAAAATGTTGAGGAAATGTATGAAGATGTGACAGCTGTTATTGAAGCAAAACCTACTGAGTTGCCAGTTCAGTCTTCTTACTTTCAGGCCGAAGTAGAAATAGACGGGAAGCAATATGCGATGAAGTGGGACGATAAAAGACATGTATTTTATTACGAAACGAAGCTTACTAAAGGATTAGTACGCGGGAAAGTTCATATGAACATAAAGGGGTTTTACAGACAGACGAAAGAATTTAAAATCGAAACAACGAAAAAGCCTAAATTATCACTTCAAACTGTCACGAAAGATTATGAAGAAAAAGTAACAAATTTAGAGAATAGTAAACCATTTATTATACAACCACAGTTAGATGATAAGCCGATGACAGAAGAGGCTGTAAAAAAACTATTAAAATCTACTGGTGTCACATCTAAACAATCAATCAACTATGAAATAAAACAGCATGGTAATCAAATTTACATTTATCCTCGACCGCATTACTCCGACACATTCAATTTTACAGATACCGGCACCGTAGAAGCTACCATCGTAGTGCAGGATTCAAAATTACCAAAAGTAAAGAAAGATATAACACTCCATATTCAAAATGCGCCGTTTTATGAAAAGTATGCGCTTATTTTTAAGTTTGTTATTCCTATCACTTTATTACTGTTAATAGTAGGAATAATCGTTTTAGGATGGATTGTCCGTCCAAGATTTCACCGGAAAGCATTATTGTATTACGAATGGGATCAAGAGGTAGCGAAAGATTGGTTATATCAATCTGAGCCAGAGTTACTCAAAAATAAATGGTGGAAACATTATTTTGGTATTCCGTATAGAGCAGAAAGAAAGACTGTGCAATCCGTTACGTTTATAGCAAAGAAAGGATCGAAATCGATATTTGTAGCGAAAGAGTCACAAATAGTAGGAATGATTATTGATGGGATGTTTATAACAGAGGATGAGGTTGGAATGGAACATAAGACACTATATCCAAATGAACTTTTAGTAATTGATAGAGGATATGGTAAGGAGATTTACAAATACGAGTGTGAATAGTAGATGGAGAAAAGAGGAGAGTATTATTTTTCCCTCCTTTTTTCAAACAAGCAAGAATAGGAAGGTGGTTCACATGACGTTACAAGTTCCAACAATATTAATTGGTTTAGGTGGAATCGGTAGTACTGTCACACATCAAATATATGAAAGACTACCTGAGGAGCGTCGGAAAAAAGTAGCAATGCACGTATTTGATACAGATGTGAATACATTGAGTAAATTCGATCATATTCGAAAGTTTAAGACGCAAACGAGCTCTAGTAAAACACCTAGGGAGTATATTGCGGGAGATCCGACGATTCCAGAGTGGTTTCCGATGGATCCAACTATACTTGATAAACCATTAACAGAAGGAGCAGGACAGTTACGCGTCATTTCCCGTTTAGCGTTACGTGCTGCGATGAAAGAAGATAAATTAACGTCCTTTTGGCAAGAAATCGAGAAGATTTTTCCAGTTACAAGCGATCAAACGGAATATGGAGTACGTGTCATTATCGTAACATCACTAGCGGGCGGAACAGGTTCAGGAATGTTTCTACAAATTGCATTATATTTACGTGAAATGCTTCGAAAAAAACTGCAACATCACAACATTTTAATACGTGGTGCGTTTCTAATGCCGGATGTGTTAGTGAAGACGAGAACAGTTAGTGCGAAAGAGTTTGAAACGGTGCAAGCAAACGGCTATGCCTCGTTAAAAGAATTACATGCCATTACGCTCGGTTCTACAGGAGAACTATCCAAACGCGGCGGGGTTACGATTGAATTAGAGTATCGACCGGATCAAGTAGATGAGGATGGGAGAACAAATCACACGATTAAACAACACCATTTACCGTACAATTATTGTTTTTTATACGATTACGAAAATTTACATGGACACCATCTGCATAATTTATCAGATTATATGGAGCAAATGGCAAATACGATTTATTTACAATTATTTAGTCCGATGTCTGCAAATCATTTTGCACAGGAAGATAATCAAATTCAGCAATTAGCAGAATCAAGCGGGAAAGGGCGATATTGCGGGGCCGGAACGGCAAAGATTATTTATCCATATGAGCATGTGTTAAAATATTGTGCTTTAAAATGGGCCGTGCAAGGTTTAGATGAATCGTGGCTTCATTTAGATCAATTGTTTCAAGAGAAGAAGCATAGATATGACCAAGATGTAAAACGGGGTATGCAGCGTGAAAAGCCAGAGCGCGGGAAAAGTTATTTAGAAGATTTAGAACATCTTGCTACTCGTCCAGAGCAGGCTCATATTTTCTATAGACAAATGTACAATGAAACGCGTGAAGGAGCAGAAGGCGGCAAGGTTGGTGTTGCGAAATCTAAACTGTTTTTAGAAGCTGTAGAGAGTTATGTACAGCGTACGGTACAAAAAGACGAGGAATTAAATCGTCTGCAGCATGAGTGTAAAATTTCGGCTGCGAAGCTAAAAATGACGGAACAAATGAAAGGTGAAGTAGCAAGGGTCGATCATGCGGTTCGTTTATATGCGTATGCGATTCCGAGCCGTGTACATGAACATGTAACGACACTTTTATATGACATGATTGAATCAGACCGTTTTTCACCAAGTGGTTCTGAAGGCCAGTCATATCAATTAAATACATGGTTTTTAAAGAAAACAGATCCAGTTCATCCAGTAGCAGCTCGTTTTATGTTGTATGAAATTCGAAAGCAGTTAGTGGAAAAAATGAATCGACTACATGAAAATAATGAACAAAAGCGTAATTTAATTCAAAATTACGATAAGAAATTTAATGTGAGTAACATTGATGGAACGGTAACAGCTGTACGTCGAGTAGAAATTGCGCAACAACAAGGTTGGTTCGGAAAAATGATTAATAACCAGCAGCGTTTATTTAAAAAGGAATTTGAAGATATTGTAACGCAGTACGTACACAAATTAAACGAATACCGTAAAGAAATGCTATTAGAACTCGTTTATCAATCGTTATATCAAGCGGTTAATAAAATGATTCAATATTGGGAAAGGTTTTTTGATAATTTACATGAAACACGTGAAAATTTATTGTTCGAAATTCAAAAACGAAGCAAAGAATTTGAAGGGAAAACAAACCCAACGAATGTATACGTATTAGCGGAAGAGAAGTTACAAGAAAAGATATGGCAAGATATGCAACAACATTTAAATTTAGGTGTATTACCGAAAGATATATCAGCAGAAATTTATATGAGCTTATACGGAGAATATTGCCGGGATGCGAAAACAGAAGAAATTCAATCGAAAAAGGTAGAAGACTTTTATCGTGAGCACATACTAAGTTATTGCTATGATGAATTACAAATACGCTATCGCGATAAATTAGAGCTGAATATCGTTGAGGCATTACGAAAAGAAGCGGATTATAAGAATCGTGATCGTGATGAATATGTTCGTGAAAAAATTGAAGACTTGTTCCATTTAGCAAGTCCATTCGTGCCGAAAGTTTTTCATCATAGGGAATTACAATATTGGGGTATACACCCATCTTTAAAGAAAGAACTGCAAGAGGAATTAATGCAAGAAATGTTTAAAGAAAAAGATACAGTAAATGAAGCTTTCTCGCCATTTGAAGTCATTTGTTATCGTGCACATTACGGTTTATCACTACAAGACTTTCCTAAGCTTTCGTCTGGACATATTGCAAATGGATTTATGAATGATAAAGGTGATTATTTTCAGTCGTACTATCGCCGTGTAAACAAGTTGAATAGTAAAAAATCTAGTTTAACACCGCATTTAGATAAGTATTGGCACTTACCAGCATTCATGCCAGACTTAAATGCAACGCAAACGAAGTTAGATTATGATAAATGTAATCGAGCTCTTCTATACGCGTATATATATCGCTGGATTAGTTTAGTTGCTGTTGATGGTCAATTCGTGTATCAATATAACGGCGTTGGACGTAGTTTCTTAATTCAGTCGATGGGGAAAAATATTTCAAGCGAAAGTTATAAATTGCACAGAGCGTTACTTCATAATCCGTTCATTTATGAAAACATCTTATCCAGATTTGAAGAAGAACAAGAAAAGGCGATGATACAAGGTGGGCATTTATATACACATCCATTTGTATTAGGTGCTCAAGATATTAGATGGCTACGTAAAGAGCATGTCCATAATATTTTAGATATGATTTTAATGTATGACCGTGAAGCGAAATATGATCCAACGTTAGAAGAAACTTCTGATGAATTATTAAGGTTATTCCTTGATGAAATTGAGTTATATTTCCAAAACTATTACGGTACAGGTGCCGATATGGTTGCCAAGAAAGAGAAAGAAATGTTTATTAAACAATTGTGGGATCGTTCGTACGCGAAAGGATACGTAGATCCAAATAGTGCGCCTTATAAAAAATGGCAAAATTTATTAAGCGTTCATGATGAAGAAGAAACGCCAAAAACGAATGTATAATGAATGAAAAGGGAATCCTTAAAAGTGGCAATACAACTTTAGAAAAGAGGGATTCCGATGCCGTTTTTAGGAAGTGTATATCAAATATTTGGATTGTATCCAGAAATTTATTATGGGATGATTTCAGCTGAAATTGCGGAGCAGCAAAGATTGGAACAAGCGGAAAGTGAAGAACAAGAAACAGAAGTGTAACTGTATAAGAAGCTTCAAAATAAAAATGATAACACGCTACTTACTCTTTAAACGTATAAGAGCAAGTAGCGTGTTTTTTTGCTATTTAATAATCCCATTTTCTAAAATTTTAATCGTAGGTGTTACTTTCACGTTAGCTTTTGAAAAGACACTCGGCCAAGCGTCTTCAACTTTTTTCCATTCTTCATATTGAAACGCTCTCGCATAATCACCAAATCCGAATGGATCGAGTTGTTGTTTTTGAATTTTGTGGATTAAATTGTTCAAATCTTTGTTTAGTTGTTTTGTAATAAGAGAAGTTAATTTCTTCCTATCTTTATCTATATCCATATTGAATGTAAGTTCAGATACGGCAATTTTTAAATCCATTTTAACATTAAATTTGAAGTGGTTATCGCTATAGCCTGTACGGATATCACGATTCATGCTAAGAACGTTTATTGATACGAAATCTTCACCTTCTGTATCTTTTAGATGACTATTACTTTCAACTGAATGCGAAGGGATTTTCATTGTAAGTGAAACAGGTATATTAGCTTTTTTTTGCAACATGAGCAGAAGGGCACTTTCATAGCGATTTAAAGACATCTTATAAATTCCGCGAGAAGTTAAAAGTGCAGAGCCTGTAACGATAACATCTTTTTTTCCTTTTTTTATTTCTGAAATAGCAGGTGTTATACCTTTATTAAACGTTTGTCTATGAAATTCATGAAATGGTGTGAAAACTGTCCGATTGTATAATTTATTTGTATTAATTAAATCTGTTAAATACTCAGGAAGAGCAGGTTTATCTTTAAAGTTATTATATATAACAGAAGAAATTGGCCCGTCTACTGCAACCATGCGCATGTTTCCTGTATTTTTAGGATCGCGGTACCAAACATCAAGGTAAGGCATAGCACCTTCTTGTTTTAAAAATTTCGTGCTAAATAAAATGAGCTGTAACTTTTCTGTAGACACTAAACCGCTACTTGAACTATTAAACGTTGCTTTTGCTTCTCGGGGTGTACGTACTTTCGCTTCATGAGTTTCGTACTTTTTCTCCACATCTTCATTAAAAATAGGGTTTACGTGGTACACAATTAATTTACCTTTTGCTTTTGCGTCAAAGCCGTAAATTAATGAAATCGATTGTTTTTCTAAGTCTAGACGATCTCCACAGCCTGTTAAAAAGGTTATGAGAAAGCAAAGTATAGTGAAATGAATAAAGCGCCTCATTTAAACTCTTCTCCTTTCCCAATACTGATATAGTGTCATGTATAAGAGAAATACGACTGGAAATAGAAAAACGATAAAATAACTGGCAGCTCCCCAAAATTCTCGCAACGCACTTATTTGGTAAGAGGAAGGGATATAAAAGAATAGAACGAAAATGCATCCGAATAATAAAATCCAAACAGGTAACGAACTCCCTTTTTTGTTAAGTAATTGATTGATTCCATCTGAAGCGGTAAAAATATAAGGAATGCACGAATCGAAAATAATGAAGAGGTAAAATGACAAAAAGATAATTTCAAACCGTTCCAGAAATGAAAAGTGAAATGGTGTAATAAGAGAAAGAGTCGGCCATAAAAACTTAGTTATACCATCTGGGCTAAAATAAACGAAAGAAACGAACGTAACTTGTAGGTAGACGAATAACGTAATCATATTTGCAAGAACGATGCCTTTTTTTGCAGCTGATTTGTTAGTTAGATAGGGATAAAGGACGAATGCAAACTCGAATCCGAGAGATGCAATGATAGTTGATTTCACTGTGGTTACAACTGGTAGCCATCCTTCCTTTAGAAAGGGAAGAAGATATATCCAATGACCATCTTTAAGAGGGATAAACAATAGTAATGGTATCCAGAGGGTAAAAAGCACAGTGAAAACGGCAAAGCGACTAATAATAAGTACACCTTTACATGCAAGCATAAGCATTGGAATAGAAAGCAAAATCATAATTAAAAACATTGGAGTTCTAGGTAAAATCCAAATGTGAATGACATATAAAAGAGAAAAGATTAAGGAGACCGCAGCAAGTATAGCGTATAAAATCCAAAGAAGCATAGCGAATTTTCCTAGCCACTTCCCAAGATAACGAGTCAGCACATCAAGTAAAGTATACCCAGGATGCTTTTCCATAATTTTTACAATACATAGACTGACTAAAGTAGTGATAGCGCATCCAATAATAATAGAAATCCATCCATCTGTATTCGCCCCTTGTGCAACTTCACGAGGAAGTGTAAGGACACCGAATCCTACTTGAACACCACTAATCGTTAAAATGTATTGAAATAAACTAATCTCCCTCTTTGCACGCTTTGTCACTTCTCTTCCTCCGTTCCTTCTATATCGCGTTGTCGATTCTCTTGTTTTAAGTTAAGGGATAGTGGACGCTTCTTCATTATTTTCCATGGTAAACGTATAAGAATATCTTTTAAATCCGAAGCAAATAACGGAGAAAAAGGACTACCATAAGGAACACCGAGAGATTCCATAGAAAGTATATGAATAATAATGATTGCCATCCCAACCATAATGCCAATGACACCAAATAAAGAGGCAATTATCATCATTGGGAAGCGAAGAAGTCGAATTCCTGCAGACATTTCTAGATTAGGGATGATGAAAGAAGCGACTGCAGTAATAGATACGACGATAACCATGACATTACTTACTATTCCTGCTTGAACTGCAGCTTGTCCGATGACAATCCCTCCTACGACGCCAATGGTTTGTCCAACGGGACCCGGAAGCCGAACTGCAGCTTCGCGGAGCATTTCAAGTACTAATTCCATCAAAAGTGCTTCTAATATAGGAGGAAAAGGAATTTTAGCTCGAGATTCTCCAATCGTTAACAATAATTTAAGTGGAATCACTTCATAATGAAAGGAAATCATAGCAATATAAAGAGCAGGAGCAAAAATTGCAATAAATAATCCAGTGAAACGAAGTAATTGTATAAAAGATGGAATCATTGGCCTGAAGCTGTAATCATCTATCGTCTGAAAAAAAGCTGAAAAAGTCATTGGTCCAATTAATACGCCTGGTGAACGATCTACAACAACAGCAATTCGCCCATCTAGAATATGATGTGCTGTTGTGTCAGGGCGTTCAGTTATTGATAATTGCGGAAAGAGAGTAAAGGAATTATCTTCAACAAACCCCTCTAATTCACCAGTAGTAAGAATCGCATCCACTTTTACTGATTCGATACGGGATGCCATTTCTTTTACGACATCTTCGTCCGCAACATCTGCTAGATAAAGCAAAAAAACCTTTGAAGTAGCTCGTTCACCAACAGTGAATTCCTTCACTTTCAATTCGCGATTTGGAATATATCGACGAATAAGTGCAAGGCTGTCGCTCGCTACTTCATTAAATCCTTCGTGTGAGCTTTTTATGGAGCTCTCTGTTGTAGGCTCTTCAATGCTCCTTTTGGGTGCCGCTTGCGTATCAAGCTCTAAAGCGGATAATTGCCCGTTTATAAATAAAATACTTTTGCCGTGTAAAAGAGATTGTTCAATGTCTGTCCACTGCTCAATCTTTTTAATATTTCCGATAGAAACAGAGGCTTCCCAAAAATCGTCTTCATTCCACTCTTTAAATAAGAGAGGACGAAGGATGTTTACGTTAATAACAGTTTTGTCTACAAGTCCTTCCATATATATAAGTGCAGCTTCCTGTCCGTTTTTTAATGGAAAATTGCGTGTTATTAATTCTGGAATACCGCTAAACAGTTTGGACAAGTGCTTTAAATTAAGGGAAAGGGAAGAAGAAATAGATTTATTTAATGTGTGATCAGCTTGCTCTTGGTTAGAAAAAGATTTTTCACCACGAATCCATTTATTAAAAGACCCCATTTGTTTGCTTACTCCTTGTTATGTTTTATCTCGATTGGTGAGGGCTGATTAAAGTTTCACTTTATATGGGTTATTATGGATAGTTCCATACGGACATATGCGTAGTTTAAATTTTATATTGTATATTTTTAACTTTAACGCTATAATTATAGTGTTAAAGATGGAATCGTGATATGACCTGTTATGACTCTATCGTTTTATTTATGAATAAATGGATTGGTATTTTAGCAAGATGTGCTAATAAACTACTCCACCATGATAATAACGTGCCGAAATGTGGTGCGTATATTTTCGTGGTGGAGTTTTTTTATTCTCAAAAAGGGGGAAAGACCATGAATAACAACATGGTTCATATTACAATTGACGGAAAAAAGTATACAGCGGAGCCCGGTTCAACGATATTGGGTGTTATAAATGAGAACGGGATTGAACATCCGCAAATTTGTTACGTGCCAGAAGTAGATCCTATTCAAACATGTGACACTTGTATTGTAGAAGTTGACGGAAAGTTAATGCGCTCTTGTTCGACAGTAGCGACAGAAGGTATGAACATTGAACGTAATTCTACTCGTGCGAAAGAAGCACAAACAGAGGCGATGGATCGGTTACTAGAAAATCATTTATTATACTGTACAGTATGTGACAACAACAATGGGAACTGTAAACTGCATAATACGGCAGAATTAATGGAAATTGAACATCAAAAATATCCTTATGAACCGAAAGTAGATGTAAGTGAAGTTGATATGACGCATCCGTTTTATCGTTATGACCCGAATCAATGTATTGCATGTGGTCAATGTGTAGAGGTGTGTCAAAACTTACAAGTAAATGAAACATTATCGATAGACTGGGAAGCGGAACGCCCACGAGTGATTTGGGATGAAGGAGTAAATATTAATGATTCTTCATGCGTTAGTTGTGGTCAATGTGTAACCATTTGTCCTTGTAACGCTTTAATGGAGAAAACGATGCTCGGTGAAGCTGGATTTATGACGGGACTAAAGCCAGATATTCTTGAACCGATGGTAGATTTAATTAAAGAAGTAGAGCCTGGATATAGCGGTATTTTTGCGGTATCAGAAGTGGAAGCGGCCATGCGTGATACTCGTACGAAGAAAACGAAAACAGTATGTACATTTTGTGGTGTAGGTTGTTCATTTGAAGTGTGGACGAAAGGGCGTAAAATTCTTAAAGTACAACCTTCTTCTGATGCGCCAGTTAACGCAATTTCTACTTGTGTAAAAGGAAAATTTGGTTGGGATTTCGTAAATTCTAAAGAACGAATTACGAAACCTTTAATTCGTAAAAATGGAACGTTTGTTGAATCAACATGGGAAGAAGCGTTGAATGTAGTTGCAAGTAAATTAGGATCGATTAAAGAAGAGTACGGTAAAGATGCTATCGGTTTTATTTCTTCATCTAAAATTACGAATGAAGATAATTATGTGATTCAAAAATTAGCTCGACAAGTATTTGAAACGAATAATATTGATAACTGCTCACGTTATTGTCAATCACCAGCGACAGACGGATTATTCCGTACAATTGGTATGGGCGGAGATGCTGGAACGATTAAAGATATTGCACAATCTGGTCTTGTTATTATTGTAGGTTGTAATCCGACAGAAGGTCATCCTGTTTTAGCTACACGTATTAAACGTGCACATAAATTACACGGACAAAAATTAATTGTGGCTGATCTTCGTAAAACAGAAATGGCAGAGCGTTCAGATGTCTTTATTAGTCCAAAACAAGGAACAGATCAAGTATGGTTAATGGCTGTTACGAAATATATGATTGATCAAGGCTGGCACGATCAACGATTTATTGATGAGAATGTAAATTTCTTTGAAGATTTCAAAGAGAGCCTTACAGCATATACACTTGAATATGCAGAAGAAATGACTGGTATTTCAAAAGAAACACTGATTCAAATGGCTGAAATGATTCGTGATGCAGATGGTACATGTATCCTTTGGGGAATGGGGGTAACGCAAAATACAGGTGGATCTGATACTTCCGCTGCAATTTCAAACTTACTACTTGCAACAGGTAATTATCGTCGTCCAGGCGCTGGTGCATATCCGCTTCGAGGTCATAATAACGTACAAGGTGCTTGTGATATGGGTACTTTACCAGGATGGCTTCCTGGATATCAACACGTTACGAACGATATGGAACGTGCGAAATTTGAAATGGCTTATGGAGTGAAAATTAATAGCGAACCAGGTCTGAATAATATTGAAATGCTTCACGCGATTGACGAAGGGAAAATGAAAGCTATGTATCTTGTCGGAGAAGACATGGCTCTTGTAGACTCTAATGCGAATCATGTACATGAAGTATTATCAAGCCTTGATTTCTTCGTTGTGCAAGATGTTTTCTTATCTAAAACGGCTCAATATGCAGATGTTGTATTACCAGCAGCGCCATCTCTTGAAAAAGAAGGTACGTTCACAAATACAGAGCGTCGTGTTCAAAGACTATATCAAGTTCTTCCTACGCTTGGAGATGCGAAGCCAGACTGGTGGATTGTGCAGGAAGTTGCGAATAAATTAGGTGCAAACTGGAGTTATAGTCATCCAAGTGAAATTTTTGCTGAAATGGCAAGTTTATCACCACTATTTTCACAAGCAAACTATGAAGTATTGGAAGGATGGAATAGTTTCCATTGGGGAAGTTTTGATGGAACGAATACACCGCTTCTTTTCCAAGATGGATTTAACTTCCCGGATAAAAAAGCTCGTTTTGCGATTGCTGACTGGGTGCGCCCAGCTGAATTCCCAGCTGAGTTCGACCTTCATATTAACAATGGTCGTATGCTTGAGCACTTCCATGAAGGGAATATGACAAATAAATCAACAGGTATTCAAACGAAAGTGCCTGGCGTTTTCGTTGAAGTTTCTCCAGCACTTGCAAAAGAACGTGGAGTAAAAACTGGTTCATTAGTCCGTCTTGTCTCTCCGTTTGGAGCGTTAAAATTACGTGCACTTGTAACAGATCGTGTAAAAGCGAATGAGTTATATTTACCGATGAACTCTACAGATAATGAAACAGCAATTAATTTCTTAACAGGTCCTGCCGTTGATACGCGTACGAACACACCTGCTTATAAACAGACGAAAGTGCGTATGGAAGTGCTGGAAGTTGATGGCGAAAATCCGATGCCAAAAGCGAACCCGCGTAATAAAAAACGTCATCCTCAATCTGGTATTGAGGTACATCGTAAGTGGGCACGTCCAGGGTATGTGCATTTAACGGATAAGTAGGAGGAGAAAAATATGGCTGCACCTATAAAAATGATTCAAAAACAAGAATTAACTGAGGAAGAAATAAAACAGAAAAAATTAGACGATTTAAAAGAGCTTCTAGCTAATAATGAAGACGCTCTAAATCAAATGTTTAATATAGTAGGGGAATTGAATGATATTGGCATGCTAGAAGCAGCAAATTCTATGCTAAAGGCGAAAGAACCAATCGCAAAGATTGTTCTTGGTCAAGTGACTCGTGAGCCCGTTACAAATTTAATTAATAATATGATGGGGGCTGCGGGTGCTTTAACAGAACTTGATCCGGAGCTTACGAAAAAGCTTATAGGTAGCTTATTAGTAGGGCTAGAAAAAGGTAATGAACATCTAGAGAGTAATAAAAAAGTAGGGGTATTCGATCTTATGAAAGTATTGAAAGATCCAGACATTAACCGTGCTATCGGGTTTGGGCTTCATTTCTTAAAAGGTATGGGAAAAGGATTAAAAGAAGAATAAACTTCATGAAGTGAACCCTTTCGCCCAAATGTTTGTACGAAATAGTTTGGGCGGAAGGCTCATTTTGGTAAAATATATAATAAAGTAAAATGAGGTTTTTTGGGAGGTATAATTGTATGTCAAAAAAAGTACATGAATTTAATGATATGATTCGAAAACTTCGAAAGGAACTTTTCGGAAAAGGGCCAGAACGA
This sequence comes from Bacillus paranthracis, assembly GCF_001883995.1. Classification (GTDB taxonomy): domain Bacteria; phylum Bacillota; class Bacilli; order Bacillales; family Bacillaceae_G; genus Bacillus_A; species Bacillus_A paranthracis. The sequence goes on along the minus strand of NZ_MACE01000015.1, from coordinate 123,149 downwards.
ATTCATACTGTTTTTGCTGAAAATATGGCGATTGCGACTCTTTACGGAAACTTAACACCTACTGAAAAATTCATTTCAAGTACAATGGACGGTGCGGAAATGGTTCATATGGCTAGAACGAAAATGATTCAAGAAGTGTATGCTGCAAATTCCCGTGAACATTTGGAGGAACTTGTTGGAGCGAAATTAGTGAATTTGTTTTCAGATATGAAAGTAGAAGAAGATATTGCAGTTTCGGTATTTGTTTTTGATAAAAATATAACGTGAGAGAAGGATACTGATCGTGAAACCGATACAGGTAGAAAGAGAAATCTTTCGTTATGAACAAGGGGCGTTTAAACATATAGAGGACAGCATTGTAACAGAGTTTCCAGTCACGATTAAAATGAACGGACAGGAGTTTGTTACAATGGTTAGTACTCCAGAATATATAGAAGATATGGTAATAGGCTTCTTAGCATCTGAAGGAATCATTCGGAAGTATGAAGATATTGATGACATATGGGTACAAGAGAAAGAAGGATTTGTACATGTCACGACGGCAAAAGTAAATCCGTATTACGAACAAATGCAAAATAAACGTTATATTACTTCATGCTGTGGTATGAGTAGACAAGGATTTGTTTTTGCGAATGATGCATTAAGTGCAAAGAAAATGAATGGCGTCCATGTACAAGTTACTGCAGAAGACTGTTTTCGATTAATGAAAGAAATGCAGCAATCTGCGGAGACATTTCGTCATACAGGGGGCGTTCATAATGCATCTTTGTGCAATGTGAATGGTATTATTTTAAGTCGAATGGATATCGGAAGGCATAATGCGTTAGATAAAATTTACGGTTATTGTTTAAAAAATAATATTTCTATAAGAGATAAAATTATTGTTTTTAGCGGTCGTATTTCTTCGGAAATATTATTGAAAGTTGCAAAAATTGGTTGTGAAATTATACTGTCAAAATCAGCTCCAACTGAGTTGGCTTTACAGCTAGCTGAAGAATTAGGTATTACTACGATAGGATTTATTCGGAATGAATCCTTAAATGTATATACGCATCCGGAGCGTGTTTTAAATATAAACTAAGTAAAAGCGAGGCAATAAATATGAAATCTGTCACATTAGACAAACTACAACGTCCGTTAAAGGATTTACGTATTTCAGTTACTGATCGCTGTAATTTTCGCTGTCGATATTGTATGCCAGAAGAAATATTTGGTCCTGATTACTCGTTTTTGTCTAATGATAAAATTTTATCTTTTGATGAAATTGAAAGGATAACGCGTATTTTCGTTTCTTTAGGTGTTAGAAAATTACGGATTACAGGCGGAGAACCGTTACTTCGAAGAGGTCTTCCGCAGCTTATCGAGCGCCTGAATAAAATAGATGGTGTGGAGGATATCGGTTTAACAACTAATGGATCGTTACTTAAAAAGTTTGCTCCTGATTTATATAAGGCGGGTTTATCACGTGTGACAGTTAGTTTAGATTCCTTAGAAGAAGAGCGGTTTTTCTATTTGAATGGTAATAGAAGCAAAGTACAAAGGGTTCTGGAAGGAATACAAGCTGCAGCTGAAGTCGGTATGAAAATTAAAATAAACATGGTCGTTCAAAAGGGGAAAAACGAACAGGATATCTTGCAGATGGCGCAATACTTTAAGGAAAATAAACATATTCTTCGTTTTATTGAGTATATGGACGTTGGAAATTATAACGGTTGGGATTTAAAAGAGGTTGTCTCTAAACAAGAAATAGTAGATACGATTCATCAAGTTATGCCATTAGAACGAATAGAAGCGAATTATGCAGGAGAGGTTGCGACTCGCTATCGTTATATTGGAAGTGATGAAGAAATAGGTATTATTTCATCAGTAACAGACTCCTTCTGCTCCTCATGTACGAGAGCTCGTATTTCTGCAGAAGGAAAATTATATACTTGTTTGTTCGCTTCTAAAGGAAATGATTTGAGAGAACTGCTTCGATCAGAATACACTGACGAGGAAATAACAGATGTCGTACGCGATATATGGAACAAACGAGAAGATCGTTATTCAGATGAACGCTTAAGTCATACAAGTAAAAAAAGAGCACCTAAAATTGAAATGTCACATATTGGTGGTTGATATATATAAGTGACAATATGATGAAGTATATACAAAATGGAAGATGTGCAATGGTTGTAGATTTTCTATTTTATAGTAAAAGTGATGGTTGATCTCTCTGTAAAAGATGTGCAGAGAAATTAAGCAGCATTCAAAAACCTTTATTTTGAGGAGGTTTTTTGAAGCTGCTTTTTTATTTGGAGAAAATGGAGGAATTAGTAATGGCATTTCATAAACCGGAACAAATTGCTGAGCTTGTCATTGAGGCCGGTGTTCAAAAAGTAAGTCAGACCTTGCCAGCAATGCTTATTCTCGGTTTTTTAGGAGGAGCGTTTATTTCGCTAGGTTTTTTACTTAACATTCGCGTTTTAGGTAATTTGCCTGAGCGCTGGGGGAGTTTAGTAAATGTTTTAGGAGGAGCGGTTTTTCCTGTTGGACTCATGCTCGTTGTATTAGCGGGAGGAGAATTAATTACCGGAAATATGATGTCACTGTCTATGGCGCTATATGCAAAGAAAATTACATTGGTTAGTGTGCTAAATAACTGGATTTGGATTACTTTCATGAATTTTGTAGGAGCTATTTTCGTAGCGTATTGTTTCGGTCATCTTGGCGGATTAACAGAGGGGGATTATTTAAATAAAACGGTAGCGATAGCAGAAGGCAAGTTACATGAATCTTTTGGAAGAACTTTAATTTTAGCAATTGGGTGTAATTGGCTCGTTTGTTTGGCGCTTTGGCTTGCTTATGGGACGAGTGATTTTGTCGGAAAAATAATCGGAATTTGGATTCCCATTATGGCATTTGTAGTGATTGGATTTCAGCAAGTGGTAGCAAATATGTTTGTCATCTCAGCAGTTATTTTTGCAGGTCATCTCACATGGATGGATCTTGCTAAAAATTTTGTTCCTGTCTTTATCGGAAATGTAATTGGCGGGGCTGGTTTTGTTGGATTTGCGTACTTTGCTTGTTATCAAAAACAACATTCTAATATGAAATAGAGTTCGTGAGAGGAAGGGTATATGTAATGGCTGAGCGGTATTCACGACAACATTTGTTTAAATCAATTGGGAGTAGAGGGCAAGAAAAAATTCGAAATAAACATGTGTTAATTGTAGGAGTAGGCGCATTAGGAAGTGCAAGTGCCGAAAGTTTCGTACGTGCAGGTATTGGCAAGTTGACGATCATAGATCGTGATTACGTTGAATGGAGTAATTTACAAAGGCAACAATTGTACTCTGAACAAGATGCAAGAGAGAAATTGCCAAAAGCAATCGCTGCTAAAAATCGGTTAGAAAAACTTAATTCGGAAGTACAAATACATGCTTTCGTAATGGATGCGTGTGTAGAAAACTTGGAAGGGCTATTAGAAAATGTCGATGTAATCATTGATGCAACAGATAATTTCGATATCCGATTTATAATAAATGACTTATCACAAAAACATAATATCCCGTGGGTATATGGTTCTTGCGTTGGCTCGTACGGTATGAGTTGTACAATTATTCCGCAAGAGACACCTTGTTTACATTGTGTGCTGAAGAACGTTCCAGTTACAGGTGTGACGTGTGATACAGCTGGAATTATTAGCCCGACTGTACAAATCGTCGCAGCATATCAAGTGGCGGAAGCACTCAAAATTTTAGTAGAAGATTTTGCAGCAATTAGAAAAACATTTTTCATATTTGATATATGGAGTAATCAAAACCATTTTATAAAACTAGGGAAAATCAAGACAGACAATTGCTCTTCATGCGGTTTGAATCGCATTTATCCTTATTTATTATACGAAAATCAAACGAAGGTAGCTGCTTTATGCGGAAGAAATACAGTTCAAATTAGACCAGTAGACAATAGAAAATACAATTTTGATGATATAGAAAAAGTATTAAAAAAAGTGGGGGAAGTAAATCGGAATCCGTATTTACTATCTTGCCAATTAGATGAGTACCGCATCGTTGTTTTTCGGGATGGTCGTGTTTTTATTCATGGCACAAATGATATTTCGAAAGCGAAACAACTATATTATCGCGTATTCGGCTAATAGAAAGGGTTGTCAACAATGGAAAGAAGAGTACCAATCACAGTTGAAGAGGCTGTTCGTAAAGTGATGGGATTTGCTCATAACGGCTTAAAGGAGCTACTACCTATTGAATTAGCTTACGGACGTATATTAGCAGAGGATTTAGTAGCTGACCATGATGTGCCGTCATTTAATCGTTCACCGTATGACGGGTTTGCTATTAGAGCAGAAGATACGAATTTAGCAAGTTATGAAACGCCAATTGTATTTGAAGTAGTGGGTGAAATTGGTGCAGGATCGCTATTCGATGAGAAAGTAGGTCCGTTTCAAGCAGTTCGAATTATGACGGGAGCACAGATTCCGAGTGGATGTGATGCAGTTGTTATGCTAGAGCTGACCCGTCAATATGAGGAGGCTGGCAGTAAGTATATGGAATTGAAACGGTCATTCAAAACGGGCGATAATATTTCTTTTCAAGGTGAAGATGCTCGTAAAGGAACGGTTCTTGCAAAGAAAGGAACATACATTCATCCAGGCATTTCAGCTCTTCTTGCTACGTTTGGGTATAGCGAGGTGCCAGTTGCGAGAAAGCCTGTAGTTGGACTATTAGCGACTGGCAGTGAATTACTGGATGTAAACGATTCATTACAGCCAGGGAAAATCCGAAATAGTAATACGTATATGATATTGTCTCAAATCCGAAGAGCAGGCGGAAGAGTAAAGTATTTTGGGAAGTTTAGCGATGATTTTTATACGTGTTTTACGGCTGTAAAAGAAGCAATAAGCCAAGTAGATATGCTCATTACAACAGGTGGTGTATCAGTAGGGGATTACGATTATTTGCCAGCTATATATGAAAAATTAGGTGCATCAGTTCTTTTCAATAAAGTTGCAATGAGGCCAGGAAGTGTTACGACTGTAGCGCAATTAAATGGCAAGTTATTATTCGGTTTATCAGGAAATCCATCTGCTTGTTACGTAGGATTTGAATTGTTTGTAAGACCTTGTATTCGAACGTATATGTTTAGTGAAAAAGCACATGTAAAAAGAGAAAAAGCGTTATTAGGAGAAGACTTTTTAAAGCCAAATCCATTTACAAGATTTGTACGAGGAAAACTAACATATAACGAAGGGCAGTTAATCGCTTATCCGTCAGGGTTTGATAAATCTAGCTCAGTTTCTTCTCTAGCAGAGACAAATATATTTATTGTACTTCCAGGTGGTACGAGAGGGTATAAAAAAGATATGTTCGTAGATGTTCTCTTGTTGGAAGATAACGAAGGTAGTGAATGGCCTTGGACATTTTATAAAGTGAGAGGTGATTCTAATGGGACAAGTGCTATTTGAAATTGTAGATATACCGATTGTAGTTGAAGAAGTAACAAATAAGGTTGCAAGAAGAGACGCAGGTGCGATTACAACTTTTATTGGTACAGTGAGAGAATTAACAAAAGGAAGACGAACGCTACATTTAGAGTATGAAGCATATGAAACGATGGCAGTAAAACAACTTATGAGAATTGGTGAAGAAATTAGTGAAAGATGGCCGGACGCAAAAATAGCAATTACGCACCGAGTAGGCCGGCTAGAAATAATGGATATTGCGGTAGTCATCGCAGTTTCATCACCGCATCGCAAAGTAGCTTATGAAGCGAATGAATACGCAATTGAACGTATAAAGCGAATCGTCCCAATATGGAAAAAAGAATTTTGGGAAGATGGGACGATGTGGATTGGCGATCAACTTGAAAATACACCATATCCAGCAGGAAAACCGAAGAAGGAAGAATGAGAAAATGATTACAATTTTACTGTTTGCAAATTTGCGTGAGGAAGTCGGGTTAGATCGATTCGTAATTTCCGAAAAACAAGAAATGACTGTGCAGCAATTAAAAGAATGGCTCAAAGCAAACTATAGTTTACAATCGCTTGATAGAGTGATGGTGGCTGTTAATGAAGAGTTTGTAACGAATGAAGAGATGATACAAGCTGGAGATATTGTCGCATTCATCCCGCCTGTTAGTGGTGGATAATAAGCGTTTCTTGAAACGATAAGAAGATGCTATATATAAATTCGAATACGAGAAGGGATGAGTTCTATGCTTACTCAAGAACAAATAATGAATGCGTTAAAACATGTAGAGGATCCAGAATTACACAAAAGTATTGTGGAGTTAAACATGGTTAGAAATATACAAATGAATGGAACAGAGGTTAAACTTGAAGTAGTGCTAACGATTCAAGGATGTCCGTTAAAAGCAAAAATTCAACAAGATATTGAAGAATCACTTTACGCAATTGGTGCATCAAAAGTAGATTTAACATTCGGTTCTATGACAAAAGAAGAACGTGCAGTCTTAACAGAGAAGTTAAAGAAAAATACTAGAACAGAAACTGGTATGCCAAGCATGCTTCGTCCTGATTCAGGAGTACAATTTCTTACTGTAACGAGCGGAAAAGGTGGAGTCGGAAAATCAACTGTAACAATTAATCTTGCAACGGCTTTAGCTCGTATGGGCAAAAAAGTGGGGATATTAGATGCAGATATATATGGTTTTAGCATTCCAGCTATGATGGAAACGAATCAAAAACCAACGATGATTGATCAAACAGCAATTCCAGTTATTAGTCACGGTGTTAAAATTATGTCTATGGGATTTTTTACAGAAGGAAATAATCCGGTTATGTGGCGCGGACCGATGTTAAATAAATGGATTCAAAATTTCCTTGCGAATACGCACTGGGGAGAATTAGATTATTTACTTCTTGATTTACCACCTGGTACAGGAGATGTTGCTATTGATGTTGCAGCAATGATTCCGCAGGCGAAAGAAATTATCGTTACAACACCACATAATGTAGCTTCATTCGTAGCATCTAGAGTAGGCGTAATGGCAAAACATACGAAACACGAGATTTTAGGTATTGTGGAAAATATGGCTTATTATGAAGAACAAGATGGATCGAAAAATTATCTGTTTGGAAAAGGCGGCGGCGAAATGTTAGCAGAACAATTGCAAACAGAAGTAATCGCACAAGTACCTTTTGCAAAACGTGAAGAAAATAGCGGTTCATCTGTATATGATGAAGATTCTCTTGTTGGAGAAGTGTTTACATCGTTAGCAGAAGATATTATTTATAAAGGATAGAGGAGGGATTTTTATGGTGTGTAATATCGATCATTCTATTGAAGATGTAATGAATAAACTTGAAAGTCAAAAGAGTTTTTTATCTGAAGAGATTTTTAAAGGATTAAAAAATTTTTTGCAAGGTAATCACTCACAAGAAATATTAAATGATGTCTTTCATCTTCTAAAAAAGTATGACTTAGTTAGTGAAGAAGAAAGAGAGACGAGAAATACTCAATTATTGCTGATTATAAAATAAATAAGCTTTGGCTTTTGTTTTGTAACAGGAGGGGTAAATGTAATGAATATGAAGAAGATGATTGAAACGATAGAAGCAACAAAAATGACTGATGAAGAATTATCGATTGCTCATTTACATCAAAAGCTCGTGAAGCTATATAGTCAAAAAAATGTTGCTCATTATACGGAGTTATTAAAATATATTTTATCCTTATCCGTGCAGCTTGATTTACATTTCGTATTGAAATATTTTGGTGTGCGACCGGTTGTTGCTATAGACGAGCGTATGCAATTTCAAGAGATATTTAAATGCTTAGCTAATAAGGATGATAATGGGGAATGGTTTTTAAATTTCGTTTCTTTATATGTAGGGCTAATTGTAGTTCTTCACTTTGATGAAAAAGTGATTGAGAGAAGTTTTTTTGATGCTATGGTAGTGGGTGAAGGGAATGAAATATAAGGATCTTGCCCATAACATCTTTCTATTTAATAGCTATAATTAGTCTTTTGATTGGCTATGTAAATATGAAGGTAACGAATTAATAAAAAGTGTTCTTCAGTTGTTTCCATCGTTTTTTCATGTTACCATTAAGCGAATTTTTCATAGGGAGAGAAAGCGATGAAATGGATTTATTTTATTCTTATTAATGTTATAGCTTTTAGCCTTATGGGGCTTGATAAACGGAAAGCGAAGAAGAAACAGTGGAGAACGCCAGAAAGTACGTTGTTTTTATCAGCAGCAGCTGGGGGAGCAGTTGGAGCTTGGATCGGTATGTATATGTTTCATCATAAAACTCATAAAAAGAAATTTGTTTTCGGCATACCGTTACTTGTTGTAATAACGGTATGTTTATTATTCGTTGTATGAGAAATGTCGAAAGAAATGCAGATTGATTATTGGTAAAGTGAGCACGTGGGAACGTATAATGGAGAAAAAATGAGAAGAGGAGAAAAAGGAAGATGGGGAGTCAATCAGCAGAGCAAAAAAAAGGGATTATATATGCGGCTGGTGCGTATACGATGTGGGGAATACTACCAATCTATTGGAAATGGGTTGAGGAAGTTCCAGCAGATGAAATATTAGCACACCGCATCGTTTGGGCGTTCGTGTTTATGTTAATCGTATTAGGTGTTACGAAGAGATTTCGTCAGTTTATTGGAGAGTTCGTGAATCTTTTTAAACGACCTAAATTATTAATGTCATTAACAATAGCTTCAGTCTTGATTAGCGGAAACTGGTTTGTCTACATATGGGCCGTTAATCATAATCATGTTATTGAAGCAAGTCTTGGCTATTATATTAATCCGCTTATTAGTATTTTACTTGGTACAGTCGTTTTAAAGGAAAAGTTAAACTTTTGGCAATACGTTGCAGTTGGTTTAGCTGGAGTAGGGGTTATCATTTTAACAGTACGTTTCGGGGCTATTCCGTGGGTTTCTTTATCACTTGCCCTTTCATTTGGATTATATGGATTAACAAAAAAAATGTTAAACTATGATGCGACAATTGGACTTACGATGGAAACGATGTTAGTAACGCCGTTTGCGATTATTTATTTAGTAATGACAGGAGTACATGGTTTCGGCTCATTTGGCTCGATCTCAATGTCATCGACATTACTATTAATAGGAGCGGGCATTGTTACAGCATTGCCACTTTTTTATTTTGCAAAAGGAGCCCAACTTATTCCGCTTTATATGGTAGGTTTTTTACAATATATTGCACCAACAATTAGTTTGATTTTAGGTGTATTCGTATTTGGTGAACATTTCACATCTACTCATATGATTGCATTTTTCTGTATATGGGTTGCATTAGTTGTATTCTCGGTAGCGAAAACAAAGTTCTTGGTGCAGAAACAACCGAAATTTATAAAAAATAAATCAGCAAAAGTATCGTAATGCGTAGTATTTTCTACGCATTTTTCTTTATACTGATACTATAGGATTTCCATTATAGCTAGTAGGGAGCTGAGAACGTGGAAACGATTTTACATAACGATCCGCTTATGGCCGCTGTAATTTCATGGTTTTTAGCACAATTAACGAAAGTAGTCTTTAAATTATTTAAAACGGGTGAATTTGATTTTGCAAAGTTTTTCGCTTCAGGTGGGATGCCAAGTTCTCATGCTTCAACTGTTACAGCACTGGCGACAGGTGTTGGCGTTGTGGAAGGTGTGGAAAGTACTTTATTTGCAATTGCTGCTATTTTTGCCATTATAGTTATGTATGACGCTTCAGGAGTAAGGCTTGCAGTAAGTAAACAGGCGAAAATATTGAATGAGTTTTTTCACGGTAGACAAACAGAATATAAGAAGTTAAATGAACTTGTCGGGCATACGCCGTATGAAGTAGTAGTTGGTGCTTTATTAGGGATTATTGTCGGAGTAGGATATTGTTTATAAGCAGAGCATCTTATATGTTCTGCTTTTCTTTGTATTCATACATATTCAGCTACTTTCTTGAATATCGTTATACGGATTTCGAAAGGGTGGGTGAGTAACTTGTTATTATATGAAAAAGTGCATGAAGAAATAGCGAGAAGAGCAACTGCACTTCAAACGATGCAACGGCAAGATGGTACGTGGCGATTTTGTTTTGAAGGAGCTCCATTAACAGATTGCCATATGATTTTTTTATTAAAATTATTAGGTAGAGATAAAGAGATAGAACCGTTTGTAAAAAGGTTAGCATCACTTCAAACAAATGAAGGAACGTGGAAATTGTATGAAGATGAAGTGGGAGGTAATTTATCAGCTACCATTCAATCTTATGCCGCCTTACTTGCTTCGCAAAAATATACAAAAGAAGATGCGAATATGAAGCGAGCGGAAAATTTCATTAAGGAACGCGGAGGCGTGGCGCGTGCTCATTTTATGACAAAGTTTTTATTAGCAATTCATGGAGAATATGAATATCCTTCACTCTTTCATGTACCAACACCAATCATGTTTCTACAGAATGATTCCCCCCTCAGTATATTTGAATTGAGTAGCTCAGCACGTATCCATTTAATTCCGATGATGGTGTGTTTAAATAAAAGATTTCGAGTAGGGAAAAAGTTATTGCCAAATTTAAATCACATTGCGGGCGGGGGCGGAGAATGGTTTCGGGAGGATCGGTCTCCTTTGTTTCAAACGTTATTAAGTGATGTAAAACAAATTATCTCGTATCCACTTTCGTTACATCATAAAGGATATGAGGAAGTCGAACGTTTCATGAAAGAGCGTATTGATGAAAATGGAACGTTATATAGTTACGCAACTGCCTCGTTTTATATGATTTATGCTTTACTTGCGTTAGGGCATTCTCTTCAATCATCAATGATTCAAAAGGCTATAGCTGGTATAACATCTTATATATGGAAGATGGAAAGAGGGAGTCACTTGCAAAACTCTCCTTCAACTGTATGGGATACGGCTTTACTCAGCTATGCGTTACAAGAGGCACAAGTTCCGAAAGATCACAAGATGATTCAACAGACAATAACATATTTATTAAAAAAACAGCATACAAAAAAAGCTGATTGGAGCGTACATGCTCCCGCACTTATTCCTGGCGGTTGGGGTTTTTCGGATGTAAATACGACAGTTCCAGATGTTGATGATACAACTGCTGTACTAAGAGTGTTGGCAAGAAGTAGAGAGAATGAAAAGGTAAATAATGCTTGGCAGAAAGGGATTGATTGGGTTAAAGGATTACAAAATAATGATGGGGGCTGGGGAGCGTTTGAAAAAGGTGTGACGAGCAAATTATTAGCAAATTTACCAATCGAAAATGCAAGTGATATGATTACAGATCCTTCCACACCAGATATTACAGGAAGAGTGTTAGAGCTTTTCGGGACATATACGCAAAATGAATTACCTGAGAAACAAAAACAAAGTGCGATAAATTGGTTAATGAATGCACAAGAGGAAAATGGATCATGGTATGGGAAATGGGGGATTTGTTATATATATGGTACGTGGGCTGTTATGACAGGTTTACGGTCACTCGGAATTCCATCTAACAATCCATCATTGAAACGAGCAGCTTTATGGCTTGAACATATACAGCATGAAGATGGTGGATGGGGAGAATCATGCCAAAGTAGTATGGAGAAAAGATTCATTACTTTACCATTTAGTACACCATCTCAAACAGCATGGGCGTTAGATGCTCTCATTTCTTACTATGATACAGAAACGCCAGCTATTCGAAAAGGCATTTCATATTTGCTTGCGAATCCTTATGTGAATGAAAAATATCCTACTGGAACAGGTTTACCTGGTGGGTTTTATATTCGTTATCATAGCTATGCCCAAATTTATCCGCTACTTACTTTGGCACATTATACAAAAAAATATAGAAAATAAACCGAGAGATATCTCTCGGTTTATTTTGTTGGGTAGTAGGTCCCTGTTGAAAAGAATAAGGTTGTGCTTTCCTTATTTTTCAGTTGACTGGCGTTTTTGACGTGCATCAGCGGCATTTGCACGTGCGTTTGCTTCTAAGTCATTGTGGTCAGCAAGTTCACGAGAGAACTCTACATCAATGCCATCAGTAGCTTTGTTTTGTTTGAAATTTTTTTTGTTCATTCGACACAATCTCCTTGCACTTTATCCCGCTTTAATGGGCAGTAAGACCCCCACCTTAAAATTCAGTGAAAGCAAAGAAGTTAGGGGGGACGGGCTGCCCATAAAAGTCCGATTGGTGAGGGCTGATAATCAGTGGGGATGAAGAAAATCCCCACTGATTAAAGTTTCACTTTATGCGACGTTGCAAAGTTAGTTTGACACAAATAGACTTTTTTATACAAAGAGGAATTGGAAAGTAAAAAACCGAAATATACAGTATAAGTAATAGAAATGGGGGATAGGTATGGAGTTTTTAAACGGGAAAACAGCTGTTGTAACAGGAGCTGCACAGGGAATTGGAAAAGAGATTGCAAGGGTGTATGCAAAACTAGGGGCGAAAGTATTAATTAGTGATGTAAATGAAGAAAAATTACAAAAAACGACACGTGAGTTCTTGGATGAAGGATATGAAGTGAGCTTATATCGATGTGATGTGAGTAATCAAAATGAAGCAAAGTCGTTAATTGAATATGCCGTTCAAAAATTCGGGACATTACATATTTTGGTGAATAACGCTGGGATTACAAGGGATGCAATGTTACATAAAATGGAGAAGTCTGCTTGGGAACAAGTATTACAAGTGAACTTAACTGGAGTTTTTTATTGTATGCAACCAGCGCTGCTTTACATGAGACAACAAGGGTATGGACGTATTATTAATATATCTTCAATTAGTAGAGAAGGAAACATAGGTCAAGCAAACTATGCAGCTACGAAGGCAGGCGTTGTAGGTTTAACGAAAACGGCAGCGAAGGAAGTTGGAAATTTCGGTATTACGTGTAATGCGATTTGCCCAGGATTTATGGATACAGATATGACAAAAACGATACCAGATAAAGTGAAAGAAAAGATGGTCGGCGCGATTCCGGTTGGTAGAATTGGAACGCCAGAAGATATTGCGAACGCAGCTGCCTTCTTAGCATCAGAATACGCATCCTATATTACAGGAGAAGTATTAAATGTGAGCGGGGGACTGCAAGTTTAAAGACATACATAATGAAAAGAACCTGACCGGATAGGTCAGGTTCTTTCTCTTTAATTTAAGTTAAGCCAAACGCTCTTCACTTCTGTATAGTTATTTAATGCATAAGATCCCATTTCACGGCCAAGACCGGATTGTTTAAATCCTCCAAATGGAGATGCTGCATCAAAGACGTTATAACAGTTTACCCATACTGTACCAGCACGTACTTTACTTGCAACGTAGTGTGCTGTTTTAACATTTTCTGTCCACACACCAGCTGCTAAGCCGAATTGTGATTTATTTGCACGTTCAATTACTTCATCAATATCGTTAAACGGTATAGCAGAAATAACTGGACCGAAAATTTCTTCTTTTGCAATCGTCATTTCATCATTTACGTCAGCGAATACTGTAGGAGAAACGAAGTAGCCTTGATCAAATGGATTACTTCCTCCGCAAAGTACTTCAGCACCTTCTTCAATCCCTTTTTCGATGTAGCCCATTACACGTTTTTGTTGTTCTTCGGAAACGAGAGGACCGATTGTAGTTTCTGGACTTAAGCCAGCACCTTGATTTAATTTTTTAGAGTAAAGGACAAGGTCAGCCATGACATTATCATACATTTTCTTCGGAACAAATAAACGTGATCCAGCAGAGCATACTTGTCCTTGGTTAAACATAACACCAGAAAGTGCACCAGGAATCGCGCGAGATAAATCAGCATCTGGCAAGATGATATTTGGTGATTTACCGCCTAACTCAAGTGTAACACGCTTTAATGTTTCTTATATACACGTTATTGGTCACAATACAAAATATATTTAAAAGAGGATAAAAGAAGTATTGATATAAAAGGAATAAAGGGGTATTTTTAAAATAGCCCAATATACATTTTATTGGACAAAATAGGAGTAATAAAATAAGATAGAGTTAGGTGTTATTTCAGAGAAAAGAAAGTGGTAAAAGTAATCATATTAAACAAAAATAAAAGAGAGTACATAGGGAGAATTTCTTTTATGAATAAGGGGAAGTGAATGAAGTAATGGATTATAAATTTGTGAGTAAAGAAACTACTGTAAATGAAATGATTAGAGGGAAAATGAGAAATATAAAAGTGATTACAATAAGTGTGCTAGAAGAAAGTACAGGTATTGTATATCCACATCCTATAACAGAGTTCATAAAAAGACAGTACGAGTTTTATGGAAGATCATTAAATAGTTCTGATGCACCTGCAAGGGTAGTATGTCGTTTCTTGAATTTTTGTCTACAAAAGATTGAAGAGGGACATGAAGAGTTTGTGGATATGAAAGGTAAGGGGATAAATGGATTAGAACGCAAACATGGTAGTCAATATCTGACACATTGTTCCCTGGAGGGATTGCAAAAAACAACAGTAGAATATTATGAGAAATACCTTTCGGCATTTTATGTGTTTTTGAAAAAAATGAATTGGATAGAAGAAGCTTTTCCTTTAGAGGGGAAAAAGAATTTTAATGGTGATACTATTTATCGTTCAATATTTAGAGAACCAGCATTAGGAACAAGATTTCCTTCACGAGAAACAAGTAAAAGAAAAGTGGCAAAGCTAAAGGATTTTGGAGAAGATCGAAAACAATTAACAACCCACTTCATTCAAACAGCTATGGACGTTGCAGAAGATATAGCTTTAGGACTGTGTTTTCAGTTTTTTGGAGGATTGAGAAGAGGGGAAGTTGTTAATGTTTCTAGAGGGGATTTGATTGTAAGCGAAGGCGAATCAATGGAAGTCCAAGTCAAAGATAATCGTAACAAATTCTTTTCTCGTCTAAAGGACACGAAAACGGAGAACCCAAAAAGATTGAACTATTTACAAACAGATATGTGTCGGCAAACGATTTTAGATAATGATCTTGTTTGGGAAGTATATCGAAAACATCAAAAAAGACTAGATTACATGATTAAGAGTGGGAAGTGTAAGAATCATAGTGCTTTGTTCCTTGACGGTGACGGAGAAACAATGTCAGGAAAAGTGTATGATCGACGTTTTCAGAAAGTGAAAAAGGTATTTCTTGAATCGTTAATGGGACATAAAGATTATGACCTTTTAGCGGATACGTTTTGGTCAACACATATTGGTCGAGGAGTGTTCACAAACATGCTAATTGATATGGGATTTACCCCTACACAGTTAGCGATTGCGCGTGGTGATCGAAATCTGTCTTCTGCTATGTCATACATTGACCAAACGCTCACAACAGAACAAATTCAACAGGCTGTAGATGAGTTTAAAAAATACCCTACTGAAAAATTAGGGGTTATTGATTATGAACAAGTGAAGAAATGGAAGAAAAAATTATAAAATTATAAGGCGGGGGAATTAGTGGAACAAGGATGGATTACAAAAACAAAAGCAATTAAATGTGGAAAATATGGGAAGATTTCAAAACACAATCATGGTTTCAAACATTGGATTAAAGAAGGACACCTTACTACAAAAGAAGGTAGAGCAGATAATGGAATGAATTCAACTTTTTTTAATGTAAGTGAATTAGATAATTTGATGACCAAAATAGAAGACATGGAAAAAAATTATTTATCTGAAAAAGAAGTTGCTAAAATACTTGGATATAAAATAACGCTTACGGGGAATAGTGAAGCGGGTAGAAAAAAGATAAATCAAATAATTACTCTTTGTAATTCAGAAAAAATTCAGTATAAATATTTAGAAAAAGGATTCAATAAAGCCTTTTTATATGTGAATAAAGAGCAATTTCTTCATTTTGTTGAAACTCATATAAGTAACGCTGAAATAGCAAAAAAATACAATATAAATCATATGCAATTTGATATCGTAGATAGACGGTACAATCTAAAAAAAATACGTCTTACTAGAGAGGTTTCGTATTATCGAGTAGAGGATGTTAAATGTTTTGAAATGTTTAATGAGAACCTAGAAGATTATTATACGTTAGAGGAAGCACAGGCTGTTCATGGAATGACAGGGCATGTATTTCGGTCTATTGCTGATGAGGAAGGAATAGAACCATTAAAATTAAGTAGTAAGAAGGTTTATTACTCCAAAAAGGTTATTGATGGACTTGTTGAAAAGATGGAGGAAATCAAAGAAAAATACTGTTCTGCAAGTAAAATTAAAGAAGTTTGTGGTGTGAAAGTTAGAAAGCATACGGAAACATTCACACCAATAAAAACAACTGCCCTTATAAGGTATGTTTTTCGAACGATAGCAGAATATGTTTACTCAGTGGAAGAAGTACGAGAATATAAAAACAAGCTTGATATGCAAGATAAAATAAAAAGAATTCTTTTGGAAAAAACATCAATAAAAGCATTTGAGGAATGGTTGGAATTGAGAGAAATTTCTTTTTCTGGAAATAGTCCATATACAGAACGAGAATGGTATTCATATTGCAAAGAAAAGTTATCGCTATCCACAAGTACTAAAAAGTCTAGGAGAACTTTAATAAGAACTTATGTTGATTGTACGGAACTTTTAGCAAACTTAACGCTAGAAAAAGAATTATATTCGTTCACTTCAAATGAAATCAATCTTAAATTATTTAATAGTTCAATAGGGGTGGCAACACAACAATATTTATATAGTTTCTTAAAAGAGTTTCATGCGAAGCTGGTTGTGTATTTAAAGAAAAAAGAGGAACGAAAAAAGACATTTGATATGGATAGGATTATTAATCCTTATAAATATGAAGCTGTGGAGCAACCAAAAGAAGTATATGAGTATGACGAGTACATAAAAGTATATGATTATGTCCAAAAAGAGGAACATAAACATAAAGCTATTATTGATGCAGAAAAGATTATAGCAGGTAAGTCTAAAAAGGGAATATCGTATTACGCTTCTGCTTGGCTATATGTGTTGGCTCATTTGGGCAATGCCTGGCGACATGGAGATATAATGGACATGCCAATGGTTGATTTCAATTCGGTTGGAATTGAATCTTTAGAAACATTAAAAGCAAGAGATTTGACAGAAGAAGAAGCGAATGCGGTTATTAATCAAATCAAACGAAAAAATTTAACAACAAACAAAACAGGTGCAGTTAATCGTTTCAATTGTCCAAAGGAGTTAGTTGTTCCATTTGCAACAGCGGCTGTTATTTGTTCGATTATTGCTAAACGGACAAGTCTTGTCATTACGTCAGAAATTACTGAAACAAAAATTATAGATTTTGGCATAAAAGATGATATTTTCAGTAAAAAAGCACATAATACTTTCTTCGAAAACTTTGAAATAAAAGATTTTCAATTTCAAAGCCGAAAAATGAATCGTACAATATTAGTATTGATATATATGGTTCTTGTAAAAAAAGGGAAAGGTAGCGCAGCGTTAAAGATAGCTCAACGACTTAGAGCACACGAGAATTTTGAAACTACTAATATTTATCTTGTGATTCCGCAACATGAATTGGATGAACTAAGTGAGAGTTTGTTTGACAGAAAAAGTTTTGGTTATATACCTGATTTAATGGCTGATATTTTACTTGGGGATACCAAAGATAGAAATCAAAGGACGCAAGAAATAGTAGCACTACAAACAACGTTTGGTGGTATTCATAAACTAGAAGCAACTGCTGGATTTATAAATAGGACTTTAGCGGAACGAAAAAAAGTAGCGGATCAAATTTTCAGTATGGGATTGGATGAGGTCACAGATTTAATGTTTGACTTGCAAGTTAATGCCTTGACAAGTAACGAAGAAAATTACCAATGTCTTGTTTCTCCAAACTGTCAAAAACCACATTTGGAATCTTGTAAGGATTGCCCATTCGCTATTCCAAACTTTTATTCACTCTCTTCTCTCGTAGAAGGTTTTAAAACGTCCATTTTGGAGTTTGTTAAAGATTTCGACCCAAATACCTTTGAAGGCGAAAAAACACGCCTTATGAACGTATTATACAAGGATTTAGACCATTTACATCGTGCCATGCAGAAGTTTGGGGAAGAGGAAGTATTTCATTTCTTTGAAAGAGGAAAAGAAGAATATAACGAATTAGTAGATTTGATTGGGGAAGTACAAACAAAAACGGGTGAAGATTTTGAGATGTATCTAACATACAATCCAAAATATTTATCGTAGTACAGGGGGAACTATTATGTCTGTAATGGATACAGTAAAAGAAATAGAACTTGATATAGATGTTTTTTCTGACGAGGGATTTGATTTAAAACGAAGCGTTATTGAAGCTAAAGAAATTGTAGAAAAATTAGAAAAAGAAAATCGTTGGCTTCGTGGTGAATTTGAAGACGATCATTGGGTAGTTAGTAGACTTTTATATAGTGAAAGTTACAACAGTTATAACTTTAGTCAATTTGATTCTGCACAATTTAATCATAAATTACCAAAAGAATTTAAAACGATTGTGAAATGCTGGATTGTCAACCTTATTGATAAATACAAAGAAACAGCAACTCATTGTTTGCTTCATTTTTCCAATGGATTCGAAGTGACGAAAGGGTTTCAAATAACAGAAATAAAAAATTTAGTAGATTTTATCGAATTTGGGGAACTAAGTCATAATTATAGACGAGATTTTGTAGACGTATTGTGTAATTTCTTTGATTATGCTGACTTAGAGATAGGTGATGATTATATTCCTCAACTTGTGGAATTAAAAGACAAAATGCCTAAACTTAAAAGTAATATAAGAAAATTGCCTTCTTCACAATATGTATTAACGTTTTCTTATTATCTAGAAAAACATTTTGAAGCCTTGATGGAAAGATTTGTAGATCAAGAAAATTTTGATAAGGAATTACTGACGGTGTATCCACTGGTAATATGGTGGAGGTTAACAACGATAATTCCACTTCGTGCTTCAGAGTTTTGTTTAATTGGACGAGATTGCTTGGTTGTAGACGGAGATAAATTTTATATACAATTGCCGCGAATTAAACAGAATGCAAGAAGAGTACAAATTATGGACAAAGTATCGGTAGACGAAGAAATGCATCAATTGATTAATCGTTATATCGATTTAACGAATCAGTATGGAAAAACAGATACTCTGATTTCATATCGTTCAATTTTGAGTGTTGTTAATGACAATCGAGGATATATGAAAAGAAATTCAAGTCAATTTAATATACGAAACCTAGAAACATTGATTCCAAGATTTTATAGAACAATTGAACAAGTTTATGGTTTTAAAATAGAAAAAGAACATTACCTTAGAACGAATGATACAAGACATATAGCATTCGTCTCGTTAATGATGCAAGGGTATAGCCCTGTTGAAATTGCGCGTCTAGGGGGACACAAAACAATCCAAACGCAATTACATTACAGTAATCATAAAGAGTACTGGGTGGATTGTGAAGTGTTTAAGCTAATGAAAAAAGTGAAAAATACTAGTCTCTCAAATAAACAAGTGGGGAATGTTCTTGATGAAATAAAGCTGAAAGCTTATGCAAGTGAAGAATCTTTTAAACGCAAAATGAAAATAGGGTTTTGTAAAGATGAAGAACAAAAATGTGAATCAAAGCGTTGTTATTTCTGTTCACACTGGGGAATCACACTAGAGGAGTACCTAGAAAAGAAAGAAACAATTCAAAAGGAAATATTTGAATTGAAAAGCAATGTAAATGAAATGACAGTAGCACTACAAAACCTAAATAAACAATTTCTACAAGACGAACTATCAAGAAGAAATCCAGAAATGTTAACGAAGATAAAAACGAAAGCAAATAAAATTCAGAGTGACATATACAAAATGGCATTACTAGGTTCTAAGTTAGAGGGAATGGAAGAAGGGAGAATGTTACATGACTAAAAGAGTGGGGCGTAAATCAAAATTAACTGAGGAAGAAGTGCGAAAAGTAATCTTGATGTTTAGAGAAAATGTACAAGGTATGGGGAATATTAGCTTTTCAGAGATTCACCGTTATGCGAATGAACTTCATGAACAAGGAGTCATATCAGCTTCTACCTCTGATGCATTTTGGAGAAAAGAAGGTCGTCTCGGTCGAATGGAAGTAGAAAAAGCAAATGAGGTTTTTAGTGAAACCATAACTGTGTCCAACGGAAAAGAAGTAAAAGTGCCAAATGTAGTAGATTTGGTCAATAAAAGATATAAAGATAAAGACGATCTGTTAAAGCATTTACTCTTCATGGAAAAGCAATTTCATGAGTCATTAGACAGAGAGAAGAAATTACAGAAAGATTTGTCTAAACTGCAAGAAAGTCACAATGAGCTGAAAGACAATCTGAAAAAAGAAAAAGAAAGTAAGGACAAGCTACAAGGTGTGGTATATAGACTGTATAGAACGCTCATGGGACATGCTAACGAAGAAGTAAACCAAAAAGTGGACTATGCCATGAAAACAGCATTTGAACAGCCTACGGCTTTCCTAGAGGGGTTTAAAGAGAAGGAAGAGGTACAAGAAGGGCCGAAGGTTCTTCCAATCGATAAGAAGCCAGTAAAGTCTTCGTTTGCAAGTAAGTTTAGAAAATAACATAAAAAAGAATCAAAACGCCTTCGAAGAGTTTCATTCGGAGGTTTTTTGATTTCGATCTTTGTATCCTAATTCTCGTTTGAGTCTATCTGTTTTTTCTTGGAGGACTTTTAGTTTTGCTTCGAACTCTGCTTGTTCTTGTTTTCGTTGTTCGCGCCGTAGTTTTACATAGTCTGAAATCGTAAATGTTTTAAGTTCTTCTATCTCGTCTTGTTCTTCATTTTCTTTTTCTTCAAACATAAAAGTCCCTCCTAGTAAAAAATGTCTCAGTGTTATGCAGGACTCCACCCAGTAACAGTATATGCGTTACCAGTAAAGAGTTTCCTAACAAAATGCTGGATGCACCCAGTAACAGTATATGCGGAGCATCTCAACGAAATACAGGATGCCCAGTCCAATAATAGTATATGTGTATTTGTACTTAAAAGTGAGTTAAAAATAGAGGTTTTAGAAGGGGTTAACAATCTATTTCGACCAATAGGTGTTGGGCGAAATGTAAATAACCTATGAGGCACAAGGGGAAATTAAAAGTGACCAAGAAAAAACGTACCTATAACTACCAAGATGCTTGGCGCATAATTTGCTTACCGACTGGAGTAGAACCAGTAAATGCAATTTTATCAACGAGTGGATGATTAACAAGAGCTTGTCCAGCTGATTCACCGAATCCAGGAACGATATTAATAACACCTTTCGGGAATCCAGCTTCTTCAATTAATTCAGCTAAGTATAAGGCAGATAGTGGAGTTTGTTCTGCAGGTTTTAAAACGATTGTACATCCTGTAGCAAGCGCTGCTCCCATTTTCCACATTGCCATAAGAAGTGGGAAGTTCCAAGGGATAATTTGACCAACGACACCAACAGCTTCATGACGTGTATAGTTAAAATAATCACCGGAAACAGGGATTGTTTGACCAACGATTTTCGTCGCCCAGCCAGCATAATAGCGCATATGCTCAATTGCAAGTGGTATGTCTGCTGCCATTGTTTCACGGATTGGCTTTCCGTTATCTAACGTTTCAAGCTGTGCAAGCTCTTCTTTATGTTCTTCCATTAAATCAGCTAACTTGTACATAAGCCGGCTTCGCTCAGCAGTGCTCATGCGAGACCAAGGACCTTCGTCAAAAGCCATGCGAGCTGCAACGACAGCTTTATGAATATCTTCGCGACCAGCTTCAGAAACGACGGCAAGTGTTTCGCCAGTTGCTGGGTTAGGTGTGTTAAACGTTTTACCGGAAGCGCTTTCAATGAAAGATCCATTCACATATAACTTTTTTGTACCTTGAAGAAACTTTTCTACCTTTTCATGAAGATTTACAGCTAGTTGACTCATTGTATAACCCCCTTGAAAATATAATGTAAACGCAGTACGAGACGGCGTTTATTCCGAAATCAAGGATGTGGAAACTAGATGGAAAGCCTCTAATTAAAATCATAATTAACAAATACTGAAAATTCAAATTTCATTTGTGTTACAATTGTAAAAAATATGTAATGTAAGAAAGTCTTCTATATGATTATAAAAAATCCTGCTTGTTTTTGCTTTCTAGTAGGAAAAACTAGAAGAACAATGGTACAATAATACATCGTGAGAGGAGGGAGAAAAATGAAGAATTATCATGATGATCCACGCTTTCGAATCGCCCATAGAGAAGCGTTAATTGGTCTTGGACTTGCTATTATCAATTTTATAATATGGTACGGATTTGCTTATGGGCTTGGTAGTAAAAATCCAAGTGAATATACATATGTATTTGGTTTTCCAGCATGGTTTTTTTATAGCTGTATCGTTGGATTTATCGTTATGGTTATTTTACTTAGTTTAGTTGTTCGTTTTGTATTTCAAGATATTTCACTCGATGAGGAAGAAAAAAGTGAGGAATAATAGATGAATTGGTATGTAATCATTCCAATGATAATTTCGTTTATCGTTGTATTTTTAATTGGTGTATATGCTTCAAGACGTGTACAAGCGACTGCCCATAATAAATTTTTGCAAGAATATTTTTTAGGTGGGCGTGAGCTCGGTGGTTTATTATTAGCGATGACAATGATTGCTACATACGGTAGTGCTAGTAGCTTTATTGGTGGTCCTGGTATTGCTTACAATATGGGGCTTGGATGGGTATTGTTGTCTGCGATTCAAGTTGTAACAGGTTATATCGTTTTAACAGTTATCGGTAAAAAGTTTGCAATTATCGCTAGGAAGATGGAAGCCATTACTCTTATCGATTATTTAAAGGGAAGATATAATAATAAAGCAGTTGTCATACTTTCTGCGTTATGTATTATTATCTTTTTATTTTCAGCAACAGTAGCTCAGTGGGTCGGCGGTGGCCGATTAATCGAGTCGCTAACGGGTCTTTCTTATACAACAGCACTATTTTTATTTACTTTTTCTGTACTTGTGTACGTATTAATTGGTGGATTTCGTGCAGTTGCTTTATCAGATACGTTATTAGGTATCATTATGTTAGTTGGAACGACAATCATCTTAATTGCTACTGTCGTTGCCGGTGGTGGAATTGAAAAGATTATGCAGGAACTTGTTCAAATCAATCCGAATTTAATTACACCATTCGGAGCAGATGGTAGTTTAACGAAATCATATGTGACATCATTTTGGATTTTAATTGGAATTGGCGTTGTCGGTTTACCGCAAATTAGTGTGCGTGCCATGTCTTATAAAAATTCAAAAGCGATGCATCAAGCGTTAATAATTGGGACGATTGTTGTCGGTACAATTATGATTGGTATGCATTTAACGGGTGTGTTCGCACGAGTCGTACTTCCAGGTATAACGGTACCAGATAAAGTAATGCCGCTACTCGCGATGGAAGTGTTGCCACCTTGGTTAGCTGGGGTTTTCTTAGCTGCACCAATGGCAGCGATTATGTCTACAGTAAACTCGTTATTGCTACTTGTAAGTTCATCAATCATTAAAGATATATACGTAAATTACATAAATAAAGATGCGGCAGATAGTACGATTAGAAAAGGGAGTTTATGGATTACTGCTATCGTAGGACTGCTCGTTTATGCAGCAGCAATTAAACCACCTGATTTTTTAATATGGTTAAATTTATTTTCTTTCGGTGGATTAGAAGCAGCATTCATTTGGCCAATCGTATTAGGATTATATTGGAGGAAAGGAAATGCAACAGGAGCGCTTGCATCTATTTTAGTTGGGGTAAGCTCATATATGTGTATCCATCTTTTCTATCCAAATCCGTTCGGTATACATACAGTTGTCTTCCCAATTTGTTTTGCGTTTATCGCTTATATTGTTGGAAGTATGAGTGCTGTAAAGAAAACAGTATAGGTTAGTGGGAGAACGTAGTCCTTAGAGGACTGCGTTTTTTCGTATAAATTTGTTCTTTTTATTCTGTAATCCTGTGAATATTCATAAATTAATAACAATTGAGGGGATGGAGTTGAGGGTGATGAAAAAAGTATTGTTTTTAGGAGACCCGGGAATTGATGACTCTTTGGCAATTATGTATGGATTGTTACATCCTGATATTGATATTGTTGGTGTAGTAACTGGATATGGAAATGTAACGCAAGAAAAGGCGACAAGTAATGCGGCATATTTATTGCAACTGGCAGGGCGGGAAGACATACCTGTTATTAATGGTGCGAAAATCCCTTTATCTGGAGATATTACAACATACTATCCAGAAATTCATGGGGCGGAAGGTTTAGGACCAATTCGACCGCCAAAAAATCTTTCTCCAAATATAAAGCCTTTTTGTGAGTTTTTTGACATACTTGAAAAATATAAAGGAGAATTAATTATAGTTGATGCTGGTAGGTCAACGACACTTGCGACAGCATTTATTTTAGAAAAACCATTGATGAAGTATGTGAAGGAATATTATATAATGGGCGGTGCTTTTTTAATGCCTGGCAATGTGACACCAGTCGCAGAAGCTAATTTTCATGGTGATCCTATTGCGTCACAATTAGTAATGCAAAATGCCAAGAATGTGACATTGGTGCCGCTTAATGTTACATCTGAAGCTATAATTACGCCAGAGATGGTAAAGTACATTACGAAACATTCTAAAACAAGTTTTAATAAATTAATTGAACCGATTTTTACGTATTATTATAAAGCTTATAGAAAATTAAATCCGAAAATAACAGGGAGTCCAGTACATGACGTCGTTACAATGATGGTTGCGGCAAATCCCTCTATTTTGGACTATGTATACCGCCGTGTCGATGTAGATACAGTAGGGATTGCAAAAGGAGAGAGTATTGCTGATTTTCGTCCTCAACCTGATGCAAAAGCTTTAAAGAATTGGGTTCGAATTGGTTGGTCGTTACACTATAAAAAATTCCTCGAAGATTTCGTTAAAATTATGACGTAGACATAATGGGAGAATACAAGTTAAAATAATGGAGATGATTACTAAAATAATCATCTCCATTATTTTGTTTGTAAGAGATAGATAGAGAAGAGCTACACAATAGGAGAGGAATTTTACTTGAAAAAAACTATAGTATGCGCAGTGATTGTGGGTATTTTCGTTTTGCTAATATCGGGTAATTTTTTAGTGAAAAAAGTTTGGAGTTCGAATAATGATGATGCGCAGTATATCGCATCCTTTATTGAAGAACATAAAGATGAAAAAAATAGCGCGCTTCTAGTAAAAAGAAATGATAAAGTCGTTTATTCTGTAAATCCGAATGTTGTATTGCCAGTTGCTAGTACAATGAAATTAATTGTGGCGCTTGAATTTACGAAACAAGTTACGGAAGGGAAAATTGATTCGTCTAGTTTTGTTTCCATAAATGATGTGAATCGTTATTATGTACCGAATACAGATGGTGGTGCGCAAGATAGATGGCAAAGGTATTTGGAGAAGACAGGTAAGATAACTGAAGGAGCGATTTCTTTAGAAGAAGTGGCAAAAGGAATGGTTAAGTTTAGTTCGAATGCGAATGCTGAATATTTAATGGAAGTGTTAGGATTAGATAATATTAATCGGAATTTACAAAGTTTATCGCTTCCAGCACATCAGCCGCTATTTCCAATTGTTTCATCTTTGTACATTCCAGGATATTTGCATAAAGAACTACACGTTCCGAAATATAAAATAGAGAAAAAGTTAAAAGAAATGTCTCAAGAGCAATATCGTCAATATGCGATGATTATTCATGAGCGCTTAAAAAAGAAGGGACCATTATTACAGAAGGAAATTCCTCTTTATTTAGAGGAACGTTACGATAAAATTTGGTCAGATCGATTGCCAGCTGCTTCTGCAAACGATTATATGGTACTGCTTCAAAAGGCAAATCATAAGGGTGGACTGACAGAAGCAGAAGAAAAAGTATGGGCTAACATCGTTGAAACAGATATGAGCGCTAAGAAATACCGTAAAACATTTAGACATGCAGGGCAAAAAAACGGCTATACGCCATGGACAGTTACAAAAGCAGTTTATGCGATGGATAAACGGGGGAACTGTACAGAAATAGTGTTTTTAGCAAATAATTTAAATGAGGACGACAGTGCAGAAATACGGAAACATTTAGCAAACTTGCATTTCCAAGTGTTGCAAAGTGATAAGTATGATGCGACTTTTATTAAATAAACTCGGTGCAGAGAGCACCGAGTTTATTTTTGTGTACAAGCACTTTTTTGCTATCTCTGGGTATGATGGGTAGTAATACTTAGGTGAAAGGGGAAAAGGTGATGAAACAAAGTAAAGAAGAGTTTATAAAGAGTGAAGGCGCTGATTTCCCTGGGAAAACATATGTGGATTGTGTATTACAACATGTATTTAATTTTCAACGAAATTACTTATTGAAAGATATGTTTCAAGTGCATAAAGCGCATATTACGATGCTGATGGAAGAAAATTTAATGAAAAAGGAAGAAGCTAAAGTTATATTACACGCGTTAAAAAAGGTAGAGGGAATGCCAGAAGAGCAATTGCTCTATACAGAGCAGCATGAAGATCTCTTTTTTTTAGTAGAACATTTAATTTCTCAAGAAGCAAAAAGCAATTTTGTAAGTAATATGCATATTGGTAGAAGTAGAAATGATATGGGTGTCACGATGTATCGCATGAGTTTAAGACGGTATGTATTACGATTAATGGAACATCATTTGTTATTGCAAGAGAGTATATTGCAACTTGCTGCTGATCATAAGGAAACGATTATGCCAGCTTATACCCATACACAACCAGCGCAGCCAACGACATTTGGTCATTATACGTTAGCGATTTATGATACGATGCAGAGAGATTTAGAACGCATGAAAAAAACGTACAAACTTTTAAATCAGTCCCCAATGGGAGCCGCTGCGCTAGCTACAACAAGTTTCCCAATTAAACGAGAGCGAGTTGCCGAGTTACTTGGGTTTACAAATGTAATTGAGAACTCATATGATGCTGTTGCTGGAGCGGATTATTTATTAGAAGTTAGCTCTTTACTTATGGTAATGATGACGAATACGAGCAGATGGATCCATGACTTCTTACTATTAGCGACGAAAGAATATGATGGTATTACTGTGGCGAAGCCATATGTGCAAATTAGTAGTATTATGCCGCAAAAGCGAAATCCAGTTTCCATTGAACACGCCCGTGCAATTACGAGTAGTGCTTTAGGAGAAGCATTTACAGTATTTCAAATGATTCATAATACACCATTTGGTGATATTGTTGATACAGAGGATGACTTGCAGCCATACTTATATAAAGGGATTGAAAAGACTATTCGTGTTTTTTCTATTATGAATGCAGTTATTCGAACGATGAAGGTTGAGGAAGAAACGTTGAAAAATCGTTCCTATAAACATGCAATTACGATAACTGATTTCGCAGATGCTTTAACAAAAAACTATGACATTCCATTTCGGCATGCGCATCATGCAGCGAGTGCTATTGCAAATATGTTATTGGAGCAGAAAAAGGAGCTTCATGAATTACATTTGAAAGATGTGAATATGTACTTACAAGAAAAATTTAATATAACTTTATTAGAAAAAGAGTGGAAAGAAATTATATCGCCAGAAGCTTTTATACAAAAAAGAAATGTATACGGTGGGCCGAGTAAAAAAGAAGTGGAGCGCATGATTAACAATCGAAAAGAGTTATTTCGACAAGAAGAAGAGGTATTTGAAAAGGAAAAACAGAGAATTTTACAAGCTGAAAATAATTTGAATACGTTAGCTTCGAATATTATTGAATCGTAAAAGAGGGATTTAGTGAATTAATCGCCAATACCTTAATAAAACTATAAATAGAGAGAAGAGATTGTCGATGATTCAATTGCATGTATATGAAGAGATTGTTAATTTTAAAGAAGAGGTTACACCATTTCTAGAAAAGAATGAGCAGGAAAATAATCTCATATTAGGCGTATTACAAATGGTCCACCAACCGATATTTATGGGGATAGCGAAACAAGGAGAAGAAATTGCGGTTGTATTTCTTCAAACAGAAGAGAAGAAACAAATTATTGTTGCTACGTCTGAAATTACGGAAGAGGACATCGTGGAACTTGCAAAAAAATTAGCGGAAGTATATCCAAATGTTCCTGGATTAATCGGTAATAAGAAAATTGTACAGAGATTAGCCGAAGAGATTGCAGTGTTAGCAAATAAGAAAACTACTGTTGCGATGGAGCAAGGTATATATGAATTAAAACAAGTGAAGAAAAAGTGGAACGGAGATGAAGTCTTTCGAGAAGTAAATAGTGATGAGCTAACATTAATAGAACAGTGGATATACCAATTTTGCGGAGATGTGAATCTTCCTACTACGAAAGAGGAAGCAAAACAAACGGCACATACATTAATTACTAATCATCGTTTATTTGGTCTAGAAGTAGATGGAAAACTTGTTTCTGTAGCAGCAAAAACACGTCCAACTAAAAATAATATAACAGTTAATTTCGTATATACGCCGAAAGAAGAAAGGAAAAAGGGATACGCATCTAATTGTGTAGCGGCACTTAGTCAACGTATGTTAGATGAAGGTTACAAAACAACGACATTATATACGGACCTGGCAAATCCAACATCGAATAAAATTTATCAAGAAATTGGTTATGAACAAATTGCGGAGTCTGTGCTTATATTTTTAGAGAAGTAGAACAAAAAGGCGTGCTAAAATAGCACGCCTTTTTGTTATTCATCAATTCTAATAACCTCGCCTTGAGGGAAGTCTTCGGTTTCTAGTAAGTTACGAATAGCTTTTGCAACGTATTCAGGTGATAATAGCTTTCCTTCTTCTTTTAATGCGATGAATCGATCTAAATTTGTGAAGTCTTCTTTATTTGTTTCCCGAATTTGTGCTTGCATATTTGTATCAACAACACCAGGTGCAAAAGCGACGATTTTTACTGGAAATTCTTTTGCTGCTTCTTCCGTTGCCACGCACTGTGTAAACATATTTACGCCAGCTTTCGTTGTACAATAAGCGCCCCATCCGAAGTAAGGATTTTTTCCTGCACCAGATGAGATGTTTATAACACGTTTATCTACTTTCCATTCTTTCGTATGTTTCATGAAAGTAGAGGTGAGAATCATAGGTGCAAGTAAATTAATGTGAACGTTCGTAATGAATTGTTCACTTTCTGCTTTTTCAATTGGCTTCATAGGAGCAACCGTACCCGCATTATTAATTAAATGAATAGAAGATACACTGTCTTCTTGAATAGATGAAATGATTTTGTTAAAGTTCGTTTCTAAATTATGTACATCTTGAAGATCTAAGGAGTGGAAAACACAATTGCTATTATATTGTTCTGCGAGTTTCGTAAGCTCTTTATTTTCTCTTCTAGAAATAGAGATGACAGTTGTATTTTTTTCTAACAATTGTGTGGCAATAGCCTCACCTAAACCTTGTGAAGTTCCTGTTATAATAACGTAGCGCATAGTTTTATAAACCCCTCTCATATGTGCGGAATTTTGTTGGACAACGTACATTGTATAGTTTGTCTACATTTTATAGTATAGAGCACTTTTTACTATAATTGAAATGAGATGATTGTGTGCCTTTTATAAATCGGTTTACGACAACAGTACCTGGTGCCGTCACGTTTACTGGGAATACGCTGGGACTTAGCCCTACATCGCCTGCACCAGGTAATATTTTTGGTACACTTGCTGTGTTTACGACAGTAAATACAGCGTTGCAAGTACCAGGATTCCCAGCGGGGACAACAGATGAGTGGCAATTGAATTCTTCAAGTGCAATTTTAAATCTTCCAGCGGGAAGCAGTGTGTTATATGCAGAATTAGTTTGGGCTGGTACTTTCCGGACTGATACGGAAGATGTTTTACCATTTTTAAATGATAACATTACATTTACAACGCCAGCAGGGACGTTTTCTGTTACGCCAGATCCTGCTACCGCGCAGCAAGGTTCAGTAGGAACCCAGTTTTATTATGCTCGCTCTGCCAATGTAACGAATCTTGTTAGTGCAGGTGGAGCAGGCACATATACTACAGGTGCCGTGCCAGCTGCAAGAACTTCAGCTGACCCAACAATTAGCCGTTCAGCGGGCTGGACGCTTGAGGTTGTGTATCAAAATGCAAGTTTACCACTTCGAAATTTGTCAGTATATGCAGGTCAAGAAATTATTGATGCTTCATCACCACCAGTTGATGCTACTATTTCCGGATTTGCTACGCCAGCTACAGGAGCTGTAACAGGAAGGGTACTTGTAACTGCTCAAGAAGGTGATTCTAACATTTCTGGAGATCAACTTCGCTTTGGACCGAATGCGAGTGCTACAGTTGCATTATTCGGGCCGAGAAACCCTGCAAATAATTTCTTCCAGTCTCAAATTTGTAATGACAGCGGAAATTTAGATACGAGCGGTACATTTGGAGATTTAAATCAGCCGTTAGGGGTAGCTTTGGCTGTCCGAAGACAGGGGTGGGATATTACGAATGTAGATGCCTCCGCATCTTTAGTAAACAATCAAACGTCAGCAACTGTTCGATTTGTTACAAATGGAGATGGATACGCTGCAGCTGGTTTTGGTGTTCAAATTGATGCAACAGGTCCAATTATTAATCCTGTTAAATCGGTCAATAGAACAGTCGCAGGGGTAGGGGATACTCTCACTTATACGATTACGGTCCCAAATACAGGAACAGGAAGTGCAGAAAACGTTGTATTACGTGATAGTATTCCGAGCGGAACGACGTTTGTTGCAGGTAGTGTAACGGTAGGAGGGGTAACACAGCCGAATGCGAACCCTGCTACTGGAATTAATTTAGGTACAATCCCAAATAATACGCAAAGAATTGTTACCTTTCAAGTGCGAATAACATCGTTTCCGAACCCCAATCCTATTCCAAATCGTGCAATGGTATCATATCAATTCCGTCCTTTCGTCGGTAGTCCACTTATTACTAGTATGTCTTCTTCGAATACAGTACAAACGACAGTGAATCAAGCAACTATAAGTATGCAAAAATCTGTAGATCTACAGACGGCAACGCTTAATGATGTATTAACGTACACGGTTAATGTGACGAATAATGGAAACGTTACTGCAAACAATGTTATTTTTGTTGATAGTATTCCTGCAGGAACAACATTTGTAGCAAACAGCGTTACGGTAAACGGAGTAGCACGTCCAGGAGCGAATCCAGCAAGTAGTATTAATCTAGGCAGTATTAATGCTTCGCAAACGACCGTAGTGCGCTTTCAAGTTCGAGTAACATCGAACCCTCTTGTCAATCCAATTCCGAACCGTGCAAGTGCAACATTTACCTTTACTCCAGTGCCTGGTCAACAACCAGTTTCTGGGCAAGCGACAAGTAATACTGTAGTTACGACAATTAATATAGCTGATATAACAACGAGAAAAACAGTGGATAAAGCTTTTGCAACGGTTAACGACGTTCTTACGTACACGGTAACAATTCAAAATACAGGAAATGTACTTGCAACGAACGTTATTTTTCAAGATCCAATCCCAATTGGAACGACATTTATCGCAAATAGTGTGACTGTGGATGGGATTTCACAACCTGGAGCAAATCCAGCGACTGGGTTTACAGTAGCTAATATATCTCCCGGCGGAAGTAGGACTGTTACATTTCAAGTACGAGTTACATCGACGCCATCAGGAGGCACGATTGCGAATCGCGGAAATGTAACTGCTAATTTCGTCGTTATTCCAAATCAGCCACCAATAACGATTAATAGACAAACGAATACAGTTGTGACACAAGTTAATACAGGCGGTTTAAATGTAATAAAAGAAGTGAATACAACGCAAGCCGCAGTAGGGGACACTTTAACGTACACAATTGCCGTTCAAAATACAGGAAACGTTTCGTTAACAAATGTATTTTTCCAAGACGCTATTTCTTCCGCTGTTTCATTTGTTGCAAATTCTGTAACAATTAATGGAGTACCGCAAAGTGGATTGAATCCGAATACAGGATTTTCTCTTCCGAATATTCCTGCGGCTCAAACCGTTGTAGTCACATTTGATGTATTAATTATACAGGATCCAGAAAATGAAGATATTTTAAATCAAGCAAATGTAACAGCAAGTTTTCAAGTGAATCCGAGTGAACCACCCGTAACAATCAATGTTCCGAGTAACATTGTGAATACAACTGTACAATCAGGTAACTTTGAAGTTGTGAAATCAGTAAATACGGATGTTGCAACGGTAGGGGATATTTTAGTATATACAATAGAAGTCATAAACGCAGGTAGTGTACCAGCTACAAATGTATTTTTCCAAGATTCAATTCCACAAGGTACATTATTTATTGAAAACAGTGTCTTTGTGAATGGGATCTTACAAGAAGGGGCAGATCCAGAATTCGGATTCCCATTAAATAATTTGCCCGCTGGTGCGAGTGTAATTGTTACATTTGAAGTATTAATTGATGAAGTTCCACTTGGAAATAATGTTGTAAACAGTGCGAATGTTACAGGAGATTTCCTTGTAAATCCAACAGAGCCACCGATTACTGTAACAGAACCAAGTAATACTGTTATGACGGTCGTAAATTCTTCAGGATTAAATGTAATAAAAAGTGTAAGCGCTACTGAAGCTGGTGTAGGAGATACGTTAACGTATACAGTACGTATACAAAATAGTGGGACAGTAGCAGCAACTAATGTATCGTTCCTTGATCCGATTCCAGTTGGAACCACTTTTGTAGCGAATAGTGTAACAATAAATGGGACACCTCAACCAGGTTTAAACCCGACAACTGGATTTCCACTTGCTAATATTCCAGTAGGAGGGATGGTAACAGTTACTTTCCAAGTAACAATCACGAGTGTACCACCAAATAGAGTTCTTCCGAATAATGCGAATGTAACTGCTGATTTCCAAGTAAGTCCTCTCCAGCCACCAATTACAATTGTAACGATTAGTAATATTGTTGTGACGCGAGTGAATGTAGGATCACTTAATATAATGAAGAGTGTAAATACACCACAAGCAGGAGTAGGGGATACGTTAACGTATACGATTCTTATTCAAAATACAGGAACTGTTCCTGCAACGAATATTATTTTTCAAGATCCAATTCCGTCCGGTACTGCGTTTGTAGCAAATAGTGTGACGATAAATGGAGTCGTTCAGCAAGGCGCGGATCCTATGGCAGGATTCCCAGTACCAAATATTCCGGTCGGGCAAACGGCCACGGTTACGTTTCAAGTTACCGTGACGAGTGTTCCGAGCGGTGGAAATATAAGAAACCAATCTAACGTTACTGCCAGTTTTCTTATAAACCCAGCAAACCCTCCAATAACGACTGTTACAAATAGTAATTTCGTTGTGACGCAAGTAAACACAGCACAGTTAAATATACAAAAAACTTCATCTGTACAACAAGCAGCACTTGGAGAAACTTACACGTATTCTGTTGTCATTCGTAATAATGGTACAGTAACAGCAACGAACGTTTCTTTCATTGATCCAATTGCTCCAGAAACAACATTTGTAGCAAATAGTGTAACGATAAATGGAACACCACAACCTGGATTTGATCCAAATGCTGGATTCCCGCTTCCTAATATTGCAGCTGGAACATCATTGACCGTAACGTTCCAAGTTACTGTGGTTGCACCATCTACACGTGGAGCAGTATTAAATACAGCATCTGCTACAGCCACTTTCTTATTAAATCCTTTACAGCCACCTGTAACAACAACGAACTCAAGTAATACAACGGTAGTTACAATACCATTACCTCCTCCTGGTGAAGTAACAGCAACAAAAACAGTTGACGTTGCAACTGGAGCGGTTGGAGATGTATTAACGTATACCGTGCTCATTTCAAACGTAGGAATTATACCAGTTACAGATGTGTTCTTCCAAGATGTCATACCAGAAGGAACAACGTTTGTAGAAGGTAGTGTAACGATAGGTGGAGTGCAGCAATTTGGTGTAAATCCAGAAATAGGATTTACAGTTACGCCATTATTAATCGCTGGTGGAAGTATTGAGGTCACGTTCCAAGTGACCATTACGGAAATTCCAGATAATGAAGTCATCTTAAATGATGCAGATGTTACATTTACTTCACAACCAAATCCGCAGGAACCACCGATTACAGAAACGATATTAACGAATTTAGTCGTTACGACAATTAATATAGCGTCTATTTTTCCGTTAAAACTAGTAGATAAAGAAGTAGCCACTGTAGGAGAAATATTAACGTATGATGTATTGATATTTAATTTCGGAACAGTGCCAGCGACCAATGTTCAATTTATCGATACGACTTCTGCTGGTGTAGCATTTGTACCAGGAAGTGTGAGCATAAACGGGGTACTGGCACCAGGGTTCGATCCTTTCATTGGTTTTACAGTTCCAAATATACCTGTAGATGATTTTGTAGTTGTCACATATCAGGAAGTGGTTACAAGCATACCAGAAGGTGGTACGATTGTTAACTTTGTAGACGTTACAGCTACATTTGCTGTAAGTGAAACAGAACCACCGATTACGGAGACGACGACAAGTAATACGACATTAACAGAAATCAATGAGCCTGGTTTGAATGTTTTAAAATCAGTAAGTCAGCCGGTTGTTGCAGTAGGTGATACAATCACATATACAACAGTAGTTCAAAATACAGGGACAGTGCCAGCAACGAATGTTCAATATAGTGATGTACTACCTTCTTCTATAGCATTCGTGCCGAACAGTGTAACGATAGACGGTGTGTTACAACCTGGATTCAATCCGAATAATGGATTCCCGCTTCCAGATATAAACCCAGGTGAAAGTGTAGAAGTCATCTTCCAAGTAACCGTTGTTAGTGCGCCATCAAACGGAACAATTGCCAATACGGCAAATGTAACTGGAAGTTTTGTATTAGTACCAGGAGAACCACCAGTTATAGTAACAGAGCCGAGCAATACAACACTTACAACTGTAAATAGAGGGCAATTTAATGTTATTAAACAAGTAAATAGGGTTGCTACTCTCGTTGGAGATATATTAACGTATACGGTTCAAATAACAAATACTGGAACAGTAACAGCTAATGCTGTTCAGTTTGTTGATACCATTTCAGCAGGGGCGTCATTTGTACCAAATAGTGTAACGATAAATGGAGTCCTGCAACCAAACTTAAATCCAATTACTGGCTTTGGAGTTGGAGATATACCAGTTGGTGAAACGGTTATCGTGACGTTTCAAGCGACAGTTACAAACATCCCGTCATCAGGAACAATTACGAACGTTGCAAATATAACAGGAAGCTTTACTTTAGTGCCAGGAGAACCACCAGTTGTAGTAACAGAGCCGAGTAATACGACGATAACTAGAGTGAATAGAGGACGATTCAGCGTTATAAAATCTGTAAATAAAGAAGCGACACGATTAGGAGATACGTTAACGTATAGTGTGCAAGTTACAAATACGGGAACGGTAACAGCAACGAATGTTCAGTTTATCGATGTTCCATCACCTAGTTTAGAATTCGTTCCTGGAAGTGTACAAATAAATGGGATTCCGCAAGTAGGTTTAGATCCATTTGTAGGCTTTTCATTACCGGATCTTGCTGTAGGGGATAGCGTATTAATTACATTTGAAGTAAATGTAATCGCAGTTCCGCCTTCTAGTAGTATTATGAATACAGCAAGAGTAACGGGTGATTTCGAATTGATTCCAGGAGAACCTCCGTCTACAATTACAAATTCAAGTAATACGACGGTTACGCCGGTAAATAGAGGTAGCTTAGATATGCTAAAAGAAGTAGACCATTCAATTGTTGGCGTAGGAGAAACGGTAACGTATACGGTTCGTATATTAAATACTGGTACTGCTGATGCAATGAATGTTCAATTTATCGATGTGCTATCTCAGGAAGCTGATTTCGTTCCAAATAGTGTAACGATAAATGGGGTTCTGCAACCGGGGATAAATCCGCAAATTGGATTTACGATACCAGATATTCCAGTTGGTGAGACGGCACTTGTAACATATAAAGCTACGATTACAAGTTTTCCGGATGGTGGAACAGTAGTAAACGTTGCTGGAGCGTTAGCAGAATATATTTTAGTACCAGGAGAGCCTCCAGTTACAGTGATGGACACGAGCAATACAGTTATTGTAACGGTAAATACTGCAATCTTATTTGTTGCAAAAGGAGCAAACTTTGAAGTAGCGATGGTAGGGGATGTTGTCACTTACGGAATTGCCGTTATAAATGATAGTACAGTTCCTGTGACCAACATTGTGTTAACGGATATCATTGATCCAAATACGTTATTTATAAATGGCACGGTAACGGTAAACGATGTAGCTCTTCCATTTGCTAATCCAAATACCGGTATTCCATTAGGTGATTTTCAGCCAAATGATGCGGCAATTATTAATTTCCAAGTTGTCATAACAGGAGGGCAAATAAATAATTTAGTCACAAATACTGCTATAGCAAATGGGCTCGCAATTGTAAATCCGAATGAGTTACCAGTAGTAGTGGAAGGTGATAGCAATACAGTTGTTATCCCGTTTATTCCTCAAAATGTCTCAACGACAGTCGTAAAAACGGCAGATTTACAGGCAGCAACGATTGGAGATGTCATTACGTTTACGACAGTTATTACAAATACGGGGGATACTGTCATACAAAATATTCGTTTTCAAGATATGTTAGATAGTAGTGTTCGATTTGTACTTGGAAGTGTAACGGTTGATAATACACCAGTACCAAATGTAAGCCCGGTATCAGGATTTCTTATAGGGAATTTAAATCCAGGTGAAGCACGAACAGTTTCGTTCCAAGTAGTAGTTCAGAGTGCCCCAAGTGGTTCGGGGAATTATATAAATCAAGCAAGTATTCGTTTCGAACATCAAGTAGGCACAGTGTTACCACCTGTTACACAAATAGTAGAAAGTAATATAGTTGTTATTCCATTTGTTCCAACGATAGAACAAATTTGCGAAACGAATCTTAATTGTTTAGGGAAAAGTTCTTTTCAATGTTCTCCGTGTGATCACTTGCAAATAAAGAGAAAATAAATGCAGAAAGAGCATCCTGTAAGAGAAGGATGCTCTTTCTATATGAATCAAGTAGATTCTTTTTCGGGTGAGCTGAAAAATTCATCAATTTTGTCGGAGAGTAGAAATGGAATAGCTCCTTTTATAACAGAAATGTCCCAGTCCCACCATGAGATATTTTCTAGTTTGTCAATTGTTTCTTGTGGGAAACGATATCGAACAAATTTTGCAGGATTACCAGCTACAATTGCATATGGTGGTACATCCTTTGTAACAACACTCTTTGCGCCAATAATGGCACCGTTACCAATCGTAACACCAGATAAAATGCAGGATTGATAACCAATCCATACATCATTGCCGACTACAATATCACCTTTTGAAGAGGGGTGACCAGTAATATGGGCTCCTTCGCTGAAAAGAGCGTTAAATGGATAAGTCGTTATCCAGTCCGCGCGATGTTCTCCGCCAAGTATGAAAACAACTTCTTCTCCTAATGAACAAAACTTACCTATTTTTAATTTCGTTTCATCATTCCAAGAAAAAATAGTTGGACCTACTTTACTATAAGTATAATCACCGATATCATACTTACTATATTCAGGTTTTTGATTTAAATATAACATGATTCTTCAACCTTCTTTCTCAATCAAGAAATAAGCGTGGAATATTATATGCAAGGTGTAGTAAGGTGACCAGTGTTAATAGGTAAAATAAATAAATGGGAGTGGAATGTATGAGATATGAAATGGGATTATATAATAAACCTTTTCAGTCAATTCAATCAGGAAAAAAAGTGTATGAAGTGCGCTTATACGATAAAAAGCGTCAACTCATAAAACAAGGCGATCATATTGTATTTACGAACCTTACGACAGCAGCAACGATGGCTGTAAAAGTAACGGAGATAAAACGATATAAAAACTTTCAAGCAATGTACGAACAAATTGATAAAAAATTATTGGATTGTGGAAATGATAGTTTAGAGGAAATGTTAGAAAGTACATACAAAATATATACGAAAGAACAAGAACAAAAGTGGGGAACAGTTGCGATCGGTATTGAGGTAATAAAATGACAAGAAATCGCGGCGCAGCTATCATTGTGCAGGAAGGGAAAATTGCTCTTATAAAACGTATCCAAGAAGATGAAACGTACTATGTTTTTCCAGGTGGAGGAATTGAAGAAGGAGAAACACCGGAAGAAGCAACAAAGCGAGAAATTTTTGAAGAATTAGGGGTACATATAAAAGTGGAGCATCTAATTGCAAAGGTGGAGTATAAGGGTACGGAGTATTATTTTAATGCCGATATTGTAGGTGGAGTTTTTGGAAGTGGTAAAGCTGAAGAATTCGAAATGAAAGATAGAGGGATTTATATTCCGTTATGGTTGCCGATATATGAGTTGGAAAAAGTGAATATAAAACCGTATGAAGTGGTTGAAAGTATATTAGAACATTATAAAATATAAGGTCTGACAACATACAAAAAAAACCATTGACATAGTCTTCTGATTTAAGTATTGTATTCGAGTATGTTTATAATCAGGAGGTTTATATGAGCAATCAAACAACTACACATCATGTGAAAATGACAACAGCAGATCCATCTGGAATTGGTCTATTTGGATTAGCGATGGTAACACTTGTAGCATCATCTCAAAAGTTAGGCTTAACAGATGGCGTTTCACTAGTATTACCATGGGCAATCTTTTTAGGAGGATTTGCACAAATCTTTGCTTGCATTCACGATGCAAAGCATAACAATACATTCGGTACAACAGCATTCGGTGCATACGGTCTATTTTGGCTAGGTGTTGGAATGACTTGGTTAATTCAACTTGGAGTATTTGGCGAAAAATTAGCACAAGCTGCAGATTCAAAACAGCTTGGTGTAGCCTTTATCGGATATTTAATTTTCACAATCTTTATGACAATTGGTGCAATGGAAACACATAAAGTATTATTTATGATTTTCGTCCTTATTGATTTCTTATTTATCGGTCTTTCATTAAGTACTTTAGGTGTTATGCCGCATGCAATGCATAATTTAGCAGCATATTCTGAACTTCTTATTTCATTATTATCTTTCTATGGTTCAGCAGCAGCAGTGTTAAACACACACTTTGGTAAAGTTGTTTTACCAGTTGGAAAGCCGTTTGGTATTTTTAAAAAGTAATAAAAAGCACAGATGATTGTATAGTCATCTGTGCTTTTTTATATGGAATAAATAAAAATAAAAAATACAATTGAAATTGATTATCATTATTAATATAATGAGAATGAGAATCATTTATTGTAAGAGGGGGATGCCAAAGTGGCGAAAATTTTAATAGCTTATGCAAGTATGTCAGGAAATACAGAGAGTATTGCTGATTTAATTAAAGTTAGTTTAGATGCTTTTGATCATGAAGTAGTATTGCAAGAAATGGAAGGCATGGATGCTGAAGAATTATTAGCTTATGATGGAATCATTTTAGGATCTTATACGTGGGGAGATGGGGAATTACCATTTGAAGCGGAAGATTTCCATGATGACTTAGAAAATATAGATTTATCAGGGAAGAAAGTAGCGGTATTCGGATCAGGTGATACGGCGTATGAACTATTTTGTGAAGCGGTAACGATATTTGAAGAAAGACTTGTAGAGCGCGGTGCAGAGCTTGTACAAGAAGGGTTGAAAATCGAACTAGCTCCAGAAGATGAAGAGGATGTTGAAAAATGCAGTAATTTTGCAATTGCATTTGCTGAGAAGTTCTAAGAATGGGAGTGTCAACGTGGAGACAATGTTAAGTGCGACCGCTATTACAAAGTTAAGAGATGGAAAGCTTATGTTAGCTACTACATATAATGGTTTATTTATTGAACAAGACGGAGAATGGAAACAAATTTTAAATGGTTTTCAAAAACGAATTAGGGATTTACATAGCGAAGATAATGTAGTGTATGGTGTAGGTGACGAAGGAATTTTTATTCGTAGTATGAATGGTGGAGAGAATTGGACGGTTCAACGTTTTCCAACAAAGGCAACGAGTTGGAATGTGTGTAGTAATATAGAAGGAACTGTCATTGCTCATGGAGATAAAACGTTGTATCATTCGAATGATTTTGGTTCGACATGGGAAACCGTTCATCCATTTCTTGAATATGGTGGCGGAGCACCATCTATTCGATCGTTGTTTTTATATAAACATTACTTATTTATCGGTACGAAAATACATGCTAAATATGGTGGTGTTTGGCTCTTTAATTTGGAGACACGTAAATTAAAGAGGATTAAAATCGTAATGAATCAGATGATTTCAGCGTTGACGTTACACAATTCTTATTTAGTAGCAGCCAGTGGGTCGTGCAAGGGGATTAGCGGTAATATTTCTTTTTGTAAAATAGATGAAAGTATAGAGAGTGAAAAAACATATTGGCACACATGTCAAAGTGAGCAAAAAGCAAGTAGCTATTTAGACTTAAGTGTAGATCAACATGTGTTATATACAACGTCAACGCAAAATAAGGCTGGGATTAGTACTGTTTGTCGTGTACTTTTAGAAGAAGGAATTGTAACAGTATGTGATTCAGTTAAAGGGCATGGCTGGCGCATTGTGAACCAAAAAGAAGCCTATTTTGTAGCGGGATCAGGTGAATCAAAAGCGATGCAGTGGAAGAAAAAAATTGTATAGCAAAAAAACTTTGCTTTTATTATATTGATATGATATATTATATTTAAACCATTTTACTTTTAATAATATAGAGATTTAAATGAGCTGTAACTTCCGAGGAGGATAGCAATGTTAAATCTCCTCAGAGTTGCAGTTTTTTTAATGTCTGACTTATTTTTGTAAAGTGGTTGAAAATGAATATGTACATATAGGTACATTGTAGGAGGATTTTTTACATGCAAAACGGTAAAGTAAAATGGTTTAACTCAGAAAAAGGTTTCGGATTCATCGAAGTTGAAGGCGGAGAAGACGTATTCGTTCATTTCTCAGCTATCCAAGGCGAAGGTTTCAAAACTTTAGAAGAAGGTCAAGAAGTTACTTTCGAAGTAGAACAAGGTAACCGTGGACCTCAAGCTACAAACGTTAACAAGAAGTAATTGTGGAAGAAAGAAGGGCTTGCCCTTCTTTTTTTTTTTGCGTTTTAATTGAAGAACCTCCTATGTACATAGCATAATGAGATTGAATTTTCGTTTTTTAGATGAAGTATTACATGCATAAAGTGTATGAATAAATAAATACTGAAAATAAAGTATGTGTGTGAAAAGGAATGTAGAAAGAGGTAAATAAATTGAAAAACACTACACATTTTATTGTGTTTGATATAGAGAGAAATTTTAGGCCGTACAAATCAGAAGATCCGTCAGAGATAGTTGATATTGGAGCTGTAAAAATAGAAGCAAGTACAATGAAGATAATTGGAGAATTTTCGGAGTTAGTAAAACCCGGTGCACGACTTACTCGTCATACGACAAAATTAACGGGAATTACAAAGAAAGATTTAATGAATGTAGAGAAATTTCCGCAAATTATAGAGAGATTTATTCAGTTTATAGGAGAAGATTCTATATTTGTTACATGGGGAAAAGAAGATTATCGATTTCTATCTCATGATTGTACGTTACATGGTGTAGATTGTCCGTGTATGGAAAAAGAAAGAAGAATTGATTTGCAAAAGTTTGTTTTCCAAGCGTATGAAGAATTGTTTGAGCATACACCAAGTTTACAATCTGCAGTAGAACAGCTCGGTTTAATATGGGAAGGGAAGCAGCACCGTGCTTTAGCGGATGCTGAGAATACAGCGAACATACTTCTTAAAGCATATAGCGAGAGAGAGATTACTAAAAGGTATAAAAGACATGGTGAACTCGAGCTTGTAAAGGATGGAAAATTAACAGAAAAAGCGAAAAAAAAGATGCGAAAATGGGTATTTAAAGAAATGAGAAAAAATACAGAGCGTCCTTTCGCTTGGAGTACATTTGAAAGTAGTGACACGTGGGAAAGTATAACGGAAAGATATGATATAAGTGAATCTACAATAGAACTACTGAAAAAGCATTTTCGTACGGCGGTTAGAAAGGCGGAAAGGCAGATTAGGTATTTGGCTGAGATGGAGAAGAATGCAGAGGTTAAATGACATTCTTCTCTATTTCTAGCTACATAAATTTACTGTCATTGTATTGATGGATGAATAAAGTATTCATATAAATAGGAATTGATTTGTTGTGCTACTTTGAAATTTAAGGTGTGGTAAGAAATTTTTTAATATATTCATAAAATTAGAGCCCATAGAAATGAAAGAGGGTAAAGTTGAATGGAAGCAATCTTTAACATTGTAACAGTTTTAGTTTTTGGGATAATATTTACCACGCTATTAGCGGTAATTACACTTCCTTTCATAGCACAGAAGAAGAATTGGAAAAGGCTTAATATATCTTTAAATCGTGGTGTATTAAAGATTAAAATAGAAGAGTAAGCTAAGAGTCTTATATATATGGGAGGTGTGATAGTGATAGACTTGGATATTAACGATGTTACCGTACAGATGGAATTAAACGGAGTCTTTTGGAATGAGGATGGGATTGCTGAAATGACGGTGACTACAAAAGAAGAACATTCTCTTATTCTTCGTCTAGTAGTTGATTTAGAAAGGAAAACGATTAGGGCGACGAGTATTGAAATAGTGAATGGATTCTGTCCGCTATGCAAACAGAAAAGGAACGAATGTAGTGAATTGAATGACTTGCAAAACAAAATGGATATTTTAGAAGAAGCTTACGATTGGGTGAGAGAGCATCCAAAATATCGTTTTCAATTATCTTTTTACGAGTACAATAAATTTGAGGTAGTAAAGTGAAAATTTCATTTTACCAATATACATAGTGACTACTCTAATGGAAATACACTTGTACAACAAAAAACAAATCTACTGAATCCTGTGACAAATGTCCTCTTGGATCAAAAATAAGCATATTTTATTATAAAGCAGAAAAACCGATTCTTAGTAGAATCGGTTTTTTACATAACTTTCAAATATGTCACAAATAAAAGATCGTTTGTTAATAGTGCTCTGTAAAAATAGGTATATAGAAGAATTTATTCAATCCCGTTCGGATCATAAGAATACTGCTGCTTATTCTCAATCCGTTCAATTACGTCTTGCAACTCGTCTGGCTTCAGAAATTCAATAGGAGAGAAGCCTTTCTCAAATGTAAGTGTATCAGCCTCAATCATTAATACGTATCGGTCATTTACCTTTGCGATATGTATTTGATCCCCGAAATCAGCAAGCAGGGCCTTTACAGAGATATGATCTGCTTTTAGCTTTAATTCCACTTCAGGCGCATGCTCGACGATTTGAGCGGTAGCTTCCATTACTTCTTCGGTTGAAAATTGTTCCATAATTTCGCGTTTCGGACTGGCAGCCCATACTTCCATTGCTTGGTCGAACTGTTCGCGCTCTTCCGTACCTTCTTCAAATACATCTTCAATTTGGTCGTATACCATGTCCATTACTTGTGTTTTCATAATTTCAGGCATAGAGCGTTCGTATTCGACGAATTTTAAGAAGTCTTCAAAGTAACGGGCGTGTGATGCTTGGTGAATCTTTAGCTCGCCCACTTCGACCATACCTTCTTCGGGCATGTACGGATATTGGATAGATTTCATATTTTTTGTTGTGATGGCCATTTCAACGTTACGAATTAGTGTGGATTCATCGGAAATGGAAGCGACTTTTGGCTCGAAGTCACATTTCATAACGAAGACGAATGGATCATCAAAGTATTTGCGTAGTTTAGCTTGCGCAATTAAAAATACACCACCGCGTACAGCACTTGTGTCAAGATATGTATAAACGAGAGGTTCGCTCATATCTTTGAAGTTTTCCTTCGTTTCTGCAAAGCGGATGCGATTAAATAAGTTGTAATGAGGATTTGAATCAAGTTCGTGCCCTTCTTCTACAATAAAGCGACCGATCTTTGTCGGAGCTTGTTCTGTTTTCGCATGACGTTCTACTTTTCTCTTTGAAATTTTTAATAATTCTCCATTCAAAAATTCTTTTAAGGAGCTATCTTCATACTCTTCAGCGTCTAATGTTTGAAAATGTTTGTAGCGTTTATCAACAGCTTCACCTTTTCCTTCTACTTGTACAACATAAAAGGAAAGATAATTTATTTCAAAATCCATATTTATCACCTTGTTTCATTTCATTAACTCTTATCAGTATAGAGATGGAAAAAACTTTCGTCAATTTATATAAGGAAGGGGAAGCCCCCTTCCTTCATATATTTTTTATTTCCGAAATTAAAATCCGTCTTCTAATGCTGAAAATGGAATGTTCAGTCTGTTTTCTACTGTACGTAAACGTTGGTTTAAGCGGTTTAATCTACGTGTATGACGTTCAACCGTGTTTTCTAATTGACGTACTCTTTGTTCAAGCTCATTTACTCGTCTTTCTAATTGACGGTTTCCAGCACCAGGAAAAGAGATTGGAAGTTGGAATTGTCGAGTTTGATCATATGGATTAACTTGTTCTACTGGATCTATATATTGTTGGTATTGTGCTTGTAAATCATATTGAGGTTGATAACCAGTTTGGTTATATGGATCGTATGGATTGTAGGGGTACATAAAAACATCCTCCATTTCTTTAAAATAGGTTAATTCACCATAATGTATGTGTAAAAGCGGAGTGTGGCACGGCAAATACCTATTTATGTTCACAGGATGTTTTTTATAAA
Organism: Bacillus paranthracis; assembly: GCF_001883995.1. GTDB lineage: Bacteria > Bacillota > Bacilli > Bacillales > Bacillaceae_G > Bacillus_A > Bacillus_A paranthracis. Next base: position 78,405 of record NZ_MACE01000015.1, on the reverse strand, counting down.
TACGAATATGGAGTTTTACATTTGTATTTCGTTCGTTTTATGGTATATACTGGATAATAGGGAGAGGTTACGTAAAGGTTACAATTCTATCAAACTCAAACTTTTATGTAAATATATATAGACATTTGGAAAAGAAAAGAGTAATTTATATAGAGTAAAAAATAACTTGTAACAATTTATAAATATATTGTAAAATGATTGTAACAAAACATACATAAAAATGAAATAATACATAAAAGTAGTATTGGGGAAAAGGGGAGAGTATATTGTTCCGTAAAGTAAAGGGTATATTAGTTGGGGTTTTATGTGTAGCTGTAGTGAGTGGCTGTGGTACAAAAGTAAGTGATGTTGCATTAGTAAGTGATATTGGTGGCCACACGGTAGAGGCTAAAGCAGAAGTACAGGATTCTATTAGTTTAGTAGATGGGCGTACAGGTACGGAAGTAAAAAAGTTAGATTTGTCGAGTCTAGGTTATTTTGAAGATGAAGCGAAATTTAAAAAATCAGTTGAGAAGGTTGCTAGGGAAGTTGGGAAAAATGTTGACAAAAAGATGGTCCCTTCACGTCTAGGATCTGATGGAAGTTGGCAAGAAGGGAAACCTTCTTATGAATTAATGGAAAAAGAATTAGTAGATAAATTATTAAACGTAGGTATGTGGGATTCTTCCTATCAATTACCTATTGTTGAGAAGAAGCCTACTGCAACATTAAGTGATGCGCAAGGAAGTGGTACGGTAATTGGTAGATATGAAACGAATTTAGGTGGCTCAACAGGTGGCCGTATTGAAAATATTCGTTTGTCAGCAGCGAGCATAAATGGAGTTGTATTAGCAAAAGGAGACCGTTTCTCTTTCAATGCATTAATTGGTGATACAACGCCAGATAAAGGATATCAATTAGGAAAAGAAATTGTAGATGGTAAATTAGTAGATGGATATGGCGGTGGTGTTTGTCAAACATCATCAACATTATACAATGCGGCAGATCAAGCTGGTTTGAAAATGGTAGAGAGAACAACACATTCTAAAACGGTAGGTTACGTTCCACAAGGAAGAGATGCTACAATTGCATATCCATACTTAGACTTAGTGTTTGAAAATACGAATGATGCACCTGTGAAGCTTTATATGGGCATTCAGGGCGGAAAGTTAGTTGCTGAAGTACATAAAATGCGATAAGAATTAGAACAGACTATTTTTGTAAAGTCACCTTTTCTGAAAGTTAGAAGAGGTGACTTTTTATTATGAATATAAAAATAATTGTAAATTCTGACTTTTCTTATTTACATAGGATGATTTTAGTTGTATCCTTCATAGTAACGGTTATATGTAATGGAAGAATATTGGGATAAGGAGATGGAGTTATTCATGGTACAAATTCATCCGAAAACACGTATTGGTCATGTTGAATTTAAGGTGATAGATTTAGAACGTCAAATTGCCTTTTATGAGAATGTTGTAGGCTTAGAAGTAATTAAGCAAGAGGGGAATAAAGCATATTTATCTGGAAAAGGTGGAAAGAATACATTACTTGTTCTTGAAAAGTTAGAGGACGGGGTACTGCAAGAGCCGCGTACGACTGGTATATATCATGTAGCCTTTTTGGTTCCGACTCGTGAGGCTTTTGCGTCGGCATTATTTGGTGTGATTCGTAATAAGAATGTAATTGATAGTCCGGCTGAGCAAGAGGGGCGTTATACATATTCAAATGAAATTTTACCAATTTCAAGGTTTAATAGCGCAAGCGATCATACGTATAGCGAAGCGTTTTATTTACAAGACTTAGAGGGAAATGGTATTGAAATTTATGCGGATCGTCCGCGCGATCAATGGGGAGAAGGGCCAGGAGGAAGTACCCCGCTTGATTTAAAAGAACTAGCAACGCTTGTTGATTATGAGTTCGATGGATTACCTGCTAATACTGTCGTTGGACATGTACATTTACGAATAGCTAATGTAGAAGAGTCACATGACTTTTATGTAGATACAGTAGGCTTTGAAGTGCAGCAACGTGAAGATGACTGCTTATTCATTTCTGCAGGAGGATATCATCACCATATAGGCGCAAATACGTGGAACGGAGTAAATAACCCGCATTCACCAGCACATGCAACTGGACTTAAGGTATATACGATTGTATTACCGCATAAAGAAGCGTTAGATGAAGTGAAAGAAAGATTAATAGAAAAACAACATGGAATAAATGAGATTTTAACTGGATTTACTGTAGTAGACCCGAGTGGTATTACAGTACAGTTTGAAATAGAAACAGCATAAAAGAAGTCGGAAGGTGTATAATTACCTTCCGACTTCTTTTTGATACGTAATCCAGGTAGCACAAGGATTGAAAGGAACGGATTTTAATATCTCCATTGCATATATACTTGTTGAATCGAATTCACCTTGAATGAAGGAATAACCGTGTTTACTTGCATACATAGCTTGTTTGAAAACGAGCAATTTCAGTAAAGATATATCGTCTATAGTGTGAGTCCCACACCATCCTAGTTCTACCGTATTATCCTTTTCTGATGTATGGAGGAAAGAGTATACCATAATTTGATGCTCTTCATTTATAATGAGAAAGCTCCCATCTAGTAGTACGTCATCAGCTAAAATCATCTCTTGCCAAGTTTGTAGTGGGAATGAGGCAACGGGATTTGCTAGGTGGGTTTGCTCATAATTTTCTTTTACTAAGTAGGCTAGTTTTTCTAATAAATTATTATTTGATACGATGTTCGATAAAGTTTGTACATGATAATTTGAATTAGGGACTATATCGATAGAAACTATTTTTTGTAAGTCTAATATCGGCATATATGTTCTTCGAATTTCCGTAAAATTATGTTCTTCAAAAAACGTTTTTAAATGAGCTGATGTTTCCCATATAGAGGTTTGTAATGGGAGTTTAAAGTTTTCTCGCTTTTGAATCTCGTTTAATAAAAATTCTTCAATGTGTAGCTCTGCATAGAAAGGATTCGTATATATTCGAAAGTATGTGCAGTATGGATGGAAGTTACTGCCCCAGGTGAAAAAGATGCCTACTACATCTTTTTTATAGTAGGCAACATACGCACATTTTGTTTTATTATCTCGTAATAAGTGAAATACGTACGATTCTTCATTGTATAAATCAATAAGTTGTTTTACTTTTAATTCATTACTTTTATTATAACTCTCTATAACAAGATTATGTTCATTGGATGACTTCTTCATAGCTCAATCCAAAAACGCCTTACTACATTTCCATCTTCCTCAGTGAAATCCTCATCACGAAGCCCGCCGTTATGTAAAATTGTTTTTTCTGAAGCAGTATTTACTTCATCGCAAACGACAAGTGCTTTCGTGATATTTAATTCCTTCGCTTTTTCCAGTGATAATGCTAGTAATTTCGTAGCATAACCTTTTCTTCTTTCAGAAGGGCGAATGCCATAACCGATATGACCGCCAGCGTTAAATAAATGTTCGGTTAAACTATGGCGTATATTAACAGCTCCTACGATCCTATTATGATCTGTAACGAGCCAATACGTAGAATCTGGTACCCAAGAGTCAGGAAGATTTATTCCATTATGTGCATCGAGTAATTCTTGTACCATAGCGGGGAAGTTAGAAGGATCCTTTGTAATAACCCACGGAATCATCGTTTCACCGCTATCTTTCCATTCGTTATAAAAATCTAAGTATTCTTCTTGTAAATCGATAGTAGGTGTAAGTAAAGAGACGTTCATTGTTAATAAGCTCCTTTATTTATGTAGTATGTATAAAAAAATTACGACACAAAATGAAAGCGTTTTCCTAATTTTCTCAACCTCATTTAATGTTATCCACCTTTGTTTTTTCAAGAAAATGATTGGATGTTTAAAATTAGAAGTTATTTATTTTATGTTAATATTTAAAATATTAACATAAAACGGCCTAGGTATTAAGTGTATTTTAGTAAAATTCCTTCATATCGATAAATGGATGTGTGTGATAATTTTTATTTTATCTATCTATAATGAATGAAAGGGGGAAGAGCTCGTGAGTGTAAATATTGATTTCATTATACGAATCGGTGTTGCTGGTTTGTTAGGAGCAATAATCGGTATTGAAAGGGAAATTCGATCAAAAGAAGCGGGCTTAAAAACACATTTCCTAGTAGCGGTAGGAAGTGCATTAATAATGGTCGTTTCGAAATATGCTTTTTCAGATATTATGAATGAAGAACATATGGCACTTGATCCAAGCCGTATTGCAGCACAAGTTGTTAGTGGTGTAGGCTTTTTAGGTGCAGGGACAATTATTATTCAAAAGCAGGCGGTGAAAGGATTAACGACAGCAGCTGGTTTATGGGCCACAGCAGGAATTGGATTAGCAATTGGTGCTGGTATGTATGTAGTAGGAATTGGAGCGACGATTCTCGTTTTAATTGGTTTAGAGATTGTAAGTCGTATTTTTAAGGTGCAATTTTTATTTCCGCAAAATATAATGGTGCAAATGTGTATAAATAAACGTGAAGCAGTACAACAAATATTAGAAACACTTCATATGAAAGGCATTCCAATACTTTCATATGAAGTGGAAGCTTCACAGCAAGGGATAGAAACTGTTTATAAGGTAGGGATGCAACTGAAAAATATATCGTCAGAAGAAAAGAATGAGTTTATTCAGCATATGCAAACATTACCAGAAGTTACATTCATAAAGTTAAAATCATAGTGTTGAAAACGAGGATAGATGTAGCGGGAATTTCGCTATTATCTATCTTTTTTTGATATAAAACGCACATAAAGTCAAGTGTTAATTTTGCATGGTATGGATACATGTGTGAACGTTACCTTATTTTTTCTCAATACAGTATAAAAAGTAAAAATAGTAAAATAATGGTGCGGTACACTAAAAAATGTAAGGTAGGGGAGAGCATGAAAGGCTATTCAAAAAAAGTGTTAGTAGGGGTAAGTTTTGCTAGTTTCATGTTAGGGAGTTTTCAAGGGGGCGCATTGGCAGAAGGTACAAAGGGAGAGCAAGTTTCATATCGGAATGTGCTCAAAATGGAGCCGGTTGGTGTACAATTACCAGTGCAAGAATTAGCTCATTCATCAAAAGTTTTGGAAAATAAGTCTTTTGAGAAAAGGCTACAATTTGCTGATTTGTCACAAAGACCGCCTGAAGTGAAAAAGGAAAGTAAGCAATTAGCTGTAGCGAAAACGTATACAATTGCTGAATTAAATCAATTGAGCAATCAGCAGTTAGTGGACTTACTTGTAACAATTGATTGGGAGCAAATTACTGGGCTATTTCAGTTTAATAAGGATAGTCTTGCATTCTATCAAAATGATAGTAGAATGCAGGCAATTATTGATAAATTGAACCAGCAAGGACAAGCTTATACGAAAGATGATTCAAAAGGGATTGAGACTTTAGTAGAGGTGTTACGATCTGGTTTTTATTTAGGATTTTATCATACAGAATTAAGTAAACTAAATGAGCGAAGCTATCATGATAAATGCTTACCTGCACTAAAAACGATTGCGAATAACCCGAATTTTAAACTCGGTACGTTAGAACAAAATAGAATTGTCTCATCATATGGAAAATTAATTGGAAATGCTTCAAGTGATGTGGAAACGATCACATCAGCTGCAAAGATTTTTAAACAATATAATGATAATTTTTCTACATTGGTAGATAATCTTTCAGCTGGAAATGCGATTTACGATATTATGCAAGGTGTTGATTACGATATTCAATCGTATTTGTACGATACGAGAAAAGCACCGAAAGATACAATATGGTATCAAAAAATTGATAGCTATATTAATGAATTAAGTCGTTTTGCCTTAATTGGAACGGTGACAGCGAAAAATGGTTGGTTAATTAATAATGGTATTTATTATACAGGTAGACTTGGTACGTTCCATAGTACAGAAACGAAAGGATTACAAGTTGTAACAGATGCCATAAAAATCTATCCGTATTTAAGTGAGCAATATTTCGTAGCTGCTGAGCAAATTGCGACGAATTATGGCGGGAAAGATGCGAATGGTAAAGTGGTTGATCTAGATCAAATAAGAGAAGATGGTAAGAAAAAATATTTACCGAAAACGTATACGTTCGATGATGGAGCAATTGTGTTAAAAGCTGGAGATAAGGTGACTGAGGAAAAAGTAAAACGTCTATATTGGGCGGCAAAAGAAGTGAAGGCACAATTCCATCGTACGGTTGAAAGTGACCAGCCGTTAGAAAAAGGCAATCCTGATGATGTATTAACGATGGTTATTTATAATAGCCCAGCTGAATATCAATTTAACCGTCAATTATACGGGTATGAAACGAATAACGGCGGTCTTTATATAGAAGGAACAGGTACGTTCTTTACTTATGAACGTACGCCAGAAGAAAGCATTTATAGTTTGGAAGAATTGTTCCGACATGAGTTCACGCATTATTTACAAGGTAGATATGAAGTGCCAGGACTTTGGGGACAAGGGAAGATGTATGAGAATGAGAGATTATCTTGGTTTGAAGAAGGAAATGCGGAGTTTTTTGCAGGTGCAACGAGAACAGATAATGTTGTACCGAGAAAGAGTATTATAGGAGGCATATCTTCAAATCCAGCAGAACGTTATACAGCAGAGAGAACGTTAAACGCAAAGTATGGAACGTGGGATTTCTATAATTATTCCTTCGCTTTACAATCGTACATGTACAATAAGAGATATGATATGTTTGACAAAATTCATGATCTTATTAGGAAAAATGATGTAACAGCATATGATGCATACCGCTCTGCTTTAAGTAAAGATGCGAATTTAAATAAAGAGTATCAAGACTATATGCAAATGTTAGTAGATAACCGTGAGAAATATAATGTTCCATTAGTATCAGATGATTATTTAGTGACGCACGCACCGAAACCAGTTTCAGATATTGCAGCAGAAATTACAGCAGAAGCAAAATTAAGTAATGTATCAGTTAAGAAAAACAAATCACAGTTCTTTCATACATTTACACTACAAGGAACATATACAGGTACGACTGCAAAAGGAGAATATGAAGACTGGAAGACAATTACACAAAACGTAAATGATACGTTAAAACGTTTAAGTGCGAAAGAATGGACAGGCTATAAAACAGTAACAGCTTACTTCGTAAATTACCGTGTGAATGCATCAGGACAATTTGAATATGATGTTGTATTCCATGGTATTAATACAGAAGAAGGTGCTGTGAATAAAGCGCCAGTTGCGGTTATAAACGGCCCATATAGCGGAAGTGTAAATGCAGCAATTTCGTTTAAAAGCGATGGATCGAAAGATGAAGATGGAAAAATTGTTGCTTATAAATGGGAGTTTGGTGATGGTACTGTAAGTAATGAACAAAATCCGACTCATGTATACACAAAAGAAGGAACATATACGGCAAAATTAACAGTAACAGATGACAAAGGATTAACGAATACTGTTACAACGAATGTAACGGTTCAAAAGAAAGAAGATAATAGTATAGAAAAAGAACCGAATAATTCATTCCAGACAGCAAATAAACTGCAACTCAATCAAGTTTTACGTGCTAGTTTAGGAAATGGTGATACGAGTGATTTCTTTGAAATAAATGTGGAAACGGCGAAAAACCTGCAAATTAATGTAACGAAGGAAAATAATATTGGAGTAAACTGGGTTCTTTATTCGGAAGCAGATTTAAATAATTATGTTACGTATGCCCAGCAAGAAGGAAATAAGTTAGTAGGAAGTTACTACACGTATCCAGGAAAGTATTATTTACATGTGTATCAGTATGGCGGGGGAACAGGGAATTATACGGTAGAAGTGAAATAGTAAAAAGGTCGCCGTAAGTGGCGACCTTTTTGTTGCGTGTTATACAAAAAAAATTACAAAAGCTTGATAGGCACTACCAAGAGAAAATAACGTAGCTACCATATGTGCAGTCCATTTAGGCATATTTAAATTCAATACGACATTATACAAGATTCCATATAAGATACAAATGATTAATATAAATGCAATGAATTGAAGAACTAATAAAAATAGTGGTTGTCCCATTTATTCTCACCTCTTTATTTAATATATTAATATAATAAATTTATAAACGGAAGAATTATTTCTATAAAGTACCAAAAATGCGATATGAAAGGATCATCACCAAAAGATGGGGTTGATAAAATCAACGTTCTGTTTCTAAGCGAATGCGCAAGAAAAGATGGTCATCACTTCTGTAGCCAAACCCACGCCGTTTGATAAGTTTAATCTTATTGTTTGTTCCCTCCATGATTCCATTGGATAAAGGTGACACAATTGTATCGAGCATCGCTTTCTCACGTAATACGAAGCTTTTCACAATTTTCGCAACTGCACCGCAAACATGGAATTGATAGCGTTTTATCCAATCAGCTAATCGTATTTTTGCCTGTTTCGATTGCCTCTTGATTACGATTCGGAACGACAGTTAAAACACGCCCTGTATCTGCATTTGGCACACTTGTTGCATACGTGTGCCCTTTACGAATCGCAAACTCATCTACACAAATTCGAGTAGCTATTTCATCATGGAATTGTTCAGCTGCATACCAATAAAACCAGCGCTCTACCGTGGTGTAAGGCAAGTTATATTCGCAGGCAACATCTGACAAAGCGCGCCCCTTACAACGCTGTACAATTTCACGACGAAATGAGGCTGTTGAAGAGTGAATCCGCTCTAACCCGTAATCAAAAGTAAATGTATAATTGCACTGTGTACAACGTTGACGAGGTACCGCTAATTCAATCCAAAGCACTCCAATTCATGCTAAGCATAAGTTTACCAATAAAATAAAAAACAAAGTCTGTAAATTTATGTAAAATAATGATATAATTTAATTGAATATAAAGAAAAAGGAAACGGATACAGCTTGTGCGTATGCAGTGCATTTTGGTCTAGGTCGCAGTCTTTTAATGTGCTCGAACTACAGGAGGAGTAAGCATATTCCCGATGGATCCATTTCTGCACTTCCATTATTTTGGGAAACCCCTGGTATCCAAGACTACATTTTACCCTTACATTATTTTTTTGATGTAGCTCTTGAAGATAAAAACTATTTAATTTTCAAGGAACAGTTATTAACTTAAAACTTATTATACTAGGAGGGTGTATCATGAAAAAAATATGCTTTGTATTAATTGTCGACGCTGGTATAAATTATGGTTCAATATTTTCTCTACCATTTTTAAGGAATCACGATGATTTGAAGGGGTATTTTTCTGAGTATTATGATGTTTCGATTAATTATATTAGGGATAAAAACTCAGTTGACTATTTGGTAGTTCCCAAACCGTGTCCACCTTTTGATAATGAAAATAATCTTCCAATAATTGAAGTACCAGCAAACTTATTTATGGAAAAGGATTTTGAAAAAATAAAGACTTATATAGACAATTATTTTTCTAATAACTCATAAAGAAAATAAAAGTATAAAAAGAAGTCCGATAAAAAACGAGTGGTGAAGATTCAATGAATAAGGCACAAGCAACATTAGTAAATTACCAGCACCAACTAGATTTAGCTTCTTATTGGGGAGATGGTACCACTTCGTCTTCAGATGGGATGGGCATGCAAATGGAGGTTTCATCTTTACATGCAGACGCAAATCCACAGTACGGAACGGGTAAAGGTGCTACCATTAAAGTCCGATTAGTGAAGGCTAATAATCAGTGGGAGATGAAGAAAACCCCCACTAATTAAAGTTTCACTTTATCGCTTTATGAGTGATCAATTCTCTAGCTTTCATACAAAAGTGATTAATCCGAATGCTAGGGATGCCGTTCATGTCATTGATGGTTTACTACATCACGAAACAGATTTACATATTGAAGAGCATTCTATTGGATTATTACGCCTCTTAGAACATAAATAAAACCCTTGATTTTCTGCTTAGCGTAGATAAATCAAGGGTTTTTCTTTCAAAATCTTTTTACGCGTTATAGCCGAATAATTTTAAATCTTCCCCTGAGTTCGAAATGATCTCTTCGAACTTCAATCCTACTTTTTCTAAAAGCTTTCCTGACTGGATGTTATCAGTAGTAGTAATGGCTACAATTCGTTTCAGACCTAGTTTTTGTACTCCGTATTCGATTACAGCAGAAGCTGACTCGTAGCCATATCCTTTCGAACGGAATTTCTCTAAAAAGGCAAAGCCAATATCAACATCTTCTAATGAATCTCTTTTAATAAGGCCACACATACCGAGCGGAGTGAGATCTTCTTTTCGTTCTACTAAGTAAAGGCCGAAGCCCATTTTATTATACATATCAACGGGTCCGTTTAAGATGTATTTTTTTGCATCTTCTAAGTTTTTAATCCTTTTATCACCGATATACTGAATCCATGCAGGATCGTTTACTAACTCGAGAATAAATGGAGCATCTTTTAGATGAAACCAGCGAAGAACGAGTCGTTCCGTTTCAAGAACTATCACAATCTACTGCACCACCTTTAACATTTATAATCATTAGTATGGATTGTGTAATACAAAATCGCAACATATTTTACAAGAGCCCGGATTGTTCACATAAAGTTCGTTTGTTTTGTATAAAGGGATATTTTATAATTAGAATTGATTGTAAAGAGTGAGATGCTTATACAATGACTCCTAGGTGACTAGGAGTTTTTACTATATAACTATCATTATTACTAAATATGACACACTACACATTCTACCCAAGGAGGTACATAATGAAGAAATTATATAATGCATCGTTTACGTATTTGATTATCGGTTTATTATCAGGGATTTTCGCTAGGGAATATGGAAAGTATAAGGGGATTGTAGGATCTACTTTGTTAAACCTTTTACATACACATACACTTGTACTCGGCTTTTTCTTCTTTTTAATTGCTTTAGGATTAGCAAAAGTATTCGCGTTTCATGAAGCGAAAAGTTTTAATAAGTGGTTTGTTGTACATAATATCGCATTAATATTAATGTTAGGTTCATTGGCAGCAAGAGGGCTTCTTCAGTTAAATGGAGCGGACTTTAAAGGGTTAACTTATATTGTTGGGTTTTCTCATTCGCTGATGGCATTTACTTTAATTTGGTTTATGTTGTTAATAAAGAAGTCATTTAAAATATAGTTTTATAGAAAAGAACTTGCAGTAATTGTTGCAAGTTCTTTTTTTATTCGAAAGTAAGAAATGAATTTCGTATATGTAAAACTTGAATTATTTAATTTTTCGGATTATTATGTATAAAATAGTTAACATATTTTGTAATTCAAATTTATAGAAAGTAGGAGAGTGTAAGATGGAAATAACGGTAGAGCGTTTAGTAAATGAATTAAAGGGTGTACTTCCCGAAGATCGAGTAGTAATCAATACAACAGTAAGAGAGTTACATAGTAAAGATGAATCTTATCATGCTAGTAGTTTACCTGATGTAGTAGTTTTTCCGAAAACGACCGAAGAGGTTAGCACGATAATGAAAATAGCGAGTGAGCACGGGACACCCGTCGTTCCGTTTGGGGTAGGTTCTAGTTTAGAAGGACATGTAATTCCTTATGAAAAAGGAATTACGGTTGATTTTTCATTAATGAACAAAATTCTTGAAATAAGAGAGAAAGATTTTCTGGTGAAAGTACAGCCAGGAGTGACTCGTTCTCAGCTCAATAAAGAATTGAAGAAATACGGATTGTTTTTTAGTGTGGATCCAGGAGCAGATGCAACGTTAGGGGGAATGGCTGCTACAAATGCAAGCGGAACGACAGCGGTTAAGTATGGAGTAATGCGTGATCAAGTTCGTGATTTAGAAGTCGTTCTTGCTGATGGGGAAGTAATACATACTGGGAATTTAGCTGCGAAGTCGTCATCAGGTTACCATTTAAATGGTGTTTTCGTAGGATCAGAAGGTACGCTTGGATGCTTTACAGAGTTAACATTAAAAGTATACGGCATACCAGAGCATGTTATGGCCGCGAGAGCATCGTTTCCAACTATAAATGATGCAGTAGAAGCTGTTATTAACATATTGCAAGCGGGTATTCCGATTGCGAGAATTGAACTCGTTGATGAACTATCTATGAAACAAGTCAATCATTACAGTGAAACAAGTTACAGAGAAGAACCTACATTGTTTTTAGAGTTTCACGGTAATGAAGCAGGGTTAAAGCAAGATGTTGAGTTTACGAAAGAAATTGTTTTTGATCATAAATGTAAAGAAGTTGCTTTTGAAACGGAAACTGCAGCGAGAAATAAATTATGGGATGCACGGCATAACCTAGCATACGCTTACGTTCATAGCTATCCTGGTAAAAAGCTTATGAGTACAGACGTATGTGTACCAATTTCAGAATTGGCTGGGGCAATTCAACATGCGAAAGATACATTAGATAAGGTTGGGCTTGTTGGTGGTATTCTTGGTCATGTAGGAGACGGGAATTTCCACGTGCTCTTAATGGTTGATCCAAACGATAAAGAAGAAGTGGAAAAAGCAGATGAAATAAATGAAAGTATCGTTTTGTATGCTCTTAAACGAGGGGGAACGTGTACAGGAGAACATGGCGTCGGAGTCGGAAAAAGGAAGTATCAAGAAGAAGAACATGGGGCGGCATTATTCGTAATGGAAAAAATAAAGAGAGCTCTTGACCCGCAAAATATTTTGAATCCGAATAAGGTGTTTCAATTAAAGGATAGGGGCTGATTGGGTGAAAGTACTAGAGGCGATAAGTAATATAGCTGGAAAGTATTTTGCATTTTGGGTTATTTGTATTGCAGCTATTGCATATTTTATTCCTGCTCCATTTCTGGGGTTAACTAGTTACATAACGATTTTACTTGGGGTTGTCATGTTTGGGATGGGATTAACATTGAAGGCTGTTGATTTCAAAATCATAGCTACAAAACCATTACCAGTTATTATCGGTGTATGTGCTCAGTTTATTATTATGCCACTTGTCGCATACGTACTAGCCTACGTTATGAATCTGCCAGCCGAATTAGCAGCTGGATTAGTGTTGCTCGGTTCAGTACCGGGTGGCACCGCATCAAATGTTATGGTTTATTTAGCAAAAGGGAACTTAGCGTTGTCTATTGCAATGACGTCATTATCAACGTTACTAGCACCAATTGCTACACCTCTTATTTTATTATTACTTGCAGGGCAATGGATGCCAGTGAATGCTATGTCCATGTTTCTTTCTATCGTACAAGTCATTATCATACCGATTATTTTAGGATTAGTAGTGAAGAAGTTATTCCCTAAAACTGTTACGAAAGGAATGACCGTTATCCCTTTCATATCGGTTGTAGCAATTATCATTATCGTTTCTGCAGTTGTTTCAGCGAATGTAAGTAGCATTACTTCTTCAGGCCTTCTTATCTTTATTGCCGTTATGCTTCATAATGCTTTCGGTTTTTTACTCGGATATATAACAGCATTCATACTTAGACTAGACGAAGGGACAAGAAGAGCTATTTCAATAGAAGTAGGAATGCAAAATTCAGGTTTAGGTGTTGCGCTAGCAACAGCACATTTTGGACCAGCTGCCGCCCTCCCAAGTGTGTTAGCAGCAGTATGGCATAACATTGCAGGACCGATTTTAGCAACCATCTGGTCAAAAAATGCAAAGGATACTTTCAGTGATGAAACTTTATCGGTAAATATAGAAAAATAGGAATGATAAAGAATGCAAAAACGTATTGTACATTTTGAAGGGCTAGTTGTTTTCATAGCTGCGATTTATGCGTATTCATTATATGAATTTAGTTGGATAATATTTTTTCTGTTCCTTTTAGCTCCGGATTTATCAATGTTAGCGTATGGTATAAATAATCATGTTGGGGCTAACATTTATAATTTATTTCACACATATATCATATCGATATTAATTGTTATCATAGGTGCTTATTTTAAGATAGATATAGTTATTATGATTGGTTTAATATGGACCGCACATATTGGAATGGATCGAATGTTTGGATATGGATTGAAATATGAGACGGATTTTAAGGATACTCATATTCAGAGGTTATAGTTGCTTTTGAGGAGAGGGATACTTTGAAACAGAGAATTACTATCGAAGAGTATAACATCAAATGGGAAAGTGAATTTAATAAGTTACAAACTCTCATTAACGATGTAATGGAAGACAGTATTTTATCCATTGAACATGTTGGGATTACATCTATTAAAGGACTTGCAGCAAAACCAATATTAGATATTGATATCGTAATAGAAGATTATGGTTTTTTTCCTAAAGTAGTAACAAAGCTTGAAGCGATAGGATACTATCATCAGGCAGAATGGAGCTACAAAGGGAGAGAGGCGTTTGGCAGAAAGGACGCTTTCGTTCCGTGGGACGGAGAAAGTACAGATTGGATGGAACATCATTTGTATGTGTGTGATAAAGAAAGTGAAGAGCTAAGAAGACATATAGCGTTTCGGGATTATCTTCGTGAACATGAAGGTGTTGCTGTTGAATATGGACATTTAAAGGAAGAGTTAGCAAGAGAGGCAAAAAGTAGAACGAGCTATAGTGAAGGTAAGACAGCATTTATTACAAATATATTAGAAAAGATAAACTAAGGCGGCATGGAATACATGCTGCCTATTCTTTTGAAATAGAACGCTGCCATTGTAAAAGAAATACAAACTGGCCCTGTTGAATGCTACGATACTTAAATATAATGAGAAATAAAAGATCGGAAAAGAGGGAACTTATGTATATACCAAAATATTTCGCAATACAAGATGAAGAAATGAAGTACGAAATAATGGAACAAAATAGCTTTGCAACGTTATTTTCTCAACATAATGGGGAACCATATGCAACGCATTTACCATTGTTATTAAATAGGGAGACCCTTACTTTACATGGTCACTTCGCACGGCCGAATGAACAGTGGAAAGATATTGGGAATCAGCAAGTACTAGCTATATTTCAAGGACCACATAGTTACATCTCTCCGTCATGGTATGAAACAAACAATGCAGTACCAACATGGAATTACGTTGCAGTGCATGTATATGGTGAATTAGAAATTGTTGAAGATGAACAGGAATTAATAGACTCTCTTCAAGAGTTAGTACATAAGTATGAAGATCCGGAGAGCACCTACTCACTTAATGATGTAGACCCGAATTATATGGGAGGATTAAGTAAGGGAATAGTTGGGTTCAAAGTAAAGATAAATAAAATAGAAGGAAAAGCGAAGTTAAGTCAAAATCATTCTGTGGAGAGACGGAATTTAGTTGTGGAGGAACTTGAGAAAGTTGGTAGTGAGGGGAGTAGGGGGGATTGCAGGGTTGATGAAAGATTAACGATTAACGATTATATAAAGGATATGTGCGTTTAATTTATATAAATTAAAAATTCGTGCTAATAATTAGCACGAATTTTTGTTATGCTTGTTTAAGCCCGTATGCTGGAGACCATGTATCGCCTTTATTTAAGGCTACATCTTTGGAATTATGACTAAATCCAAAACTCAAAATTAATGTCAATGCTACTGCCGATAGTGCTAAACCAATTTTTTTCATTATTTTAACGCCCCTTTAGCTAATGATTTTTTACGTGCTTGATTGCTTAAATAAAAATATTTACTTGCTTTGAAGTGATTTTCTTCTGCATAAAACTTATTTGCTATTCTTTCTGTATACTCTTCGATGCATTCCCATAACTCTTCTGTTTCGAAATAAGAAACTCCTGCTAAAACTACTTTTTCTATTTCAATTGTATTTGATTCTTTACAAAGCTCGTCTAAGATTTTAAATCGATATTGATATTCTTTAATTTCTAGTTTGTTACAGACGGATAAACCTCTTTCAATAAATTGAGATGCAGATTCTTTTTCACCTAATTTCAAATATTCATCTGCTTGCAGATAAAGAGCTTTAAAATGATTCGGCATACTTTCAGTAACTTCGGATAGATGACGAATTGCTAAAGAAGAAAGATTTTGATTTGCGTACAGTAAACCAATATTATTTCTTGTACGTAAAAGTAATGATTTTTCGCCTTTCTTTTTAAGAATATCGATAGCGGAGTTAAAACTTTCTTCAGCTTGTTCATATTGTCTTAAATCTAGACAAGATAGCCCGAAAACATTGTCACATGCAGCTAAATTAACTTCATATCCTGAGTGTGTAGAGAAAACTTTTTTAGCTTTTTGTATATAGTTGATTGCTAATAATGGGTTGTATATTTGGTAATAAAAAGAGGCGATACGATAATTGAATTCAGCAAGTTCTAATTCTTCAGGTACATATTTTAAAAGTTTTTCAGCTTTCTCGAAGTGATTTTTAGCTTCATTATAGTCTGCAAGAATGGTGCTATGAATGGCTTTAAAGAAGTGATAATAATAAGCAAGACAATTATTTTCGGGTACTGGATAAATATCAATTTTATTAAAAGCATCTTTAGTAATATTTAAACCATCCGTTAAAACTTCATATCTAAAATTAAAAAGTGAATAATACAATAGTAGATTAGTATCTTTTTCAGAACTAGAGATTTTATCCTCAATATCATTTTTAATCTTTGTTGCTTGAATAGTTTGATGTTTCAATATTACTCTATACCAATCATTAAATAATTTCGTAATTTGTTCATTACCTTGTAGTTGAACGTTCATGAAATCCCCTCGCTTTTTGAATATTCTTATAAAATATAGTATCAAAAATAACAATATTTAGAAATACGATTTTTATTTCTCAATATTTGTTTAACAAACTTTTCAGTAAGCCGATTGGAATAGTATTAATTTGTTTTGGAGTAAAGAAAAGGTGTCGGGGGAGGGGGGCATTTTAAATTTCTAGTTGAGAGGTGAAAATATAAAAAAGGGTGCGTTCACACAATTTGTATGAACACACCTTTTTACAGATTAAACAATCAAGTCCCACAAAAAGTACGATAAGGGCGATTCGTAGGCGCAGGTGGAAGGCAGTATTCTTCTTGATCTGTAGAATATGCATAAGGATTTGCTAGAGCTTCAAGAAGTTTTTCCATTACGCTATAGTCGCCATTTGTGACAGCGGCTTCTAGTGCTTCTTCTACGCGATGGTTTCTTGGGATGATTGATGGGTTATTATTTTTCATCATTTCGTAGGCATTTTCTTTCGATTCATCTTGTTTTTCTAATCGAGATTGCCACAGTTTGTACCATTCTTTAAATTCAGGGCTATCGAATAGAGGGGTATTTTCTAACGTATTAAGAGTTAATGAACGGAATGTATTTGTGTAATCCGCTTTAAATTTCTCCATCATTTTTAAAAGTTGCTCAATAAGTGATTGATCTTGTTCTTCGTTGCTAAATAGTCCTAATTTCTTTTTCATTCCAAGGAACCACTGGTTTTCATACTGTACGCTAAATTTTGAAATTTCGTCTTGAGCAATCTTTAATGCTTCTTCTTCATCTTCGTGTAGGATTGGTATTAAGGATTCAGCTAGTCGCGCGAGATCCCATGCGGCCATATATGGTTGATTTCCATATGCGTAGCGACCTTGTGTATCAATGGAGCTAAATACAGTTCCTTGGTCGTAATTGTCCATAAATGCACAAGGGCCGTAATCAATCGTTTCACCGCTAATCGTTATATTGTCAGTGTTCATTACGCCGTGAATAAATCCAACAAGTTGCCATTTTGCGATAAGACTTGCTTGTCTTTTAATGACCTCTTGTAGCAATGCAGTATATCGGTTTTCATGATCTTCAATTTCTGGATAATGCCTTTTTATTGTATAGTCAGCTAGTGATTGAAGATCCTCGATAGAACCGCGAGCTGCAGCATATTGAAATGTGCCGACGCGTATATGGCTGCTTGCTACTCTAGTTAAAATAGCTCCAGGTAACTTTGTTTCACGATATGTTGGTTCGCCTGTTGTGACAACTGCTAAACTGCGGGTAGTTGGAATATCAAGTGCATACATTGCTTCGCTAATAATATATTCACGTAGCATTGGACCGAGTGCAGCACGACCATCACCGCGGCGTGAATACGGAGTAGGACCAGAACCTTTCAGTTGAATGTCAAAACGTTTACCTGAAGGAGTCATTTGTTCACCAATTAAAAGAGCACGACCGTCGCCTAACATATTAAAATGTCCGAATTGATGACCGGCATATGCTTGTGCTAATGGACGAGCTCCTTCTGGGAGTGCATTACCAGCGAAAATAGCGATTTCGGCTTCCTTCTTCAATTCTTCAGGATTAAAGCCAAGAGATATCGCAAGTGAATGGTTTAGCTTAACTAACTCCGGTGAACTTACGGGAGTAGGTGGGATTTCTGTATAAAATGATTGTGGTAAAGTCGTATAACTATGGTCTAAATTCCAACCAGCTTCATTATTTTTAGTCATTTTATCTCCTCCTTGTTTATTTTTTTTATTATGTATTTGTACGTATGTATTCTTTGTAAAATTAGCTAAAAGTATAATATGATATTTCCCCTTGCAATCTATTGTAAGGACTTCACTGCACTATGTCTATTTAACAGTAAATATAAAAACTCCATTTGAAGAAAATGGAGTCTTTATTATTATTTCATTTTTACAATTATTTTTCCTTTTGCTCTTCCGGCCTCTGAATATTCCATTGCTTTTTGCGCATCTTCAAAAGGGAAAACTCGATCGATTACAGGTTTGATTTTTCCGGCTTCAATATAGTTTGCGATAGTACGTAATTGATCTCCGCTTGGCTTCATAAATAAAAATGAATATTGAGCATTATGCTTTTTTTCAAGTGCAGTAAGTTTTTTACTTGCTAATGAAAATAAGAATGTTTTAAAAAATCCAGAACCAAATTCTTTACCGAAACGAGCGTTTGGCATTCCTGAAACGGAAACAATGTTGCCGCCGCTTTTTATAATATTGAATGATTTTTCAAGTGTTGTACCACCAATGGTATCAAATACTGCATCATAATCTTTTAGTATTTCTTCAAATTTTTCTGTTTTGTAATTAATAATTTGATCTGCTCCAAGAGACTTTACTAAATCGGAACCAGCTTCACTAGCAGTTGTTGTAACGGTAGCGCCCATTATTTTTGCTAACTGAATTGCGAAAGTACCAACACCACCAGATCCAGCGTGAATTAAAATCTTTTGATCTTTTTGTAATTGCATAATGTCATGTAATGCTTGATAGGATGTTAAGCCAACAAGTGGAATTGAAGCAGCTTCTTCAAAACTTAAATTTTTCGGTTTTAAAGCTATGTCATCTTCATGAATGGCTATATACTCCGCAAAAGTACCAATCTTATTTTTTCTTGGACGTGCATATATTTCATCGCCGACTTTAAAACGAGTTACTTTTGATCCAACCTTTATGATGACACCAGCAAAGTCATTCCCAAGGATTAGGGGCATTTCATATTTAAGTAACACCTTTACTTTTCCATCGCGTATTTTAAAATCAATTGGGTTAATACTAGCTGCATGAATTTCTGCGAGCACTTCATGCTCATTTATTTCAGGAATAGGTACCTCGGCCATACGCATTGGGACTTTTCCGTACTTATCAATTATCATCGCTTTCATTTCTTATACCTCCAAATTTCAATAAAGTGAAACTTTAATCAGTGGGGGTTCTTCATCTCCCACTGATTATTAGTTGAACCAATCGGACTTTTACGGGCAGTTGATCCCCTATCTAAATTCTTTACTTTCGCTGAATTCTGAGGTGGGGGTCTTACTGCCCGTTAAAGTGGGATAAAAGTTGTGCAATAGCTTTTCGATATCTAATACAAGATTTTTTAATAAACTTAATTTTGTACGTATATCAATATAATAAAAGTTTTTTGTACCTTCTTTTCGCATTAAAATAATACCGGCTTCTCGTAAAATTCTAAGGTGATGTGATACCGCTGGTCGAGAAAGGTGTGTTTGTTTCGTAATTTCACCTACACGTAATCCTGTTTGACATTCCGTTTCCATGAGAACTAACAAAATAGCTTGACGTGTTTCATCGCCAATTGCTAATAATACTTTTTGAGAATCAATAAAATCTTTTTTTATAACATTTAATTGTTCTTGTTTATTCATTTCAATTACTTTACCTCCTGCTAATGAGTCGAAAGGTTTAAGATGATGGACCATTACTTCGATACGGTAATGCTACATGATTGTTGTATGAGCTGCAATATTGGGAAAGAAAATCGAGACGAATGAAATTTTATGAGTTGAAAATGGTAGGAGATAGAAAAGGCTTAATAATACGTTGTTTACAGATGAGGATGGTTAAGTCATTGCACAAAAAATTAAGCGGTCGTAACCCTATATAATTTATTGGGTTGCGACCGCTTATCATGTTTTTATTATTTTGAAGTGAGTTGTTTCGTTTTACTCTTTCATACATGCATAATTCAAGCAGATTATAGATGTATGAAAAAGTAAAAGTAATTTGGGGCGTAATCTATCTATATGATAATTTAAAATGAAATATAAGTCTATATCTTTGTTGTTTTTTTGATTATATTTATGTCACTGAGCTCAGAACAATGATGTGGAGGATAAGTATATGGAATTGAATTATGTACCAGTTTTAATTGTTGGAGGGGGATTATCAGGATTAGCGTCTGCGTTATTCCTTGCAAAACATAATATTGAATACTTGCTTATTGAAAGGCATCCGTCTACTGCCATTCATCCGAAAGCAGGTGGAATCGCTTTTCGTACGATGGAGTTATTTCGAGAATTAGGTTTAGAACAAAGAATTAGATCAGCGGGTAAAACATTAGAAAATTGCCGAGGAAGAATAGCTGTTCATACAATAGCTGAGGCGAATCAGGAAGAATTCGCACAATTGAGAGTGACTCAGTATGGAAACGATGAAAAATTACTTCGAAAAGTAAAAGAGATTAGTCCATCAAAACAAACTGCTTGTTATCAAATTACTTTAGAAGAGATGATGTTACAAGAAGCGAGAACATTAGGCGGAGAATTATCTTTTTATCATGAATTGGTTTCTTATGAACAAAATGAGCAAGGAGTAATCGCAACGATTCGAAATCGTGAAACAGAAAAAGAAAGTGTCATACATTGTGACTATGTAATTGCAGCAGATGGGGCAAAAAGTAAAATACGTGAGCACTTAGGGATTAGTACCGAGGGCCGTGGAACAATTGGTGGTTATTATATGAATATTTATTTTGAAGCGGATTTAAGTGAATTTATACAAGGAGATGCATTTGGTTTTACTATGGTACTTCATCCTGAAGTTCTTGGTGCGCTTATTCCAGTTGATAACGAAAGAAGATGGATTTACCATGTATCCTACGATCCATTAAAAGGAGAGCAACCAGAAGATTTCACTATAGAACGTTGTAAACAAATTATTCAAACCGCAATAGGAAGTACAAATGTTGAGTCAGAAATAGTAAGTGTTTTACCGTGGGAAGCGACTGAAAGTACTGCTACAAAATTTCAAGATAATCGCATTTTTTTAGTTGGTGATTCTGCACATATTATGCCGCCAACAGGAGGGTTTGGTTCCAATACAGGAATACAAGACGCACACAATCTAGCCTGGAAATTAGCGGCTGTTATAAAAGGAAAGGCAAAACCAAAATTGTTAGAAACATATCATGAAGAGAGATATCCTGTTGCAAAATTAACGACAGATTATGCGAGTAGTTTACTGTTTCGTGCTGCGAATAGAGAGGAAGGCAGTCTGAATAATATGGACGGTTTAGCTGTGACTGTTGGGTATCATTATAGTTCAGATGCAATAATAGATGAATCAGTCATTCCACATAGAATGGATAGCGTAGAGTTGAACGGGAGACCTGGAACGCGAGCGCCACACTTTTGGGGAATGTATAAAGGGAAAAAAGCTTCTATATTAGACTTATTTGGTAACAATTTTGTATTACTTACTGGAGTAGACAATAGTTCTTGGGCTGAAGCTGTGTATGATGTTTCATCTAAATTAGGGATAAATATTAATGTATATCGAGTAGGGGGAAGCGGAGATTTTATTGCTCAAGAAAATGTTTTTCGTGAATTATATGGGATAGGAAATGAAGGAACTGTATTAATTAGACCAGACGGCTTTATTGGATGGCGTTCGGAAAAAGCAGTGGTAAATCCAGATGTAATACTGGAGAAGGTAATGAGTAATTTATTATGTAGTTTTTAAGTAGCTATGGAAGTATATTGTTTTATATGCTTCACTTTACTGAAAAAATAATATTCACAAATATTAATAGGTTTGGTATGATTAATTTCGACAAGTTAATCGAGGCCGGAGATATTTGAGATAAGCCATAAATTTATTTAAGGATACAGAAGTGTCCTCTAAATAATTTATGGCTTTTTTTATTGATGAAATGTAATCAATAGGAAGTTACATGTGAATAGGGGGGATATGGAAAATAAATAGTATAGTAATAACATAGGGGAATTATATTTGTAAGATTGGAATTTTAATATAAACTTATAAAAATGATGAAAGTATATCTTCTATTTCGTGTAAATCTCATTAACTTGTTGAAATTTGTAACGTAGGAAGGGTTAGAAGGATGAGAAAAATTATTAGCGTTTTAGTTATCTTCTTTATGACGGGAAGTATCTTTGCTGGGGGAGCTGTTCATGCGAAAGCAGAAGGAAAGCATGAGTGGAATAAGAATAAGTTTTTAAATATTGCACATCGCGGAGCAAGTGGACATGCACCTGAGCATACTTTTGCTTCTTATGATTTAGTGAAAAAAATGAAAGCGGATTATTTGGAGTTAGATATTCAATTAACTAAGGACGGCCAGTTGATTGCAATGCATGATACGGCAGTTGATCGCACGACAAATGGTACAGGTGAAGTACGAGATAAAACATTAAGTGAAATAAAGAGTTTAGATGCAGGATCGTGGTTCAATAAAGCGTATCCAGAAAAGGCTAAGCAAGAGTACGTTGGTCAAAAAGTTCCGACTCTTGAAGAAATTTTCCAAAAGTACGGAAGAAGCATGAAGTATTACATTGAAACAAAATCACCAGATGTGTATCCAGGAATGGAAGAGAAATTATTAGCTTTATTAGAAAAATATAATTTAATAGGTCAAAACATGTCTTCTAGCCGTGTGATGATTCAATCATTTAGTAAAGATAGTTTAATAAAGATTCATAGTATGAATGAAAATATTCCGTTAGTTCAACTGCTTTGGTATTATCCAAATGAAAACAATGAGATTGTTGAATGGTCTGCTATTACACATGAACCGAAACATGTAACGAATGAAGATTTTCAAGAAATTAAAAAGTATGCAGTTGGTATTGGACCAAACTTACGTAATGATAACGGAGAATTAATTATTGATGAGTCATATATGAAAATAGCTAGAAATAATGGACTGCTAATTCATCCTTATACAATTAATGAGAAACCAGATATGAGATTGTTAATAAAATGGGGTGCTACAGGAATGTTTACAAATTATCCTGATCGATTACATAGTGTGTTAAAAGAAAAATAAATAGGAGAAAAGGTATACCGACATTTTGGTATACCTTTTTTTATTATGCTAGATTATAGTAATAGGATACATATTCTTCTAAACCTTCAACCTCATTTTCAGGTGGCTCAATGCCGCCCTTTCTACCGTAGCAAACATTTCTCAAGTATTCTCCAAAAATCATAGAGCGACTTTTTTCATTTTCCATCCAATTATATCTATTAATGATAAACTCACCATCGAAACTTGTATCAAATGTATATGGGATACAAGTAATAGTTTTAGGTAAATGTTTTTTTAATACTTGATATTGCCGACCAGCGCCTAAACTTTTGCAAACAAATAGTAGCTGATTAATCTTTGTAAAATCAAAAATCTTTTTCGCTTCCATTACATTAGCGATAGAATGGAGGGAGTTTTTCTCGAATAGGATAGCATCTTTTGGTACGCCATGTTCAAGTAATTTATTTACAATTACTTCTGCATCTGACAAATCCCCGTAATTCCAGCTCGGATGTTTCATGCCATGTAAACTAGTACCACCTGTAACGATAATTTTATTTCCTAAACCTTGTCGATAAGCTTCTAGAGGAGCTTGCCAATTGCCAGGGTGTGAACCGCCGAAAACGAATATTGCATCACATTTTTGTGGTGTTATTTCTTTTAGAAAAGTGATTTCTGTAATTTGATCGATTTGTTTTTTCGTAAGAGTAGGGACATCAGGATATTTAGGTATTACCATTTGAAAACCTCCTATATAATAAAATGACAAATTCATTATATAGCGATTTTAATAAGTGGAAAAAGGGAAGCTTTTCATTTGAAAGTACCCCTTTTAAGATAACTCTCCAATAAACCAAATCTCTTTTTTATCGATTGTATCTTCATCATAAATGACTTCTTGAAAGTGAAACAGTTGGGCAGTAGGGCGAATTGAAATTCCCCATGTTTCCCAAAAATTAATTTCATTTGAAAGAGGGATCCATGTTTGAAATTCATTATTTCTATTGAAAAAATTTTGAAAGTAGTCATCGTTTTTAAATACGATAATTTGCGATCTCCATAAATTTTCTATAGAAATTATAGTAACAACTCGATATGTATGTGTATCATTCGGTTTTATTTTTATTAAATGATTCACTCGATCTATTAAGGTTTGTATACATAATCGTTTTACTTTTCTAGGTGTTTTATGAGACTCGATAAAAGCTTGAGAAACTGGTAAAGGCATATACCAATATTCATCGTTATAGAAAGTAGAAGGGAATATTTTTGTATGTTCCTCAATGCGTTTAATCATAGTGTTTGTTTTTCGTTTCATCCCACGTATTTTCTTTTCATGCATTGTGAGTCATCTCCATAAATTTTTGTAATGCAGCTGAGCGAAATATATCGTTTCTAGTAATGAAAGTAGTAGGAACCTTTTTGAAGCTATTTGGTAAAGGGTTGAATGATACGTCATGTTCATGTCCCTTTAAAATTGATTTCATCATAATCGCTACGCCTATATTTGATTTTACACATGCAAGTATCGCTTCGATTGTTCCGAATTCTAATACTCGTTTAGGCGAGATGTCTTCTTCTTGAAGCCAGTCTTCTAATAAACTTCTATAATAGCACCCGTGACTAAAAGCGAGTAAATTCATATCTTCTATGTCTGTAAGAGAGGATAAAGGTTTTTTACTAATGAGAACCAATTCTTCTTCATGAAATACAGTTGTATGGAGTTTATTATGCTGAGTAGAGCCAGCTATAAACGCTCCGTCTAGTTTTCGCTCTAATACAAGCTTAATTAGTTGTTCAGTCGTATTTGTTTCCAAAATCAATTCGACTTCTGGGTACCTCTCATAGTAGGCCGTTAATATAGAGGGAAGCCTTACCGCAGTTGTAGATTCTGTACACCCAATTTTTAAAGTACCTTTAGGATCAGTTCCATTACTTTGAACCGCTTTTATAGATTGATCCATTAAGTGGATAATTTGTTTGGCGTACGTTAATAAAATCTCACCGTTAGAAGTTAAAGTTACACCTTTTCCGTTTCTGTAAAATAAAGGAACACCTAATTCATTTTCTAGTTGTTTCATACGCATCGTTACGCCTGATTGCACATAGTTCAAATTTTTCGCTGCGTGAGAAATATTATTTTCCTTCGCGACTTCGTAAAATACAGTTAAATCTTTTATGTCCACGTATCATCCCTCCGAAAAGGTATCAATTTTTTTGATGGATTATATGATGAATCTTTATTTTATATGATATCAGAACTTTCATACAATGGAAGGGGGAGGGATTATTATGTTGATTGAAGAAAGGGTGAATAGTACTTATAAATGGGTTATGTTAATTGTTGCGACGATTGCTCAAACAACAGCGACACTTATAACGTATGGTGTCGGGGTTTTCGCTTTATTTTGGAAAGAAGAATATGCACTTACGAATACGGAGAGTGGATTATTAGTAAGTGTTGTAAATGTTGGACCGTTATTTTGTATGCTTTTTGTCGGTCGGCTACTTGATCAATATAATGAAAAAATATTAATTTCTATCAGTTCATTTTTGCTAGGGAGTTCGCTTTTACTAACTAATATAGTAAGTGGATTTAATGGGTTATTATTTGTACTTTTATTAATAGGAATGTTTTATAGTGTTTCCCAGCCAGGAGGAAGTAAAGTGATTTTAAAATGGTTCCGAAAAGAAAATCGTGGGTTAGCGATGGGAATAAGGCAAGCGGGTATACCGATTGGTGGCGCGTTAGCGGGAGTGTTAATCCCGTTTCTTACAGTACAATATAATATGACTTACGCGATCAATAGTATCGCATGCATTTGTATAATGGGAGGAGTATTATTTTTTGTGTTTTATAAAGAGCCATATGTTCAGGAGGAAGCGAGGAAAGGACATAATAACATTTCCTTTTGGATGGAGCTAAAAGTAGTGATATGCAAAAAAGAGTTGTATCCAATTTATATAACGGGTATTTGCATGATTTCATTACAAATGGTGTTAGTTGGACACTTCATGAAATTTTTAGCAGGGGAACAATCGATTACATCTATTGTAGCCGGAACAGTATTTTCGGTTATGTTCTTTTCTGGAATGATTGGTCGTATTGCATTAGCAGCTATTAGTGATGTGTTGTATAAGGGGAATCGGCGTATACCTTTATTTATAGCTGTCTGCGCTTCTATCGGCTTGATTTTATTGTTAGTAATGAATATACATACAATAATGAGTGGAGTCTTGTATAGTGTAAGTGCATTGTTAGGATTCTTTTCAATTGGATGGTTTAGTCTTTTTATAGCCGAAGTTGCTGAATTGGCAAGTGAAGAATCTGTAGGAATAACAGTGAGTGTAGCACTTACATTAAATCAAATTGCTATTATTGTTGCACCTGTTTTATTTGGTTATATTGTGGATGAGAAAGGGTATGCGTATGCGTGGTTATGTATAGTAGTATTGTTAAGTATCTCGGCAGTCAGTTTATATAGAAAAAACAAGAAAATAAAAGAAAGTTAGCAATGTAAATTTTTTATGAAGAAAATATAAAGAAATGCCGAGTGAGCGACATTTCTTTTTTTATTTGTTGTATAATCAAAGTATAAATGAGATTCATTTTCAATGAAGTTCATTGCCTGTAATTTTAGCTATAATGATTTGTTTTTCTTTATCGTTATTTACATGATTTATTTTGTTTGAAAATTTTTAGTATCATTTCCTTTTAAAGTTGTAATCTATTTTACTTAATATTAAATTATAACTATATTTTATTGTAGGATAATGAAACGTCATATCATCTAAACGATTGTTTTTATCTGTGTTTTTCATCTTAACAACTCCGTTTCTTATCTTGTGTAACAAATGTTACATAAGATGTTGAAATTATAGTAGGGTGCATCCGATTGTATGGTGGAAATTTTGCGAGAAAGAAATACAATAGAGAGTAGCCGAAAACTGAATATGAGAAAAAGGAATCTAGTTCATTTAGGTGAATAATAGGTAGTATTATAAAAAATTTAAAAATTAATAGATATAGAATAGAATGGATGCGCGTTAAGTGAAACTATATAAAAGAGGGTTCCTATTATGCTAAAGAAATGGTTAATCGTTTTCTTTGTTTTTGCTATTTTTTGTGGGAGTGTCGTTGCACTAATACATGCAAATAAAGGTAAGAAATATGATATAAAGGCATTTTCTAATTTAAATAGTAAGCAAAAGGACGATATGCAAGAAGTTGATGCAACTGAGAAAAAACGCTATGAAGCTGTAGCTGGAAAACTAGATCAATATTTAAAAGATAAAGGATTTAATGGGAGCGTTCTTGTAGCTAGTAAAGATCATGTGATTTTACGAAAAGGTTATGGATATGCGAATGTGAAAGATAAAGTAGTAACAACGCCAAGAACGAAATATCGTATTGGTTCTATTACGAAAACGGTCGTTGCAATATCTATTATGCAGCTAAAAGAAAAAGGGAAATTAAATATTGAAGACAATGTAAATAAGTATATTCCATCGTTTCCAGCAGATAAAAACATTACGTTACGAAATCTATTAACACACACATCTGGCTTGCCAGATCAAGGACAAGGTAGGGTGGATGCAGGGTCACGTTTAAAGTTAGTAACGTGGATTGGAGCGCAAAAATTGCAATTTCCTGCAGGGACAGGCTGGAAATATACAGACTATAATTATATGGTGCTTGCATATATTGTAGAAAAAATTACGAATAAACCGCTCGCTGAATACGTGAAAGAAAATATTTTTACTTCTGCTGGCATGTATGAATCTGGAATGGGGGCGACTCTCCCAGAAGATATTTTTTTAGCAGAAGGTTATACGAGAAAAGATAATGAATTAATAGCTGCCCCCCGCTTAAAAATGAACTGGTTGTATGGGTGTGGTGAAATGTATACAACTGTTGAAGATATGAAAAGATTAGATGAGGCAATAATGGATGGAAAGCTGTTATCTAAACAAAGTGTATTAGATATGTTTACTGCATCACCTGCAAGAAAATATGGATTTAGTTTCTATACGTATCCAGATTATTATCATAACCACGGGGTATTAGCAGGCTGGAATACTTTTAATAATTTTAACTGGGATAAAAAAACATTCGTCATATTGTTCTCTAACGTCCAAAATGGTATGAATGATGCATTTAATCAAGAGTTTAGGAAAATGGCGAGTGATTTAATAGAAGGAAAGGGAGCATGAAAGAGAAAGAGCCTCTAGCGAGAGGCTCTTCTTTTTTATAAAGTTGAAAATTCTTCAACAAGTTCACTAAAACGATGTAATGCACTTTCAATCGGTTCTGGCGTAGTTAAATCAACGCCAGCTTTTTTCAGTAGATTTAATGGATAATCTGAACTTCCACCTTTAAGGAATTCGAGATAGTTTTTCTGTGCATTTGGATCGCCGCTTAATAATTTATCAGCAATTTGGATTGCAGAAGCGAATCCAGTTGCATATTTGTACACGTAAAATGGACGATAGAAATGCGGTATTCTAGCCCATCCGTATTTTACTTCTTCGTCAAATACGAGGGAGTCGCCGTTATATTCTCTAAACAAGTTTTCGTAAACCTCGCTAAAGGTTTGGGCATTTAATGATTTACCTTGCTGTGCCATTTCATGCGTGATTTTTTCAAATTCAGCGAACATGATTTGTGTAAAGAAAGTGCCTTTAAATTTCTCAATGAAATGGTTTACTAAATGGTTACGCACGTTAGCATCTTTTGCTTCTTTTAATAAATGATGAATTAATAGCACTTCATTTACTGTAGAAGCGACTTCTGCGACGAAAATAGTATAGTGTGCAGAAATTCTTGGTTGATATCCGTGTGAGTAGTGCGTATGCATGCCATGCCCACATTCGTGAGTAAGGGTGAAAAGGCTATTTAAATCATCGTGATGATTTAAAAGAATGAATGGATGAACGCCGTATACACCAAAGTTATAAGCACCGGAACGTTTTCCTGGCGTTTCTCTTACGTCAATATAACGTTTATCTTTAAAGCTTTTTAATGTTTCAATATATTCTTCACCTAAAGGAGCTAGTGATTCAATCATGATGTCAAACGCTCTATCGTATGGAATATCTTGTTTTACACCTTTTACTAAGTCGACACTTAAGTCATATTGTCTTAGTTCATCGACATTTAATTTCTCTTTTCGAAGTTCATTATATGTATGTAAAGATTGAATGTTTTTTTTCGTCGTTTCAATTAAATTTTCATATACTTCTTTCGGAACCATGTCGCCAAATAATGATTTCTCTAACGCTGATGGATATTTTCTTAGCTTAGAAACAGTAACATTATTTTTAATAGCTGCAGATAAAGTAGAAGCGATAGAATTCTTTAATTGAACGTATGGTTTGTAATAAGCTTTATAGGCTTCTTTACGTTTTTCGCGGTTCTCATCTTCTATTAACTTTGCATACATTCCTCGTGTTAAAGTAACTTTTTCTCCATCATTAGTAGCCACTTCACCAAATAGTATATCTGCATTATTTAGCATGCCATATGTATGTTGCGGAGAGGAGAGTGCTTCGCCCATTTGTGATAAAATCTCTTCTTGGTCCTTATTCAATACGTGTTTTTTATAACGGTATAATTCAAATAAATCTTCTTTATAATATTGTAAGCCTTCAGCTTCTTCTATGTAAGTGTGTAATGTGTTTTCATCTACGCTAAGTAAGAATGGAGAAAAGAAAGATTTAGCTGCACTTACTTTCACTTGTAATTGTGTTACTTTATCGACAAGAGATTGAGCGTCAGTATCGCGTGTATCAAGATCAGATTGTAATCGTGCATAAGCGAATAGTAAAGATATGATGCTAGAAATTTCTTCACTCTTTGTTAAATAGGCTAATAAACTATTGCCATCGTGAATATTTCCATTAAACTCGTGTAGTTCTTTCGTTAATACTTCAATTTTATGAAAATCACTTTCCCAATCTTCAATGGTATCATAAATATCCGTTAAATCCCATTTTTCTTTCTCATCTACTTGTAGTCGATCTTTAAGTTCTGTCATAATCATTTCCTTTCTAAATATGTAGTTATATTTCTATATAACTATGAAATACAACAAATTGCAAAAAATCCCTGCTGAAAATTAAAAAGCCTTGCTAAAAGGCAAGGCTTGAAAAATTATAATGTAATTCCGAATTTTGAATGTAAAAGGTTTTTATATTGCCCATCTGTAACTTTTTCTTTCGTTTTTTTACCGTTTTTCGCTATTGTGAGACTATCCTTCGTTAAAGAGGCATGCCCATCTTCAGTTAGTTTTACAATAAGAGGTACTTTGTTAAATGGTGAGCACTCATGTTCAACGATAATTTTTTGTGCTGCATTTGCTTTTTCTTCATCCACTTCTTCTATATAAAATGCATAGCCTAACGTCCAATCATCAGTAGAAGATTGATCCAAAAACTCATTGTTTTTACGCATCTCTAACATGTAGTTTCCTTTTTCGGTCATTTCTTTACGAATACGATAATCTCCTGTAACGGAGTGAATGACTTCACCTGAGAAAGGAACAGGTGCAAGTGGTAAGTATGATCCGAATCCAACTTCAATTAAATAAAGCTCATTATGATGTGTTAAAACGGTTGCGATATGGCCAGAATCAACAGCCCATATAGAATTTGCAGCGTTATACACTGTTCCTGAAACGAGATGAACATCGAATCCAGCGTCTTTAAGGAAGTGATACATAGTAGGATTGAGTTCATAACAAAGACCACCACGATTGTTTACTAAAATTTTTTCTTTTAGATTTTCTTTTGATATTTCCTTAAAATTCTTTTCGAGAACATTTAAGTTTTCAAATGGGACAGTTTGTGCCATCGCGTACATAATGTTAGGTAAATCTTCAAATGAAACTTTGTCTTTTTCTTCTATATGTAATCGTGCGAAAAATTGTTTTTGAAAGTCTGTCATAGAAACCCCTCCGTTAAACGATTTATATATATTGTATCTAATATCGCAAGAGGAAACATCTGCATATGTGCGTACGACTAAAGTATGACACCTTTACTTCTTGCTATACATATAGTATGATGATTTCAGTAAATTAGATTTCAATGACCATAATATAAAATAATGAGAGGTGCTTTTTGTGAGTGCGGTAGGTACTAAATAGGAAAAATTGAATGAAATAAATCGGATAAGAACAGGGGATTTTTATGTATACCATACCCCTAATTTTGTCATGGATTTATTTCGATACCTATGAAGATACCTACAATACTTTATAAAGCGTGTAATAAGGGGATTGCCATCCGTTTTTTATGGTTTATTTCCTCATATGTTATTACTCATGCCTTGTAAATGTAAAAGCTGCGGTATCCCCGCAGCTTTTTTGTGTATATTTTTAATGTTTAAAAAGGGTAATTGAATAATGTAGAACTCATTGGAATCTAATGAGTAGGTATCTTCATTTATGATAGAAATCAATCATAGTGAGGAGAAACAAAATGAATACAATGACTTTTGAAAAGTTACAATATAACGAATTAAAGGATATAGTGAAATCTTATTGTGTAAGTGGATTAGGAAAAGAATTAATAAATAAATTAGAGCCGAGTGCAAGTATAAAAGTAGTAAGGAATCGATTGAATGAAACAACCGAAGCGCGAGCTATATTAGATGCAGAAGGGCATGTTCCTTTCTTCGGTATTTCAAATATCGCAAGTACAATTCAAAAATTAGAAAAAGGGATGATTTTAGATCCAGAAGAATTAGTCAGCGTTTCAGACTTTTTACGCGGATGTAGAAAGATTAAAAAATTTATGTTAGATAAAGAATTTTTTGCACCAGTATTAGCTTCTTATGCAAATTCAATGACTGAATATAAAAGTATTGAAGAAGAAATTAACTTTTCAATTAAAGGAAATAGTATTGATTCTGCCGCTAGTAAAGAGTTAAAACGAATTCGAAATAACATGGATTCGGTAGATGGGAAAATAAAAGAACGTTTAACGAAGTTTTTAAATAGCAGTGCAAATAAGAAGTATATTCAGGAGTTCTTTATTAGTAAAAAAGATGATCGTTATACGATTCCGATTAAATCTTCTTATAAAAATCAAGTTGCCGGAAGTATTGTTGAAGCGTCGGCTAAAGGTTCTACTGTATTTATAGAACCGCATACGGTTACAAAGTTAAATGCGGAACTGGCAAGTTTGAAAGCAGAAGAAGCGATGGAAGAATATCAAATTTTAGCGACTTTATCAGGAATGGTAGTAGAAAATATATATCATATAAAAATTAATATGGAATTAATTAGTCAGTATGATATGGTGTTTGCGAAAGCGAAGTTTAGTAAATCGATTGATGGAATAGAGCCGAAGTTAAATGATCATGGCTACGTTCATTTAGTAAATTGTAAGCATCCGCTTTTAAGTGGAAAAGTAGTACCATTAAACTTTGAAATCGGTCAAAACTATCGTAGTTTAATTATTACAGGGCCGAATGCGGGCGGGAAGACAATTGTGTTAAAGACGATTGGATTGTTAACATTAGCGACAATGTCAGGTTTGCATATTGCCGGAGATAAAGAAACAGAAATTGCTATTTTCGAAAATGTATTTGTAGATATTGGTGATAATCAAAGTATCGAAAATGCACTAAGTACATTTTCATCACATATGAAAAATTTATCTGAGATTATGAGGATGTCAAATAATAATACGTTGCTATTATTTGATGAAATAGGAAGCGGGACTGAACCGAATGAAGGAGCAGCACTTGCAATTTCTATTTTAGAGGAGTTTTATCTTGCAGGATGTATTACAGTTGCGAGTACGCATTACGGTGAAATTAAACGCTTCTCAGAAATGCACGATGATTTCATGAACGCAGCCATGCAATTTAATAGTGAGACGCTAGAACCGCTTTATAAATTAGTGATCGGTAAATCAGGTGAAAGTAATGCACTTTGGATTGCAAATAAAATGAACGTAAGAGAACGTGTACTGAAAAGAGCGAAAGAGTACATGGAAAATAAAGAATATACTTTAGAAAAAGTGAATGAAAGTAAAATTAGAAAGCCGAAATTCCTGCAAGAAAAAAGAGAAAATCATTACGAGTATAAAATTGGCGACCGTGTAAATTTATTGGATCATGATGATTTTGGTATCATCTATAAGGAAAAAGATAACTTCTATAATGTCGTTGTATATTATAACGGTGAATTCATTGAAGTGAATGTAAAACGTATTACTTTAGAGGTATCAGCAAAAGAGTTATATCCAGAGGGATACGATTTAAATACGCTATTTGTCGATTATAAAGAAAGAAAAATGCAACATGATATTGAGCGGGGATCGAAAAAAGCACTTCGTAAAATTCAAAAAGAAATGAGAAAGAATAGAGGGTAATCCAGAGTGGTAACGATTAGACAAGAACGACAAACCGATTATAGAAAAACGGAAGAAGTTGTACAACAAGCATTTTTAAATGAAGAATTTAGTGATAAAAAGGAACATGAACTTGTAAAACGTATTAGAGAGTGTGACGCATTTATTCCAGAGTTATCAATCGTTGCAGTAGATGAAGAAATAGTCGGTCATATTATGTTATCTAAAATTACGATAGAACAAGATGGAGCTTCTGTAGATTCATTAGCGCTTGCACCAGTATCAGTTGCTACGGGATATCAGAAAAAAGGAATTGGTGGAAAGCTTATAGTAGCTGCGTTAGAAAAAGCGAAAGAACTTGGATACGGATCAGTTGTAGTATTAGGACATCCAGAGTACTATCCGAAATTTGGTTTTAAGAAAGCCAGTGAGTGGAATATAAAAGCACCATTTGAAGTGCCTGAAGAAGTATTTATGGTAATGGAATTAACAGAGAATGCTCTTGAAAGTGTAGAAGGAGTTGTACAATATTCGAGTGCATTTGCTGAGTAGGAGTATCGGTTAAGAAATATAATCATAAAAGACGCTATCTTTTTGTATGGATATACAGAAAGGTAGCGTTTTTTATTAAGCGAAGCTACTTACATATATTTTGCTCAATGAATAATTGAGGTGTTAAAATTGAGATAGAAATGTAAAGGGAGAGAAAAAAGAATGAAGAATCGAGAAACAGATAGCAACGTAGTTACGTTATATGTTACAAGACATGGTAAAACAATATTAAATACGAACCATCGCGCGCAAGGTTGGGCAGACTCTCCGTTAGTAGAAAAAGGTGTGGAAGTTGCCTCTAATTTAGGAACGGGATTAAAAGATATTCATTTTACAAGTGCGTATAGTAGTGATAGCGGCCGCGCGATTGAAACTGCTAATTTAGTATTAAAATATAGTGAGCAATCAAAATTGAAACTTGAGCAAAGAAAAAAATTACGAGAATTAAATTTTGGTATTTTTGAAGGTGAAAAACTTGATAATATGTGGGATGCGGTTGGAAAAGCTGCAGGCGTTGCATCACCAGAAGAACTTATGAAGTTTTCTATTCAAGAAGTTATTGATCTTATTAGAGCAGCAGATCCTACGAAACAGGCGGAAGATTGGGAATTATTTTCTACTCGTATAAAAGCAGAGATAGATAATATTAGTGAAGAAGTAGCTAAAGATGGCGGCGGTAACGTTTTAGTTGTTGTTCATGGGCTGTTGATTACTACCTTAATAGAAATGCTAGACAGTAGTAAAACAAAACTTGGAGTGGAAAATGCTAGTGTGACGAAGATTTTATATCAAGATGGAACATATACAGTCGAGTCAGTTGGAGATATGAGCTATGTTGCAAAAGGGAAAGAAGGTGTGGAAATATAATCCTATCTCAAATAGATATAAGAAAAGGGAGTTAGTAAAATCTAGCTTCCTTTTTATTTTTTAGTGCATCATTTGAAATATTGTATCTTTATATTATGATTTTGTTTTTAATGTGTAGAATGTTTCTTTGTTCAACAATTGGGTCATTTAATTGAATAAGGGCGTATTTTTTTGAATAGGACAACTTTGTTAAAAAGGATACATCCAATTTTTAGCGAATACAGGGTTATAAATAAGAAAAGTGGTGAGGTAAATAGGAAAAGAATGTAATTCCTTTTTGGACAATAAAACAGAAAAATGTATAATTAACAGGCTTCAGAGCGCGGGGTGTGTTTTCGCAGAAGAAGAGACCAGGTTACTTATTTCAGTAGCCCAAACTCCAGAGGACCTCAAGAGAATGGTGGAAATGCGAGCCGATGGTTTACCACTTGAATATGTTGTTGGATACGCAAAATTTTGTGGGTTGCGGATAGAAGTGGACCGAGGTGTTTTCGTACCTCGTCAACGTACCGAGTTTCTTGTTCACCAAGCAGAAGCGCTGTCATGTTTTGGTGATATTGTCGTTGATCTCTGTTGTGGTTCAGGTGCTGTCGGTGCAGCTCTAGCGGCAGCTTTAGGAAGAGTTGAATTATATTGTGTTGATATTGACCCTATTGCAGTACGATGTGCAAGCCGCAATGTAACGAGTTTCGGTGGCCATGTTTTTGAAGGTGATTTGTATAAATCGTTGCCTCATTCACTTAAAGGCAACGTGAAGACCATACTTGCAAACGCACCTTATGTTCCTACTGATGCAATAAAACTGCTCCCACAGGAAGCTCGCCTACATGAACCAAAGGTGGCGCTTGATGGGGGAGAGGATGGACTTGACATTCAGCGAAGAGTAGCGAAAGAAGCATTTCTCTGGCTAGCACCTGGAGGTCATCTTTTAATAGAGACGAGCGAAATGCAGGCAAATCAGACCTTTGAAATCTTTGCTGGTGCTGGGCTTACCACGAAAGTGGCTCGAGATGAGGAATTA
This sequence comes from Bacillus paranthracis, assembly GCF_001883995.1. Taxonomy (GTDB): domain Bacteria; phylum Bacillota; class Bacilli; order Bacillales; family Bacillaceae_G; genus Bacillus_A; species Bacillus_A paranthracis. The sequence goes on along the minus strand of NZ_MACE01000015.1, from coordinate 42,192 downwards.
GATGCTACTGTTGTTATAGGTTCGAAAGCTAGTTTTTAATTTAAATGGGTATGTATAGCCTTATTCATAAATAAAATGATAATTTCCTAGCGATATACAAATAAAAAACATATGCTTTTAATTGAGAAAAGAGATCGAAAATTATCCGAGTGATTTGAAGAAGAAAGAACATAACGTATTAGTTATGTCCTTCCATTTATCAACTTTTTTCACTATAGGTTTTCATAAAACTTAACCTAGATTCCTTTTCATTTTGTGAATTATGGAGTCAATAAAATCTTCCCTGTACTTTTTCTGCTCTCTAATAATTTATGAGCACGGGCACCGTCTTGTAAAGAGAATGTAGTAGGACTTGCAATGTTTAATTTTCCAGTAGCGATCCAATCAAATAATTGAGTAGAGCGTTTTTTTCGTTCTTCAAAAGTAGTAAGCACGTTCCAAAGGTCTCCGCCAGTTAAAGTTTTTGAAGTATCCATAAGCATACGCGGATCAACGGGAGCAGGATTACCGCCAGCCATTCCGAAAAATACAACAGTACCACCAACTTTAGTAGCGTTAAAACTTTCCTCAAGTGTAGAGCCTACTGATTCATATACAACATTTACCCCGGTACCATTTGTTATTTCAAGTACTTTCGTAGCCCATGATTCCGTATATAAAAATATGTGATCGGCACCAGCTAATGTGGCTACTTTTCCTTTTTCGTTTGATGAAGTTAGGCCGATTACTTTTCCGCCTAGCAGTTTAATCATTTGAATAAGAAGTTGCCCAACACCGCCAGCTGCAGCGTGCACTAAAGCTATATCACTTTGTTTTATTTGATAGCTATCTTTCGTTAAATAATGTGCTGTTAAGCCTTGCAATAAGACAGAAGCGGCTGTTTCAAAAGAAATTGAATCTGGAAGCGGGATTGCTTTTTCTGATGGAACGGCAACTAATTCTGCATTTGCAAATGGAACATCAGTAAATGCAATACGGTCTCCAGGATTGATATTTGTAACGTTAGCTCCTACCTCTTCAACAATACCAGCCCCTTCATAACCTAATATATAAGGTGGATTGCCAGCAAGATGATAATCACCGCGGCGTCTGTAAATATCAGCGAAGTTTAATCCAATTGCTTTTGTACGGAGAAGAATTTCATTTGGATTTATGATTGGATCATGTATTTCTTTATATTGTAGTACATCTGGACTTCCAAACTGTTCGAAACAAAGTGCTTTCATATGGAATACCTCCATTATATTGTTTGTCGATGCTCTTTATCATACAATACAAATATCAATAGACAAAGAGGATTATTTCGATGAAATCAATCGGGAATTCCGATTGAAAAGAGGGATGATAAATGGAGATAAAACAATTAATTACCTTTAAAATCGCCGCGGACACTTTGAACTTTACCCAAACTGCGAAGAAATTAAACTTTGCTCAATCAAGCGTAACGGCGCAAATTAAAACGTTAGAAACTGAGCTAGGTACGCCGTTATTTGAAAGATTAGGGAAACGTCTTTTCTTAACCGAAGCAGGAAGAAAGTTTCAACTATACGCGGACAAGATAATCGCACTTAGTAACGAAGCGAAGACGGCTGTGAAAGATGATGAAGAAATAGCTGGTACGTTAACAATTGGTGCGCAAGAAAGCCAATGTACATATAGACTTCCTTCTATATTAAAGAGATTTAAAGCACAATTTCCTCAAATAAAACTTATATTTAAACCCGCACATTCCAATAAAGATGCGAAGGAACAATTGATGGATGGAAAAGTCGATCTTGCATTTATTTTGGATGAATGTAAAACAGAAGATGCTTTACATGTTGAGCCGCTTATGAAAGAAGAATTAAAAGTAGTAGCTGCTCCAGGGCATCATTTACTCCAGCAAACTTCTGTTTCCATAAAAGATTTAGGGACGGAAACACTTTTATTAACAGAACTAGGGTGCTCATATCGGACTTTATTTGAAGAGTTATTTCGCATCCAAGATGTGTATCCAGCAAATAAGATTGAGTTTGTTAGTGTAGAGGCAATAAAACAATGTGTTATTGCAGATTTAGGTATAGCCGTTTTACCGGCGATAGTAGTAGAAAAAGATATACGAGAGGGGACGATAAAAGAGTTACATCTAGAAAATACTATCAATCCAATTTTCACACAAATTGCTTGGCATAAAGACAAATGGATGACAGTGCCACTGCAGCAATTTATTGATGTGACGAGGGAGTTTTTTACAACGGATTAAGTGGAGAAATATTTATTTTCTATAAAAGAAGAAATGGTAATTTTGTATTGAGAATCGATGCTTGCATGAAACGAGTATCGGTTCTTTATGTTTTAAATAAAGGATGTTTTCAAATGTGTATTTCTCAACTTTTTTTCTTACAAGGGTAAGTAAATTTCTTCGTATATTCCAATAATCGTAAGGGAATTTACAACTTTTATTCGTTTCTGTAAGATGCCTCTAGGCAGCATGAAAGGAGGGGCGTACATAGGGGATAGATATACGTACTTATTTTGAGGGAGGAGATTTACAATGTTTAAAAAGTTAATGAAAGTATGTGTGTTAAGTGTAGCGAGTGTAGGGGTATTATTTAGTTTTCAAGGAAGTACATTTGCAGCTACCGATCTGAGTAGTTATTATGACGGGAAAAATCCAGCAACAACGAAAGTATACGGGGGAAGTACAACGTGTGATGCAGATGGATTTAATGCAAAGTCTACAGCGGTATACGAAGGGAGTAAAAAAGTAGGGACAGTGTATTTACGTTACAGTAATAAATGTCATGCAGCTTGGGCTAAGTTTGTTTTAGATCAACCAGCACCAGCTGTTTCAGGAGGAGTGTATGCGTACGCTGTTGTGAATAAATACAAAAATGGTGTGTTTCAAAAATCAGTCACTTCCAATCAAGGAAATGGCACAATTAAAACTGGTCAAACGAGTACTTATACAGGAATGGTATTTGATTTAACTGCTGATTTCGGATACACAGCAGATGCTGAAGCAGTTACGTTTAATAACGGTTACGGGAAAACAGCACGTTATTAATAAAGGAGTGAAATTATATGAAGCTATTAAAAAAGGTGAGTGCATGTTTATTGTTATCTTTACTCGTTGTAACTAGTATGTTTAGTACGACTAATAGCGATAAAGCATACGCAGAAGACCACTCATATGATGGGAAAAGTCCTTATTATAATAGCTGTGATCAATCAGCAGTAACGAAAGAGAAGAAGTGGATTGATTCAAATTCTTATGTGGAATTAAAATTTAGCACGACGTGTAAAACAGCATGGGCAAAAGTTACTGTAACTCGCCTGGCAGTTTATAATAACGAAGCTGATGCAAGAATTGTTAGAAAAACAGATGGAAAGGCATATACTTGCGGAAGTGCTGGAGGAAATGGTGTTGTAAATAAAGGGCAAACATCATGCTATACACCAATGGTATATGATTTAGATCCAAGAAAGGCACAAGCACAAGGGAAACATGCTATACCAAATAGTGATGCTTATAATTATGCCGAGACTATTTGGTATTGATGAGGATATGGAGATTGTAAGGTAGAATATTTTAAGAGCATGTTTTGATTGGTTTTCAAAACATGCTCGATTTGTATTCATCCTAAGCTTTTTGATATCAACTAATCAGGTCTGTATCAGGAGGAACATATCCAAGGTGTCTAGCCATAGATACAATTTGTCCTTTATGGTGAAACTCATGCGTCTCCGTATGAGTTAAAAGCCATAGCGGCGTTGTACTCCAAGGTTCTTTTTGCCATTTTACTTCATTTGCTATATTGTCGAGCCAGCGGTCATTGTATTCATCTAAAAAGCGTTGTACGGTCGCATCTACTAACTTAAATCTAGTACGAACTTTTTCCACATCTGCATGCTCAATTTCGTAATCGCTAGCAAATGAAAAGTCTGCTCGCTTTTGTTTAAATGCGAATGATCCAAGCCAGTATCGGTAGCAATCGGCTACATGAATATGTGTCTTTATAATGCTACCGCTCCCGAAATTCGGAATTGTGCTATGTAATTTTTCTAGTGGAATTTCTTCCAAAAACGAAAATAGAGTTTCTCTTGTAGAGCTAATAAGGTTATATTGTTGTTTTAAAATGTGTAACATGCAAGTACACTCCTCCTTTATTTACATAGTAAGTAATTCTATATTTACGAGGAGTGAACCTTTTTATTATTTTTAATAAGCATATTAGATGTATTTCTTATTTGTTTCTGATAGATTAAACAAGGTAAAACTTTAATAAGTTGAACATTCTTAGTTCATAATAAATGGTACATGAAGAAGGGGAACGATAAAATGAATAGACTAGTTGGCTTAAAACAATTTGAAATAACGCGCGGTGCGTTACTTACATTTATGGAGACGCTAGATGATAAAACTGCAGATACGCAGCCAAAGGGTTTTAACAATACAATTCGCTGGCATATCGGTCATGTGTTAACGGCAGCAGAAGTTTTCATGTTTGGAAAAGAATTCAAACAATTACCAACGGAATATCCAGGTATGTTTGGATATGGATCAAGACCATCTAAATGGACAACAGCAGGACCATCGTTAGAAGTGTTAACGGTTCAATTAAAAGAACAAGCAAAACGTATTAAAGAAATTCCAGCAGAAGCATTTGAAAATAAACTGCCAGAGCCATTCCTAGGATTGGAAACAGTAGGGGAACTTTACGGTATGATGCTTTATCATGAAGCTGATCATATTGGGCAAATGAAGGCGATGGAACGTATTATTAAAGCTCTTTAGTCTTAATTGCATATAACGAGCAATACAGGTGTAATGTTAAATAATATATACAAAAAAGGTAGATAAATTATTATCTACCTTTTTTGTATAACTTCTTGAAGGATTAGGGATTATCATCGTGATGCTGATGAAGAAGGGCGTAAAAACAATATATAAGGATAAAAAAATATTATTTTTATGATGGATTATTAATTATAGTATTCCTAAATATGGAATATGCGTATAATAATAGAGAGGAACTAGAAATAGGGGTGAATACTATGATTACATTAGAACAAAAGCTAGAGCAATATATACATACATATTCACAGTTAAAGGGAGAACTAAAATGGAAAACGAGTGATTCTCGAATAGGAATGATGATTGCTGCTATGTATGCAAGTAGTGATAAATTGCTTGATCTCGGACGTTTTTTAGAAATTAGTAGTTATATTAAGAATGAGGTAGGGATGTTTTCATATTTAAAGTCTTATCATCGCTTTGTAGTGGCCGCAACATTAGATATTCACTTTACAGATTATAAGAAAGCTTTTCGAGAGTTTTTAGACTTATATGAACAATTGGTCGCTGGTGGCTTTAGCCGCAGTATATTTACTTATCTTGCAGCAGCTGTGCTTTTAACAGAAGATAATGAGCATCATGGCACGCACATTCAGCGTTCGATGCAAGTATATAAACGTATGAAAGAGGATCATCTTTTCCTAACAGGTACAAATGATTATCCGCTCTCCGTTTTATTAGCAGGACAATCAGAGCATGTAGAAACACTTATGGACCGAGTGGAGCGTCTTTATCAGAAACTAGCAAAAGCTGGCTTGCGCAAAGGGAATGACCTCCAATTTCTAAGCCATATTCTTTCACTAAAGAAGGATGTCAGGGAAGAAATATTAGTTGCAACATGCACAAACATATGGAATTTGTTAAAGCAAGAAAAGGTAAAAGTGAAACAAATGCATTACCCAGCAATCGGGCTATTAGCGTTACTTGAGGATGGAGAAAAAGAGATTCATTCTATTAAAGCGTTGATTGAAAAATTGCAGGGAGAGAAATTATTCCGTTGGCATACAGATACGAATATTCTTATTGCTATTCAACTGTTCGTAAGTCAGAAAGGTGAGGAAAGTAAAGCTACCAACACAGGTTTACAAACTATGATAGAAGTCCTTATCCAAGCACAACAAGCAGCTATGATGGCAACGATTGCCGCTTCATCTGTAGCAACCTCCTCTGCTAGTAGTAGTTCATAATGTGTAACTGTTTATGCTGTTGTAAATTATAACTCCTTTGATAAGGATGGTTTAAAAAATATTACTAAAAAAAGCCCATCAAATGAGTGATGGGCTTTTTTTATATAATCAGTATTATCTTTTCAACTGCTTCAAATGTTTGAGTTGTGTAACAATCATAATGCTAATAACAACGAGTAAAAACCATGAGCTGATTTTACTTAAGTGAACGAGATTCCAAGCTTCCCGTTGGTTTGGATATTGCCATGCACCGAAAAATGTTGCGATGTTTTCTGCAATCCAAATAAAGAATCCGATAAGAAAAAAGGAGAGAACGAGCGGCATTTTATATGTAACGCCTCGTAATGAAAATTCCACAAATGTTCGAAAGAAAACGATGAATAGAAGTAACGTTAAGAACCATCTAAAATCGTATAGAAAATGATGTGTGAAAAAATTGAAGTAAATCATTGCTCCTAGAGGTATTACAAAAATAGCTTTCGGCCAATGATACATTTGTAAATGTAGTCTTCTCCACGCTTGGCATATGTAACTTGCAACACTTGCATACATAAAGCCGCTGTAAAGTGGAACTCCAAAAACCTTTGAATATGCCTCTTCCGGATAACTCCATGAACCGAAATGAACTTTATATATTTCTAGTAAAAGGCCGATGAGGTGGAAGACAGTAATTACTTTTAATTCGTCTTTCGTCTCAAGGCCAGTCTTGTACATAACCCACTGCATAAGAAGGCATACGATGAGTATGAAATCGTAGCGGTATAACCCTGGGATCGAAACGATTTTTGAAAGGGCCAGTGTTAAGAAAATAACGACTGGGAATAAGCAGGATAATGCTTGTTCATAGGTAAAATAGAGTAGTTGTTTTATATATAACATTGCATCACCTTAGATATTTTTATTTGAAAACTCAAAATAATGATTAAGTATACTACACTTTTAAAAATAAGCTAGTAGTCTATTTTGCGTGTATTTGTAAGTTTTGGAAGGGAATTGTAATAAGTATTTTAATATTTAGCGAAGTGAAAAATAGTTTGCTATTTAAAAAAAGTGGGGATATAATATCTAAATGAAAATGATAATTATTATCAATATTAATTATAAATAAAAAATAATTATAAAAAACAACTGAATATAAAGGATGAAATGAAACATGTTACATAAGTCTACTATACGTGCTGGCAATAACCGCTGGATACAGATTAAGTTTATATGTTTTATGAGCTTAACAATTGTATGTTTAATTGGATCTATATTTTTGGCTGTCGCATTTGGTGCAAAGGATATTCATTTGCAAACAGTGTGGACAGCGGTTTTTGATTATAATCCGAAATTAACACAGCACCAAATTATTTATGAATTAAGACTCCCAAGGGTAATTGGTGCAGCAGTTGTAGGAGCGGCTTTTGCAGTGGCTGGAGCTGTTATGCAAGGAGTAACACGAAACCCTTTAGCGGATGCAGGTGTGCTTGGCATAAATGCAGGTGCGATGTTTGTAGTAGCACTTAGTTTTGCCTTTTTCCCGCATATGCCGTATTCCTATTTAATGATTGTCTCCTTTATTGGAGCGATCTTAAGTACAGTGCTTATTTTTATTATCGGATCAGCAACATCAGGCGGATTAACACCGATGAGATTAACGATCGCTGGGGCAGTTATGGCTGCGCTTTTACATTCGTTAAGTTCAGGTGTCGCGATTTATTATGACTTAAGTCAAGATTTAGCTTTTTGGTACGCTGGTGGTGTTGCAGGGGTTAAGTGGGAACACTTGAAATTTTTGGTTCCTATTATTCTCATAACCATTGTTTTTGCGACAATTTTAGGGCGGTCTATTTCACTCATATCAATGGGTGATGATGTCGCTACGAATTTAGGAGTAAAAACGAACCGAACGAGAATACTAGGGATGATTATAGTAGTCATTCTTGCAGGTGTATCTGTTTCAGCTGTTGGCTCTATTGGATTTGTAGGACTAGTTATCCCGCATATTGCTAGAAAATTAGTTGGTGTTAATTATCGACTCATTATTCCTATGTCAGCATTTTTAGGAGCCATGTTATTAGTTGTAGCTGACTTAGGGGCAAGAACAGTAAATCCTCCTAAAGAACTTGCAATAGGAATTATGGTGGCTCTTGTTGGAGTTCCGTTCTTCCTCTATATAGCACGTAAAGTTGGGAGGGAGTTGTAAGTGAAGAAGATTTTAAACACAGATAAAACGAGAGCCGTTACTGTAACTACAATATTCGGTTGTATTGGTATCGCTGTCATTTTGCTTAGCTTAAATACGGGGACACTTAGCATTGCACCGCTCAAAGTAATTCAAACGCTTTTCGGTCATGGTGATTTTGAGAGTGCAACCGTGCTATACGATTATCGTATGCCAAGAATTATAATCACAATGTTAGCTGGTATTGGCCTTGGGATTTCCGGTGCGATTTTGCAAGGGTTATCAAGGAATGCGTTGGCCGATCCTGGTATTCTTGGACTGCATTCAGGTGCATCTTTCGGGCTAATTATATTCGTTACTTTCTTTCATTCTATTAATGAGAATGCATCGATTTTAATACCGTTATTTACATTTGGTGGAGGAGTATTAGCTGCATTTCTTATTATTTTACTTGCGAGTGATCGTTCGAAAGGTTTACTTCCCATTAGACTTATTCTCGTTGGTATTGCTGTTTCAGCTGGCTTTAGTGCAATTTCGTTATTTTTCTCTCTCAAGTTAAATGATGAGACGTATACATTCGCTTCTAGATGGCTAGTTGGTAACGTGTGGGGAAGGGATTGGATTCATGTCCTAGCATTATTACCTTGGATTTTCATACTTACCCCGTATGCATGGTTAAAATCTAAAACGTTAAATGCATTGTCACTAGGTGATAGTGTGGCAGCGGGACTTGGTGTTTCTGTTCAAAAAGAACGGTTACTACTTTTAGCTACAGCGGTTGGATTATCTTGCGGGAGTGTATCGATGGCAGGAGGGATTGGTTTTATCGGTTTAGTTGCTCCGCATATCGCCAGAAAGTTAGTAGGTACTACCTATCAACATTTCCTTCCACTGGCTGGTATTATCGGAATGATTATTTTAGTACTAGCAGATACGATAGGTCGTTCTATATTTGAGCCAAATTCTATTCCAGCTGGTGTAGTAGTGGCCGCATTAGGAGCACCGTATTTTCTTTATTTACTTACAAAAACAAAATAAATACTTCAAAGAGGAGAACATATGAAAAAGAAACTTACTATTTTATTTAGCATCATGTGTATTTTAGTATTAGCAGCATGTGGTCAAACGAAATCTAATGAAGAGACAACGAAAAAAACGGAAAAAAGTAATGACCCAAAAATTGCTTCAATGTCTATTCATTTAACGAATAATTTACTTGCATTAGGAATTACACCAGTAGGTTCTGTAATTGGTGGAGATTTAAAAGATTTCTTACCACACGCAAAAGAACAACTGAAAGATACGAAGAAACTGGGTGTTGTAACTGATCCGAATATGGAAGCATTACTTCAATTAAAGCCTACTGACATTTATGTGGATGAAAAATACGCGGGTAAAGATGTAGCGAAATACGAAAAAATTGCAAAAACGCATACTTTCAATTTAGATGAAGGTACGTGGAGAGACCATTTAAAACAAGTTGGTAAACTTGTAAACCGTGAGAAAGAAGCGGATCAATATATTCAAGATTACGAAGAGCAATCAAAACGAGTAAAAGGTTTAATAGATAAAGAGCTAGGTAATAACGAAAAAGTAATGGCAATTCGCGTTACTGCCAAAGAATTACGTGTATTTAGTACGAAAAGACCGATGGGACCAATTTTATTCCAAGACTTAGGATTACAACCTGCAAATGGTGTAGAGAAAATCGATGGAAACCGTCCTTTCGAAGTCATTTCACAAGAAGTATTACCTGACTTTGATGCAGATGCTATTTTCGTTGTTGTAAACAGAGACGATAAAGCAAAAGCTGCATTTAAACAACTTCAAGAAACACCAATCTGGAAAGACTTAAAAGCAGTTAAAGGCAAGCACGTATACATTATCAATGACCAACCGTGGCTTGACTATTCTGCTTTAGGAAACAAAATGGCAATGGATGAAGCGGAGAAAATGTTTACGAAATAATATCGATTCGTCGTTAGGAAGATCCTCTAAATTTAGAGGGTCTTTTTTTATTGTTAGAATAAATGAAAAATTATACAATGAATTTAATTTAACGTAGAGGAGATGTGCCAATGTCAGCGCTTATTGTAAGTATCCCGTTTATGAAACAGTTTATGAAACGAGGGGGTAAATAGGCTCGAATAATTATCCCTGTTATTTAATAAAGGGGGAGTTTGAAATGATGATGAATCTTTTTCAAAATAAAACGATTAAATTATCAGCTATTAGAGAAGCTGATACTGCAGTAATGGCAATGTGGCAAGAAGATAGTGAGTATTTAAGAAATGTCGATACAGATGTAGCGTTTCCGCAATCGTTACAAGAAATAGCAAGTGATGGGCTATTAAAGGGACGGAGATCGAATAGTGTATCTTTGATGTTGAGGACAGTTCAAGATGATCGTTTAATTGGTTTTGTTGCAATTCATGGCATAGAGTGGAATAACAGAACAGGGTTATTAGCAATTGGTATAGGAGCTGCAAATGATAGAGGTAAGGGATATGGAAGAGAAGCAATCCATCTTATTTTAAAGTATGCTTTTTATGAATTGAATTTACACCGTGTCGGTCTGGATGTTATTTCTTATAACAAAGCTGCTATTGAGTTGTATAAAAAGATGGGTTTTCAAATGGAAGGCTGTATGAGAGAAGCAGTGCAAAGAGATGGGAAGTGTTTTGATCGCATGATTATGGGGATATTGCGGGATGAATGGATAGAGCTACAAGGTTAGAAAGTATATTCGAAATTATATATGTAGTATGCAGGAGATATAATGAGAATTGGCGAAAATTCACAGTGTACGGATTGAATTTATAAGGAGTCATGCAAAATGAATTTAGAAAAAGCAAAACCAGTAAATGAAGAGGTCGCTGAATTAAAGGAGTTAATTAAAGAATTGCACGGAAGTGTACATCAATTGCAAAGCGAAGTGCAGCAACTAAGGCACGAAAGACCGGTTGTTGAAGTGAGGAAAGGTGTCCAATTATCGCCAGCAATCGTTGGACAAATTGGTGGTATGATTTTAGGTGGTTTAGCAATTATCGGTATATTTTGGTGAACGAAAAAAGGTATGCAGTTTAGCGCTGCATACCTTTTTTCGTTGTCGTTATTTGTCGGTAAGTCGATATTCTCTGTCGAATCGTCGATATACTTAGAAAATCGTTGATATATTTTAAAAATCGTCGATATAATTTCATGCAATCCAACTTTTACATTAAATAACGTAAATATATATAAGCATGTGATAATAGTAATGCAATGATTGTTAACGGCAAACCAATTTTTAAGAAGTCCATATAAGAGAAAGCATGTCCTTCACGTTTAGCAATACCAGCAACGACTACGTTTGCTGATGCTCCGATTAACGTTCCGTTTCCTCCTAAGCAAGCTCCAAGTGATAATGCCCACCATAGTACTTCGATTTGCGGAGAATCAACAGATAGTCCGAGTCCTGTAGCTAAGTCTTGAATAAGTGGTATCATCGTTGCGACAAATGGGATATTGTCAATTGTCGCAGATGCGATACCTGATACCCATAAAATAAGTATCGCAGCGAAACCGATATCGCCATTTGTGACGCCGATTACTTCTTTTGCGAGTGAAGAAATAAGTCCGATATCAATTAAACCACCAACGAGAACGAATAGTCCGGCGAAGAAGAAAATAGTTACCCATTCAACGTGGGTAAATACATCTTCAATATCATGTTCTTTCACACCGATTAACATAAGAAGTGTAGCGCCTGTCATCGCGATAACTGCAGCATCTACATGAATAATCGAATGAAGTACAAATCCTAAAATAGTTAGTCCTAAAATCGAAATGGATTTTAAAAGGAGGCTTTGATCTTTAATATAATCTTTTTCATTTAATGCCATTAGTTTTTCGATTTGTTCAGGTGTTGTTTTTAGTTTGTTACGGTACATGAAGTAAATAATGCCAAGTGTCACAATAGAAATAATAATTACGATTGGAGCTAAGTTAAGTAAAAAGGCGTTAAAGTCTAAATGCTTGTTTGCTGATCCAATCATAATATTAGGTGGATCACCGATTAATGTTGCTGTTCCACCTATATTTGAAAATAGTACTTCTGAAAGTAAATAAGGAATAGGATTAACTTTTAAAATACGTGTAATGGATAATGTAACAGGAACGATTAATAAAACGGTCGTTACGTTGTCCAAAAATGCTGATCCGACAGCGGTTAATAGGGATAGCAATAATAAAATACGGATTGGTTTTCCGCCAGCTGCCTTCGCTGCTTTAATGGCCACAAATTCAAAGACGCCTGATTGACTCGTAATATGTACGAGAATCATCATCCCAATTAAAAGGGTGATTGTTTCCCATTGAATATGTGATGTGAAAGCGGTATGTAAATCTACAATTCCAAAAATAATCATAATAGCAGCACCGAATAGTGCAATTACAGCACGATTCAATTTCTCAGAAATAATAAATCCGTACGTGACTAAAAATACGGCAATTGCAAAATAATATTGCCAATTTGCTACTTCATGTGCTGATTGTTCCAATCATGTCACCTTCTTTAAAGTATGTATTCAATTGTAAACATGCATCCTTCTGCATAATTTATATTGTAGCAAATTCAAAAAAGAAAGAAAACTATTTAACAAAGTGAAGGAAAAAATGTGTTTTTTACATATGATATAAAAAAATAAAGAAACACAGTGCAAATTATTAGGAAAAGTGAGAGTTGTCCTCTAATATAGAGATAGCAATTTACATTATTTTTGCGTAAAATGGTTTAAAGAGGTGAATTCCGATGGAAATAGTAAAAGATAGTTCTCTTATTCAAAATGAAATTGAACGTTTTGTAAATAAAGATGTATATATTCATTTAGAAACGACGAATGGAGCGTACGCGTCACACTTTAATGAAAAGATGATGACAGTTGGAGCATTCATTCGAAATGCAATTATTCGCTTTGAGCGCGGGAAAATAACTGGAACAAACCCATACCGAGTTGGTCTAAAGATGGATCATGGCTGGGTATATGCAGAAGGTATTACGCACTGGGAAGTAGACGATAAAGAGCGTTTATTACTAGCAGGGCACGATAATCAAGGCCGCTTAGCAGTTGCACTTGAGTTAAGCTTAACGCCATTTAAGTAAGAAGGAGGGAAACTTATGGAGAGACATGTACTTGTTGTATTTCCGCATCCAGATGATGAAGCATTTGCGGCGGGAGGAACAATTCGCTTATTAACAGATCAAGGAGTACCTGTAACGTATGCGTGCGGTACGCTAGGACAAATGGGACGTAACATGGGTAAGAACGTATTTGCTAACCGTGAAACGATTCCGAATATCCGTGAAAAAGAATTAAAAGATGCATGTGAAGCGATGGGAATCAAAGATTTAAGAATGCTTGGTTTCCATGATAAAACGTTAGAATTTGAAGATATTGATTTCGTTGCAGACAAAATTGAAGCGATTATTCAAGAAGTAAATCCATCTCGAATTATTACATTTTATCCAGAGCACGGCGTACATCCAGATCATGATGCATTTGGCCGCGCTGTCGTTCGCGCCGTATCACGTATGTCAAAAGAAGAACGTCCAGTTATTCATGCGGTTGCGATTACGAAAAATCGCGAAGCTGTACTAGGTGAGCCGGATGTTGTAAATAATATTAGTGAAGTATTCGAACATAAATTAGCTGCATTAGGTGCGCACCGTTCGCAAACAGAAGCGATGCTAGAAGAAACACACGTGAAAATCAAAAATAAAGATGCAGCAACATTAAAATGGCTGCAACTTGAACAATTTTGGACTTATAAATGGGAGTAGGCTAGAAGGGTATCTTCTAGTAGCTCTTACATAGAAAAAGCACCGTCACTTGTGACGGTGCTTTTTTGTGCTATTAACAACATTAGCATCATCCCTTGTTCAAGATAGGAGAGCTTTAGCTACTTCCTTATTAGAATGAGGATGTTATAAGAAAGTTATTTGCTTTTATCGTTGTTCGAGATTAAAAAAGTGAATAAATATTGGTATATAATATTTTTTTGTTGAAAAAACAATTAATAATTATTATATATCAAATTGAAAGTTAGTAAGAGAGGTGCTTTGTATGAAATATAAAATGAATGTTATGTACTAAAAAGAAATCGATGGAAATTGGGAATGTTATATATTTTAATAGCAAAAAAAGAAAAGGGAGTTAGAGCACGATTCATAAAACAGTAAAGAAAGTTATCTTAATTGCAGGTGGTTTGTATATTACATATTTAGTAGGTGTAGTCATATTAGCGGAATCTATACCATATCCTACATCATCTCAACAACTTAACGAAGCTGAGAAAGTAGTTGAATGCTATGTAGGTGAAAGTAATGGAGTGAAAATGATAAATACATCTAGCAACTTCACGGCTGAGATGTTCGATCGTATAATTCATATTGAAGGAAATTCAAAAGAGAATTCGGAACAAGTACTTCGAATGGATTTAGATCAAGTTTCTAATGAAAGTGAAAAGATAACCGGAAAATCGATAAATAAAATTTGTAAATCAAATAATGGAGGAAAGAAATTTACGTGTGCTGATGCTGAATAGCTAAAGAGAGGGATGTGTAGCGTTGCGTTGATAACTACTATTCAAGTTAAATAGGAAAAAGCCTCGCAGGGGGCGAGGCTTTAAACAGGGTATTAAAATTTATAGATTCATTAAGAATAGCTTCTTTTGAATAAACTAATTTTAGCATGATAACTCATATATATGTGTTACGAATTTATGAACAAAAAATCAATGATAAGAATATAGAAAAGATAATAATTTATTTAGAATCTATGTCATTACATAAAGTTCAAGTGGAGAAGAGAGTATACTTTTTGTATGGTGTAATAAAGATATAGCCCGCCTACAGAAATAGGCAGGCTATTTTTTATAAAGAAAAGACAACTTAAGGCTAGAGCCCTTGTTAAGAAATAGGGTGAAAACAAGATTTTTTAACGAGAGATAAGGTCGTTCAACAGATAAAGATATCGTATTTGAAACACGTGATTATTCGTGGGTTAAGTTATATTTTTGATAAAAAATCTTTAAAAAGCATTACAATTCCTAGAAGAGATAAGACTTCAATCGAAAACCAAAATACACTTTTTTGAGGTTTTTTAAATTCCATTATTATGGAGAAAAATAAAAAGATAGCAATGAGAAAAAAAATTAAGAGACGAAGTATATCAAACATCAATAGCACTCCTAATAGTTAATTTGTTTCACTATATAGTTATTTCCAATATTACAGAACTTAAGAAGCGACTAATTAATATTAAAGCAAAAAGTTCTCAGAATCCATGAATTAAAAATGAAAAAATTTGAGCCACTGAAAACAGGGGGATTATATATTAATTAGTTTAGCGATTGAAAGAGTAATTTTTTAATCTTGTAAATGTCTGGTTAGTTCAACTAAACAATTAGTGGGGGATAGATACCCCTCTTAATGATTAGAATTTCATTTTATTTGTTTTCTTTTTTATATAAAGTCTTAGAACTGGAATTTAGTAATGGTTTATAAGAAACATATATTTTGAATTGTTTAATAGAATAATATATATTTATATAGATTTAATGATTTTAATTTGTTAAAAATGGGGAAATCGATATGAAGGTTAAATTTGCTGTAATAAAAGATGAAAACTTTGACTGTAGTTTATTAAAAACAAAATTACTGAAAACTTTTAAAGAAGTAGATTGTGAAGCAGATATTGTAAAGGTTGAGGATGGAATTTTTGAAAACAATGGTATACAAACGCATTTATTAGAAATAACCATTCATGTTACTGGAAAAAATATTGGGTATAGGTCTGTTTCCGCCAGTATATTTATTGTTCTAGAGAGTTTATCAATGGAACTATTTCGTATTACTATTAGTATACATTAAGCAGCTAACAAAGTAGACTCTTCATAAAATCATACTGACTATATTGAGTTAGTAAACATGAAAATGGTGATGAAAACAATAGAAATTATCTTAGGTGCTCTCATATGCTGGAGAGCACCTTGTTTGCTGTTACATAAACAAGGGATTCCTTTTCTATATTTAATTTATCCTAACGCTAATTTAAATATAGAAGAATGGAAACATAATTAGATTGTACAAATAATTTGGTGCGCACATATACGTAATGTATTCACCGGTAAGAGGGTTGTCTCATAATATATATAGATTTTTCTATTAAGATGAACAGAGGGTGTGAATATATGGAAGATGTTTACGCTAAAATTGACAGTCTCAAGGCGGAGCAAAAAGAAATGATGAGAGACATTCGAAATTTAGAAACGCGTACCACTATTAATGAGAAAGACATAGCAACAATTAATAAGCAATTAGAAAAAATAAGTACAAATACAACTTGGATTTTGCGAATTATTATTAGTGCGATAATAATGTCAGTTTTAGGATTGATATTAAAAGGGATGATTTAAAAGAAAGAGGGGAGCTCCCTCTTTCTTTTAAATAAATAAGAAACTATAAATTTTCCGTTTCCTTTTCATCTGCATACTTATCCTCTAAGGAAATTAATAGAGGGATTGATATAGTTACAAGAATGATTAAAGTAGTGATAAAAGATTTAGAAAGAGAAAAAGAACCTTCAATTAAAGGTAATAAAAACTTGAACGAAAGTATACTTGTTAGTAAGGAAATTACTAACAAGCTAAAAAGTAATATATTTTTATTCTTTATAGATGCCTCTATAAAGTCTTTAATACAGGCTATTACGACAAATATAGTTAATATGATCAGAGAAATAAAATAATGTGTTACATTTGTCATACTAATAGTAGGATCGTCTATGATATAAGCAAGTAACTTAGATACTAACATGCCTCCAAACAATAAAATAATAAAAGCGAGTAATCCTTCCGATATATAAGTGCTGAAATTATCTTTCTTGTTAAAAAGCTTATAGTTCAGAGTAGATTGGGTTATTTGAATTAGGAATAGGCTAATAATCCATACATAATATACAATTGGTAATTCTCCCGAGAATAGAGAGAGTAGGAAGTTTAATAGTGTCCTTAAAATTTCAATCATTACGAAAGTCCTCCTGTTTGTAAGCTTGGCGAAATTAGAAATATGCTAGTCTATCGTTTAATAATTAGATCTATTTATTCAAACTATTTCTGATTATTCCATAAAAAGGTTGTTGATTCAAGGTATCTCTTTAATAAATCTGCCAAGGCCGAGTACTAGAAAAAGAAACACAATATGTAATATAATTGAAAAAGTATATTTAAAAATTAATGTTAATATTACCCTCCTATAAGTATTAACATACGTAATTGAGGTGTTTTCTTTGTTGTTTTATGAGCGAATTTCTATCATGGCCCCTCCTGTTCCGTAGCTAAGGAAATTCTTTTTATTTCTGAGATTTTCAAAGTTATAGGAGGGTACGAAAAATGAAAAAAGTCTCAGTACCATCACTTTTGTTAATGATTATTCTTGTCGCATTTCCGCAAATTAGTGAAACGATTTATACACCGTCTTTACCAGATATTTCAAAGGCGTTGCACGTAAGTAATAATGAGGTACAGTTAACACTTAGTATGTATTTTGCTGGATTTGCTTTAGGTGTATTTTTTATTGGATGGTTATCAGATATAAATGGTCGTCGCCCGGCAATGTTACTTGGAATTGTTGTATATGGCGTTGGGAGTTTCTTATGCTTTATTGCAAATTCCATTGAAGTTTTATTAGTAAGTCGTTTTATTCAAGCGTTTGGAGCAAGTGCAGGATCAGTTGTGACACAAACGATTCTACGTGAAAGTGTAGAGGGGCATAAGCGCCACGTTATGTTTGCTCAAATTTCGGCAGTTATTGCTTTTACACCAGCGATAGGACCGTTAATTGGTGGCTTTCTTGATCAAATGTTTGGATTTAAAATAGTATTTTTAAGTTTAGTAGTTATGAGTATCGGTATTTTTCTGTATACATTTGTTTCTCTTCCAGAAACAAAAACGGACTCGGTAACGAATAAAATAAATGTGTTTGCAGTCTTAAAGAAGTTAATTACAAATCCGAAAGTAGTAACGTATGGGCTATTAATTGGAGGAGCAAATGGTGTTTTATTTAGCTATTATGCAGAAGCACCGTTTATCTTTATTGAATACTTTCAATTATCGCCTAGTATGTATGGATTTTTAGGAATTGTTGTAGCGTCTGCTTCTATTGTTGGAGCGAAAGTTTCGAAACGTTTACTTGCTACTTATAAACCAGAGAAAATTATATATATCGGTTGTCTCGTAATGACAGGAGGAGCTATCCTTTTATCTGTTATTACGTTTGTTGGACCAAATCCGAATGCAATATATATGGTTGTATTTTTAGTAGCGATGTTTATATTGCTATTAGGAATCGGAGTAGCGCTACCTAACTGTTTAAGTTTAGCATTAGTAGATTTTCAAGATGTTATTGGTACAGCAGGTGCATTGTTTAGCTTAGGGTACTATGTAATTGTAACGATGACAATTTGGGGAATGAGTCAGCTGCATACGGGCTCGTTACTAGTGATGCCACTTTATTTTCTAGCTATAGTCGTTATCATGACAGTGTTTACTAAAGTGTTTATTTTAGGTAAACAAACTTCAAAAACGATTTAAATATGTAATGGTAAAAGGGTCTCATTAAAAATGAGACTCTTTTATATTTTATCCCGCTGTTTTGAGGCAGTAAGATTCCTGCCTCAAAATTAGATTAAAAAAGTTAGTAGTTTATTAATATATTAAATTTCTGGTTGGTATATGAATTGGACGCGTGGGAAATTACGTTATTAACTATAATGATTGAAGTACATGAGATGTGAAACCGAGGAAAAAATGCTCTCCTCGGTTATTTATATTGTAATAATATACATACCGGAATCATATTGAATAGATGTATTTTATTGTTAATTCAGTTAAAATTTAAACGTAATCATGCATATTAATTTATTGAAAAAATAATTGAATTTTTCAGATTAATGAATTAATATAAGGTAAGTAATTTTAAGATTTATAGAATATTGGAAGATGAAAGGTTTTGAGAATTTTATTAGGAGCACAAAACGATTTTAGGATAGCTTTAAAGCTAGTGTAAAATGACGTTTGCTTCATCATTTTCAGGGCCGAAAAGAATTAGGGGAAAGCATCTTGTTTTAAAATGCGGCTATGAATCATCTAAGAGGGGGAAGTGAAGTGGCAAACAAAGAATTGAAAAGAGGTTTAGAAGCACGTCATATTCAAATGATTGCTTTAGGCGGAACAATTGGTGTTGGTTTGTTTATGGGTTCAGCCAGCACGATTAAATGGACAGGTCCGTCAGTTATGCTTGCGTATGCAATTGCAGGTATTTTTATCTTCTTCATCATGCGTGCCATGGGAGAAATGTTGTATATGGAGCCAAGTACAGGATCATTTGCAACGTTCGGTCATAAGTATATTCACCCGTTAGCTGGTTACATGACAGCGTGGAGTAACTGGTTCCAGTGGGTTATCGTTGGGATGTCAGAGATTATCGCGGTGGGGGCGTATATGCAATATTGGTTCCCGGATTTACCAGCTTGGATACCAGGTGTAATCGCAATGGTTATTCTTGGCGCAGCTAACTTAATTTCTGTTAAGTCATTTGGTGAATTTGAATTTTGGTTTGCGATGATTAAAATCGTTACGATTCTATTAATGATTATTGCGGGATTTGGACTTATTTTCTTTGGAATTGGTAACGGTGGAGAAGCGATTGGCATATCGAATCTTTGGTCAAATGGCGGTTTCTTTACAGGTGGTTTTTCTGGATTCTTCTTTGCATTATCACTTGTAGTTGGAGCGTATCAAGGTGTGGAATTAATTGGTATTACTGCTGGTGAAGCGAAGGATCCGAAGAAGACACTTACAAGAGCGATTCAAAGTACAATTTGGCGTATTTTAATTTTCTACATCGGTGCGATTTTCGTTATTGTAACTGTGTATCCGTGGGATCAATTAAGTACAATTGGAAGTCCGTTCGTAGCAACTTTTGCGAAAGTTGGTATTACGGCAGCTGCGGGACTTATTAACTTCGTTGTTATTACAGCAGCAATGTCTGGTTGTAATAGTGGTATTTATAGTGCTGGTCGTATGCTATATACGTTAGGTGTAAATGGACAAGCACCGAAATATTTCACGAAACTTTCTGGAAATGGTGTACCTTTATTCGGTACAGTTGGCGTAATTATCGGTTTAGCGGTCGGTGTAGTTCTAAGTTATATTGCACCAAAAAACTTATTCGTATATGTATATAGTGCGAGTGTACTTCCTGGTATGGTACCATGGTTTGTCATTTTAATTAGCCAAATTAATTTTAGAAAAGAAAAGGGAGCAGAGATGAAAGATCATCCGTTCAAAATGCCGTTTGCTCCTGTTACAAACTATTTAACAATTGCCTTTTTAATTATGGTATTAATCGGAATGTGGTTTAACGATGATACGCGCATTTCACTAGTTGTAGGTATTATTTTCTTAGCTATCGTTACAATTAGTTTCTATGCTTTCGGAATAGGGAAGCGAACTCCGTTAGACGTTCAAAATGATCAAGAGATTTCAAGTAAATAAAGATAGTAAAAAGTCCGATTTCTTATTTGGAAATCGGACTTTTTGTTATTAAAACTTTTCTAAAACGATCTTCCCAATTGTACTTCCGCTTTCAAGCAGGGCATGTGCTTTTTTTACATTTTGAGCGTTAATTGGTGTGAATGTTTCATTTAAAGTAGTCTTTAAAATGCCTTCATCTAGTAGTTCGCTTACTTTATTTAATAGTTCGTGTTGCGTAATCATGTCTCCAGTTTCATACATCGCTTTTGTAAACATAAATTCCCAAACGAGTGTAGCACTTTTACTTTTTAAAATACCCATTTCAAGAGGGTGCTCATTTTCTACGATAGAGCAAATTTTTCCTTGTGGTTTAATGAGGTCACATATTGCTTGCCAATGTTGATCTGTATTGTTTAAACAGAAAATATAATCTACATCTTTTAGCCCAAACTCTAATATTTGTTCTTGTAAAGGTTGGTGATGGTTAATGATATAATCGGCACCGAATTTTTCAACCCAGTGTATCGTTTCATTGCGGGATGCAGTTGTGATAACATTTAGTCCGGCCCATTTTGCAAGTTGAATGGCAATTGAACCTACACCACCAGCACCGCCTATAATTAAAATGTTTTTAAAGGAGTTCGTATCTTTCTTATTATAATCAATACCTAAACGTTCGAATAAACCTTCCCAAGCTGTAATAGCTGTTAACGGAAGTGCTGCAGATTCAGCATCACTTAACGTTCTTGGTTTTTTACCAACAATTCTTTCATCAACTAGGTGGTATTCACTATAGGTACCTTGTCTCGTAATGCTTCCAGCGTAAAACACTTCATCGCCTTCTTTAAATAACGTACAACTTTCGCCAGTTTGTACAACAACACCACTCGCATCCCAGCCAAGTATTTTCGCTACTTCTTCTTTTTTATCTTTCGGAGAGCGAACTTTTGTATCAACTGGATTAACGGAAATAGCGTTAATTTTAACGAGTATATCTCTTCCTGTAGCAACAGGTTTTTCAACTTCCATATCAATTAAACTGTTTTCTTCTTCAATAGGTAAGTATTCATGTAAACCAATTGCTTTCATTTGTATTCCCTCCATTAAAGTAAGAGTCATTTACTCTTTTATTTTTATTATAGTAGGTGGAGTGTCATTATGTAAAAAAGTTAAGTCCCTTCTATTTTGTAAAAGGCCTGTTTCAGCATCATGTAGTACCGTGTAACTGGAGAGGATCCGCCATCGTTTTGATTTTATAGGCGTTGGATGAAAGTTATACTTATTTTTCCAGTGTACCTTGCAATGAACAATACCAAGTGTTATATTATACTTGTGGTTACTTATTATAAAACAGTACTGAATAATAAATAGTAGTGAACATCAATTAGAATAGGGTGAATGAATATTGAATGTACAATTTAAAAAAGGAGTTTTAGAACTTTGTGTTCTTGTCTTACTTGATAAGCAAGACCGTTATGGGTATGAATTAGTTCGAAGTATTTCCAATCGAATTGAAATATCAGAAGGGTCTGTTTATCCTCTACTGCGTAGATTAACTAAAGAAGAATATTTTACAACGTATTTACAGGAGTCTTCAGAAGGTCCTTCAAGGAAGTATTATACGCTGACGGATAAAGGTAGAACGTATTTGTACCAACTTTTGAGGGAATGGAATGAGTTCTCACAAGGTGTCAATCAATTAATAAAAGAAGGTGTAAGTAATGACGAAAAATGAATTTTTACAACAATTAAATGCATCTCTAAAAAGATTATCTGAAAAAGAGCGTGCAGATATTTTAAAAGATTATGAAGAACATTTTACTTTCGGATTAGAGGAAGGGAAAAGGGAAGAAGAAATTGTAGCTTCATTAGGTTCTCCAGCTCAAATCGCCAAAGAGTTATTAGCAGATTATCATATTGAGAAAGTAACAACAAGTGCAACAACAGGAAATGTTTTTCGTGCAATTTGGGCAGTAATTGGATTAGGTTTTTTCAATTTGTTAATCGTACTTGCACCTGCAATTACATTAGCGGCATTGATTTTTTCAGGTTGGGTTCTAGGTATCTCATTTTTAGGTGCACCATTACTTGTTTTAGTTGATACGATTATACATCCAAATACATTCTTGTTATTTAATCTTTTCGTTTCTTTAGCACTTTGTGGACTTGGATATTTCATTGTTATTGCTATGTTATTTTTAACGAAGTTAGCAACGAAAGGATTTGTTCGTTATTTAAAGTTCAATATAGCACTAGTAAAAGGTGGTTTGAAGCATGATAAATAAGAAGAGTTTCTCAATCATTGCAGGTATTATTTTCATTATTGGTATTATCGGAAGTTTATTCACTTATCGTTCAATTGCTGGGGTACCAATTTCAGAAGAAAAGGTCATTAATAATAATGTGTCAAGCGTCATTATCGATACGAATAATGTTCGTGTTAACATCAACCCTACAACAGGTAGTAACGTGAAAGTAAAATTAGATGGTGAGGTTAATCCAAACGTAAAAAGAACATTAGCTACGGATGAGAAAGATTCAACGCTTCTTATTTCTTATAAAGAAAAACAACAGAGTTGGTTCAACTTTAATATTTCTGAAGTGTTGGCGCCATTAACATTAAATGTGTATCTACCTGAAAAACAATATGAATTATTAAAAGTTTCCAATAATAATGGCTATGTTTCTGCTAAAAAACTAAACGCAACAAATTTTAATATCAATACAAGCAATGGACGTGTTGAATTAAGAGAAATCAATTCGCCAAAAATTATCGCGGAAACAAACAATGGAATTATGGATTTCAAAGATGTATTGGCACAAAATATTCATGTGAAATCGAACAACGGACGAATAATGCTAGACCATGTTGAAGGTGAAATAGAGGGGCAAACTAAAAATGGAAGTCTTACTCTGAAAACGAATGAACTGGATCGAAATCTCAATTTTACGACTCACAATGGAAAAATTAATATTGAAACTGAAAAAGAACCAACTAATGTTCAATTTAATGTTGCTGTTGATAATGGTAGAGCGAATATCCTTGATAAATATAATGGAAATACCGTTATTGGAAAAGGAGAAAATGTAATTAAATTAAATACACATAACGGAAATATTACAGTGGAAAAACAATAGCATATCTGCCAAATTTAAACTGCAAAATTATTGAAGGTGATTATGAAGTGGTACCTGGTGTTCGGTTATTGTATACACCAGGACATTCTCCAGGACATCAGTCATTATTAATTGAGACGGAAAAAAACGGTCCTGTACTATTAACGATTGATGCATCTTATACGAAAGAGAATTTTGAAGATGAAGTGCCGTTTGCGGGATTTGATTCGGAATTAGCTTTATCTTCAATTAAACGTTTAAAAGAAGTTGTGACAAAAGAGAAACCAATTATTTTCTTTGGACATGATATAGAACAGGAAAAGGGTTGTAAAGTGTTTCCTGAATATGTATAGTGCAAAAAGTCATGAGCTCACGTGCTCATGACTTTTTCGTTTAAATAATTTTTTTTAATAAGTTATAAACTTTTTTGGAACTATCTTCATTTAGTTGATAGTACGTTAGGTTTACATCATCAGGAGTATCTTGCTGAGCAATCATCACTTCGTTATTGTGATGATCAACTACCCAAATGAAATATTTTTTATAAGTTCCATCTTCGAAAGTAATCCACATATCACAATCTATTAAATCTGATCCTTCTTCATCTAATATTAATTTTCCTTTTTTTGCGGTATCCATACTATTAATAAACGTTTTTAATTCATCTGTTTTTGTGAGGAAGAGATCCTTTTTTGTTTTAATGGATTCGACATGTATATCTTTTATTTCCTGTTTTCCTAAAAAGACAGGGGGCTCATTTGGATCCCTTTGAGTGGAAATAATAGTAGCTTTTTTCTTGGGCTTATTTGCTGTATAGAGATCTTGAATAGATTTTCCAGAGTTTATAAACCATATGATCCCACAAATAATCAATGTGCTACAAAGCAGTAAAATAATTTTCTTAATAGAATATTCTCCTCTCTATTACTTCGTATAAAGAGCTTTTCTATTAATATATGATAGGTAAGCGTAAAGTATTATAGTTGAACGTGGCTATTCTTAACAGTTTTAAGAGGGCGATCAACGAGTAAATTGTAAGTAAGCCCAATTAATACGAAAACACCGCCGATAATCTTTCCAGTTGAGAGTTCATTTGTCAGGAAGAAATCAATGATAGTCCCTGCAAATAACTGTCCGATAAAGATGAGTAACGTTAAATAAAATGCTGATATTTTAGGAGTGATATAGTTCGATAATGAAATAACGATAACGCCTACTAATCCGCCTAAATATACAGCGATAGGTATGGATTGTAACGTATGCATTGGAATATACATTGAATCTGAACTGAAAATTAAAAATAACATAGAGAAAAATAAGCCAGTAATATAATTAAAAAACGTGCCTTCCCAATTTCCAATTTTCGCTGCTAAATTTGCGTTAATAATTCTAGCAACGACGATAGAAACACCAGCTAAAATAGCGGTCGTAACATATAACATTTTCTTGCCCCCATTAATAAATTGTCATGATTATAATTCCAGAAGAGATGAAACATAATCCAATTAGTTTTTTCTTTTCAAACTTTGCAACTTTCATTCCTAATAAACCGAAATGATCAATAACGATGGAAGCAATGGATTGACCGAGTAAACTTAATGCGATCGTAATAGAGGCACCAAGGACGGAGAAGCTTATATTGTTAAAAAGAACAGTGAATACTCCAATCGCTCCAGCGCTATATAAAAAAAGTGAAATACTTTTATCAAAATGGATTTTATGTTTGTTTATGATTAAAACGAAAATAACTGCAATTAAACCGACAAAGTGAATGACAACACTTGCTGTATACTTGCCAATTAACTCAGATAAAATCCCATTCAATGGAAGCATAACGGCGATGAGCACACCAATAAAGACAGAAAGAAAGTTATACAATGTAATATCCCCTTTGTATTTCATATTTGTAATGACTGTATCATGCTGAAATTGTGTATTACTATGACATATGTCATAGTGGAAGGAGAAAATTTTGATTACAATGGGGAGTAGTTGTAAAGGCGGGGGAACTATGAAGAAAATATGTAATTCTATTAAATTAGCAGAGTATATGAAACAAAATAATATTGACTCATTTTTTAGTAATGATATGAAACCATATATGGAACTTATATTTTTTAAGAAGAATGAGTTTATTTGTAGAGAAAATGAAGAGATAGATTATTTATTTTTCTTCGTTGAAGGAAAAGCGAAAGCGTTTAATACATTAAGTAACGGGAAATCTGTATTATTATGCTTTTATGATAGCTTGCAGCTGTTAGGAGATGTAGAGTTAATTCATTCTCAAAAGACAACTTCAAACGTACAAGTGATGGCAGATTCATATTGTGTTGGTTTGCCTTTAGGGAAAGTGAGAAATCAACTATTTCATGATGCGAAATTTTTACGATGTATTTGCGGATCGTTAGCGCATAAGTTAAATCGGCTTTCAAAAAATAGTACAATTAATTTACTATATCCTCTTGAAAATAGACTTGCGAGTTACATGTTAGCAGCAGGAGAACGGGCAGTACAGCACGGAAATAGAATCGTATTTAGTGGGAATTTAACGGAAACAGCGGAATTGTTAGGAACGAGCTATCGGCATTTGTTGCGCACATTAAATGTTTTTTGTGATAAAGAGATAATAAAGAAGAATGATGGTTGTTTTGAAGTAGTAAACGTGGAAGTTTTGAGAGAATTGGCGGCAGATGTTTATAAATAATATAGTAAAGTGGGGATTTAGATGAAAATAGCAATCATTTCAGATGTTCACGGAAATAGTCACGCTTTACAAGCAGTATTAAAAGATATTGCACGTCGTAAGGCCGAAATGATAATAAATTTAGGGGATAGCGTGTATGGGCCATTAGATCCTTTAGGAACCATTGAAATATTAATGAAGAACGAGATGGTACATATTAAGGGAAACTGTGATCGCATGCTTTGGGAACCTATACAAGAGCAGTCGGCTACACTAACTTTTGTCCAAAATCAATTAACAAAAAATCATATAGATTGGTTACAACAACATCCGTCACAATTTATTATAGAAGATATGTTATGTTGTCATGGTACGCCAATTTCAGATGAAGTGTATTTGTTAGAAGAGATGAATGAAAATGGTGCGATATTAAAGAATGAAAAAAATATAATGGATCAACTTCAAAATATTGAGCAAAAAATAATAGTATGCGGTCATACGCACATTCCTAGAGTTGTGTATTTAGCAAACGAAAAAATCGTTATAAATCCGGGGAGTGTAGGACTTCCAGCATACAAAGATGAGTTACCTGTTATGCATAAAATGGAATCAGGAACTCCGCATGCAAAATATGTAGTGATAGAAGAGGTTTTGGGAGAATGGATAATTGAACAAATTTCAGTTCCGTATAATTGGGAAGAAGCTGCTCGGTTAGCTACTCAACATGAAAGGCATGATTGGGCACAGGCGATAAAGACTGGGAAGATAGAATGAAGGGGAGCTTACTTTATGGTAAACTGCTCTTTTTTATTTTGAGTACATATTGAATTATATAAAAATAAAATGTTATGATTATGGAAACGTATGAATATATGAACAAGTATTCATATATTTGAGAAGAGGAGGGATTAGAATGAAAGACCTAATTATTATTGGAGCGGGTCAAGCTGGATTAACAATGGGATATTACTTGAAACAAGAAGGGTATAATTTTTTATTACTTGAGGCAGGAAACCGAGTTGGTGATTCATGGAGAAATCGATATGATTCTTTACAGCTTTTTACTCCGCGGCCTTACAGTAGTTTACCAGGTATGGCGTTAATAGATGAAAAAAATGAATTTCCATATAAAGATGAAATTGCAACGTATTTAGAAGAATATGCAAGACATTTTCAATTACCGATCCAATTACAAACTAAAGTTTTTAAAATAAAGAAAGAAAGAGATATATTCGAATTACATACCCCTACAGAAATTTTACAAACGAAAAAAGTTATTATCGCAACAGGTGGTTTTCAGCAACCGTTTATTCCCTCAGTTTCAGCAAATCTATCATCACATGTTTTTCAAATACATTCATCACAATATAAATCACCATCACAAATTCCTAAGGAGAAAGTACTCGTAGTAGGTGGCGGGAATTCAGGAATGCAAATTGCAGTAGAACTGGCAAAAACTCATGAAGTTACACTGTCTATTAGTCATCCTTTAACGTATTTACCGTTACATCTTTTTAGAAAAAGTATTTTCAGTTGGTTAGAAAAATTGGGTTTATTGTACGCCGAAGTAAATACAAAGAGGGGGAAATGGTTTCAAAAGAGAAAGGATCCCATTTTTGGATTTGAAGGTAAGGAACTCATTCGTAATGGATCAATACAACTACAAGAAAAAGTAGTAAGTGCATCAGAAAATAACATTATGTTTCAGAACGGTGAAACATATAGTGCAGAAAGCATTATATGGTCAACAGGCTTTATTCAGAACTATAACTGGATTGAAATAGAAAAGGCAGTGGATGAGAATGGATTGCCTAATCATGTAAAAGGAATAAGTCCAGTAAGAGGATTATATTATATCGGCTTGCCATGGCAGTCTCAAAGAGGTTCTGCACTTATTTGTGGTGTAGGAAAGGATGCGGCGTATTTACTTTCTGAAATCAAAAAAATAGATCAGTAGCAGCGACTACTGATCATCCATATGTACATGAATTAGGAGAGGTCAAACATTTATTGACTTTATTATAATTGATTTTCATAAGAATAAAAACTGAAAATTCTAATTTCGTGTTGAGAAAGTTTTTTGTATCGAAATATATAAAAGAATAGGGGGTTTTTAGTAAAAAGAAATATGATATTTATATTTTAATAAATTATGATATAGTTTATAAAGAGTAGATTACATAAAATGTTATTTTATTACATATAAAGTAAGGGGGATGGCTGTGAAGTTTGATGATCAACGCCTACTAGGAGTACGATTAGGTTCTGTACTTGTAACAGAAGAAAATCAATATTTAGTAATAAAGAAAAAAGATCATTATGCACTTTTAAATATACATAATTTAGAATGCACACATGTTGAAGTGCAGCTAGAACATATTGAAGAAATGTTGCAGGAAGATTTCCAAGAAAGTATAACGGAGATTATTGCACCAGAACATATAAAAATTGTTGCGAAAAATGTTATATAAGAAAGAAGCTGAAAGGAACAGCTTCTTTCTTTTTCATTATAAGGATAACGTTTTTAAAATCTCACCAATAATCCCTTCCATTTGATGAACACCTAAGTCAGTGTTCGTCATAATAACAGCACCATTACCCCGGTATGGATAACAAACCATCATACATTGAAATCCTACGCCCCATCCGAGTGAATATATTTGTAAGTCTTCATTTGAATCATCCAGAAAAACACCTAGTCCCGTCCATTTTGAGCAACCTTGAGGAGAAATCATATCTTGTACTGTTTTTTGAGAAAGTTTTAGTTTACCCTTTCCTTGTAAGGAATGAATGATTTCAATAACTAAAGCTGATAAGTCAGTTGGTGTTGTCCAAATACCTGAAGAAGCTGCGAATGGATAAAATGGATACTTCTCATTTGTAACGGTGCCATCTTTATTATGTCCGCAAGCAAAAGCATCGGTTTTATCTATGTCTTCAGGAGAGAAGATTGTACTATTTTCCATTTGCAGTGGTTGAAGTATATATTCTTCTAGTAAAAGGTTGAATGGCTTTCCAGTTATATCTTCAAGTAGTATTTCGATTATACAAAAGTTTGCATCCGAGTAGTGAAATTCGCTTTCTGGTTTATAAGTTACTTCTATAGGTACGGAGCAATATGGTGTTTTACCGGCAAGGAGTTTAGACATGCTTGGTTGCCCATGTGCAAGTGTATAATGTTCAAAACTATTAGGTGGGTCAATGATTCCAGATTGGTGACTTAACAAGTTTCGCAATGTGACTTTTTTCTGTGAAGTAAATAGATTAGTAGGGATGTTCCAAGATGTGAGTCTATCATTTACGTCTTCATCTAAATGTACGATTTTCTGATCGGATAATGTTAGTACGAGAATTGTGGTGATAAATTTGCTAATAGAACAAGAATTGAATATGGAATCTGTAGTAACAGTTCTAGTTGTTCCAGATTCAAGTGTTCCGAAAGCAGCTGTTTCATTTAGCTTGCCGTCGTGTATAACAGCAAGACTTAAACCTACAATGGAATATTGGTTCATTTTCTCGTATATATTGTTACTTTTTAATTTCATAGTGACTCCTTTCGTCGAAAAAGACAGAATGTTAGTTCTATTATACAGTAGTAAATAGAGAGAATGAGAGAAAAAGAAAAAACT
Organism: Bacillus paranthracis; assembly: GCF_001883995.1. Classification (GTDB taxonomy): domain Bacteria; phylum Bacillota; class Bacilli; order Bacillales; family Bacillaceae_G; genus Bacillus_A; species Bacillus_A paranthracis. Next base: position 11,996 of record NZ_MACE01000015.1, on the reverse strand, counting down.
TCATCTTTTATCGATGAAGTTTTTTTAGTTAATTCGAAGTGAATGTTTTAAAAAATTTATCGCGGTACATGTACATAAGCCATGAGGCTGTAATTAATGAAATAATGATTTGTTTGTTTTGAATTGGTGCCTTGAAAACAAGCCAGCCAACGATATCAAATAATAAATGTAGTGCAATTGAAAGAACTACAAATTGTAGTAACGTCTTAAAAAATCTTTTCATAAAGTGTCCCCCTGAAATAAAAGGTTTATCAACAGTGTTGTATATTACTATTATACATTAAATGTGTTTCGTGGTAAAATTTACATAAGTTAGTGAAATAAAACAAATGAAAGCTAGTGAGGAGGAATAGTCATGGAATTTTGGATGATCATACCGATAGCGATCTTTGGGTTTATTTATATCGTCGAAAAGTTAAATAAAATTGAAAAGAAAACGGATGCGCGTTTAAAGCGAATGGAAGATAGGTTACAGCTAATTACGAAAGAAATGGGAATTGTAGATAGAGAACCGGAAATTAATAAAGAGTTGCGGCAGCTTATGGAAGAAGGAAAAACAGTTACAGCAGTTAAGAGAGTAAGAGAAGCTTTTGGTTTTTCTTTACTAGAAGCGAAGCAATATGTTGATAAATTATAAAAAGATCATCCGTGTGGGTGATCTTTTTTCACTGCACCATGCGTGTATTTACATAAGCAGCGATTATAAAGTGTCCAATTATAATGATAGGAAATAAGATTTTTACATTAGGAGTAAGGAAGACGCTACCAATTGTGGCAATAACACCAGCAGTTAAATTATAAAGACCAACTATTTTTGATAACTTATCTTTTTCTGGTACAAGGCGTTCATTGAATCCTGATAAGAGCCAAGTGTATTGTTTTACTCCGATGAAATAAGCTAGTGCAAATGAAATGATTGCTAGTATGAATAATGATGGGGAAGCGAAGAGAGTCATTGAGAACACCTCCGTTAAAGGGCTATAAATCAATTATAGTATGAATGTTATAATTTAACAAAATATAAGTGTAATAGAAAATGGAGTATGTATCATGAAGGGGGATTAAGTATGAATATTGTGGAATTCCAGAGATATGTATCAAATTTCAGTGAAGAAAAAGGATTTCAAGATACAACAATTGAAGAGCGTACAATGTATACAATGGCGGAATTAGGGGAATTAGCGGAAGTTATATTAAAGCGCGATAAAATACAAGATGCAAAAAGAGAAATCGGTTTAGAAATGTTTGATGTCATTTGGAATATATGTGATTTAGCAAACAAGTTAGAAATTGATTTGGAGAAGGCATTTGAAGAAAAAATGATGATTAATAAAAAACGTGAATGGTAAAAGGGAAGTTAAAAAGCGTACAAAATTTTGTGCGCTTTTTATTAATGGTATGAAAAAAATATGTAAGAAAAGATGGAACAAACACTGAAGATAAATTGTCTATTATAGGTAATAACTATTTCGTTTGAAAGAAAGGGTGGAGAAAATGAAAAATACATTATTAAAATTAGGGGTATGTGTTAGTTTACTAGGAATAACTCCATTTGTTAGTACAATTTCTTCTGTACAAGCAGAACGAACGGTAGAGCATAAAGTAATAAAAAATGAGGCAGGAACTATTTCGATTTCTCAGTTAAACAAAAATGTATGGGTTCATACGGAGTTAGGTTATTTTAGCGGAGAAGCAGTTCCTTCGAACGGTTTAGTCCTTAATACTTCTAAAGGGTTAGTACTTGTCGATTCTTCTTGGGATGATAAGTTAACGAAGGAATTAATAGAGATGGTAGAAAAGAAATTTAAGAAGCGCGTAACAGATGTCATTATTACACATGCACACGCTGATCGAATTGGTGGAATGAAAACATTGAAAGAAAGAGGCATTAAAGCGCATAGTACAGCGTTAACTGCGGAATTAGCAAAGAAAAATGGATATGAAGAACCACTTGGAGACTTACAAAGCGTTACAAATTTGAAGTTTGGAAATATGAAAGTAGAAACATTTTATCCAGGAAAGGGACATACAGAAGATAATATTGTTGTTTGGTTGCCACAATATCAAATTTTAGCTGGAGGTTGTTTAGTGAAGTCTGCGTCCTCGAAAGATTTAGGAAACGTTGTTGATGCTTATGTAAATGAATGGTCCACATCGATTGAAAATGTGCTGAAGCGATATGGAAATATAAATTTAGTAGTGCCTGGTCATGGAGAAGTAGGGGATAGAGGATTACTTTTACATACATTGGATTTGTTGAAATAAAAAAAGCGATGAGAAACAATTTTCTCCTCGCTTTCTTCTAACTATATTTAAATGCGAAGTCCGCATACGTTACTGAGATTTTAATTCCAAGTATACAAATACCAGTACCGTCATAATTGCGATAACAACGTAAGTAGCATCAAGCATAATAAGTGTTTTTAAAGTTTCAGTCATCCTCATTCACCCCTGGTATAAAAAATATAACATAATCTCTTATCAATTAAATCAGAGATTATAAAGATAACAATGTACATGAAATTTATTAAGTAGATTCTATATAAATATATCATATAAATAATGTAAACAATGTTAAGATAATGTAAATGTATTGTAAAGAAAGGGGCGGTTCATCATGTCTGTAAATCTATTCATTTATAAATGCTATGTATCTCTCGTGTGCCGGATAGAACACAGTTATAACATGTGAAAAATAAATTCATTTTGACAAATCAATCACGATGCTAGATGTTACTACATTTTCCTCTATTACTTCTACCTGTACTTGTTCATCGTTTCTCCAATTGATATTGAAGTTGTCTGTCGTATACATTTCCTTAAGAGTGACCTCTTTATATTTTTCTAAAATGCTACCTCTTTTCCCATAATAGATTCTTACAGTTGAGCTGGGACTTGGTCCTTTTGATTTTATTGTTTCTCTAAGCTCGATAATATTTATGAGATTTGGAGATTCACTTTTTTGAAAGGTAAAGGAACTGACCACTTTTTGTACCTTCTTAAAAACAGGACCATTGGATTTATTTGATATGTTAAATTCCACAACTTCAGGTACGGATTCTTTTCCTCGTAGTGTTATCGTTGCTTCATAATCGTTTTTCCAATCTACGAAAACGTTTGAGGAATCGAGGCGTTCTCCCTCATTTGCAATACTTATGTCAAAATGTTCCCATAAGCCGTATTTAATTCTGACAGGAGAGGAACCATGAGAAGAGTCTGAATTTATTTTCACTACTTTAATCGTATTTTTATTATTTGGAGAATGACTTTTTTCTAGTGTAATGTCCTGTAAATACAAAATGTAAGACAAACAGCCTACTACTAAAATAATTGGAATTACAATACGTAAGGCAGTAATTGGACGACCTCGTGTCCTTTTTTTCTGAGTGCTTTTACTATTTTGTTCAAGGTCTTTTTCAATACTCATTGGAGCTATTACTTTTGGCGGGCGAATAAGCCACCAAACGAAAGCTATAAGTAGTAAGAAAAGAGGTATTCCTTGAATAAAGAAAAATCCTTTCCAAAAATCAAGTGCAGTACTATATGGAGAATCCGTTGCCATCCCACCTATAAAAAGTGCCATTGGGCTTACAAGTATATTTATCCCTAAAGCAATCAATATGAATGAAAGATTTTTATTTCTAATTTTTCGTGACCCAGCCACAATAAACAGAAATACTGCAATACCAAGTATAAGAAACAGTATTCCGTAATAAAACATCATATATACCATCATATTGTCCCTCCATAACTTTAATTGTACCATTAGTAAGGAAAAATTTGTGAAATGTTAGGTGGATAGGATATTTGTATTCCTTAAAAGTGTACCGATATATGATGCAAATAAATCATGTGCAAGTATGAATGCCAGGATATAGTAAAAATATTATGTCAACAATATGAACTGTCACAAATCTTTATATATTATTGTGATTGATATCACATCACTTTTTTTCAATGGATATTATGCTTAGGGTGTAATGAATGATTGGGAGAGGGTGGGATGATATGTTTTGTTATCAATGTGAGCAAACCCCAACAGGCGGATGTAAAGTAATGGGTGTTTGTGGCAAGAATGAAACGATTGCGAGTTTACAAGATACGATTGTTTTTGGGTTAAAAGGAATTGCGGCTTATCGTACGCATGCTGCTCAGCTAGGGTATACGGATGCTTTTGTAGATGCTACGACGCAAGAAGCACTGTACATGACATTAACAAATTCTAATTTTAATGAACAAGAACATATTGATATGGCTATGAAAGTTGGGAAATCAGCTTTACGAGTAATGGAGTTGTTAGATGAGGCACATACGAATCACTTTGGTGTGCCAGAGCCTGTTCAAATTACACAAAACCGTGTAGAGGGTAAAGCTATTGTAGTTACAGGCCATAATTTATTTGCGTTAGAAGAATTATTAAAACAAACAGAAGGAAAAGAAATTAATATTTATACGCATTCGGAAATGTTACCAGCACACGGGTATCCGCAGCTGAAAAAATATAAACATTTAAAAGGAAACATCGGTAAGGCATGGTATGATCAAAGACGCCTTTTTGAAAAATTTACAGGTGCCATATTAGCGACAACGAACTGTGTTATGCCAATTAAAGGATCATACTCTGATCGATTTTATTCATATGATATTGCCGGCCTAGAGGGCGTACAAAAAATTGAAAATGATAATTTTGCACCATTGATTCAAAAAGCGCTAGAACTTCCAGAAGTACATATGGAGTCGGATGAACAGTTAGTAACAGGGTTTCATCATAATACAGTCTTATCATTAGCTCCAGAAATTATTGAGGCAGTAAAAGAAGGAAAGATTAAGCGTTTCTTTGTCATCGCAGGTTGTGATGCACCAGGAAAAGGCGGGGAATATTATCGTGAATTAGCAACGTCACTTCCGCCTGAAACAGTGATTTTAACGACTTCTTGCGGAAAGTTCCGCTTCAATGATGTGGATTACGGCGTTGTACCTGGTACCGAGATTCCGCGCTACATCGACTTAGGACAATGTAATAATTCCATTTCTACAGTGAAAATAGCGGCTGCTTTAGCTGATGCTTTCCAATGCGAAGTGAATGAATTGCCAGTAAGCATTGTCTTATCTTGGTTTGAACAAAAAGCGGTTGCTATTTTGCTTGGGCTATTTAGTCTTGGAATTCAAGATATTCGCATCGGTCCAAAGGCGCCTGAATTTATTTCAGCTGGCGTGCTCGATGTATTACAAGAAACATTCGGTTTGAAATTAATTACAAATGCAGCAGAAGATATGGATATGATGTTATCGTAACAAGAGGATGATTGGTCTTATTCAGAAGAAGAGCTAGCTTATAGCGCCCCAAAACAATAATATAGAATTATTGTTTTGGGGTATTTTCTTTTCTTAGCGGGGTGGGTAGTAGTTGATTTTAGAAAAATATAAAAATCGAGTTGACATTTACAACTACTCAGTCATACAATGTAGTTGTAATAGGTGATACTGAGTAGTGTTGTTTCTTAAAAAAATTTTCACTAAGTAATAGGTAATAGCGGATTTTAGAAGAAATTTGAAAATCAGTTGACATGTACCGCTACTTAGTCATACAATGTAGTTGTAATAAGTAATACTGAATAGTGTAGTTTTACTCAAAAGCTATTCAGTAAAAATTCGCCTTAGTACTCTGTAATACTGAATATAAGTCAGACAGAATAGGGGGTAAAGGAGGATCAGAACATGGAAAATTTAACTGAAATGTTGAAAGGTTCACTGGAAGGGTGTGTGCTGGAAATCATTAGTCGCCGTGAAACGTATGGTTATGAGATTACTCGCCACCTGAATGATCTTGGGTTTACAGAAGTCGTGGAAGGAACAGTCTATACTATCCTCGTACGATTAGAGAAGAAAAAGCTTGTGAATATTGAAAAGAAACCATCAGATATGGGACCGCCTCGTAAGTTTTATTCATTAAATGAAGCTGGACGTCAGGAACTTGAATTGTTTTGGAAAAAATGGGATTTTGTATCGTCAAAAATTAACGTCTTGAAGTCAAACTAGCCTCATAATATAAAATGTTTCGGCTCATATTTGGAGAGTTTCTGGTTCTGCTTTATAAAAAAAGGAGGAAAATAAGATGTTGGAAATATTCAAAAAATTAATTGGTGATAAAAAAGAGTATAGAATGATGATGGCACGTGTTGCAGCACTGCCAGAGGACTATCAGTTTGTGTTTAAGAAAATTCAAAACTACATGTGGAATTTTTCGACCGGAAACGGGATGGATATGCTGCACATTCAGTACGAATTAATCGATTTGTTTGAAGCTGGTGCAGCGGAAGGCAGACAAGTGTTAGATATTACTGGGGAAGATGTGGCATCTTTTGCTGACGAACTAGTGGCAAACGCTAAAACGTATGTTTCTAAGTATCGTGAAGATTTGAATGAAAGTATTATGAAGAAATTGAGAAAAAAATAAATGCAACAAGTAATACCGACTGATTAGCTGGTCATAAATGTGAATTAACGCCATCGCTATTCAGTTATATTTTTAAACCACTACTAAGTAATACAGATTATCGGTGGTACTAAATAGAGGGTGCAGGTAATTTAATTTTATAAGGGGGAAAAAGTATGAGTAATGCAGCGATTTCTGTAAAAGGGTTAAAAAAAGCTTTTAGAGATAAAGAAGTCTTAAAGGGAGTGGATTTTGAGGTGCAGCGTGGAGAAATTTTCGCGCTGCTAGGCTCAAATGGAGCGGGAAAGACGACAACGGTTAACATCCTTTCGACGCTACTGAAACAAGATAGCGGTGAAGGAAGTATTTGCGGATTTGATATTAAGCGCCAACCAGATCATGTTCGTCAAAGTATCAGTTTGACAGGACAATTTGCAGCTTTAGACGGCATGCTTACCGGGAGGGAAAACTTAATCATGATTGCCAAGTTACGTGGTGTTTCCAATCCTGCTCAAGTTGCTGACGATTTGCTTGATAGATTTAGCCTGACAGATGCGGCCAATCAAAGGGCAGATCAGTATTCAGGCGGGATGAAGCGCCGGCTTGATATCGCGATGAGTTTGATCGGGGCGTCAGCAGTTATTTTTCTTGACGAACCAACGACTGGGCTTGATCCTGAAGCGCGCATTGAAGTGTGGGATACAGTTAAAGAGCTTGCTGGTGGAGGAACAACTATCTTACTAACAACCCAGTATTTAGAGGAAGCAGAACAATTAGCTGACCGTATCGCTATTTTACATGGTGGAAAAATTATTACGACAGGTACTCTTACTGAACTGAAAGAGATGTTCCCGCCAGCAAAAGTGGAGTATATCGAGAAGCAGCCTACATTGGAAGAAATATTCCTTGCGATCATTGGCAAAAAGGAGGAGATGTAAATGAAAAGCAAAACAGGGGTATTACTTGGGCGCTTAATGCGCAATATTATGCGTAGTCCAGATACAATTATTACGGTAGCGATTACACCGATTATGATGATGCTATTGTTTGTATACGTATTTGGTGGGGCTATACAAACAGGAACAGATAACTACGTCAATTATTTATTGCCAGGAATTTTGCTAATGGCTATCGCATCTGGTGTCGCTTACACTTCTGTACGATTATTTACGGATGTAAAGAGTGGGCTTATGGCACGTTTCATTACGATGCCTATTAAGCGCTCATCGATATTGTGGGCTCACGTTTTAACCTCTCTTGTTGCGAATGTACTTACTATCTTAGTTGTTATTCTTGTTGCGCTCTTAATGGGTTTCCGTTCCAGTGCGAATATTCTAGATTGGCTTGGAGTAGCTGGGATACTAGGGATGTTTACGTTAGCGCTAACATGGTTGGCTATCATTCCAGGGCTGAAAGCGAAGTCTATGGAAGGGGCGACAGCATATTCGTACCCACTCGTTTTTCTTCCATTTATTAGTTCGGCCTTCGTACCTACCGAAACGATGCCGAAAATTGTTCGTGCATTTGCTGAAAACCAGCCTGTAACTTCAATCGTGAATGCGATTCGTGCTCTTTTATATGAAGGATCTGTTGGAAGCGATATTTGGATTGCGCTCGCTTGGTGCGTAGGGATCATGATCATCTCTTACTTTTTCGCTAGTAAAGCATTTAAACGTCAGTTAGGGTAAGTGAAATAAATCGTCCGAAATAATATATATCTTTGAAAAAGCACGGAAAGATTTTCCGTGCTTTTATTATTTGTTGTGCTCTCGCTGTAGTAAATAAAATGATATTAAAAAAGGATATCTACCCAGTGACAATGGCTCACTGCTTATGGAGTGTAAAAGCACAATTGCTTTTGTAAATTCTCTAGTATTTCTTCAGGCATTTCCCTAATTGTAATATCTTTCCCTAGGAAAAGTAGCCAATTTACTATTTCCGTTACTTCATCCGAATTGTTAACATTGATAAATGTTTTTAAAATGGCTGTGGATTGGTAAGGATTTGTATAAGATATTGAAATTTTGAAAGGGTGGTATTTTTTGAATTGGGCAATTGCTTTTGGACCAAGTTCAAGTATAAGGTTAATCACTTCATCCTTCTTACTTAGTTTTTCTAAAATCTTTTTCTTATTTAGCTTTTTTTTCGTCGTGTATGGTTCGATATGGATGAGATGATCGACAGGAAACATTCTCTTCTTTTCTTCTTTTAAGTCAAAACCTTCAATGATCCATTGACTTTTTTCTTGATACAGGTGTAATAGATAAATGGAATAAGACTTGATTTCTTTCTCTTCTTTAATGGAAATCAATAAATGTCTATCCAAAAGAAGGATTTGGATGAGTTTTTCTAACATAGGGTGAGGGAGGTCAGAAAGCTCAAGTAGATCAGGGTTATATGGGTTAGTCCCTTCAAACAGCAAGAGTTGATTTAAAAGAACGATATCATCTTGCTGGGTTTCTGAGATGAGTCCTAACAGTTTTTCGGCTAAAGATTGACGACTTTTTAAATAGGGAAGTTGTTGATTTCTTGTAGCCATAAAGGCAATAAAAAGAGCTTTCACTTCGTTATCAGTAAAGCGAACAACGGGCAGGATAGAGTTATGCATAACAAAATATCCCCCAGTCCTCCCAACTTCAGCAACAAGTGGCATGCCCATAGCTTCTATTTCTCTAATGTCCCTAATAGCTGTCGATCGAGAGATGTTAAATTCTCGTATGATTTCTGAAATTGTAAAGTGGGAGCGATTGTTGATATACCGCATAATTGTATTAATCCGTTCAACTTTTTTCATTTGGTTCTCCTAAACAGTATCATTTTTTGACATGATTTAAAGTTATTATAAACTCATCAGATGAAAAGATAAATCATTTGATTCATTTTAAAAGAAGGAAGGTTTTGAATATGAAAAATTATACGATTGAAGAAAAAGATAGCTTTATTGTGTTAGGTATTGGAACTGAAATTAAGAGTGAATATACAGATTTTGTTGGAATAAAAAAAGAAAAGGAAGACTTTTGGTCGGCTGTTAAAGAAGATGGAAGGTTGGATACTTTAAAAGCTCTAGCTACAAATGATTACATTTTTTCTGTGAGCGAAGCGGTGAATAACAAGATGATGTATTATGCGGGCGTCATGACAGAAGCACAAATAGAAGAAGAATCTAGAGTGATTCAGTTTCCTAAGGGAGAATACTTAGTAGTAAAAGGGGAAGACAAAACAGCTGAAGAGCTAAGTAATAAGCTTACTGGTATCGCCTTCGGTCAGGCTTTACGAGAAGCAACAGATTTTGCTTATGTTGGTGGACCAAATACGACGGTTGAGATGGGGAAAAGAAACGGTTTAGTGTTTGGTGAAATGTGGATTCCGGTTGTTAGGAAGTAAATAGTTAAAAGGAGAGATGAAATTGTCCTGTATCGTTGATTTTAAAAATGTAACTACAGTTGGTTTAGAGTCTTCACCTATAGTAGAAGCGCTAGCTGGTTTACGTGCTCATGAAGCCCGTTACTTTATGAATAAATACAAGCATGAATTTATAGTTGTACCAGCTAGTGCAAGCCAGAAGACTCTTGATTATGTGAACCGCATTTTGAAGGAAGAACGTGATATTGAATTTGCGGCGAAACCTTTAGAAACATCGTATTTTCAAGTGGAAAATATTAAGTTTGCATACGTCTTTTATGAAGATGGTCTTGTGATTAACGTCATGTATACATTGGATAACCCGAAGAAGAGGGCTGTTGGATTTAAGCTTTCTGATGGAATGGAGGTACCAACAGAATTGGCAGAGAAATTTAAGTTTGCTAGGCAGAAGTCTAAATTAGCTGGAACAATTCGGGGTTCGTTTTTTGTAATTAAAGGAGAATATAGTGTAAGTTGAAGAATCCAGTCGTTTGTAGTATTTTAAAATGCACGATTATGGAATATGGAGGCTAACAATCTTGAATTGTTGGCCTTTTTTACATTCTTTTAAATAGGGAAGCGGCGCATCGCTATCAAGCTAAGAACATGTGAGATTTTATAAAGTTTTTGGTTAACCAGTAACAAATAAGAACCTAAAATCCACGTCAAGATAGTGAGGAGAGGTATGTAAAAAAATAGATTGGTTGTATGCATAATATACAACGCCTAAAAAGCTACCTTTGCTAAAAACTATTCACCCCTCACATAAATAGAAAGCATTCTTTATGTGAGGGGTTTATTCAATTTAAGTCTATAAAAATTGAATGAAAGCAATGCAAGTTCTCACTTATTTAGAATAAGAGAAAAGATGATGTTTTATTTGTTCAATAAAATAATGATGGTGTATATTATCGTTAGATACACGACTTGCCATAATAGCGCCCTCCATTGAAGAGGCAAGGAAAGAAGCGAGCGAAATAATGTTTATCTCTTCTTTAAGTTCTTGTTTCTCTATTCCTTCTTTTATGAGAGAAGCCATTAACATTACTGTATCATCATAGCCTTTTGCTGCTGCTTTTTGTAATTCTGGAAATACTCCAGTACTTTCAATTGCGCTATTAAGCAATGGACAGCCTCCGGCGATAGGGGGGTTATTAGCTGCATCTTGATATACAAGGAAAATTGCAAGGATTTTATCGATTGCTGTCTTTTTATTTTCCATTGCTTTATGAAAATGACTCCACATAATCTCACCACTTTTGTCGTAGGCAGCAAGAACAATTTCTTCTTTATTTTTGAATCTACGATAAATAGATCCTTTCGGTAGTTCAGTGGCTGTCATTATATCCTGAATGGATGTGCGAGTTATCCCATTAGTATTAAATAAATATAAAGATGTTTCAATAATTTTTTCTTTTACCTTATCAACTTTAGTCATGCTTTATAGTCCTCCTAATAAAAACGAGCTTAATATTCCAGGTAATGTTTACCCTCTATTTTCTTGATTTTTTGTGAGTATAAATAAGTTTGGAACAAAAAATATCTTATCAATTCCTATCTGATGGAAACCTCAAACTGTATTATCCATACTATTCGAATGAATTTTCTGTCAAAAACAATATGACCAGTTGGTTAATTCAGTCATATCATGCAACTAATTTTACCGTATCGACATATGAGTATTATATATAATTTTAATTAATATGTTTAGCTAAAATGTTTGAACTACTCTCATTTTCACTTCGTTTAATTAGGAGATCTTGCGGTTAAAAGCCGTATCACTTCATACTATAAAAGATTAATTGTTAATAATGAATGAGTACTGGAATTTGATTGTAGATCAGGAGCTGAAATATAAATTTATTTGCTTTGTACCGTTTTGATTTTGTAAATAATTTATAAAGGGGGTTTAAAAAACTAGAAACTTATAGTATCATTAGTTTTCAGACCGAACCGTCCGGTCTGGAATTTATATAAGTATATTTAGAAGGAGAACGTTATGCAGAAAGAAAAATCAAAGATTCTAAGTAATTTCATTATGGAGGTAATAAAGTGAGCTTTATAAAAACGAATACAAAAGAACTTATTATGCTAATAGTTTATATACTGTTTGCACTACTTCAAATTGGCTTGTTCATATTATTTGGCATATCCCTTT
>NZ_MACE01000014.1 GCF_001883995.1 Bacillus paranthracis | reverse complement strand
TTTGCGACTTCCTTATGTTAACATTTTCATCTTTCAATGTCAACTAAGTTTTTTATTTCGTTTGTCGCTTTCGACGTTGTTGTCATCGGCGACTTGTTCTATATTACACCTCTAAGTAGCAATCGTCAATACCTTTTTATAAAGATATTTAATTACATGCTTTTATGCTCTTTTAGCTAGATACATCCCCGCAAAAATTCATTATCGGAAACTACCTTCTGCTTCTCATTAGTTCATTTTTGCAACACATATTCAATTTAATTTACGTGGACATTTCCCTCCAACAAAACTATTAACCTTATTTTAACAAATAATATTATATAATTAGGGGGTTGTTGTACTATCAATGAACTCTATTAGAAGCAGGTGAAGATATGAAAGATATACGTATCCTTATAGCAGACGATGATAAAGAAATCCGAAATTTATTAAAAATATATTTGGAACGAGAATTATATATGGTAGATACTGCGATTAATGGCGATGAAGCCTTACAATTATTTAATCAAAACAACTATAACCTCGTTATACTAGACCTTATGATGCCGAAAGTAGATGGTATTGAAGTATGTAGAAAGCTTAGAGATAAAACGAACGTACCGATATTAATGCTAACCGCTAAAGATCATGAAGTTGATAAAATTTTAGGTTTAAGCATTGGTGCTGATGATTACATTACAAAGCCTTTCAGTATTCATGAAGTCATTGCACGTGTAAAAGCTCTTATGCGGCGTTTTTTAGTTCTTGGAAGTGACGCTAATATACAAAAGAAAACAACTCTAACTTTTAAAGGCCTATTGATTGATTTAAATACATATACAGTTCATACAAACAAAGAAGAAATTAACTTAACCGGAAAAGAACTGGAACTATTAAAATTCTTCACTTCAAATCCAGGACAAGTATTTACAAAAACACAACTCTTCCGAAATGTGTGGGACGATAATTATATAGAAGATGACAATACCGTTATGGTACATATTCGAAAACTTAGAAAGAAAATAGAAGTCGATCCTTCCAACCCAAAATTCATTCAGACTGTATGGGGAATTGGTTATAAGTTTGTAGGTGAACAGCTTGAAGACTGATAAAACCCTTTTCCTTATTTCATTACAACTTATCATTTGCGGGCTTTTAAATATACAAATGGACCCAAGGGTAAAAATATCTTTATTTATTACCCTTATCTTAATTACAATGTATCTCTTCTTTTCAAGAATACAATTCATTCAGCACCGCAAATCAATAGATACTAAATTAAGTCGTGTACTAAAAGGTAATTTACAAGCAAGATTATTTACAAGCAATGATCGTTCATTACATAATATCGTTTTTTCAATAAACGAACTAATAGCTGAATTAGAAAAGGTTCGGATTGAAGCAAAGAGGTCTGAGGAATCTAGAAAAAAACTTCTGTCTAGTATCTCGCACGATATACGAACACCACTTACCTCCATTATTGGCTATATTGATGCCTTAAAAGATGAGGTTGCTGCTTCTGAAATAGAAAAGCAAGAATATCTTAAAATACTTTATATGAAATCAAATAACTTGAAGCACCTAGTTGATGAGATATTCAATATGGCGAAGCTAGATGCTAACGAATTTCCACTAAAAGAAGAAGAACTCGACTTTTCTGAAGTTACTAGAGAAGTTTTGATTGAATTTTTACCTGAGCTCTCAAAACATAATATTGAACTACAAATTCTCATACCAGAATCTACTTTTCCTATCATGGCAGATCAACTTAGCCTTATACGAATTATAGGTAATTTAATGAAAAATGCTATTTATTACGGAAAGGATGGGAAAACAGTAGGAGTCGAACTATTAGAAACCGATACAGAATATGAACTTCTTATTTGGGACAAAGGCCCTGGTATTCCAAAACATGATTTGCAAAACATATTTGAGCGAATGTACCGAAGCGAACAATCAAGAAACTCCTCTTTTGGTGGTAGCGGTCTCGGACTTTCTATTTCTAAAGCGCTCGTTGAAAAGAATGGCGGGCATATATGGGTTGAAAGTAATCCATGGGAAAGAACCACTTTTGGATTTTCCATTCCAAAACACAATACTTTTAAGAAATAGTTAAGAAATGATTAATATGCAGTTAAACCTTCCTGCTTATCATGTAAGTAAGAACTTATAGAAAGTAGGTGTCTCCTATAAATACAATTATAAAAACAACTAATCTTACTAAAGTATATGGCAATCAAAAATCCGTAGATAATCTAAATATTAACGTTCAACAGGGAGAGATTTATGGATTCATAGGTCGTAACGGTGCTGGTAAAACAACAACCATTCGTATGCTACTCGGTCTTATAAAGCCTACAAGTGGAACTATCGAAATATTCGGAGAGGACTTATTTCAAAATCAAAAAGATATTTTAAGTAGAATTGGTTCTATCGTTGAAGTTCCAGGGTTTTATGAAAACTTAACTGCAAAAGAAAACTTATTAATTAACGCAAAGATAATTGGGGTTCACAAAAAGAATGCTATTGAAGAAGCGTTAGAAATAGTAGGCTTGCAACATGAAACAAAAAAGTTAGTGGGAAAGTATTCTTTAGGCATGAAGCAGCGTTTAGGAATTGCACGCGCCCTTCTCCATTATCCCGAACTACTTATATTAGATGAACCAACTAACGGACTAGACCCCATCGGGATTAAAGAAATGCGAAAACTTATTCATTCTTTAGCTCAAGAAAGGAATATAACGATACTCATTTCTAGTCACATATTAGCCGAGGTAGAACAGTTAGTTGATCGTATCGGAATTATTCACGAAGGAAAGTTACTAGAAGAAGTTTCTCTTGATACGCTACGCAAAGCAAACCGTAAATACATAGAATTTCAGGTGAATAATGACAGTAAGGCTACGATGTTATTAGAAAATCAATTTCAAATTTTCGATTATGAGGTACATGATGAAGGGAATATTCGCATTTACTCTCATTTCGGGCAACAAGGATACATCAACAGAACGTTTGTTCTAAATGATATTGAAGTATTAAAAATGATGATGAGCGAAGACAGATTAGAAGATTATTTCACCAAACTAGTTGGAGGTGGAACAATTGGTTAACCTACTCTATACAGAACTATTAAAACTAAAACGCTCTAATATGTTTTTAATTAGTATTATTGGGGCTGGTGTCGCACCTTTCTTAGTCGTAGTAGCTTCTTATATACATATAAAAACCAAACAGCCAACTCCGACTATTTGGTTCCATCAATTATTCACTGAAGTTAACTTATACACTACTTTAGTTATAGGGTTCCCCTTATATGGAGTAGTAGTTGCTTATCTGTTTACCCGTGAATATGCAGAAGACACATTAAAAAATTTACTAACTATCCCCGTGTCACGTATTAGTTTTATTATAAGTAAGTTCATCATTCTTTTCCTTTGGATCATGATGCTAACTTTAGTTGCTTGGTCGCTTACTTTAATATTAGGGCTATTGGGGAACTTCCCTGGTTTTAACACTGCTTTACTTTTAGGTTCTTTCCTAAAATTTTTAACCTGTGGTGGACTTCTTTTTCTATTGTCTTCACCTATTGTTCTATTAACTCTTGTAATGAAGAGCTATGTACCGCCTATTATATTAACAGTCATTATTACAATGACTAATCTTATGCTCGTAAATTCCAAACATAAAGATTTATTTCCCTGGATCGCCACTTTAGATATCGCAAATAATGAATTACAACCCACATATCCACAAGAGTATTCTTATATGATCATTGCAGCAACAACGATTTTCGGATTTATCGCAACACTATTCTATTTTAAGAGAGTAGACATTCATTAATTTTTAGGAGTGAAACTATGAGCGATATCATTATTGCCTTCATACTCGGTATCGTAGAGGGGTTAGCTGAATTTTTACCTATCTCTTCTACCGGCCACCTTATATTAGTCGGGCATTTATTAGGCTTTGAAGGAGAAAGAGCGAAAACATTTGAAATTGTTATTCAACTAGGCGCAATTTTAGCTATTGCAATTTTATATCATAAACGTCTCGTATCTTTATGTAATATTAAGCCTCTTCTACGGAAGGAGAATAAATTCAACGCGTTCCATGTATTTCTTGGCGTATTTCCGGCAGTAGTTGCTGGTTTACTACTACATGATGTTATTAAAACTTACTTATTTCAGCCATATACTGTTGTGATTGGACTTGTAGCAGGGGCAATTCTTATGATCTTTGCAGAAGTAAAAAAGCAAGAGGCAACCGCCTGCTCACTGGACGATTTAACATACCATCAAGCATTAACAATTGGATTATTTCAATGTTTAGCAGTATACCCTGGCTTTTCTAGAGCAGGATCTACTATCTCTGGAGGTCTATTAGCAAAAGTAAATTATAAGACTGCATCAGAGTTCTCGTTTCTAATAGCTCTTCCTGTAATGGTTGGGGCTACAGGCTTAGACTTACTAAAAAGCTGGAAGTATTTAAGTGTCGATGACATCCCTATGTTTGCAGTAGGGTTCATTACCTCTTTTATAGTAGCAATGCTAGCAGTAGTAACTTTTCTGAAGCTTTTAGAGAAGATAGGTTTAAAACCTTTTGCATACTATCGCATTTTGTTAGCTGTCTTATTTACACTTTTCGTATTGCTATAGATTCATATAAGTCACATATTATTAAACCGATATTCAAGTTGAAATATCGGTTTTTTATCCATTTCACCTCTGTCTTACTTGAATATAGCATAGTGGCAATCCCTCTGAATATCCTTCAAGCACTTTTAGCCTTTACCGTACGGCACAATTTAAAAATTAAACATCCCTCCATTAATCTAGATGTCTACTGGACAATGCTGTATAGGGATCGTATATTTTTATAAACCATATTCATTCCAAACTATCTTGCACGGTTAGTAATTGATGAGTTAAAAAACGCAATATGCCCCAGTCACATTTATTATGAATTAGAAACTAAACCAATATCGCCAAATAACGATTATAGTTTTATATTCAATGCGTATGATGAACCTATATCCATGATTAAGACATCAGAATACAACGTTCGTCTATAATTGAAACAGTATAATATTGTTTACCAAACACGAAAAAACACAAGTCAAAAGACTTGTGTTTTTAGTTGCTTGGCGACGTCCTACTCTCACAGGGACAAGGTCCC
>NZ_MACE01000013.1 GCF_001883995.1 Bacillus paranthracis | reverse complement strand
GCAACAGGAGCAACAGGAGCAACAGGAACAACAGGAGCAACAGGAGCAACAGGAACAACGGGAACAACAGGATCAACAGGGTCAACGGGAGCAACAGGAGCAATGGGAACAACGGGAGCAACAGGAACAACAGGAACAACGGGAACAACGGGAGCAACAGGGGCAACGGGAGCAACGGGAACAACGGGAACAACAGGATCAACAGGAACAACGGGAGCAACAGGAGTAACAGGGACAACAGGAGCAACAGGAGTAACAGGTCCAACAGGAGCAACAGGAGTAACAGGGACAACAGGAACAACGGGAGCAACAGGGGCAACAGGAGTAACAGGGGCAACAGGAGTAACAGGATCAACGGGAGTAACAGGAACAACAGGTCCAACTGGCGTTATTGGCCCCATAACAACAACTAATTTATTATTTTACACTTTTTCAGATGGAGAAAAACTTACATATACAGATTCAGATGGGCTAGCTCAATATGGTACAACTCACATATTATCTCCTGATGAGGTTTCGTACATTAATTTGTTTATTAATGGAATACTTCAACCACAGCCATTATATCAGGTTAGTACTGGCCAGCTAACTTTATTAGATAATCAACCACCATCACAAGGTTCTT
The DNA here is from genome assembly GCF_001883995.1 of Bacillus paranthracis. Classification (GTDB taxonomy): domain Bacteria; phylum Bacillota; class Bacilli; order Bacillales; family Bacillaceae_G; genus Bacillus_A; species Bacillus_A paranthracis. Next base: position 246,486 of record NZ_MACE01000013.1, on the reverse strand, counting down.
CAATTATTTTACAATTTATCATTATTAATTAAAAAAGACAGATTCTTAAATAAGAAGGATCTGTCTTTTTGCTCTACATTAAAATAGTTAAAACTAAGTGACGATAAATTCGATTGTAATTGGAATTCCACCGTCTAATGCATCTCCGCCAGGAATTGTAATAGCACCAGTAGGTCCAGTAGTAACACTGGAGTTCACACTAGGTTGAAGAATGCCGTTTACATATAAGTTGTAATACGTAAAAGTCGGAAAAGCAGTTGCAGTAGTGCCAGCATCGTTTAAACAAGCTGTAGCAGCAATTGCAAAAGCTGCACCTGTTCCTGTACCAGCTCCTAATGTAGATGTAAATCTTCTAGATGCCATAAATGGTTGAATAATTGGCAATTAATTCTCACTCCCTATATTGTTTTTTGGAACGAAGTATACAATAACTTGTCCACTATATTGTATGAGAGTTTTTGATAATAGAAACGGCTTTATGATAATAGAAGGAACATAATTTAAGTAAAGATATTATTGTTATTTATTTGAAAAGGTGGTGTTATTACTTATTATTTGTAAGTTATTGGTTATATGCTAATGCTTAGTTTTAATATTTAAATTAAAATGTGCTTTTAAACCTAAGAGATAAACGTGGAAAAATAAAATAAACTTTTAAGTTTAGGTGTTTAATCTAAGCAGTCAATTATTAAAAACATATAATTAATATGTGAGTCATGAACATAATTAAATAACGTTTTAAAGTTTAATTATTATTCATGTTTCCTATTTTAAGTGAATTAAATCTATGCACAATTTTATAGTTCTTATAATAGGAAAATACTCAAATAAAAGAAAGGTAAGGAGGAAATAAATGAAACATAATGATTGTTTTGGTCATAACAACTGCAATAATCCGATTGTTTTCACACCAGATTGTTGTAACAATCCACAAACAGTTCCAATTACTAGCGAACAATTAGGAAGATTAATAACTTTACTAAACTCTTTAATTGCGGCTATTGCAGCGTTTTTTGCAAATCCAAGTGATGCAAACAGATTAGCTTTACTCAATTTGTTTACTCAGCTATTGAACTTGCTAAATGAATTAGCACCTTCTCCAGAAGGAAATTTCTTAAAACAATTAATTCAAAGTATTATTAACTTACTTCAATCCCCTAATCCAAATCTAAGTCAATTACTTTCTTTATTACAACAATTCTTCAGTGCTCTTGCACCATTCTTCTTCTCTTTAATTCTTGATCCTGCAAGCTTACAACTTCTATTAAACTTATTAGTTCAACTAATTGGTGCTACTCCAGGAGGAGGAGCAACAGGTCCAACAGGTCCAACAGGTCCAGGAGGAGGAGCAACAGGTCCAACAGGTCCAACGGGTCCAGGAGGAGGAGCAACAGGTCCAACAGGAGCGACAGGTCCAACAGGTCCAACAGGTCCAACAGGAGCGACGGGTCCAGCAGGTACTGGTGGTGCAACAGGTTTAACAGGAGCAACAGGCCCAACGGGAGCAACAGGTCTAGCAGGAGCAACAGGTCTAACAGGAGCAACAGGCCCGACAGGAGCAACAGGTCTAGCAGGAGCAACAGGCCCGACAGGAGCAACAGGCCTAACTGGAGCAACTGGAGCAACTGGAGCAACTGGTGGCGGAGCTATTATTCCATTCGCTTCGGGTACAACACCAGCTGCGTTAGTTAACGCATTAGTAGCAAATACAGGAACTCTTCTTGGATTTGGATTTAGTCAGCCTGGTATAGCTTTAACAGGTGGAACTAGTATCACATTAGCGTTGGGTGTAGGTGATTATGCATTTGTAGCACCACGCGCAGGTGTTATTACGTCATTAGCAGGTTTCTTTAGTGCAACAGCTGCATTATCTCCATTATCACCTGTTCAAGTGCAGATACAAATATTAACTGCACCTGCAGCAAGTAATACGTTTACAGTACAGGGTGCACCTCTATTATTAACACCAGCATTTGCTGCAATCGCAATTGGTTCTACAGCATCAGGTATTATACCTGAAGCTATCCCAGTAGCTGCAGGAGATAAAATACTACTATACGTTTCATTAACAGCAGCAAGTCCAATAGCTGCAGTAGCTGGATTTGTAAGTGCAGGTATAAATATCGTCTAGTTTGTTACAACGCCTGTTTGAAATTTGAATTGGCGTTTGTATATAGCCCATCCTAATTTTATTAGGGTGGGCTATATTTTATGGAAAGATAGGTGATAAATCAATTGAGAAAGTACTCTTTGTTAAAAAAATCAAAATTAATGATTTATAATCTATTGTTTATGGAATAAGTGATATGATTTGAAAAATTATCTATAAATAAAAAAGATGAATTCTATTAAAAACAGAATTCATCTTTTAAATAAAAGGGAAGTAATTTATTTATCGTGAGTGTTAAAATGTTATTGTACAAATTAGTAATCAACTATTTGTTTTTATTACAGTTACATCCTTTTTTCTTTACATAGCCTTGATTGGCTAAGTCTCTTTGTGATTGGGAATTGGAAGATTGAGAATTCGAAGACTGAGAGGATGTTGATGAACTACTATTTTTATTATGAGAGTAGTTTTTTCGATAGTTATAATTACTCATAGTACTATCACCTCCAATTAAATATATAACTATTATATGTAGCTATTCTATTAATTGTTACGATAATAAATAGGAATGGGTATATAATAAAAAAATCTCCTACGTATTTTCCGAGGAGATAAATAATTGTCCTTTCATAATATAAATTAATATCCCCAGTAAAGAGGAAAATAATATGAATCTTGGTAATATAAATTTTGTTGTGGATTAGGAGGATGAGTTGCAGGGGGTATCGTTCCGCGGTTCTGATTACAATTTGCTGGAGGACCGATTACTGTAGTGGATTGAATAGGGGATACCGCTTGTTTCCATTGTTGCTCATCGAGACAGTAAGTATGGGCCATTATATTAGTGGGAGTTAATCTTAACATGTCAGAACCAAAAATAACTTCTGGTGTTGGTGCGTCGAAGATTGCTAATAAATGAGTGTTATCTGCTGTAGCAATTTCATAATGCCACCACGCTTGTGGAATGTTGGCAACTTGCCCCGGTTTTATTGGTAAGTTTAATATTTGATTTGTAAAAGGATTAAGTAAAGAAACAACTGCAGAGCCTGAAATGCAGTAAACAAGTTCAGCTGCATTTTGATGTATGTGCGGCTCTACAACATTTCCTGTACTTAAATAGATATCTAATAAAGAAGTGTTTTCTAACGTATTTAATTGTTTCTCGCCAAGTACGTTTATATAGTTTTGAGCATCTTTCTGAAAAAAATTACTTTTATTTAAATCATAAGTGAAATTAATTGAGGGGGAAGTGTAGTCGATATTGGAACTCAATTGTATTACCTGCCTTTCTATTAGTAAGTAAGGTTACAAAATTAGGATATGTGTCTATTGTTGGTTGTGTGCAGTTGTTGGTATCTTATTAAATTTGCTTATTCCATAAAGAATATGGGGTGTATTTCGTATCATAAAAAACAGACCAATACTTTTTATAAGAAGCATTGGTCTATTTTTTATGATAGTTTTTGCTGAATAATTAATTGTGCTTTAGCGGTATTGGCATAATTGAGCCAATCTAATACCAAGTTTTGTTTTAAATCAAAGTAGATTTCTATGACGTCAAAATGGGATACCTTTGTTTTAAGTGGAACAGGTATACCGTTTACTTTTGCATTTTTCATGTTATGTGCAATTTTTGGAAATGCAGAGAAAGTAAAATCAATAATTGTAGCACCATCTGGTAAATAAATAGGTTGTAAATCTGAAGTATAAGCCGTTATGGTATTTTCAAATAGTTCGTACGATACTAGATTGTGGAACGCAATTGGATCTGTAGTTAATAAATTGTTATGCACAATTGTATCATTCATTATTTTATAAGATATGGATTGGATATTTGCAGTTCTATTAGTTAATAAAGAAAAAATGCCGTTATCTTTTAATGTTTTTGCTAATTGTGTTTGAATGATAATTGTTTGTTCAGTATTATTCATATTGACTTTAGTTTTTAAATTGTTATTAAAATAGCTATTTTCAAGTGCTATGTTGTCTTCGAAATAGTTGATAGTTGGATTGTATAATTGATGTATCATTCCAAGAATTTTATAGCAATCTAGTACACTTGTAGTTGTAATACAAATTTGTGAAACCTCTGATACGTTTTGTATTTCTTGTAATTGTGAGTAAGCAGTATAAATCGGAGGGAACTCATAGTTTATTTCAAATGAAAGGTTAGTATCATAAAAAGAATGAATTGCTCTTCTTAAATCAGTTCTATTTTTTGAAGATGTGGAACATATCCCGTTAAGAATTTAAGTACCTTGCTATATCTTTCTTTATGTAAATATTGAAAAGCAAGATTTTCTGGATTGTATATAATCCTAGTCGCTTTGCAAGTGGCGCAAAAAGTGTTAATGTTTCATTCGCATATGCTACTTGTTTCGCGGGTTTTTTAACATTCAAAGTTTTTATATTATGAAGGCGATCTATAACTTTAATAATGCCAACACGTATATCATGTTGAGAGGATAATAGTAATTTTTTAAAATTAATTGCTTCGTATAATACTTTGTTTTGATCTTGTTGTTTTTTCCCTTTTGTTAATCCATTTACAATATATCGAATAGTCGCACCGAAATGTGATTCGATTTCTTCTAGAGAATATTCGGTATCTTCTACAACATCGTGTAATAAGGCAGCAATCAATGTTGTAATGTCAGCTTTATAATTTAGCAGTATTTCTGTAATTGCGAAAGGATGAATAATATATGGTTCTCCAGTTTGACGGTATTGTCCATCATGTGCTTGCTCTGCAAAATATATAGCTTTTTTCAAGAGTTTTAATTCATTAGATTGTAGATAATTTGCCTTTTGTAATAATACCTCGCTCATATAAATCCGTCCCTTAAAATTATTTTTAATAGTAATTCTATATAATAGAATAAATCCCCTTTGAAATTATTTTAATTATGTAAAAAATAAAGGTGTTGAGATGAAACTATATTCGTATATCCATTCATACTTTGGATTGATGGAAAAAAGTAAAGAACGTGTTAATTTAATATTACATCAATCATTAATAAGGGGTGAAGGTTCATGTCATTTAGTGAAATGATTAGAAATGAAGCGCTCAGCTGGGCGGGTGTTTCTGAAAAACCGCATCGATTTGGCGGCATTGAAATAAATTACGGTAAGAAAGAACTTGGTCATCTGCATGGAGATAAGTTAGTCGATTTACCATTTCCAAAGTTAAAGCGGGATGAATTAGTAAACCAAGGATTGGTCAAACCACATCACGTATTACCTGAATCAGGATGGATCAGTTATTATATAAAGAGTGAAGAGGATATACCATTTGCAATTGAGTTATTTCGTATGCAATATGACCGAATAAAAAAATAATGTAATAAAATAGATGAGTAAAAATATATTTTCATGTCACATCCCTCCTTAATCGTTCGTCTTGTATGTAGAACGATAAGGAGGGATTTTATTATGAAGAAATTTGATGTAGCAATTGTTGGTGGTGGCCTTGCTGGATTAACAGCGTCTATATATTTAGCGAAAGCTGGAAGAAAAGTGATTGTTTTAGAAAAGTCCAATCGCTTTGGTGGTCGAGGGATGACTATTAATAAAAATGGGATCTGTATGAATCTTGGTGCACACGCCTTATATAGAGGAGGAGCCGCATTTTTAACTTTTAATGAGCTCGGTATGAATCTACCGGGTGGAATTCCATCTACAAAAGCACATGGAATATGGAAAGGGGATATTTTCACCATACCAACAGATTTCCGTTCAATTTTATCAACACCACTACTTTCGTGGTCTGCAAAAGTACAATTCTCACGTCTTATGATTCGTTTAGGGAATTTAGATGTAAGAAAAGTTCAAAAAGTGAGCCTAACTACATGGGCAGAAAATGAAATAAAAGATCCAATGGTTCGCAATATATTTTATGCGCTATGCCGAACAACAACATATACGTTTGCTCCTACAATACAATTAGCATCATCTGTACTAAAGCAAATACAGCTTTCGATAAAAGATGGGGTATTTTATGTAGATGGTGGCTGGGAGACGATAATAACAAAATTAAGAGACATTGCGAATCATGCCGGGGTGCAATTTTTGGATAAAAAGCATGTTTTGGAAATAGAGCATTACGAAGATAAACAAAGAATATATTGTTTTGATGATGAGGTATTTGAAGTAGGTACAGTCATTGTGACGACTCCACCGAAAGAAGCTTGTAACATAATTAAAGGTGTGGAAGGAACAAGTTTGTATAGATGGAGTGAACAATCGGTACCGGTTACTGTTGCTGCATTAGATATTGGTTTGAGACGATTACCTAATCCGACACATCAATTTGCGTTAGGGTTAGATCAGCCTATATTTTTCACGAATCAATCAAGAGCAGCTAAATTAAGTGATGATGGATCAATTGCAGTGAGTTTAATTAAGTACCATAATCCTGTACTAGAGATGAAACATACTCATGAAGATAAAGAACAGTTAGAAAGTACAATGGATTTGCTACATCCAAATTGGAAAAGAGAAGTTGTTGCGCAACAATATTTACCGAAAATAACAGTAGTATATGATTTTCCTCATATAAACCGAGTTGAAAAATCAGGTCCTAATATCCCTGAAATGCCAGGTGTTTACGTTGCAGGTGATTGGACTGGGCATGATGAAATATTAGCTGATGCTGCAGTAGCAAGTGGAAAACGTGCAGCGTTACACATTTTAAAGCAATTAGAAAGTGAGGGAGTTCATCATGGAAACGGAGCAATTATATGAAGCGTATCAACCATTATTATTTTCGTTAGCATATAGAATCCTTGGGAGTGTTATGGATGCTGAGGATATCGTTCAGGATGTATTTATCTCGTTAAATAATATAGAGGATCTTCAGTCTATAGAAAATATGAAAGCATATTTGTGTAAGATGGCGACAAATCGTTCAATTGATAAATTACGTTCGGCAGCGCATAAACGTAACGTGTACGTAGGGATGTGGTTACCAGAGCCACTTGTAGAAGAAAGTAATGAGCCATCAGAGTCATTTGTTATGAAAGAATCCCTTTCCACAGCATATTTATTACTTTTACAACAACTGTCTGAGGTAGAAAGGATTGTTTTCATATTAAGAGAGGTTTTCAGTTATGAATACGAAGAAATAGCTTCAATTGTTGATAAGAGTAGTGTGAACTGTAGAAAGATCTTTCAACGGGCACGAAATAGTATATTGGATAAGCCGAAGCAATCAACATTAAGTACGAAGAAAATGGCTGATTATGTTGAAAAGTTTGTATCATCACTACAATGTGGTGATGCGCAAGGTATGTTAGAAGTATTAAAAACAGATGCGATATTGAAAGCAGATGGTGGTGGTAAAGTTACAACTGCGATTCATCCAATCTATTCTGCAGATAGAATTATTCGTTTATTCTCTGGAATTAGAAGTAAGTTCCCATCAGCGTACAATGTTGATTATAAGATAGTAAATGGTGCCCCAGGTGTTATTGTTAAAGTGAAAAACAAAGTGACTTATGTACTTTCATTCACATTTGAGAATGAGAAAATCTCAAATATTTATATGATGGTTAATCCTGAAAAACTTATGCACTTAAATAGAATAGTATAAAAAAGACGCATTTCTTTAGAAGTGCGTCTTTTTATTATTTTTCTAACATTTCAAGAGGTACATCTTTTTCGCCAGCTACCTCAAATTTAATTTCCCCGTCTTCTTCATAAATACGTGTAATAATCGGTATAGTAATCATTAATTTTTTGTGCTGCTTTCGTTTTCGAGCAGCATCTAAGCTAATCACGTTCATTTGTAAGCATCCTTTCTTCTAGAAATATATAAACAAAGAAAATGCGTCCGGAAAGGGCGCTTAATTGAATTTGAAATACCGATTCATTTAAATGGGGTTTATATGATTTAACAACTGCAATTGAATTAAAAATAGTATGAATGGAATAATTGCACGTAGAAATTAACTTTACCAAAAAACGAAACAATATGCTATAAAAAATTATAAATCTTTGTCATATAACGAGAAAAAGGTTTTTGTTTCGCATATAATGAAAGTAGACGAGCAACAAGAGCTTTTTCATCATATTGCTTTAGAAAGGCGATGAAAAAAATGGATACATTAAATTCATTATTATTTCAACTTGAACAATATGGAGAAGAGCATGATCGAAATAAAAAAACACGGGAAGAAAAATTACGGAATATTTCTCGTGAGATGGGGCAATTTTTATCAATTTTAGTAAAAGGGTGTAGCGCAATAAACATTTTAGAAATTGGAACTTCTAATGGTTATTCTACATTGTGGTTAGCTAATGCGGTAGAAGAAACAAATGGAAATGTAACAACTGTGGAGCTTTCTTCAGAACGAGTTGGAGAGGCACTTGTCAATTTTGAAAAGGCAAACTTGTTGCAAAGGATTGATGTTCACAATCAAGAAGCAGGGGCATTTTTAGATTCACAACTAGATCATTCATTTGATTTTATTTTCCTAGATTCAGAGCGTACGCAATACATGTGGTGGCTTGAACATATAAAACGCATTTTACAACCACAAGGTCTTCTTGTTGTCGATAATGCTACTTCTCATGCGAGTGAATTAGCTGAGTTTATAAAAATGATTGAAGAAGATAAAATGTTTGAAACAGTGTTATTGGCATTTCAAAATGGTGCATTTGTAGCGCGTAAGAAGCAATAGGATTGAACGCAATATAATTATCACATTGAAAAAGGGTGTATGTCAAAAGATTGAGTACAGTAGGATGGGAAGGTCGTAATTTATATACGTAACATACGAAGAATCCGCCTTCAGCATGTCGGTCTCTAGGTCTTAAGTCTGAGGAAAATTATGTTGTTTACAGGTATACTTATAGTAAGAAACAGGGAATGACTGCATAAGCAGGTATTTCTTGAAAATTGATTTCATATAGGCTGTTTGCACATGAAATACAATATATTAGATGAAATATAGTGCACATAAATTCGCACATATAAATAAAGGAGCGATTTTGTTGACTGAACTCGAGAAAAAAGAACCCGTATCAATTGTGAAAGATAATAATGTAGAAGTAGTAGTTGATACAGTTATAAAAGATGAAGAACTTGATGAATTAAATAAAGAAGCCGATCTTTATGTACAAAAATTAAATAGCGAGCAAAATACAGATTTATCGAAAGTATTGTCTCAGCTAGGAGATTTAGGGGATAAAGAACAACAAGCAGCAGGACAAACGTTATCAGCATTAAAACGTCCTGTCACAGCGATGATGAACGGGAAAAATGAAGAAATCCCGAATACATTGTTAGAATTACGTAAAGTAGTATCAGAGCTTGATCCGAACTCATTAAAAGCAAGTGGCATGAAGAAAATTATGTTTAAAGTATTCAAGAAAAATCCACTTGAAACATACGTGCATAAATACCAATCTATAGATAAGCAAATTGAGGAGATTATAAGATCGCTTCTAATTGGCCGTGACAACTTACAAGAAGATACTGTTGGCCTAGAGATGCTTAAGGAACAATCACACGATAAAATTCACGCGCTTGATAAGCAAGTATACTTAGGGAAAAAACTTGCTGGCATGCTGGAAGCTGAGAAACAAAATCCAGAACGTCAAAGGGATATTCCATTAATTAATGATGCATTAGAAAAGATACTCGTACGTACGCGCAATATGCAACAAGCGAAAAGTGTGTTATTACAATCTATCGCATCAGTAGACATTATTAAGAAAAATAATGAAAAGTTAACAGAGGCAATTCGTAATGCAATTACGATGACGCAAAACGTTGTAACAGTTTCTGCTGCTATCCAGTTAGCATTAACAAATCAGCGTAAAACAATTGATGCAGTGAATGCAACAAATGAAGCAATTGAGTCTATGGTATTAAGTAATTCTCAGGCATTAAAACAAAATACAGAAGAAACAACAAAACTTCTTGAAAATCCTGCAATTAGCATGGATAAATTACGCGAATCATTCCAAAATGTATTTGCTGCGATTGAAGCTTCTGAGAAATCATCAGAACGTATTATCGAGTCAAGTAAGAAGTTTGTTATTGAACTAGACACATTTAATGATGAAATGAAACAAAAGCTCATTCAGCGCCCAAGAAAATAGCAGACTTTTAGAGGAGGTGAAAAAATGAGTTTCATTCAAACCGTACTATTATTACTCGGTACATTGCTTTTAATCGCATTTACGGTCGTTGTTTTAGTCGTATATTTCGGACGAAAACTGTATTTTTCATGGACGAAGCCATATAAAAGAGCACACGATTCTTTAGAAAAGTTATCGAATAAATCATTACCGTTTCTACAAGAATTTACACAACATCCACTCTTTTATCGCTGGATTCGCACGGAAGGAAAAAAAGAGCAACATACATTAAACACTCTTTTCTGTGCATCGAGCCAACGTACGAGAGAGCAAGTATTCTCAATGTTACCGAAAGAAAAACAGAAAAAAGTACATGTAATGGCAAAAACAACGAAAAAACTTACAAATGAAGATATTGATGTAGCTGCGATAAAAGTGAAAGATTTTTTAAGACAAGAAACGCAGCAAACAGTAAAACCGACAGATTTATCGTTTTATAAATTGTATTTTTATGATCGATATCCAGATGCATTAAATACAATTCAAGCGTATAAGCGTTCAATAAATCCTTCATTACAAAAAACAGTTGATGATATTACAATTTCAGTATTAAATGCACTGCCGTACTATCAAGAGCAACGTATGTTTGAACAACAACATAAACTTGAAACGTTCTTAATGAAAGATTTAATAGCGATGTTATCTTTAGTGGTGCAATTACCACCATCACAACGTCCTGAAAAAGAAGAAGAATTGAAAGTCTACTTACAAAATTTCCAAAAAGAAATGGAAGTAGTAGAGAGGGACATTCGCGACTCGATTGATCACGATTTGAATGTGAAGATGAGAGCAGCGACTGAGAAGTTTAAGAATAAATAAAAAAGACGCCTTAAAGCTATAATACTTAGCTTTAAGGCGTTTTTTTATTAGTTGTTATTTTGCTTTAACGGTAGTATGACTAGAAGCAACACTTTCATTATGCAATCGATCAACTGCAGTTACTACATACGTATATGTTTCTCCAGAATTAACGGTTTTATCTAAATAAACTTCTCCAGGCTTTGTCTTTCTTACAGTAGTAAGTAAATTTTTCGGATTTTGTATATCCACTTCATTTTTTCCATTCGCGCGGTAAATGGCGTAATAAGCAGAATCATTCTCTCTATTATCAATGATACCTACAGCAATACCTTCATCTCTTGGAATAGCACCTTTTAAAGTCGGTTGTTTTGGTGGATCATGATCAAGCCAAGGCATAGAGGGGATTAATGCAGGATATTTATATATGTCTTTTGAGAGTCTATCTTTAATTCCTAGTGGATTGTTATTAATATCTTTCAAGCTAAAATGCATACTACCTTTTATTTCAGGATATAACCGATTTAATTCAATTTGTCTTGGGTATTCTTCTGGATCAGACCAAGCTGGGACAGAATTATTATTAATTTTATAGGCCGCCTGACCGATGTATAGGTGGATCGGTTTATTATTTGTTTCTTTTACCCACCAATCTACTAATATGTCATACGCAGCAGGAGTGAAACCTATATTCCAATATATTTGCGGTGTGATGTAGTCAATGTAACCTTTTTGTATCCACTCACGTGTATCAGCATAAAGATCATCAAAGTTTCTTTGGCCGGCAGTTGTGTTAGAGCCAGTCGGATCATCAGCTATATTTCGCCATACGCCAAATGGGCTAATGCCAAATTTTACATATGACTTTTCTTGTTTAATAGCAGTATTTAAATCTCTTACAAGTTCATTTACATTGTTACGTCGCCAATCCTCTATATTTGTAAATCTACCGTTATTATACGTTTCGTACGTTTTTTGATCGGGGAATTGTTCACCTGCTACTTTATATGGATAAAAATAATCATCCATATGCAGCGCATCAATGTCATAATTTTGCACGATTTCTAAAGCACCTTCAGTTATAAATTTTTTCACTTCCGGAATACCGGGATTGTAATATAACTTCCCGCCATAAGGTACAATCCAATCGGGGTGTTGTTTTGCAGGGTGATTATTTGATAATCGATTTATATCAGTGTGATTCATCGTTATTCGGTATGGGTTAATCCATGCGTGGAATTCTATATTTCTTTTATGTGCTTCATCGACCATAAATGCGAGTGGGTCATAACCAGGATCTTTTCCTTGTGTGCCCGTAATGTATTCAGACCAAGGACCGTAATTTGAAGGATAAAAGGCATCAGCGGTTGGTTTGATTTGTACAACGACTGCATTCATACCGGTGTTTTTAACATCGTCTAATAATTTAATAAACTCTTGTTTTTGATTTTCGATGGGTAAGCCGGTTTTTGAGGGCCAATCAATATTAAGAACAGATGCGATCCATACAGCACGTAATTCATGTTTTTTATACGTAGTATTAGCTTCAGCATAAGTAGAGTGAGGGGAAATGAAAGTGAAAGGAATAAAAAAGATGACGATACAACATATCATTAATAAACGTTTAACAATCATTTATACGCCTCCCTATTATGTGGTTAACTATTATGATATCCGAGATGAGGTTGTTCTTACAATTGAGAAAAATAAATATTGAAACATTAATTTAATAGGAAAAATATTTTTACTGAAATTTACTTTCATTATAACTAAATTCATTTACTACTTCATATGCTTGTTAGTAAAGTGAAACTTCCTTTCATTTGAAGGGGAATAAATTATAAGTATAGGAGGATTCATAAATGAAGGTTTTGTTCGTTTGTTCTGGAGGAATGTCCAGCGCAATTGTTGTAAACGCTTTAAAAAAGGAGGCGGAGAAAAAGGGTATGAACATGGAAGTGCATGCGATTGGAACAAATGAGGTAGAGGAAGAAGTAAAGAATGGCTGGGACGTTGTAATGGTTGCACCTCAAGTTAGACATCGATTTGATTCTGTTAAAAAATTCGCAGAAGAGGAATCTATCCCGTGCGGTATTATACCGCCGCAAGCATATACACCTCTTGGCGGACCGACTTTATTAAAGACTGTAAATGATTTAATTCGTTAGGGGGAACCGTTATGAATAAGTTTGTCACGTTTCTCGATAAAAACTTATCTGGACCGATGGCAAGACTTTCTGAACAGAGACATTTACAAGCAATCCGTGATGGAGTGATTTCAGCATTACCATTTATCATCGTAGGAAGTTTCTTTTTAATCGTAGCATTTCCACCTTTACCGAAAGATAGTTTCATATCCGTTTGGGCATTAAAAAATCAAACAAGTATATTAATACCATATCGCCTAACGATGTTTATTATGTCTTTATATATAGCATTTGGAATAGGATATAATTTGGCGAAAAGTTATAAATTAGATGCTTTATCGGGAGCTCAGCTAGCAGTATGTTCACTGCTATTAACATTAACTCCTGAATTAATTGATAAAAAAGGATTTATGCTTCCGATGACAAATCTTGGAGGTCATGGATTATTCGTGACGATGATTGTTTCTATTTTATCCGTAGAGATTTTAAGGTTTTGTAAGAAGAAAAATGTAATGATTAAAATGCCAGAACAAGTACCGCCATCTGTGTCGCGTTCGTTTGAAGCACTTATACCTGCTGCATTCGTTATTATTATTATGAGTCTAGTAACTGTCGTTTTTAGCATTGATTTACACCATGTTGTTGATAAACTAGCAGCACCATTAGTAAAAGCTGGCGATAGTTACTTCGGTGTAATGATTCCAGTGTTTTTAATTACGTTTTTTTGGTCATTCGGAATCCATGGTGTGTCGGTTGTTGGAACTGTTGCTCGGCCATTATGGGAAGTATATCTAGGGAAAAATGGAGAAGCAGTTGCTAGTGGAGCAGATCAGTTGCCATTTATTTCACCAGAGCCGTTATATCAATGGTTTATATGGATTGGCGGTTCTGGTGCGACATTAGGGCTTGTATTAGCTATGATTGTATTTGGTCGATCAAAATATTCGAAAGCATTATCAAGAACTTGTATTGTTCCGGGTATTTTTAATATAAATGAGCCAGTCATATTCGGATTACCGATTGTACTAAATCCAATTTTAATTATCCCATTTATCATTACACCACTTGTAACGGCAACTGTTGCATATTCAGCAACTGCGATGGGATTTGTAACACCAACACATATTATGCCACCGTGGACATTACCAGCTCCAATTGGTGCGTATTTAGCTACAGGCGGAGATTGGCGTGCAATAGTATTAGTTTTTATAAATATAGCAATATCGTTCCTTATATATTTACCATTCTTTAAAATGTACGACAAAAATATGCTTGAAATTGAGAAGAATGGTGAAGGCGAATCTGTTAATCCATAATCTTTATGCTTTAATTTATGAGTGATAGGTATTTTGCCTATCACTTCTTTCACATGAAGTCCAGAGAGGATGAAATGGAATGAATATAAAATTTAGTTATAAAGGTGTATTTTTATTATTATTTGGAGTGATATGTGCGAATTTACTTTTTGTGCCTATATTAAGGATGCTACATCTATCACAAATGCATAGTATATGGCTCGTTACAAGCATTGCGGCAAGTATTTTGCTTACTGTAGTTGTTTCTTTCATTGATGGATCGTTTGCATCGAAAGCTCAGTTGTTTTTTAGATTTATATTGTTTTCGATCGGTTGTACATTTGTAACTTACATGATTGTTTTTTAGTAAATAGGAGGTCATGCATGTTATGTATATTGCAGGGGTAATGTCCGGTACTTCATTAGATGGAATAGATGTAGCGCTCGTTCGTATAGAAGGGAGTGGTGTAGAGTCTAAGGTCGAACTCATCCATTTTACTACAGTTCCATTTCGTAATGATATAAAAAGTGAAATACAACAAGCATTATCAATAGAAAATTCAAATGTCCAACTCATATGTAGTTTAAATTTTAAGTTAGGTTTATGTTTCGCCAACGCTGTAAAAGAAGTTTGTAAAGAGGCCAATTTTTCTTTGGAACAATTAGATTTGATAGGTTCTCACGGACAAACGATTTACCATCAGCCAAAGCCAGAAGGGAATATGATAGCTTCCACATTACAAATTGGGGAGCCTGCAGTAATAGCATATGACACGAATACGACGGTTATCTCAAATTTCCGAACGATGGACATGGCAGCAGGAGGACAAGGTGCACCACTTGTACCATATTCAGAGATTATTTTATATCGTCATCCAACTAAAAATAGACTACTACAAAATATCGGCGGGATTGGTAATGTTACCGTAATACCAAGTCAAAAAAGTGATCAGAACGTTATAGCTTTTGATACTGGTCCGGGTAATATGATAATTGATGAAGTATGTCAAAGGTTATTTCAGTTGCCATATGATCAAAATGGTAACATTGCAAAACAAGGGGTAGTTGTAGAAGAAATTTTGACATATTGTATGAATCATTCATTTTTGAAAATGAATCCACCGAAATCAACAGGTAGAGAACAGTTTGGTGAAGAGTTTGTAAGTCAGTTATTGAAGCGGTATGAAAAGTATAGTAAAGAAAATATATTAACGACTGTCACGATGTTTACAGCAAGTTCAATTGTTCATCATTATAAGGAGTTTATTCTGCCGTATTATGAAATTGATGAGGTAATTTTAGGCGGTGGCGGCAGTTATAATAACACACTTGTTGAAATGATACGGTATGGATTGAAGGATGAAAAATGTACAATATTCATTCAAGAAGATATAGGCTATTCTTCAGAGGCGAAAGAAGCAATCGCCTTTGCCATTTTAGCAAACGAAACGTATCATCGTAATCCGAGTAATGTGCCGAGTGCAACAGGTGCAAAGAAATCTGTAGTTTTAGGGAATGTAACGTACCCTTCAATATGAAGAAAATGAGGAGAACGTATATGAAGTATATGATTGGAATAGATGGCGGGGGAACGAAGACAGAAGCAATTGCATTTGATAAAGACGGAAATGAACTTGTAAGAGCTACTAGTGGATTTGGAAACATATTAATAGATTTTGAAGAAGCTCTTGTGCATATTATGGAAGCGATTGATCATTGCCAGATAAGTGTAGTGAAAGAGCATTGTGTTTGTATTTGTTTAGGATTAGCAGGTATAAGCGGAGCAAATATAAATGAATTAACATTACGTCTAAAAAAGAAGTATGGAATACAAATTGAAGTTTTTAATGACGCAATGATAGCACATGCAGCCGCTTTAGAAGGAAAGGATGGAATTTTAACGATTGGTGGCACAGGTGCGATTTGTCTAGGGAGAAAAGGAGAAGTACATGAGTATAGCGGTGGATGGGGACATATTTTAGGAGATGAAGGAAGCGGATA
Organism: Bacillus paranthracis; assembly: GCF_001883995.1. Taxonomy (GTDB): domain Bacteria; phylum Bacillota; class Bacilli; order Bacillales; family Bacillaceae_G; genus Bacillus_A; species Bacillus_A paranthracis. The sequence goes on along the minus strand of NZ_MACE01000013.1, from coordinate 229,990 downwards.
TTGGATTGCATTACAAGCTTTAAAGAGAATGGTAAATCAATTGGATCAAGGAGTTACACTTTGTCCATTAAGCTTAAGAATTCAAGATGAGTTTCAACTTTTGACATCGTCTCATATAAAAAGTCTAGTTTATAGATCTGCAAAAGATAAAGTTGCAGCAATCACACCATTAGTTATTCGGGAAGCTAGAAATGGGAATGATGCTGCACATGAAATTATGATGCAAGCTGGAAAGGAATTAGCAAGGATTACAATAGATGTTTATAACAAGATGCAGTTTGATTTATCAGCTTCCATTGCAGTAAGTGGCAGCATATTGCGTTTCGTTCCTGAAATATATGATGAATTTAAGAAATGCTGTGAGAAAAGCATAGGAAAAGTTACATTTATATCACAATCACAATCAGCAGTGAAAGGAACATATTATTTAATGAAAAATATATATTTTAAAAAATAGCTGTATGAGAATTTTTGTATGATTTGTAAATATATGATGTTAAAATGTATAAAGGGATGCGGATAGAAACGTACAATATACATTGTTCTTGAATATTGTATAAGTACTCCTACGTAGAAAGTGAATGATTATATGATTAATAGTATGCAATTTTTGTATTTGGTGGCTTCTTATTTATTTGGAAACATATTGACTGCTTATATAGTAACGAAATGGAGACATAACGTTGATATTCGGGATGAAGGAAGTGGTAATCCTGGTGCAAGAAACATGGGCCGTGTGTATGGAAAAGGGTATTTCGTCGCTACATTTTTAGGTGATGCGATCAAAGGGGCAATCGTAGTTTCTATTGCAAAATACCTTTTTGAAGATTCTACATTTGTAATGCTAACATTGTTGGCTGTAATAATTGGACATATTTATCCAGTTTTATTTAAAGGTAAGGGCGGTAAAGGTATTTCAACATTTATCGGAGGACTAATCGCATTTGATTATTTGATAGCGCTTACCCTCGTTGCAGTTTTCATTATATTTTATTTAATCTTTAAAGGATTTACGAAGCCAGGACTAATTACAATTGCTTGTTTACCACTTTGCATGATTTTGTATTCTTACTCAATTGTTACGACTATTTTAAGTGCACTCATCATTGTACTTATTTTATATGTAAATCGCGAATGAAATAAACATTTAATAAGTGGGGTTAATCTCCACTTATCATTTTTTATTAAATAGATAAAGGAGATAGGGCATGGGGTTAATTTATAAAGTTGCTGATCAAGTTTGGGAATTTGAAAGTATACATAAATTGAATTATAAAACATTTGTAGAAGAAATTCCGCAACATGAAGAAACGAAAGATCGTGTTCGTATAGATCGTTTTCATGAAGAAAATACATATTTAATTTGTTTAGATGACGATAAGTTAGTAGGTATGGTTGCGTTGCGAGGAAAACGACCATTCTCGTTAGATTATAAAATTTCAAATCTAGATTTTTATTTGCAAGAACATGGAGAAAACGTATATGAAATTCGTTTACTTTCAGTAGAAAGTGAATATCGAAATGGAAGAGCGTTATTAGGTTTAATTCGCTTTTTACATCGTTATTTGCTTCTAAATGGATATGAATTGGCACTCATTTCTGCAACAACACGTGAACTACCTTTATATGAGCAAATGGGATTCAAATCTTTCCATTCGTTAGTTGGTACAGAAGCAGCAGCATTCCAGCCTATGTATGTTACCCCTGCTATGTTTGAAGCGTCGAGTGTTGGGGGAATTATGACGAAAGAGTATACGTTTTTACCCGGCCCAGTAGATATTGAAGAGAATGTTCGAAAGGCATTTTCTACTAAGCCTATTTCACACCGTTCTAAGTCATTTCAAGTGACGATGGATAATGTAAAGAAACGATTACTTCAAATGACAAAAGCAAAACGTGTGCAAATCATGTTAGGAACAGGGACATTAGCGAATGATGCCATTGCTTTACAGTTACGTTCTTTAAAAGGAAAGGGGCTCGTATTAACAAATGGGGAATTTGGTAATAGATTAGTCGGGCATGCAACACGTGCAGAGTTACATTTTGATACGTATAAAAAAGAAATGGGAGAACCGTTTATTTATACAGAATTGGAAAAAATAATGGGAGCTGGACATTATGAATGGCTTTGGTTTGTTCACCACGAAACATCAACTGGAATGTTAAATGATTTAGACGAGCTAAATGTTTTATGTGAAAAGTATAAAGTGAAACTATGTGTAGATTGTATTAGCTCAATTGGAGCGATACCGATAGATTTAAAGGATGTATATTTTGCGAGTGGCGTGAGCGGAAAGGCAATTAAATCGTTTACTGGATTATCTTTCGTTTTTCATAATCATAATGTGAAAGTAAACGAGACATTACCAGCCTATATGGATATTGGTATGTACGAAGAAAATGAAAGTATTCCGTATTCCCATTCATGGAATTTAATTTATGCATTGCAAGAAGCGTTGAAGAGATTTGAAGATGAAAAAGCATTTGTAAAAATTAAAGAGACATATGATTATATGGAAGAAGCTATGACTAGTATAGGCCTAAAACTTGTTTCACCTAAAGAACATGCCGCACCAATTATACTTACGATTCAATTAAATGAAGGTCTTTCTTCTAAAGCGGTCGGTGATGCGTTAGCATTACAAGGATATATTGTCCATTATGAATCAGCGTACTTACAAAAGAATAACTGGATCCAAATCGCATGCCTAAATCATTATAAAGAACGTGATATGAAGAGGATGTTAAATTGTTTGCAGATGTATGTATTACAGAGTGGGGTACATATATAAAGACTTTTTCATTTCGTATAAAGGAGCTGCGACTTACGAAAACTTAGGAATAGAACATTGGAAGAGGTGTTAGTATGATAACTAAAAAACTACCATTGCATATAGACGATATTAAAAAAGCTCAAACTATTTTGGACAGAAATGTTCGTAAAACTCCATTAGTAAAATCATTTTATTTGACTAGTAAAACAGGTGGAGAAATTCACTTGAAATTAGAAAATATGCAATTAACAGGTTCGTTTAAATTCCGTGGTGCGTTTAATAAAATGTCACAGCTGACAGATCAAGAAAAAGAGAGAGGAGTAATTGCTTGTTCTGCTGGTAATCATGCGCAAGGAATTGCTTTATCTGCTCATTTACTCGGTATTAAAAGTAAAATTGTAATGCCGATTTCTGCCCCTCAAGCGAAAGTTGATGCAACGAGAGGATATGGATCTGAAGTGGTTTTACATGGTGAAACCTTTGATGATGCGAAGGCAAAATGTGAGGAGATTATTAGAGAAACAGGTGAAACATACTTACATCCATATGACGATGTAGAAGTAATGGCTGGTCAAGGTACAATAGGATTAGATATTCTTGATGATATGTGGGATGTTGATACGGTCATTGTACCAATTGGTGGAGGAGGAATTATTTCTGGAATTGCTGTTGCATTAAAATCTTTTAATCCGTCGATTCATATAATTGGTGTCCAAGCAGAAAATGTTCATGGGATGAAGGCATCTTATGACAAAGGTACAATTATAGAACATTATGAGGCACCTACGATAGCAGATGGTTGCGCGGTAAAAATACCAGGCAATTTAACTTTTGAAGTTGTAAAAGAATTAGTAGATGATATTGTAACAGTATCAGAAAAAGAGCTGGAATTAGCGATGAAAGACTTATTACAACGCGGGAAAGCTGTTGTAGAAGGTGCAGGCGCATTAGCTACTGCTGCTCTACTTGCAGGGAAAGTGGATACATATATTAAAGAGAAAAAAGTAGTAGCAGTTATATCTGGTGGGAACGTAGACTTACAGCGCATTTCGAGTGTTTGTGAGCAATTTTTTGTGGCGAATGAAGTGAAATGAAATAGTACATTTAAACATTGTGTAATAAAAGAGGAGCTAAGTAACATTATATTAGCTCCTCTTTCATTATGCTTGTGCGGGAGTAAATAATGACTCCATTTTTACTTTGCTCTTTTCTCGAATTTCGGCGTCTGCATGGCGCATCACGTATTTATGAGCTACAGCGATCGCCAAAACATCATCTAATAAGCCAATCCCAATAATAGCAGCTATATCTGGAATAAAGTCGATTGTTAATACGTAATAGGATAGAGCGGCTAATATGATGAATTTCGCTTTAGTAGGTAACCTTTTTTTCTCATTGTGTAATATAAAATAATACTTTCATATACGCTAGATTTACCGAGATCTGCTGAGCTTTTCTTGAATTTTTTCCAAAGTTTCTGTTTCTCCATATAAACACTCCTTTTACAAAAAAATAGATTTTTTAAAAGGATAGACAAAGAAGTGGGAGACTAATCAATTTTATAGTTTTTCTTAATGTATATTTCAATAAAAATAGGGAATTACCTGTTCAAAATAATAGAATGTTGGTTATGTAACAACTCACAGTGTATATGTTCGTTCCAAGTAAAGGTACTACGTAGATAACGTTTTGTGGTAATGCGTATTAAAGTTAATTTTTCACATTAATCTCTGCATTCGTACAATGTTGAATTACTTCTAAATAATCTATTGATGAGAAATTTAGTAATTCTTGAATAGCCCCTTTCCTCGCTGGTGATTCATAGGCTTCTAATGTGATTCTGTTATTAATCGATTAGCTGCTTCATCTAGCATTTCAGGTGTTACTTTGTTTTGAATTATTTTTTCCTCTCTTTTCTCCCATCTTCTTGAAAGTAGTCACTTCGGTGATGTTTTTTTATTTTCTCAGATGAAGCCGATGAGTTTGAGTTTTAGAATTTTATCGTGGTATTATTTATGTAACGAGGGGATGTTGTAAGAAAAAATACAATTTTTTGGGGGAATGAGAATGGGAATTTATAACTATGAAGCGAAAGAGGATTTGCAAGTAGGAGAAGTTTGTTTAGAACGAGATATTTATGAAATTGTAAATTTTTACAAGAAAGGGTCAATAGTTTTATGTGATTCAGTATCTCGGTTCAGTGCGAATTCAGACAGAATGTTTAAAGTGATAAATAGGATAGAAACATATATGCATAAAAATGAAGACTATACATATCAGGTTTCGGATAGGCCAAAGTTGATTTATGTAGTTGAACAGGTAAGATAAGGAAAGCATTCATAACGGATGCTTTTTTCTTTGCTATATAGAAAGTACACATTAAACGTAAATTTGAACGAAATGTATGTAAATGATTTAGTTTTTATTAAACATTTATTAAGTGGTATGGGGGAAGAAAAATGAAGATAATAGAACTACCAATTAATTTCGAATTTAACGAGCAAAAACAATGTATTTATCCAAGTTTAATAATAGTAAACGATGAATTAACTTTAGTAGATACAGGGTATATGAATTTTTTACCTTTAATTGAAGAGGCAATTTTAAAACATGGATACAAGATGAAAAACTTAAAAAATATAATTATTACTCATTATGATGACGATCATATAGGATCTTTATATGATTTTAAAGTGAAATATCCTCAAGTTAATATTATTGCTAGTGAAATTGAATCTAACTACATTAATGGTGATATAGAATCAGAGAGATTAGTTCAAGCAGAAGAAATGTTAGAACGTATGCCAAATGAAGAAAAAGAATTTGGTAAATGGTTTATACAACAGTTAAAAAATATAAGACATATTTTCGTCGATGAAAAAGTACATGATGGACAAATAATTTTGAATGGTGAATGTCAAATAGTAGCGACCCCAGGACATACTTCGGGACATATTTCATTATATTTTCCGGACTTACACAGTGTAATTACAGGAGATGCAGCCGTTCAAGATAATGGTGAATTAGTAATAGCTAATCCGAATTTTTGTTTAGATATAGAAAAAGCGGAAGAGTCTTTAAAGAGGATTAAAGACCTTAAAGCTGTAAAGTATTATTGCTATCATGGAGGGGAATTCAATATATAAAATAATAAAAAACCGATCTTTCTTATATAGAAAAGATCGTTTTTTAATTCATAGATTCTGCAATTTGAATTAAATCCTTGATGTTATATTTTCCTTGTATATAGCGTTTGTTACCAATTGCAATTGTGTATTGAAAACCATTTTTCTGAAAAAGGAGCTCATATGCTGAATCGAAATGAGGATTGTATAATGCTTTTATATTATTTTTTAAGCTATAGAACTTAGCGCCCCTATGTACATAGAAATTTAATTTGTTTTGAACTGGTGAAACAGTGATTTTAAAAATCCCATTAATATCTTCATTGTAGTATTGGAGGTTTAAGTAATCGTTATAGATGTATCCTTGAAATTCGTGAATTTCGAACGGGAATTTTGTAGGAGTAAGTATATGTTTCTTACACTTCATTTCATATTCTTTTACGATAGTAGCTTCTTTCATAAATGGATTCGTTCCATCATAAATTTGATTAATTCGAGATATTTTATTATTCTTTGTTACTATTTCCAAAATGAAACCGATAGTAAATTCATCATTAGTGCCTTTGAAATAAGAAATAAGAATTGTAGTATCTTCTTTTGGAGATAGTACGGTTTTAATTTCATGAATAGGTTTTTCCTTTTGGAAAGTAGGTAGTTTAACTCCTTCTGTTACATATGACTGCATTAATTCTTTATCATTTTTGAGCAAAGCATGTTTGAATTCACTGATTACATCTGTTTGAGATTTTGCCGTTATAATTGTGGTGGATTGAAAATATAGTAAGTAAAATATGCAAAAGATCCTTATGAATGTAGTTGTCAATTTTATCACCCTATAACTATATTTCCGTAACATTGAAATATATATGTACAGGAGGGGAGAAGATGAGTTTATTATTTGATGTAATAGCAGATATCATTTTATTTTTCCCTCAAAATGACATGAAATTAAAACATCATATTGCCAAATTAAGCGAATTTGAGTGGTTTCGAAAGCTACACGAAGATACAAAGTATACAAAATTAATTTGGAGTAATAGAAAAATTAAGAAGTTCATTTTGAATTCTGCAAATATGAAAGCATTAATAAATTCTGAGATAAAACAAAAAGAATTTGTCCAACTAGTACATAATGAATATAAAAAAAGAAGATAAGAATTTTTTTATTTTTCATATTTGGCGAAACAAATGGTACAATGAAAGCTAATGTGAAAAATAAGGAAAAGAAGTGGTCAATTTGAAAAACTTTTTAGAATTAGGAATTAGTGAAACTTTTAATCATACATTACGTGAAAATGGAATAACAGAAGCAACACCAATTCAGGAGGAAGCAATTCCTGTTATACTGTCAGGTAAAGATATTATTGGGCAGGCGAAAACAGGAACGGGTAAAACGTTAGCATTTGTGTTACCAATTTTAGAAAAAATCGATCCAGAATGTAGCGATGTTCAGGCTTTAATTGTTGCACCAACAAGGGAACTAGCACTGCAAATTACAACTGAAATTAAAAAAATGCTTGTGCAAAGAGAAGATATTAATGTATTAGCGATTTATGGCGGTCAAGATGTAGCACAACAATTGAGAAAGTTAAAAGGTAATACACATATTGTTGTTGCGACACCAGGACGATTATTAGATCATATACGACGTGAAACAATTGATTTGAGTAATCTTACAACAATTGTATTAGATGAAGCGGATCAAATGCTTTATTTCGGTTTCTTATATGATATTGAAGATATTTTAGATGAGACACCTGGTAGTAAACAAACGATGTTATTCTCAGCAACGATGCCAAAAGATATTAAAAAATTGGCGAAGCGTTATATGGATGAACCGCAAATGGTTCAAGTACAAAGTGAAGAAGTAACGGTAAATACAATAGAGCAACGTGTCATTGAGACGACAGATCGTGCAAAGCCAGATGCACTTCGTTTTGTTATGGACCGTGATCAGCCATTTTTAGCAGTTATTTTCTGTCGTACAAAGGTTAGAGCGAGTAAGCTTTATGATAATTTAAAAGGACTAGGTTATAATTGTGCTGAACTTCATGGTGATATACCTCAAGCGAAACGTGAAAGAGTTATGAAGAGTTTCCGCGAAGCAAAAATTCAGTACTTAATCGCAACGGATGTAGCAGCTCGTGGACTTGATGTAGATGGTGTAACGCACGTATTTAACTATGATATCCCTGAAGATGTAGAAAGTTATATTCACCGCATTGGCCGGACAGGACGTGCAGGTGGATCAGGTATTGCAATTACGTTCGTTGCAGCGAAAGATGAAAAACATTTAGAAGAAATTGAAAAAACGCTTGGTGCACCAATACAAAGAGAAATAATCGAACAACCGAAGATAAAACGTGTAGATGAAAATGGAAAACCGGTACCAAGGCCGGCTCCGAAGAAATCAGGCGAGTATCGTCAAAGAGATAGCCGTGAAGGTTCAAGAAGTGATTCAAGACGTGGTTCGAGAAATGGCTCAAGAAGTGATTCAAGAAATAGTTCAAGAAATGAAAACAACCGATCATTTAATAAGCCAAGTAATAAAAAAGGTAGTACAAAGCAAGGTCAGCAAAGACGTGGCCGTTAAATAATTATAATTGTAAAGAGTCGCAAAATATTGTGGCTCTTTTTTTTTTTGTATAGAACAAGGATGATAGCAAGAAAAAAACGGAAATTTCATTCACCGTATTTAAAACTTACAAAGGAAAGTTTATAGTCCAAAACCAGTAGAACAAGGGTATTACAACCATGTCGTAATTCAAGAACAAGTGCAACTTACGTATGGACAATATTTAATCGAAAAAAATCGAGAGAAAGCAATTCGTACTAGCTCCTCTGATGATGATACGAATTATGAAAAAATCAATTGGTATAACGATATAAAAACATCTTTTGCAAACAAAGAATTGGCCGATTTGGTGAAAGAAATTTGTAACTTTGTTAGTTTTGTTCGATGGGAACTCGAGATGCACAACTGCCATCCTTATTGGGAAGTTACTTACTACGGCGATGAAGGTAATGTAGTGTGAAGTTAATAGAAGGGATAGTATGCGAAATAAGAAAAAGGACTAGCAGTCGTACCTGCTGTCCTTTAATAGGAGAAAAAGTAATCTTGTTTAGAACTACGCATAAACAGAAAATCTGCTTGTGATTAGTTTTACCCTAAATATAAGTGTCTATACAAAAAAAGGGATAAGTAAAAAATACTTATCCCCGGAAGGGAAATCCCAAGCACCAAAATGGCTCGTATTGGTCTGCAGGTTCAAAAGTAGTATATGTAAAACAAAAAATCTCATACAAAAAGCAGACAACGATTTTGGTTGTCTGCCAGTGAGCTCAATGAGTTAGCTAATTGTGATAATTTGCATCCCCATTGCGAGAAGAGTGAAGCTGCTAGTTCAAACAGCTTGTTCGTATTATTTTCGATTCCCTAAAAAATATACAGAGAAAGCAGATAAGTGAAAAATCTATCTGCTTCTGCTGTAACAAAAGAAAGAAGTATTAGCCGTGGACACGGCGGCTTGAAAATAGTATGTATTTTTATTTGGAAAATATTCAGGGGGTGAAGAAACATGGAATGTTTAATAAATGGTGTTTGCGAAATTAATCAACTAATTAGTAAAACAAAGTAGAAAAAGAATGAGCAAATATAACAATAAAAAGGTAAATGTTCAAAAGAGTGATGAGTATAAAGTAAAACAAAATAGCTATATTAAAGCTTGATTTTCATAAAAAATAAAGCACACATATAAGTGTGCTCTTATGAACGCTTTAGATTTGTGTGACTACATAGTCACCATACAATAAAATATGCTTGTTTGATATAAATGTGTGTCAAATCTATAACATATATTTTGGGGTGTATAAGGAATATTAAATGTTAATTAGCCAAGCATATTGTTTTTATTAACGAATTTGTGCAACTGTTAAAGCGGCAGAACGAATATCTACTGTACCAATTACTTCAACGGGTACAATTTGAATTAAATCACCAGGGTTTAAGTTTATTAGAATGACACCGCTGGATACATCTACTTCACCAGTGCCAATGATATTAGAACGGACTGCGGTTCCTGATCCTGCAATAATATTAGTTGATGAGTTTAGTGTTAAGAAAAAGCGCGCTGCTTCCGGGGCTACTGGAACATTATCGAGGCTGATTGTTAATGTATAACTGATTTGATAAATACCAGCTACTTGAATTCTAATACCAGTTCCTGTACTAATTGTATCATTGATTACAGGGACAGTAATGTTTGGATTTGGGCCCGTACTAGGTAGTAGTAGTGGCGTGAATAGTGTGGCAAATTGAGGTGAAGTAGCATTAAAAGCAAAACCGAGAGCTGGTAGTGTACTGGGGGCTTGTGCTCTACAATTAAAGTTCGTGAGCTTACGACTAGATGATCGCATATTTTCACTCCTTTCTTTCATTTAGATTGCGTGAGTAACAACCTCACGTTTTGGACAAGCACAATACAATATATGAAAATTTATAGTGAATAGTGCAGAAGTGTACTGTTATGGGTAACACTAATTGCCTATTGTACAAAGGAGATACTACGCTTACAGAAATAGTTTGTAACCTAAAGTTGAAAAAATAGTATGAATAGAGTTGAAAATGCTATTTAGAAATGAAAGGAAACATAATAAAAAGGAACATACATATAAGCATGCTCTTTGACAAGAAAGGTAGATTTTTATGAGTGGATTCCTCCATACAATAATATATGCTTGTCCGGTTAATAGTTGAGAAAGGGAGAATGCATATGGAACGAATGGAAGCGTATAACAAAATAAAGATTTCATTTTATAGCAAAGGGGAATAGATATGTGTATTTATTGGGAAAACGTAGTTAAAGAGTTCTTTAAGAGGTAAGAACTGGAACGAAATAAAAGAGCAGCTAGCAAAAGCTAACTGCTCAATACAAGGAGATACAGAGAAGACTACTTTACATGAATGTTGGCATACAGCCTACATTCAGTATTGACCGAATATTTATTTTAAATCCAATTTATTTAAAGTAAACATCCCAACAGATAAAATGGCTGCGCTTGCTACAGAACCTAGCCAGTCTCTCCAGCTTAATGTATTTAAAGATGCATCTGTTAAATCCATAATTAAGAAGATAGCAAACATTAATACACCAAATGCTAAGCATCCCCAAAATGTTTGCAAATATTTAATCATCTTATTTCGGAACTTGCTCATATAAATCACCCTTATTAATAATTTATATTTTTATAAATAAATTATTGCATGTGCAAAAATTAAAAGTATGAAATATGCAAAATTACATATTGGAACTTAACAAAAAATCCATTCATAAGTAAATAGATCGAACAGAGGGAAACCGTTTCGTATGAATCAATTGTCATTTTTTGAAGTCATCGATGAAAAGGAGATGCGTAGATTTGTGGTAAAGGAGCTGAAAAACTACAAAGTATTGTGCGTTTGAATGAAGAATCAACAAAAATAGGATCAAGCGGGGGCATCGTTCTTTTCCTCAAATGAAAGGTGACGGTAAGAAACATGAGATACATTTTAAACAAATTAAACGGAAGTTAAAAAATAAAAATTTATAAAGGAAATAGAAAGTAGGGAGTTGTATATATACGATAATAGGAAACTTTTTACTAACTAAGCATATAATTTAAATAGACCGACAGTCGGTCTGATGGGAAGGGGAACTTGAATGCGAATAGTAAAGGAATATGAGGAGCGTAGAAAAGAAATTTTAGAAACGGCTGAACGTTTATTTATTACGAAAGGTTATACGAAAACAACAGTAAATGACATTTTAAAAGAGATAGGGATAGCAAAGGGGACGTTTTATCACTATTTTAAATCGAAAGAAGAAGTAATGGATGAGATTATTATGAGGATTATTAAAGAAGATGTTGCTAAAGCGAAAGTAATCGTCTCTAATCCAAATATACCAGTATTAGAAAAGTTATTTCGAGTTTTAATGGAGCAATCTCCAAAATCAGGTGATATAAAAGATAAAATGATTGAGCAATTTCATCAACCAAATAATGCAGAAATGCATCAAAAAAGTTTAGTACAATCCATTATTCATTTATCTCCTGTATTAACAGAAATTTTAGAACAAGGAATTGAAGAAGGGATATTTTCGACTTCATATCCACAAGAAACGATTGAACTATTACTATCTTCAGCGCAAGTCATATTTGATGATGGGTTATTCCAATGGAAGCCAGAAGAAATGCTGAGGAGGGTGAAAGCTTATATTAAAATGATGGAAGTATCTGTTGGAGCGAAAGAAGGATCCTTTAATTATATGCTGGAGGTTTTAATGAAACAGAAATAATATTTTTTCTGTTTGTTTATTATAGACCGGCAGTCGGTCTAAATTAAAGGAAGGGTGTGATTATGATATCTATTAGTATAAAACCTTCGATGAAAGATTTTTATTTAATGGTGAGTGGGCAAATTATTACTATTTTAGGTTCGACACTTTTACGTTTTGCTCTGTCATTATATGTGCTAGATTTAACAGGGCGTGCTGATATATTCGCAGGATTATATGCGATAACGAGTATTCCGTTTTTGTTAGCTCCTCTTGGCGGAGCGATAGCAGATCGTTTCAATCGTCGAAATGTAATGGTTATTTTTGATTTTATAAATGCTGCGATTGTATTAAGCTTTATAGTTTTGTTATTTACTGAATCTGTATCTATTCTATTGTTTGGAACAATTATGTTTTTACTAGCAATCGTTAGTGCAATGTACGCACCAGTTGTAATGGCAAGTATTCCGCAATTAGTTCCAGAGAAAAAGTTAGAACAAGCGAACGGTATCGTAAATGGTGTGCAAGCATTATCTAATATAGTTGCTCCTGTATTAGGAGGGATATTGTACGGCATAATTGGCTTGAAAATGCTCGTAATAATAAGTTGCTTTGCTTTCTTTTTATCTGCGATTTTAGAAATGTTTATCACAATACCTTTTATAAAGAGAGTGCAAGAAAGCCATATCATACCGACAATTGTAAAGGATATGAAAAGGGGATTTATCTATGTTTTAAAACAACCATTTATTTTGAAATCTATGTTTTTAGCCGCATTACTAAATTTAATACTGACGCCGCTATTTGTTGTTGGTGCTCCAATTATTATACGAGTAACAATGGAAAGTAGCCACACGTTATATGGAATTGGAATGGGATTAATCGATTTTGCTACTATTATAGGTGCATTATCAATAGGTTTTTTTGCGAAAAAGCTACAGATGCAAACATTGTATTATTGGATGATTTTAATAGCTTTATTAGTAATACCAATGGCACTATCAGTTACACCATTTATTCTTAATTTAGGACACTATCCACCATTTATCCTCTTTATACTTTCTTCTATTTTAATTGCAATGATCATGACAATTGTATCCATCTATGTGATTACTGTAGTTCAAAAGAAAACACCAAATGAGAACTTAGGAAAAGTAATGGCAATTATAACAGCGGTATCCCAATGTATGGCACCGATTGGGCAAGTCATTTACGGTTTTATGTTTGAAGAATTCAGTATGAAAATTTATTTACCTATATTAGTTATTAGTTTCATAATGTTATTAATAGCAGTTGTGACGAAGAAAATACTATCCAATGAAGGGAACTAGCTTAATATGATTAGGAGAATGTTAAAAAGAGATTTCTCTCAAAATAAAATGATAATTACCATTTTATTTATGTTTATCATGTTATCAAGTCTTTTAATGGCTAGTGCTTCAAGTAATGTTATAAATCTATTGAACTCAATGGATCAATTGGTTAAAGTATCAAACGCACCGCACTTCGTACAAATGCATGCCGGAGAAGTAAATCAAAAGTCAATTGATTCCTTTGTAGAAAAAAATCCGTTTGTAAAAAAACAGCAAACGGCTGAGATGGTTCAAATAAATGGATCTAACATTTTTATTAAAAAGAAAAATCAAGCAGAACATAATAGTGTAATGGACATTAGTTTCGTGAAACAAAATAGTAAGTTTGATTTTTTATTAAATTTAAATAATGAAGTGGTCGATGTTAGGAAAGGGGAAATAGGTGTACCCATTTATTATATGCAAAAATATAATTTGCGTATGGGAGATAAAATATGGGTTATTAAAGATAATAATGAACTAGAATTTACGATTTCAGCATTTGTTCGTGATGTTCAAATGAACCCATCAATCGTTAGTTCAAAACGATTTGTAATAAGCAATAAGGATTTTGAAAGAATAAAAAGAAATTTTGGAGAAAGCGAATATCTTATTGAATTCCAGCTAACAGACGAATATAAAATAAATGAATTTGAAAATCTATATAAGTCATCGAACTTACCTCAAAAAGGTCCCTCTATTACGTACTCACTATTTAAAACACTCAATTCATTAACAGACGGAATAATAGCTGCAGTACTTATCATAATAAGTGCATTATTAATGTTAATTGCAATGTTATGTATTAGATTTACGATCATTACTTCGATGGAAGAAGATTATCGAGAAATTGGTGTTATGAAAGCAATTGGGATTCATAACAAAGATATTCAAAAATTATATATAACAAAATATATTGTGATTTCAGCTGGTGGATGTATATGTGGATATATACTCTCACTATTTGTTACAAAAATCTTCACTTCAAATATCACCCTTTATATGGGGGCGGCAAATAAAAGCATTTTACACAATATTGTGCCATTCATAATTACAACATTGTTATTTTTAGTCGTTATCCTGTTCTGTCGTATTATTTTGCGGAATTTTAGGGGAATTACAGCAATAGACGCTTTACAATCAAGAGATAAACTAGGAAAGAGAAAAATTAGAAACTCCTTTTCACTCAATCGATCTAAATTTAAAAATGTAAATGTATTTATTGGTATACAAGATGTTATAAAAAGATTTAAGTTATATCGTATATTAAGCATCGTATTAATAATAGCTGTGTTCATGATTGTTGTACCTGTTAACTTTTTGTATACGATTCAGTCACCGGATTTTGTAAATTATATGGGAACAGGAAAAAGTGATATTCGAATAGATTTACAGCAAACTGAAAATATAGAGAAACGTTTTAAGGGTGTTATTTCATATGTAAAAAATGATAAAGAAGTAGAAAAATATGCAACATTTGTTACGAGTACATTTAAAATGGTAAACGCTGATGGTACACATGAAAACTTACATGTAGAAGTGGGAGACTTCACTACATTTCCATTAGACTATATGCAAGGTAGGGCACCAAAAAATGAAAATGAAATTGCTCTTTCTTATATGAACGCAAATGAATTAAAAAAGAATGTAGGGGATCATATCGTTTTATTTGTTGATGGGAAAGAGAAAACACTAACGATTAGTGGTATGTATCAAGATGTAACAAATGGCGGGAAAACAGCTAAAGCTAGTTTTTCTAATAATAATGAAAATATATTATGGTATGTAGTAAATGTAGATATGAAGCCTAAAGTGGATTTGCAAGAAAAAGTGAAGGAGTATAAACAAAAATTTAGTTCTGCAAAAATAACAGATACAAATGATTATGTAAAGCAAACTTTAGGAGAGACAATTAAACAATTAAGACTCGTGACGCAAGTGGCTATTTTGATTGCGATATTGATATCAGTTTTAATTACTGCGATGTTTTTTAAACTGTTATTAGCAAAAGATTTTTCGCAAATTTTAATTATGAAAAATATCGGTTTTTCTAGTAAAGATATTCGTATACAGTATATAACACGTTCTATCTTCATTGTATTATTAGGCATTGTGATAGGGACATGTATAGCTGCTACGTTTGGTGAAATGTTAGTAAGTTGGTTAGGCTCATTTATGGGAGCAGCTCATATAAAGTTTGTCGTAAACCCTATCGTTTCTTATGTAATATGTCCAGCTATATTATGTATATGTGTGACTGCAACAACACTTTTCAGTAGTTTTACTATGAAGCAAACAAACGATGTAAAGCCAAATGGGGAGTAGGGGTGTATCACTTGAAAAAAATTTTAGAAGTAAAGGAATTAAATAAAACATATTCAATAGATGGAAATGCAAATTATTATGTGCTAAAAAATATAGATTTAGAGGTTTATGAGGGAGAATTTGTATCAGTTATGGGGCCTTCTGGTTCTGGGAAATCGACGTTATTATATAATATTAGTGGAATGGATCAAATGTCGTCAGGAAGTGTGAAATTTGGTAGTAAAGAAATATCTCGTATGAAAGAAGAAGCGTTAGCCAAGTTGCGCCTTACTGAAATAGGATTTATTTTTCAGCAGAGCAACCTTCTTAGAAACTTGAACCTATTTGATAATATCATCTTGTCAGCATATTTAGCGAAATGTGAGAGTAAGAAAATAGTAAATAAACGTGCTCTAGAGCTAATGGAGAATATGGGGATAAGTGATATAGCGTCTCATTATATAACCGAAGCATCTGGGGGGCAATTACAAAGAGTCTCTATTTGTAGAGCACTCATTAATAATCCAAATATTATTTTTGCAGATGAGCCGACTGGTGCTTTAAATTTAAAATCAACAGAAGAAGTAATGCAAATATTATTAAATATTAATCGTGGTGGAACGACCATTATGTTAGTCACTCATGATGTGAAAGTAGCAGCAAAAACAGAAAGAATTCTTTTTATGGCGGACGGAGAAATTGTTAGTGAAATACAGTTAGGTAAGCTTAGGAACGATGATTTAAAAGCGCGAGAAAAGAAGTTGTTAAACTGGTTAGCTGTACTTGGATTTTAAAGAGAAAAACTCCTATTGAATGTAGGAGTTTTTTCTTTGTCTTAAAGTTCTAAAAGATATATAATAATTTTCTGAATATTAAAATTGGAGGGGTGCAAATGAAAAATGAAACGTTGCACACGCAAGAAGATATTATTAAAATGCTGGATTCATTATTAAGACCAGCAGAACCATTTTGGAATGAATTTTATGCGAATAGAGAAAAAGATGTTCCGTTTTTTGAAAATGTTCCAGATGAGAATCTAGTTTCGTATATACAAAAAAAGCGGGTTTCAAAAGGAAAAGTACTGGAACTTGGATGTGGTCCGGGTAGAAACGCAATTTATCTAGCAAATGAAGGGTTTGATGTAACAGCAGTAGATTTATCTATAGAAGGCATTAACTGGGCAAAAGAGAGGGCGTTAGCAAAAGGAGTAGAAATTGAATTTATTTGTGATTCAATTTTCAATTTAGAGGTTCAAAATGAATTTGATTTTGTATACGATTCGGGCTGTTTGCATCATATTCCACCACATAGAAGAGTAAATTATGTGAATTTAATTAAAAACGCATTGAAATCAGGTGGTTATTTCGGATTAACGTGTTTCGCGGCAGGTGATTTAGATGAGCGAAATGGATCAGAAATAACAGATTGGGACGTATATAGAGGATGGAGTTTACAAGGAGGTCTTGCTTATTCGGAAGAAAAACTAAGAGAGATATTTAAAGGATTTGAAGTGATTGAAATTAGAAAGATGGAACAGATTGAACAACCAAATACTATGTTTGGAGAATCCTTTCTTTGGACAGCATTATTTAAGAAGAAATAAGAATGTAGATAATTGACAAACTCATCGTTTTTATAGACAATATAATAATGAGAATGTATGTTCGTTTTTGTTAACCGATGTATATTTTGCATAAATACATAACAAGGGGTTGTCTCTAAATGAGTAACACAAATCAAAAAATTACTACGTTTTTAATGTTTGAAGGAAAAGCTGAGGAAGCAATGAATTTTTACACGTCGCTATTCGATCAATCAGAAATTGTAAATATCTCTCGTTACGATGAAAACGGACCTGGTAAAGAGGGTTCTGTCATTCATGCAACGTTTACGTTAAATGGCCAAGAATTCATGTGCATTGATAGTTATGTAAAGCATGGTTTTACATTTACACCATCTATGTCTCTTTATGTAACTTGTGAAACAGAAGAAGAAATTGAAACTGTCTTTCATAAGCTAGCGGAGGATGGATCGGTACTAATGCCTTTAGGTTCTTATCCATTTAGTAAAAAATTTGGTTGGTTAAATGATAAGTATGGTGTGTCTTGGCAGTTAACACTTGCGGAATAAATTGTAATTGATTTGTTTAATGGGTGTAGTTAAGAGGTTGAAAATTTAAATAACAAATAAAAAGGTGTTCCAACCGTCAACAAGTTTGGAATGCCTTTTTATTTGTTTAAATAAATTTATATTTTTCTATTTTGAATATTTTATTTTTCTAACTACTTTTTATCTGTTAATATAAATATAGAAAAATATGTATTAATTATTGGTTAGATTAATAGAAAAAAGCATAAATAGTAAATGATCTTACACTTAAAATGTAACAAGATAGCTAGGGGGAATAGTTATAATGGATACAACTCAACAAAACAGTAATGCATGGGATAAAAAGGTTGAAGAAGGTTCTAGATATACGCAACCTGTAAGTAGCGAGGTTATTGAAAGAAGTAAATCAGGTGAATGGGAAATCACAGTTACCACAGAAAAATCAGTTCCTAGAGATTGGTTTCCAAAATCATTAGATGGATTAAAGATACTTTGCTTAGCGTCAGGTGGAGGGCAACAAGCACCTGTTCTAGCTGCTGCTGGGGCGGATGTAACAGTTACTGATATATCCAAGAAGCAATTGGAACAAGATGAAAAGGTAGCAAAACGAGATGGTTTAACTTTAAAAACAGTTCAAGGAGATATGTCAGACCTTAGTGATTTTGAGGATGAATATTTTGATATTGTTGTAAATCCTGTTTCTAATTTATTTGTAAAAGATGTACATCTTGTATGGAATGAAGTTTCAAGGGTTTTAAAGAATAAAGGTATTCTCATTTCTGGATTTACAAATCCGTTACTATGGATTTTTGATGATAATCAAGAACAAAAAGGTATTCTTGATGTAAAACATTCAATCCCTTCATCGACATTGGATTATTTACCAGAGGATGAAGTTCAAGATTACATCGATTCAAATCAAACAATAGAATATGCGCATACACTGGAAGATCAAATCCAAGGCCAAATTGAAGCGGGTTTTATTATAACAGGTTTTTATGAGGATGATTTTGGTGGAACAAGGATATTAGATAAGCATATTAAAACATTTATTGCTACAAAAGCTATAAAGTTAAAGGTTGATTAAGAATTTTGACTTGTCACACGAGACGTTAGTCGAAGAAGGTTCTTAAAATAGTATATATAAAAGGAAAAGGGTGGAACTTTCCATCCTTTTCCTTTTATATAATTAGGTTATGCTTTTTATATTAAGAATTTTGTTGGCCGAATCTTTTCCCAAGTTTAGCTAGCAGTTCAGGCTGATCCCCTTGGCTCATTACAACTTCAACAAAGGTAAGTTGATCCTTATCATTACTTATTTTAGTTAAGACTTCTTGTAACTCTATTTCATTTTCCACTTTACATGTTAGGCTTTTTTCTTCTGTTCCGAATACGTTCGCTAGTTTTGTGTAATCCCACATTTGTATGTCATTATACGGTTCGTTTTGACCATGAATTGCACGTTCAACAGTATAACCATTGTTGTTAATTAAAAATATAATTGGATTTAAATTTTGACGTAGTATAGTTGATAATTCTTGGACAGTTAATTGAAAAGAACCATCACCAATAATTAAAATGTTGCGCCGCGATAAATTAGCGAGCTGTGTACCAAGTAGAGCAGGTAACGTATAGCCGATCGATCCCCATAATGGTTGCGCTACATATGTAGTGTCGTTTGGTAAAGGGATAGCGGCACTACCAAAGAAAGGTGTTCCTTGCTCTGCAAGTAAGACGTCGTTTTCTTGTAAGAAATGGTACATTTGCTGCCAAAAGCGTTTTTGTGTAACCATTTGTAGCTTTGGATTAAACTTTTCAGTAATTAATATTGATTCTGAAATAAATGGCTTAATATCAAGCGTTTCTTCATTTCGATGTTCAATTACATCACTTAACTGTTGTAAAACATCTTTCATTACAACTGGCCCGTATTTTTTATCTGTAATTTTCACAGTGTAGGGATGTATTTCTATAACTTGTTCTTTTGTAAAACCTTGTGTGAAGCCACCTGTAATAGTATCAGTTAACTTCACACCAATACTAATAATACAATCAGATTCATCAATTCTTTTTCGCAAGTATGGAGAACTTACATCACCAGTATAAATCCCTATAAATTGAGAGTGTTTTTCTGGGAATATTCCTTTTCCCATACTTAACGTTGCGATGGGAAACCCAGTTTTTTCTACGAATTGATATAAATATTCTTTAGCGTGAAATCGATCTACTTCAAAATCCGCTAAAATTACTGGTTTTTTGGCACTGTTTATTTTTGAAGTGGCATGTAGAAGCATTTTATCCAGCGCATCTTTATTACTTACAACTGGTTTATGTAAAATCGGTTCCGTAGGTTTATTAATTGGTTTATTATACACATCAATCGGTAATTGAATATGAACAGGGCGTTTCGCACTCCAACATGCACGTAACACACGGTCAATTTCTTCAGCGGCATGCTCAGGTGTTAATTTTGATTGTGCCACCGTGATTTCTCTATACATATTGGAAAAATGATCGAACTTTCCATCACCTAACGTATGATGAACGAGTGCTCCATTTTCCATTACTGTTGTTGGTGGTGTCCCCGTAATTTTTATAACAGGTACATTTTCTGCATATGATCCAGCAATACCGTTAATGGCGCTTAATTCTCCAACACCGAAAGTGGTAATAAGAGCAGCGATTCCTTTTATACGAGCATATCCATCTGCAGCATATGCCGCATTTAATTCATTACAATTGCCAATCCACTCTACATTTTCATGTGCTATTACATCATCTAAAAAAGCCAAATTATAATCACCAGGGACACCAAAAATATGTTCAATTCCTAGTTCGCTTAGTCGGTCTAATAAATAAGTACTAACAGTATATTGCGTTTTCAAGTGAATCATCTCCTCATTGTTTTGCTGTCTTGTAATAAACGAAAGTAGCTCTAGAGTATGGATTTAAAAATTCATTACGAGAATGTGGTATAATTTACATACAGGGGGAAAGTAGATGACACAACATAAAGAAGAACAGATGAATGAAGCATTAGCCTTATTTTACTTTGCATATAAAACATTTACTGAAAAGCCAGATGAAATTATAAAAGAGTATGGTATTCAAAGAGTACATCATCGAATTTTATTTTTTATCGCACGCTTTCCAGGGATAAGTGTAAATGAGTTATTATCACTACTAGAAATAAGTAAACAAGCTCTTCACGGACCATTACGACAACTTGTGGAAAAGGGCTTAATTGAGAGTAATGAAGCTACACATGATCGCCGTGTGAAACAGTTATCTTTAACAGAAAAAGGTACCGATTTAGAGAAAAAACTGAGCGATGTACAAAGGCAACAAATGGGTGCTATTTTTTCAAAATTTGGTGAATCGTGTGAAGAAAATTGGCATCAAGTTATGAATGAAATGGCACATAGCCGATCAGGTTTTGATGCTTGGATATCGAAAAGGGAAGTTGCAATCGATCAAAAATAAAAAGAAATATATCTGTTTTTATAGTTTGAAAAAGAACAAATTTTATCCATACATTTGGCAACTATGGAGCTATCATAGAGTGAATGGATAAAAAGATACATTACTAGATACTTTATACGTGTACGCAATGGAACAATAAAATTCACATTTCCGAGAGGGGAATTATAATGATAAAACTTGTACTTATTCGTCACGGACAGAGTTTATGGAATCTTGAAAATCGCTTTACTGGATGGACAGATGTAGATTTATCAGAGAATGGATTAAGTGAAGCGAGAGAAGCAGGAGCGATATTAAAGAAAAATGGATATACTTTTGATGTAGCTTATACATCTGTATTAAAACGAGCAATTCGGACGTTATGGATTGTACTTCATGAGATGGATCTTGCCTGGGTGCCAGTACATAAATGTTGGAAGCTAAATGAAAGACATTATGGTGCATTGCAAGGGTTGAATAAAGATGAAACCGCGCAAAAATATGGTGAGGAACAAGTTCATATTTGGAGAAGAAGTATTGATGTAAGACCACCTGCTCTTACTGAGGATGATCCCAGGTATGAAATGAATGATCCAAGATA
Organism: Bacillus paranthracis; assembly: GCF_001883995.1. Taxonomy (GTDB): domain Bacteria; phylum Bacillota; class Bacilli; order Bacillales; family Bacillaceae_G; genus Bacillus_A; species Bacillus_A paranthracis. The sequence goes on along the minus strand of NZ_MACE01000013.1, from coordinate 207,949 downwards.
TAAAGCACTGAAAAAAGGTGAGTTTCCATTGACAGAATGTTTAGTGGATACGGAGAAAAGAGTACTTGATTATTGGCATTCAGAAATTGCGCCGAAATTAAAGAATGGTAACAAAGTAATCATTTCATCACATGGTAACACAATTCGCTCGCTAGTAAAATATTTAGATAATCTTTCAAGCGATGGTGTTGTTTCACTAAATATTCCAACGAGTATACCGCTCGTGTATGAATTAGACGAAAATTTACGTCCAATTCGCCATTATTACTTAAGTATGGATGGAGAAGTACCTGAAGGGGAAATTCCGAAACATATTTCTTTTTAACATGAAAATTTGAAACACATGCTTGTCTACATATACAATGTAGATTCAAGGTAAAAGACGTGGCACCTTCTAATGTATATGCGATGTAGCTAAATTTAGAAGCTTGTCCACGTCTTTTGTCATAAAGAGAGCTGCTTGTGCATGTAATGATATCGTGAGTAGTTTTTGAATGGAGGGTGATGTCATTGGTGATCTCTAACATTCGAATCGGCTTATTTATTTTAGCAATCATTTTTCTAGTACTTGTTTTCTTTTATTGGAAAAACGAAGAGTTGTACGAGGAGAAGAAGCAACGTATTAGAAAGACTTGGTATGGGTTGTTTATAATATCAGTCACCGTGTATTTCATGATAAAAGGAATTGATTTAACCCTCTGGAAAAATCTTTTAATGTTCACTGCAATGGTTATTTTCGTTGATATTGCGTTTATTTTAACACCTAATATTTCAGAAATATGGGGAGCGAAATTTAGCGATATCGGCAAGACGGTTCAATCGATAAAACGGTCATTAATTGCTTCTAAAGCAAGGGGAGAAATATACACAACAATCATTCAAAATGTCAATCCAGCAGTGTTCGGTACGATGGAATGGCATACGGAGGAAGAATATACAAAAAGCTTAAACGTATTTTTAGATTCGTATGGGGAAAAGATTGGAGCAAAAATTGTTGTATTTGAAGCGGCAAAGGAATTAAATACAAACTTTCGTGGTATCCGTTCTCAATTTAGTACTATGATTCCGTTAGAGTACATTGAGCAATTGAATGAGCAGAGAGCAGTACAAGTAGAAAATGTCGGAATTATACCAGCAAAAATAGTGAGTGATGTTTTCATTGTTATTGACGGGAAGAAAAATAACCTGCAAGATCGAGATTTTGAAAATGTATATAATTTAACAATACATCATAGTTATTTTAGTAAATAAGGACAGAAATTTTTTCTGTCCTTTTCACTTATACATAAAGGTAAAGCGAATTTAGACAAACTTGTATAAAATCGGACAATCATTCCTACACTAGCACGTAGAGGTGATTGTAGTGATAAAAAATAATGACAATGATTTTTTTAAAGAAGATAATGAAGATACAACAGATTTCTCGTTAATAAAAGGAGATACATTACAGCAAGTAGAAGATTTAGAAGATGAATTAAAAAGAAAATGATACGTGTACACGCTGTCTACATTTGCTATATAATATAAATAAAAGGTTGTATCTTTTTGAAAAGGGGGAGAAGAGATGGCTGAAATTAGTGTAAAAAAGTCTTCATTTTTTAAAGAGAAAAAAGAAGAACCAAATACAGATTTCTCTCTTGTGAAAGGTGCATTGACGGAAAATATAAATCGGTTAGAGAAATTAATGAATAATGGTACTTCAAAATATATGAGAGCAAAAAAAGAGAAAGAAAATGCATAGTGCATTTTCTTTCTCTTTTTATATGCAATTTAAATGTTTAACAAGCAGATATTAAAGTATGAAATAGAAAGTGAAAATAATGAATCATGGTATAATGATAAAAGACTTACATATTATTTTGTTATTTTGAGAGGAGCTTAAAAATGTATTCTACTTTAGAACAATTAACAAAGCACCCTGTGTTTTATCATTTTGCAGAAATTTCAAAGATTCCTAGAGGATCAGGTAATGAAAAGGAAATTAGTGATTTTTTAGTTGGCTTTGCGAAAGAGCGTAATTTAGAAGTGATTCAAGATGAGGCATTAAATGTCATTATTAAAAAAGAAGCGACTGCTGGTTATGAAAATGTACCAGCTATTATTATTCAAGGGCATATGGATATGGTTTGTGAAAAAAACCAAGCAACCGTACATGATTTTGATAAAGATCCAATTGAATTGCGAATTATTGGGGACATGTTATATGCAAATCAAACGACTTTAGGTGCTGATAATGGTATTGCAGTTGCATATGCATTAGCTTTATTAGATTCAAAAGACATTCCGCATCCAGCACTTGAAGTAGTTATTACTACTGAAGAAGAAACGACAATGGGCGGAGCTTTCGCTGTTGATTCAAATCATTTTGAAGGAAAGATTTTTATTAATATTGATTCTGAAGAAGATCATAAATTGCTTGTAAGTAGCGCAGGTGGTGCAAAAGCTGTTGAAACGATTCCAGTAATTTGGGATGAAGCACCAGCGAATATGGATGCATACCGTCTATATGTCGGTGGTTTAAAAGGCGGACATTCTGGTATGGAAATTGATAAACAACGCGGTAATGCGAACAAAGTATTAGCAAGAGTATTACATGATTTATCAGTAAATATTCAATTTGATATAAGTGAAGTTCACGGTGGATTAAAAACGAATGCAATTCCGCGTGAAAGTGTAGCTACAATCGTATTACGTACAGAAGATGTAGAGAAAGTAGAAGAAAAATTAGAATCATGGACACGAGTATTACAAGAAGAAATGCGTGCTGTTGATCCAGATGTTCATGTTACACTTACAAAATTGGATGAGAAAGTAGAAAAAGTATTTGCTAAAGAAACAAAAAAGCAACTAATTTCATCATTATTCTTAATTCCGAACGGCATTCAAAGTATGAGCATGGATATTAAAGGTCTAGTAGAAAGCTCAACAAATTTAGGTGTTATTGAAACGTTGCAAGATGAAATTAAATTACGTAACGAAGTGAGAAGTTCTGTAAGTAGTTTAAAACAACATATTGCAGATGAGATTAAATGTATTGCGGAATTAGTTGGCGCAACATTTGAAATAGAGTCAGAGTATCCAGAATGGCCATACAATCCGAATTCAAAAATTCGTAATTTATTTGAAAAAGTACATCAAGAAAAATACAATAAAGATGTTGAAATCTTCGCTGTACACGCTGGGATTGAATGTAGTGTATTCGTTCAAAAGATGCCTGAATTAGATGCGATTTCATTCGGTCCAGATATATTCAACGTCCATACTCCAGATGAACATATTAGTATTTCTTCTGTTGTGAATAACTGGGGATTCTTCGTTGATGTAATGAAGGGTACGAAAGAATTAGCTAAGTAATAATGATGAAATGAAAAATAGCCTATAAAATTTTATAGGCTATTTTTTGTATAGAGTTTTATTAGAAATTCGTTTTTATGTAAGTATTTAATTTTTGATTTTATTTCTAAAAGAGATTGTACCAAAGATTGCTCCGGATATCGCTCCGATTAAAGTCGTGAAAATTGCACTCCATGCTGCAAATGACATTATTACACCTCCAAATAATAAATTATTGTTTCTTATTCCTTTTAATAGAAATGATAATTGCAACAACTGCTAAGAAAATAAGAGGAGACCAAGAGAAGGAAGACATATAGCATTATCCCTTCGATATTTATATAAAATAATTATCGCATATTTATAAATTGAACATGTGGAATATGTAATATTGCATATTGAATGGTAGAACTTAAAGAAGTGGAAACAGTTATTGAGTAAAAATGATAATTTATAAAGAAAGTAAGGATTTTTTCTAATTTTAAAAAGGACAAACAACCAAAATCTCCTCTATCTTATATAAGGTAGAGGAGATTTTAAAATGGTTTTTGTTTAAGAAAATAGTATCCAATATTTAGTTGCTGGTGAGATGAACGTAAATTATTTTGAGATTTTAAAGCTGCCTCCATAATAATAATTTTCTCCAAGTTTCATAACGGCTACATATGTTCCCGGATTATAAGCCTTAGTAATAGGCGTTACAAATCTACCATAATTATGTTTTAAACCCGAGTCATAAATGGTTTTATATCTATGCAAGTTTATTTCATCATTTTCATTTCCACTCAATTGATATATTTTTACAATACCGGTATCCTTACCACCAGTATATATAGTAACATCGAATGTATCTCCATGCTTTAAGTCACCAACTGCTAACTCTTCTATAAAGTCTGCATTATGATGTAATAAAAAATAGTTTTGCCACCGCCAAGTATCTAAAAATCGTGATTCTTTTTGTGTAGGTTGCGATTCAGCAGACGCAGGTGGGAGTGTACCAATTGTATTCGAAAATAAAAATCCTCCAACAGTCAATGCACCAATAATTGTTGCTTGCCTTAAAAGTTTCATCCTCTAAACCTCCTATTTACTTAAGGATTCAGAAATCGTTTTTATGAAAAACTAGCTGTGAAATCTAATGGATGATAGTATCTTCTATAATTATATTAACATTTATTGATTTATCAGACAAATTGATAAATAATAAAACTATATCGAGGGAGTTAAGGCTAATATAAGAAATAAGTTAGTTGTATAGCTAAAATATCTTTATTGTATATAATTGGGGTTTTTTATTTAAAAGCTCGATTGTTTTAATGTTGAAATTTCAATTCAAACTTTAAGGTTTAGTACATAATTTTACAATTTGACTTATGTAATTTATAACGTTATGATTTTTTTATTATAAAAGAAAGGCTTGAATATAATGATTCGTCGTTTGAGAAAGCTAAAAAATGTAGCAGTTGTAGTAAGCTTCTAAGTAAATTGCAGAAATCTACACTACTTAGAAGCGAGGAATAAAGTTATGAAGCATCCATTATTTAATCATTGGTCGGAAACAAAGTATATAAAAGATATAGTAACAAATCCACTCATTGAAGTAGGAGAGTACTCCTATTATTCAGGTTATTATGGTCATCAAAATTTTGAAGATGGCTGTGTAAGGTATTTGTGGGGGGATGCTAAGTCCCGAGCACTTTTCAATCCAATTGAACAGATGGGATGGCATCTTGATAAACTCATTATTGGGAATTATGTTTGTATTGCCAGCGGAGTAGTCATTTTAATGGGTGGTAATCACAATCATCACTCAGAATGGATTACAGTATATCCATTCGTTGAGAAAATTGAACATTCATATGAACCGAAGGGCGATACAATTATAAAAAGTGATGCCTGGATTGGAATGAATGCTATTATTATGCCTGGCGTTACAATCGGTGAAGGTGCAATCGTTGCAGCAGGATCTGTTGTAAGTAAAAATGTTCCGCCATATACAATAGTCGGTGGAAATCCTGCTAAGGAAATAAAGAAACGATTCACTGATGCTGAAATAAATATGCTAATGGAAATGCGTTGGTTTGATTGGGATAGAGAATTAGTTGAGAAGGCAATGTCTATATTATCTAGTTCATCTATTAAATTATTATATGATTTTTATAACAAAGAAGTAAAACCTAGATAGATCTGTTAGGAAAACTACGTCCGATATAGGATGTAGTTTTTTGTAGTAAAAAATTAATAGTTTTGATTATGAAAAGTTTATCCCACATTAATGGATATCCTGATAGGTAAGGGCTAATAATCAGTTGGGAAGGAATGCAACCTCGAGTGATTAAAGTTTCACTTTATATTTGGTATGAGTATAGTAAGTAGGTTTTCATGTTTTGTTCATGTGAAATATTTTTATCTATTTATCCTTTTCTATTTTAAAAATCTCCTATGGAATTTAATTGAAATCGAAAACCATTTAGAAATAACAAATACGTTGTGAGCTATTGTATAGTATAGATATGGTTCATAATAAAGGGGGAATACATATGTGGCAGCGATTTGTAGCGATTGGTGATAGTTTTACAGAGGGGATAGGGGATGAAGTTGAGGGAATCGCATTAAAAAGCTGGGTAGATCATTTTGTTCAACTGTGTGTAAACGATATAGAATATGCCAATTTTGCAAAGCGCGGGTTAGTAACGAAAGAAATTCGCTCACAGCAATTGGAAAAAGCATTAGCTTTTAAACCAGATTTGGTTAGTCTAATTGTGGGTGCAAACGATGTATTAAAAGGACGTTGGAATCTTCAAACATATAAGAACGATATGGAATTTATGATAGATAAATTAAGTAAAACAGGTGCCGATATTATGATAGCAAATCTTCCAGATTTTACAGTAAGGCTTCCTCTTGCTTCTGAAAAAAAACGAGTAATAAAAGAACAATTATTAGAGGCAAATGATGTTATACGTTCACTGAGTAGAGAGTATAAGCTTCATCATGTTGACTTTTGGAGTCATCCGTTAGTTAATGACAATACGCTTTGGTCTACAGATTTCATTCATCCAAATTCAAAAGGGTATGTAAAAGTTGCTGAATTGATCTTTAGTAGTTTGCCTGTACATGATGCTTCTAAATAAGCTTTTGAATGAACTAATCCCTTGCGCAGGGGGCTTTTCATATTTTCTGTTGCAGAACCCTTAGTATAAGGGTTCTTTTTTGTATCAAAAATCTAAAAAAGATACAATTGGAGAACTCGAACTAAATGGAACAAATGAAACTTGTATCTTGTCTATATATTGAAACCATAATAAAAGTGAGGGTAGTTTTATGTTTATTCAAATAAGTTTGAGGTGTGGAGATTGGAACAGACGTTTATTGAAAAGTTTAATCATGATGAGCTGGACGATGTTATAAAAGACTATTGGCAAGATGTATGGAATTATTCATTTATTATTACGAAAGATCCACACTTATCAGATGATATTACGCAAGATGTATTTATAAAGGTATTTAAAAATTGGAATTCATTTCGAAAGGAGTCATCTATTAAAACGTGGATATTAAAAATCACAAGAAATACGGCAATAAACTATTTGAAATCATCTTATTTTAAAAGAATATCTTTAGTAGGATTTTTTAGTGACGATAAACAAACTCTGTCGGCAGAACAAGAGTTTTTTAAGCAAGAAGAAATGAATGATGTGTGGAAAGTTGTATTAAAACTACCTAAAAAGCACCGTGAAATAATAATATTGGACGCAAAATATGAACTATCTTATGAAGAAATGGCTGAAACACTAGGAGTATCCATTGGAACTGTAAAATCTAGATTAAGTAGAGCAAGAAGTAAGGTTTCAAAATTAATAGGGGAGGGTAGTAGTGATGAACAATAAACAAAATCCTGACTGGTATAGAAAATTAAAAAAAGGCCCAATGGAACACCGTAAAAACGAAGAAGAATATATTTATAAAATAAAGCAATCTATATATGAAAGTAATGAGGGAGGCTCTCTAAAACAAACAAGAAGATTTCGTAAAAAAGCATTGCCAATTGTTGTGGTTTTAGCTTGTACATTTTTATTTTTTATTGTTCAACAACCTTGGCTTGATAATAATAAATCACCGGTACAAAGTAGTACACAAATTAAGCCTAAAACAAAAGATGAGTCTGCTCAAGATCCAACATTAAAACAATTCATGAATGAGTTATATCAAAGTACAAATGTAAAAAATAAAAATGAATTGTATAAAGCGTTAAAAGATGAAGTTCAATTTAAAGGGAAGAGTTATAAGAAGGATGAATTGAAGTTTGATGAAGATATTTTTCATGAGTTGCAAGTCGCACTTACAATGGGGGGAGAATTTGCAAATGATACAAAACATGTATATAAAGTACCAAGTGGATTGACAGAAAGTAACCAACCAAAGCAACCTCATTTTATATATGCAACTGTTACTGGAAATAAAACGAAAATTTTAGCTGAACCAAAGCGAGAATCACAAGTTTTATATGAAGTATCTAATGAAATGGTAAAAGCTTGGATTCCAGAAAAAGCGCAGAAGGATGAATATATAAAAATATCGACAATTAACGGTAATACTGGATATGTACAAAAAGAGTATGTTTTAACTGACATTAAATACTCATTTATGTTTGAAAAGAATAATGAAGGTGAATGGAAAATAATAAATATAGATTCTATTTGGTAAAAAAGGAAGGTTCACTTTAATGAACCTTCCTTTTTGTTTTTATTCTCTTTTTGAAGAGTATTCCAGGACTCTAAAATTTCTGATGTAACGAGAGCAGCAATGTTTTTTTCTGAATTACTTCCAGGAATAACGACAGAAACGGCAATCTGTGGATCTTCGGTAGGAGCATATGCAATGAATAGAGAATGATTTATCATTCTTGCTTGCTCATTCGGAAAACCTGTAATACCTGTTTTACCAGCGACGTCAAAGGGCAACTTTTTAATCTCCTCTATATTTTGACTCATTCCACCTTGTACGACACTCCAAAAGTTCATTGGGTAACGATTTGAACTTTCTAAAATTGGTTTAAACTTTTTTGTTTCTTTACCATCTTGACCAATAATAGCACTTGCCATTTGTGGTTTATATTTATCACCTTTACTTGCTAAAGTTGCTGCATATTGAGCGAGTTGAAGAGGAGTATGCACTTCATTTCCGCCCCACGAGGCATTTAATAAAGCGGAGATTCCATTTTCAAACTTATTAGAAGGATGGAATTCATACTGACCGTCTTCTTCAAAGGGTAAATCAATCCCGGTTTTAGAACGTAGGCCGAATTGTATTAAATAATCTGTCCATATATGTGCCACTTTTTCTATATTGCCATTATGTTGGTTAAATAATGGAAGAGCTACTTTTGCTGTCATAAATGTGTTAGATGAATTAATGATAGCCTGCCTCGGTGTAATCTCACCTGTTGGTGTTCCGGGTGCATTTGTAATGTTATTTTGATTATCATACTCAAAAGTACCGTTATCTAAATACGTATCTTCAGGTTGAAAAAGTTTTTCGTTTAATCCAATTAAAATAGTAAGTGGCTTTATAGTAGAGGCCATATTTACATAAGATTCACCATACTTTAATTTTTGAATTGCTTTATTTTGCGAAAGTGATTTTAAGTTATCTATTTTAGTTGATACATGAGTATGTAATATATTTGGATCAAAAACTGCTGAGTTGGCCATAGTTAAAATTGCGCCAGTTTTTGCATCACTCACTACAGCATAACCAGCTTTAGCATCAGGTAATTTCTTAATTTGCGATCGTAATGCTTCCTCTGATTTTTGTTGCAATTTAGAATCTAAAGCTAGCCTGATATCCTTACCTTTTTGTACTTTTTGAATGTTCCATAAGAACTCTTTGTTATTCATTTTAAAAATAAGAGTTTTACCCGGTTTTCCTTTTAAATCATCTTCATATTGCAACTCAATCCCACTTTTTCCAACTGGCATATGCTTTGAATTAAGGTTATTTTCTACATACCCAATTACCTGTGAACCAATTTCATGTTTAGGATAATATCGAATCCATTCATCTTTAATTATTACATTATTCGGTTTGTTTTTGTTTATGAATGCAAGTTCATTCTCAGCTATATCAGAGTATAACGGTATATCATGCATAGTCTGTTTTTTACAAGATTGTTGTAATTGAGATTTTATGCTCTCTGAAGAAATATCATGTTGAAACTTACTTGAAAATTGATCGAAAAAAGCTAATGTATTTGATGTATCTTGTTTCGATAACTTTTCATCATTAGAAGTACAATATAGAGACTTAACTTTCTTATTTGTAGCTAGTATTACACCATTTTGATCAAAGATTTTTCCTCTTTCGGCTGAAGAAGTTGCGATAGTAACTGAAATGAAGTTGATTTTAAATAAAATTAGTAAAATCAAACCTACAATAGAAAGAACCGCAAAAAATCCCCATTTTTTTATTTTTGTATGTAACATAAAATCCTCCCTTTTGTAGCCTACTTCATCTTATAGTTAATTATTTTTTTTGTAAATGTGGAACAACTTTATTATTTAGATTGTCTATTAAGTACTACAGCATGAAGAAAGGAATAATCAGTATGAAAAGTTACTAGCCAGCCTATGTGTAAATATATTATGAGTCACATTGCAAGTGACAAAAAACTAGAGAAAAAAAGGAAGGGAGATGTATTAATTACGCGGCTATACAAAAAGGAATTAATACTTACAAAGATTTAGAAAAAAAGATAAGACCCTATTTATAACCGAATAATGGTTTGTAATATATAGGGAACGTTTAAGTATTAGTGAGGAGTTTCGGAAGAATTATATGGAGGATTTATGAAAGAACAAAAAGGAAAGAAACAGAAGACATATATATCTATTCGGTTAAATATCATGTTCCTTTGCATATTTTTACTATTCTCAGCTATTATTATGCAGCTAGGGAAAGTACAAATTGTGGAGGGAGAGGCTTATAGGAACCAAGTGGAAAGTAGTCAAAATGCAACAACTAGCATTCCAGTTCCACGTGGACAAATTTTAGATCGAGAAGGGAAAACAGTCGTTAATAATAAACCTCTTCGCACAATTACGTATACAAGGGTAAAGGGGATTACGAGTGAAGCTATTTTAAAAACAGCAAAAGACTTGGCGGAAGTACTTAAAATGCCCGAACAAGACATAAATAAATTAACCGATATCGATAAAAAAGATTTTTGGATGCAGTTGAATTCGAAACGTGCGGAGACAAAGATTACTAAGAAAGATATAGAAACGTTTAAAGAAAAGGGTATAGAGGGAAAAAAGTTAGATAAAAAAATAGAAGACTTAAGGCGAGGTCGCGTTACAGAAGTAGAATTGGCAGAATTAACAGTACAAGATTTAAAGGTGTTAGCTATTAAAAGTAAAATGAGTTCGGGTTATCAACTAACACCACAAATTATTAAAAAGGATGTAACAGATGAAGAGTATGCGCGGATAAGTGAAAACCTTGCGAAATTTCCAGGAGTAGATGCGACGGTTGATTGGGAACGTAATTATGTAAACGGAAATTTATTTCGTTCCGTATTAGGAAATATTACGAGTAGTGAAGAAGGTTTGCCAAAAGAAAATTTAGATTCTTACTTAGTACGTGGATATAACCGGAATGATCGTGTCGGAAAAAGTTATATTGAACAGCGATATGAAGATATATTACATGGTACAAAAGAAGAAGTGAAAAATGTTACTGATAAAGCAGGAAACATTATAAACACCGAAATAATCTCTAAAGGAAAAAGTGGTAACAGTATAACATTAACGATTGATATGGAATTACAAAAGAAAGTGGAAGAAAGTATAGAGAAAAATTTGAGAGCTTTTAAGAGTTCTGAGCCGCTGCTCGATCGAGCTTTTGTCGTCATGACGAATCCAAATAACGGACAGATTTTATCTATGGCAGGCAAAAAGATTGTAGAAAAAGAAGGAGTACTAGAGATTGAGGATTTGGCATTAGGTAACATGACAACTTCGTATGAGCTAGGTTCTGCTGTAAAAGGTGCTACTTTATTAACGGGATATGAGACAGGAGCAATACATTCAGGAGATCAATTTTATGATGCACCGATGAAATTTAAAGGTACACAAGCCAAGAAATCATGGAATGTATCCGGATTTGGTAATATTAATGATTTACGAGCTTTACAAGTATCTTCGAATGTATACATGTTCCAGACAGCTTTAAAAATTGCGGGAGTTAATTACGTACCAAATGGCTCATTGGACATTAAACAAGAAGCATTTGATACGATGCGCTATTATTTCAAGCAATTTGGTTTAGGCGTCCCAACAGGTATCGATTTACCGAATGAAATAATTGGACAAACGAGAAAAGTAGATAGTCAACCTGGTTTTTTACTAGATTTTTCTATCGGTCAGTATGATACGTATACGCCATTGCAATTAGCTCAATATATTTCAACGATTGCGAATGGTGGTTATAGAATGCAACCTCAAATTGTACAAGAAATACGAGAACAATCAATTAAAGAAGCGGTTGGTAAAGTTATTCGTTCTATAGAGCCTGTAGTATTAAATCGGATTGATATGAAGACAGAATATATTGATCGAATAAAAGAAGGGTTTAGATGGGTATTCCAAGAAGGGGATGGAACTGGCGTAAAGCATTTCAAAAATGCTCCATATAAACCAGCAGGAAAGACAGGGACAGCCCAAACTGTGTATGGTGGAGATGATCCAATTGGTAGAAATGCAAAAGGAGAACGTATGGAATGTTACAACTTAACGTTAGTTGGATATGCTCCATATGATAATCCAGAAGTAGCATTCTCAGTAGTAGTTCCGTGGCTTCATAATGATAAAAGTGGAATTAATTTTATAATTGGAAAGGAAGTTTTAGATGCATATTTTGATTTAAAACAGCAACGTATACATGGTGAGGGTGCTAGTACAGATAGTCCTAATCAAAATTAGTAAAATTTGTGTACTTTTCTCAGGGGAAGAGACCCTATTTTATATAAAGCATTTATAAGTAAAAAGATGAGGTGTGAAATAAGGGGTAGCGTCGATCATAGTTGCTACTCTTTATTTTGTTAATAACACCGATATTAGTTATAAAATTTTTTTAGATTATGGAACAAATTTATTTTGGTGATTGTCTATTATATGTAAGTAAAAAAAGTGTTAAGAATTTGAAAGGAATGATGATTTTGAAAAACAAGAGGCTGCTAAAAATAGGAATATGCGTTGGTATATTAGGTTTAAGTCTTACAAGCCTAGAAGCTTTTACAGGAGGACCATTGCAAGTTGAAGCGAAAGAAAAGACTGGACAAGTGAAACATAAAAATCAGGCGACGCATAAAGAGTTCTCTCAACTTGAGAAAAAATTTGATGCTCGATTAGGTGTATATGCGATTGATACTGGTACAAATCAAACAATCGCTTATCGACCTAACGAAAGGTTTGCCTTTGCATCAACTTACAAGGCTTTAGCGGCAGGGGTATTACTGCAACAGAACTCTACTAAGAAATTAGATGAAGTTATTACTTATACGAAAGAAGACTTAGTGGATTATTCACCTGTTACAGAGAAACATGTAGATACTGGAATGACACTAGGAGAAATTGCGGAGGCTGCTGTTCGTTATAGTGATAATACTGCAGGGAACATTTTATTTCATAAAATAGGCGGACCGAAAGGATATGAAAAAGCGCTTAGAAAGATGGGGGATCGGGTTACTATGTCTGATCGCTTTGAAACAGAGTTAAACGAGGCTATTCCAGGAGACATTCGTGATACTAGTACAGCAAAAGCAATTGCTAGGAATCTTAAAGATTTTACGGTCGGAAATGCGCTTCCGCATCAAAAGCGTAACATTCTTACAGATTGGATGAAAGGGAATGCTACAGGAGACAAACTTATTCGGGCAGGCGTGCCAACTGATTGGGTAGTTGCAGATAAATCAGGAGCTGGAAGTTACGGGACAAGAAATGATATTGCTATCGTTTGGCCACCAAATAGATCACCTATTATCATCGCAATTTTATCTAGTAAAGATGAGAAAGAGGCTACCTATGATAATCAACTAATTAAAGAGGCGGCTGAAGTTGTAATCGATGCTATTAAATAATAATCTCTTAGTTATTTCAGTTCTTTACCATATGTTATTGGATGTATAAAATTAGAAAACGATTCTTTTTCGTATGAAAAGAATCGTTTTTGTGTTTTTATTATTAAGAGGATAAAGGTAAAATAAATATATATGACGTATCCGATGTGAAATTTCATGTACTGTACTATATTCAATAAAAATCAAAAATGTATCATATAATTCTGTTAACATAAAATAAGTGTTTTATAAAAATAAAAGGAGAGAATATGAAGAGAAATATTAATAGAATCATATTGTTTATTGGCATATTAGTAGCTTTTATTACTTTTTTATATTTACAGAACAATTTAATAGGTATAACTGAGGTTAAAATAACCTCTAGTAAAATACCCTCCTCTTTTAAAGGGTATAAAATTCTACAAATTTCAGACTTACACAATAAACAATTTGGCAATAAGCAAGGTGTATTAATTCAAAAAATTGAAAGCATAGACCCAGATATTATTGCGATTACGGGTGATTTAATTGACAGTAAATCATACGATGCAGAAGTTAGTATGCAATTAATACGAGAAATTGTAAAGAAGTATCCTGTATATTTTGTGACAGGAAACCATGAACAATGGTCTGGAAAGTATAACCGTTTAGAAAAAGAGTTGAAGAAATATGATGTCAATGTTTTAAGGAATGAACATGTAGGCATTCGAAAGGGTGAGCAAGAAATAAACTTGCTAGGTATTGATGATCCGGAGTTTGTAACTGGAAACCGTGATGAAGGAAATATTGTAAAAGATGCAATTTTAAAAGCGAAATTTGAAATGCCTCCAAATACATTTGATGTATTATTATCCCATAGGCCTGAATTTTTGACAGAATACGCTGATGAGCAACTAGATTTAGTATTATCGGGTCATGCTCATGGAGGGCAAGTTAGATTGCCATTTATTGGCGGGTTAGTTGCTCCGAATCAAGGGGTATTCCCTACATATACAGCTGGTTTATATGAAGAACAAAATACGTCTATGGTAGTAAGTAGAGGATTAGGTAATAGTATCATTCCGCAAAGGATTTTGAATAGGCCAGAACTTGTAGTCGTGCAGCTAAATTAAGCTGTACGATTTTTTTTATACAAAAATGAGTAAAGGGGCTTTCTGTATTTTGCAGGAGTAAACATTACAATTTTGTTAAAAATTTTCTACGTTACATAAAGTAACAAAATTTGACCCTCAGTGTTTGTTATAGTGTAAATAATCAAAAAACTTAAAATTTGTCGAGTGAAAAGTGTGATAAGTAATTCATGTAAAAAACTTAAAGGGGTGTACACATGCATAAAGAATACGAAATTGAAGAGTATACGGCGATTGAGGAACAAATACATTATTATTGTAAATGTTTATTAGTAACTCATCCTGATCAAATTATAAAGTATTTAGAAAAAAGATTAGAAAAATATGCAGAAACATTACAATATGCACATTTATATCCCGACACAGTTATATTACCGTTACAGCAATTAGTTATCGAATATTCTTTAGATGTTGCTAGAATTAGGAAGTATATGAATTTAAAAACGTAAAGTAAAATTTATAGTTTAAATGAAACAGAGTCGACTTTAGGAAATAAAATTCTAATGTCGACTCTGTTTCATTGTTTAATGTCGTCGAGTGAAAATACATACTAATCAATGAAGTTTGACATATAATTACGCAAGAGTAAAATAAAAGTGAGTACTCACTCATTTTAGAGAAGGGGGAAGAATACGTGAAGCAGCCTGCCATTATTTTACGGACTGTATCAAAAAGTTTTGGGAAAAAAGAAGTTTTACACAATCTTTCATTACAAGTTGAAAAAGCAGAGATATTTGGTTTAGTTGGGCCTTCAGGTTCTGGGAAAACGACTCTTATTAAATTGATTGCAGGTATTAACGAAGCAACGGAAGGTGAAGTGCTTGTTTACAACACGAACATGCCTAATTTAAATGAAATGAAAAGAATTGGTTATATGGCTCAAGCTGATGCATTATACGAAGAACTATCAGCATATGAAAATGCAGATTTTATGGCAACGATGTACGGATTAAAGGGAAAGCATAAAAAAGAAAGAATTGAAGAAGTTTTTGACCTTGTACAATTATCACAACATATGAAAAAGCAAGTGCAGCATTTTTCAGGCGGGATGAAGAAGCGTTTATCATTAGCAATAGCACTCCTTCATGAACCAGAAATATTAATTTTAGATGAGCCAACAGTGGGGATAGATCCGCTTCTTAGAAAAACAATCTGGGCAAAATTTTATGATTTGAAAAAGAAAGGCACAACGATAATTGTAACGACACACATTATGGACGAAGCTGAATTTTGTGAACGTCTAGGGTTAATTAGAGAAGGAAAGCTAGTTGCGACTGGTACAACTGAAGAATTGAAAAAGCGGGTATCATCAGGAAGGATTGAAGATGTCTTTTTGTTGGAAGAGGTGGCTGAATTATGAGAGTTACCGGTGTAATCATTCGTATTATTCGCCAATTTTTTCGAGATAAACGTTCGTTAGCGATGATGTTTGGGGCACCTATGTTATTACTTTGGTTATTGTCGCTAGTGTTTACACAAAAAGACTATGTACCGCATATTGCTGTTGTTGATATGCCCGCTCAGTTAGTAAAAGTGATGAAAAATCAGGAAGCGTCAATTTATGAATATAATATAGAAAAGGCAATGTCTGAGCTGGAAAATCAAAAGGTAGATGCAGTCATTCGTTTAGAAAATGGAAAAATGAATATTGTATTAGAAGGTAGCGATTCGTCAAAAAATCGTGCTGTACTTCAAATATTACAAAAAAGTACAGAGAAGAACGATATATCGATTATGAAACCTGAAGTGAATTATTTACATGGCTCTAAAAACTTTACAATGTTTGATGGACTTGGTCCTGTATTAATCGGTTTCTTTACCTTTTTCTTTGTATTCATTTTATCAGGGGTATCTTTCGTAAGAGAACGTTTAAGTGATACTTTAGAAAGGTTATTATCAACTCCAATTAAAAGATGGGAAATAGTTGTAGGATATATTATTGGTTTTGGGATCTTTGCATTTATACAATCCATTATTATCGTAAGTTTTTCAGTTTACATTTTAGACTTGTATGTAGCTGGCTCCATATGGCTAACGCTACTTATTACATGTATGCTTTCTTTAACGGCATTAACTTTAGGGACGTTTTTATCGGCATACGCAAATAATGAATTTCAAATGATCCAGTTTATACCGCTTGTCATTGTGCCACAAATTTTCTTTTCGGGTTTGTTTCCAATTGAATCGATGAATAAGTGGCTTCAAATGTTAGGGAAATTATTTCCACTCACATATGGCGCTGACGCAATGAGACAGGTGATGATTCGAAATCAAGGATTTACAGAGATTGCATTAGATCTTACCGTATTATTACTTTTTTCAATATTATTTGCAATAGGGAATGTATTTGCATTAAAGAAACATCGAAAAATATAATGATGATACAAAGGGGCATTATAGATGAAGAAAGATTGGCTGGAAGAATTAATTGCCGCAACTAACACGGATAAACGAAATGAACGTCAAATGCGTATATTAGAGGCGGCTGTTGATATGTTTGGAGAAAAAGGATATGCTTCAACTTCAACAAGTGAAATTGCAAAGCGTGCTGGTGTAGCGGAAGGAACAATCTTCCGCTACTATAAAACGAAAAAAGATTTATTATTAGCAGTCGTCATGCCGACATTAACAAAGTTTGCTGCACCATTTTTCGTACAAACATTCGCAAAGGAAATATTTAAATCGGAGTATGAATCATATGAAGGGCTTCTAAGAGTTGTTATTCATAATAGATTTGAATTTGCAAAAAAGCATTTTCCAATGATAAAAATATTAATTCAAGAAGTGCCATTTCAGCCAGAACTGAAAAATGAAATACAACAATTAGTAGAAACAGAGTTGCTTTGCCATTTTAAAAAGTTGATTGCAAAGTTTCAAGAAGAAGGAGCAATTATTGAAATGCCTCCAGCTTCTGTATTACGACTTACTTTATCAGCTGTGTTAGGATTACTCTTAACACGATTTTTATTATTGCCAGAAGAAAAATGGGATGATGAAGTGGAAATTGAAAATACGATTCAGTTTATATTGTACGGATTAACGCCACGAATTTAATCGATGAAGTGTGAATTACATATCTTATATTTAAGTAAAATAATAAATCGCCTTTAAAAAGGCGATTTATTTTCATGATATATTTTTGATAAATAAGTACTTGTTTACTAAAAACATTCTAAATCAGCGTGTTTCTTTGTCTCTTCTTCTAAGACCTAATAATCCTGCTAGTCCTAATAAACCGAGCCAAGCCCAATTATTATTTCTATCACGATTATCATTTAAATCATTTGTTGTATTTACATTTCGAGTTCTTACATCATTATTAACTCTGTCTAAGTTATTGTCATTCACTCGAGTTGAAATGTCAGTGTTATTAACTCTATTCATATTAGTTCCATCGTATTCAGCATGGGCAGATGTACCTAAAAACATAATAGAAAGTGCTAAAACACTTACAATAGATGATAATTTCTTCTTCATAACGATCCCTCCTTTCTTACGTGTTAATTTCTCCAGAGTATGTGTATATTATTCGTTTCACAGTATTTAAACCGTCATTATAGAGGGCGCATTTATAGAAAATAGAGTTGAATGATTGCAAATATATCATTTGCTATATTTGCAATTATAAAATTAAAGGAATCAAACTTTGCTTAAAATGTTAATATTAGTACAATTTATATTATACGGACTAGCATTAAGGAGGTAATGAAATGCGACAATTTGCAAAACCTACAATCGTTGTAAGTAAATGTTTAGAGTTTGATGCTTGTCGTTATAATGGAGAGATGATTCCGGATGTAACTATACGAAATTTGCAGCCATTTGTTACATTTATACCTGTTTGTCCAGAAGTCGAGATTGGATTGGGGACTCCTCGTGAAACGATACGAATTGTAGAAGAAAACGGTTTGAATAGACTTGTGCAACCGTCGACACGAGAAGATGTAACTGAAAAAATGGAGCAGTTTTCAAATGACTTTTTACAAACGTTATCAGATGTGGATGGCTTTATTTTAAAAAATCGTTCGCCAAGTTGTGGTATGCGTGATGTGAAAATTCATTCTAGTTTTGAAAAAGCGCCAGCAAAAGGAAAGGGACCAGGCTTATTTGGCGGAGCAGTAATAAAAAAATTTTCGCATCTTCCTATTGAAGAGGAAGGCAGATTGTCGAATTTTATTATTAGAGAGCATTTCTTTACAAGGCTATTTACAATCGCATATTACAAGATGATTAAACATAATAAAAATATGAAAGATCTTGTATCGTTTCAGTCGGATAATAAATATTTATTTATGGCATATAATCAGGTGAAACAAAAGGAATTAGGGCGTATAATTGCAAATCACAAAAATGAAAAGATTGAAGTTGTATTTGAAAATTATGAGAAGACTTTATATGAATTATTTATGCGCACACCCCGCTATACATCAAATGTAAATGTATGTGAGCATATTTTTGGATACTTTAAAACAAAGCTGAAAAAACAAGAAAAAGATCATTTTTTAAATTTAATACAAAAGTATATAGAAAAGAAAATTCCGCTTAGTAGCTTACTTGCAATTTTAAAATCATGGGCTCTTCGATTTGATGAAAAGTATTTATTAAGACAAACATATTTCGAACCATATCCTGAAGCTTTAGTAGAGATTTCAGATTCAGGTAAAGGTAGAGATTATTAAACATAAAATTACATAATTCGACAAGAAAACTCCTATGTTGTTGTAGAACAATGTAGGAATTTTTTTGTGCATTAGTACAGAATCTGTTTTAAAATTAAATTATGACAGAATTATAACAATTATCTAACTAATGTTCTTGTCTTTTCATTCGTAATGTTTGTAGTAGAAACTCGCACGCTGTCGAAACTCAATATTCGATAAGGGGTGTGTAGCGGAATGGAATTTACTCTAACTCGCGAAAAACAAATGATTAAAGAAATGGTACGTGACTTTGCTGAAAAGGAAATCGCACCGAAAGCTGTGTATTATGACAAAACTGCAGAGTTTCCATATGAAACATTTCAAAAAATGGGCGAACTAGGATTATTAGGCATCCCATTCCCAGAAGAGTATGGAGGTTCAGGTGGCGATACAGTATCGTACGCGTTAGCAGTTGAAGAAATTGGTCGTGCTTGTGGTGGGACAGGATTAAGTTACGCTGCAACAATTTCATTAGGTGCTTCTCCAATTTATTATTTCGGTACAGAAGAACAAAAACAGAAATATTTAGTTCCAATGGCATCAGGCAAAACTTTAGGTGCTTTCGGATTAACTGAGCCGAATGCTGGATCTGATGCAGGTGGCACACAAACGAAAGCTATATTAGACGGAGACGAGTATGTTATTAGTGGTGAGAAGTGTTGGATTACAAATGCAGAGTATGCAAATACAATTATTGTAACCGCTGTCAACGGTGTTGAAGAGAATGGTAGAAAACGTATTTCTGCATTTATCGTACCGACTACTAGTGAAGGGTTAACGATTTCAAGCCCTTACGATAAGATGGGCGTACGTGCTTCTAATACTTGTGAAATCGTACTTGATGGTGTACGTGTACCGAAAGAAAATATTCTTGGTGATGTAAATAAAGGATTTAAACAATTCTTATATACACTTGATGGAGGACGTATTTCAATTGCAGCATTAGCTGTTGGTATTGCGCAATCTGCATTTGAACGTGCATTGCAATATGCGAAAGAACGTCAACAATTTGGAAAGTCAATTTCTAATTTCCAAGCGATTCAATTTAAATTAGCTGATATGGCGACTGAAGTAGAGCTAGCGCGTAATT
Organism: Bacillus paranthracis; assembly: GCF_001883995.1. GTDB lineage: Bacteria > Bacillota > Bacilli > Bacillales > Bacillaceae_G > Bacillus_A > Bacillus_A paranthracis. Next base: position 187,579 of record NZ_MACE01000013.1, on the reverse strand, counting down.
TAGTACATAAAGCAGCTTGGTTAAAAGATAACGATAAACCGTTCGGTAAAGAAGCGGCTATGGCAAAACTTTTCGCATCTGAGGCTGCTAGTCGTATTGCAAATCAAGCGGTACAAATTCACGGTGGATACGGCTATATGCGTGAATATGAAGTAGAACGACATATTCGTGATGCAAAACTATTAGAAATTGGTGAAGGAACTTCTGAAATTCAACGTCTCGTAATTGCTAGACATTTAGGATGTAGATAAAAAGGAGGAATCACTATGTTTCAAAAAATATTAATTGCTAATCGCGGGGAAATTGCAGTTCGTATTATGAAAACTTGTCAAAAACTTGGCATTCGCACTGTTGCTATTTATTCTGAGGCAGATGAAAATGCCTTGCATGTAAAAATGGCAAATGAAGCTTACTTAGTAGGTGGGCCGCGTGTCCAAGAAAGCTATTTAAACCTTGAAAAAATTATTGAAATAGCTAAGAAGACAAATGCTGAAGCAATCCATCCGGGGTATGGATTATTATCTGAGAATCCATCTTTTCCGGTTCGTTGTAAAGAAGAAGGAATCGTATTTATCGGTCCATCAGAAGAAATCATTACGAAGATGGGAAGTAAAATCGAATCACGTATTGCGATGCAAGCTGCAGATGTGCCAGTAGTTCCGGGTATTACTACAAATATTGAAACTGCTGAAGAAGCAATTGAAATTGCTAAACAAATTGGTTACCCATTAATGTTGAAGGCATCCGCAGGCGGCGGAGGCATTGGAATGCAGTTGATGGAAACTGAGCAAACGCTCACCAAAGCATTTGAAAGCAACAAAACGAGAGCACAAAACTTCTTCGGTAACGGAGAAATGTATTTAGAGCGCTATATTGCAGATGCACATCATATTGAAATTCAGCTTTTAGCAGATACACATGGTAACACAGTGTATTTATGGGAGCGTGAATGTTCAGTACAGCGCCGAAATCAAAAAGTAATTGAAGAAGCACCTTCACCATTTTTAGATGAAGGTACACGAAAAGCGATGGGTGAAGTTGCTGTACAAGCTGCCAAAGCTCTAGGATACACAAATGCTGGTACAGTTGAATTTCTAGTAGATGATCAGAAGAACTTCTATTTCTTAGAGATGAATACGAGATTACAAGTAGAGCATCCAGTTACAGAAGAAATTACTGGTTTAGATCTTGTAGAACAACAACTTCTAATTGCATGTGGTGAAAAATTATCGTTTACACAAGATGATGTAAAACGTAGTGGTCATGCCATCGAGGCACGTATTTATGCAGAAGATCCGAAAACTTTCTTCCCATCACCTGGGAAAATTACAAATTTAACGCTTCCAACAAATGTACGTATTGATCACTTTTTGGAGAATCAAGTAACGATTACACCTTTCTATGATCCAATGATTGCGAAAGTCATTGCTCATGGTGAAACGCGTGAAGAAGCAATTTCGAAATTACATGATGCTCTAGAAGAATTAAAAGTAGAAGGTATTAAAACGAACACGCCAATGCTGCTTCAAGTATTGGAAGATGATGTGTTCAAAAGTGGTATTTATACAACGGGTTTTGTAACGAAACAACTTGTTAAAAAATAAGATTTAACAATACTAAGGGGGAAAAAATGATGACGAAAGTATATGCATCGATGGCAGGAAATGTATGGAAGATTGTTGTAGGAGTAGGAGATACAGTAGAGGAAGAGCAAGATGTCGTCATTTTGGAATCTATGAAAATGGAAATTCCAATCGTTTCAGAAGAAGCTGGCACAGTTATGAAAATTAATGTGCAAGAAGGCGATTTTGTAAATGAAGGAGATGTATTACTAGAAATTGAATAGGGAGATATAGGGGGAAGCGAATTGAAACTACCTAATTTTGCTGTCATTAAAGAAGTCGGGCCACGTGATGGCTTACAAAATGAAAAAAAGATTGTTGGCACAAAAGATAAAGTAAAATGGATCCAACTACTTACAGAGGCGGGATTATCGTACGTTGAAGTTTCCTCATTCGTTCACCCTAAATGGGTCCCTGCATTAGCAGATGCAAATGATGTGTTTTCAGAGCTGAAAAGGGACCCAAATGTTACATATGCAGCGCTTGTTCCAAATCAAAATGGTTTGGAACGAGCTTTTTTGCAAAATGTAGATGAGGTGAATGTTTTTTTATCAGCAAGTGAATCTCATAATAAAAGTAATATTAATAAATCAATTAAAGAAGCATTAGTTGTAATTGAAGATATAACAAAACAGGCATTATTCGAAGGGAAAAAAGTAAGAGGCTATGTTTCTACTGTATTTGGATGTCCTTATGAAGGGGATATAAGCGTCATAGCAGTTGACGAATTATGTGATCAACTATTTTCATACGGCATTTATGAAGTGTCTCTTGGTGACACAATCGGAGTAGCAAATCCACTACAAGTAGAGCGAGTATTAGAGCATTTATTAAAGAAATATGATGCTTCGCAGTTTGCAATGCACTTCCATAATACGTACGGAATGGCTCTTGCGAATGTAGTAAAGTCTTTAGAATATGGTATTACAACATTTGATAGTTCTTGTGGTGGCCTTGGGGGATGTCCATATGCACCAGGAGCATCAGGTAATGTTGCAACTGATGACTTAGTTCATATGCTCCATAAGTTAGGGGTCCAAACGAATATTGATGAAGAGAAGTTATTGAGAGCGAGTCAATTTATTCAGAGTAAATTAAATATCCAATTACCGAGTCATGTGTATAGAGCGCTTCAACATAAAACGATAAGTAGGTGAGAAGATGCTACAATTACAAAACATTTCAGTTGATTATGTAACACCGCACGTTGTAAAGATTTCCTTAGATCGTGAAAGACAAGCAAACTCATTATCTTTAGCTTTATTAGAAGAGTTACAAAACATTTTAACTCAAATAAATGAAGAGTCAAATACTCGTGTAGTTATTCTAACAGGTGCTGGTGAAAAAGCGTTTTGTGCTGGTGCTGATTTAAAAGAACGTGCTGGCATGAATGAAGAACAAGTTCGCCATGCTGTTAGTATGATTCGCACTACTATGGAAATGGTTGAACAATTACCACAGCCAGTTATTGCTGCTATAAATGGAATCGCACTTGGTGGTGGTACGGAATTAAGTTTAGCTTGTGATTTTAGACTTGCGGCTGAATCTGCAAGTCTTGGTCTTACTGAAACTACACTTGCAATTATACCAGGAGCAGGTGGCACGCAGCGTTTGCCAAGATTAATTGGTGTTGGTAGAGCGAAAGAATTAATTTATACAGGTAGACGTATTTCAGCACAAGAAGCAAAAGAATATGGTCTAGTAGAATTTGTTGTACCACCTCATTTACTTGAAGAGAAAGCGATTGAAATAGCAGAGAAAATTGCTAGTAATGGTCCTATTGCTGTTCGATTAGCGAAAGAAGCAATTTCAAACGGTATTCAAGTTGATTTACATACCGGATTACAAATGGAAAAACAAGCGTATGAAGGTGTAATCCATACGAAAGATAGATTAGAAGGATTACAGGCATTCAAGGAAAAACGCACACCAATGTATAAGGGGGAGTAAATATGATAGATCAAAAAGAACAATCGAATACATTTGAAGAACGAGTTGAAACGATTAAACAAGGCGGCGCACCAAAATATCATGAACAAAACAAAGCGAAAGGTAAACTATTCGTTCGAGATCGCTTAGCTCTTTTATTTGATAATGGTGAATATGTAGAAGATGCATTATTTGCAAATTGTGAACAAACAGGATTACCTGCTGATGGTGTTATAACTGCAACGGGTAAAATACATGGTCGTACTGCATGCGTAATGGCAAATGATTCTACGGTAAAGGCTGGTTCATGGGGCGCACGTACAGTTGAAAAGATTTTACGTATTCAAGAAACGGCAGAAAAATTACGTGTTCCGTTATTTTATTTAGTTGACTCTGCTGGGGCGCGTATTACTGATCAAGTTGAAATGTTCCCAGGGCGCCGCGGGGCAGGAAGAATCTTCTATAATCAAGTGAAATTATCAGGTAAAGTCCCGCAAGTATGCTTATTATTTGGACCTTCTGCAGCTGGTGGTGCTTATATTCCAGCCTTTTGTGACGTTGTAATGATGGTAGAAGGAAATGCATCTATGTATTTAGGATCTCCTCGTATGGCTGAGATGGTTATCGGTGAGAAGGTAACTTTAGAAGAGATGGGCGGAGCTCGTATGCATTGCTCTGTATCAGGATGCGGAGATGTTTTATGTAAGACAGAAGAAGATGCGATTACACAAGCAAGACAATACATTTCATATTTTCCAAATAACTACTTAGAAAAGACTCCATTGGTTACACCTCAAGAACCGAAACAATTCGATAAAACGTTAGAAGAAATCATTCCAGAAAATCAAAATGCTCCTTTCAATATGAAAGATCTTATTAATAGAGTTATTGATGAAGGTTCTTTCTATGAAGTGAAAAAATTATTTGCTCAAGAACTCATTACAGGTTTAGCACGTATTGATGGTAAGCCAGTAGGTATTATTGCAAATCAACCGCGAATGAAAGGCGGCGTATTATTCCACGATTCAGCTGATAAAGCAGCGAAGTTTATTAATTTATGCGATGCATATCATATTCCGTTATTGTTCCTTGCAGATGTACCTGGATTTATGATTGGTACAAAAGTAGAACGTGCTGGTATTATTCGTCACGGTGCAAAAATGATTTCCGCAATGAGTGAAGCAACTGTACCGAAAATTTCTATCGTTGTTCGTAAAGCATATGGTGCTGGTTTATATGCGATGGCAGGTCCAGCCTTTGAGCCAGATTGCTGCCTAGCATTACCGACAGCTTCTATTGCGGTAATGGGTCCAGAAGCCGCGGTCAATGCTGTATATGCAAATAAGATTGCAGCTTTACCAGAAGAAGAGCGTGATAGCTTCATTGCTGAAAAACGCGAAGAGTATAAGAAGGATATTGATATTTACCATTTAGCATCAGAGATGGTCATTGATGGTATTGTTCATCCAAACAATTTAAGAGAAGAGTTAAAAGGACGATTCGAAATGTATATGAGTAAATATCAAGTATTTACGGATCGTAAACATCCGGTTTATCCAGTTTAAAAGCCCTATTTAGGGCTTTCTTGCTCAAAAAGTCAAGGAGGGGAAAACATTGAAACAAGCAGTTTGGTTTCCAACAGAAGAGTATAAAGAAAAAACGCGTTTATATGGTTGGATGAAATCATTGGGCTATGAAGATTATGAAACGTTTTATAAAAAGTCAATCGAAGAAACAGCTTGGTTTTGGGGAGAAGCTGAGAAAGCAGTTGGCTATCAATGGATGAAACCTTATACAGAAGTGCTAGATTTAGAAAATGGTACGCCGTTTGCACAGTGGTATAATGGCGGAACATGTAATGTTGTAGAATCGGTTTTATCACGCTGGCTTGCAGACGATGAAACAAGAACACAACCAGCACTTCAGTATGAAGGGGAAAATGGAACTTCAAAATCATTTACATATGAAGAGCTTGATAGCTGGGTAAGTCGCGTTGCAAACGGTTTGAAACATGCGGGTATTGAAAAAGGTGACCGTGTCACAATTTATATGCCGATGATTCCAGAAACAGTTGTTGCGATGCTAGCTGTAATGAAAATCGGAGCAATTATTTCACCAATATTCTCAGGATTTGCGTCTGATGCAGTCATGACACGCGTGCAAGCGGCAGGATCTAAAATGATTATTACTGCAGATGGTTTTTCACGCCGAGGTAAAGTTGTTTCATTAAAAGACGAAGTAGATAAGGCTTGTGAGCATTGTCCAACTGTTGAAAAAGTTGTTATCGTGCGTCATGCAGGAAATGATTTTACACCGCATAATTATGATTTCTCATGGAGTACGTTAGAAAAAGAAAAGCCATTTGTACATGCTGAAGAAATGCATAGTGATGATCCATTAATGCTCATTTATACATCAGGTACAACTGGAAAACCGAAAGGGACAGTACATACTCATGCTGGATTTCCCTTAAAGGCAGCTTTTGATGCGGGGTTCGGAATGAATATTAAACAAGGTGACCGCGTATTATGGGTAACAGATATGGGATGGATGATGGGACCATTTTTACTATTCGGTTCTCTTATTAATGGAGCAACGATGGTTATGTATGAAGGTGTTCCGGACTTCCCAGAGGCAGATCGTTTATGGGAGACAGTTGATAAATATAAAATTACACATCTCGGTATATCACCAACATTAATTCGTGCGTTAATGGCAAAAGGTGATGAGTATGTAAATAAACATTCGCTTAAGAGTTTAGAAGTATTCGCCTCAACAGGTGAGCCTTGGAATCCAGATCCTTGGATGTGGCTATTTGAAACGGTTGGAAAAAGTAATGTACCAATTTGTAACTATTCAGGCGGGACTGAAATTTCTGGTGGGATTTTCGGAAACGTCCTTATTAAACCAATTGCACCGATTAGCTTTAACGCTTCTTTACCAGGAATGGCAGCGGTTGTGCTCGATGATCAGGGCAATCCGATTCGTGATGAAGTTGGAGAATTATGTTTAGAGAAACCTTGGGTTGGTATGACGAAAAGTTTCTGGGAAGATGATGAGCGTTATGTGAACACATATTGGTCACGTTTTGAAAATAAGTGGGTTCATGGTGACTGGGTTGTTTATGATGGTGAACAATATATTATTACAGGACGCTCAGATGATACGCTAAACATTGCTGGAAAACGCATTGGACCTGCTGAATATGAATCTATTCTTGTGAAGCATAATGATGTCATAGAAGCTGCTGCGATTGGTGTACCAGATGATGTAAAAGGTGAAGTTTGTCATTGTTTTGTAGTATTAAGAGACAATGTAACATTCTCAGGTGAATTAAAGAAAGAATTAATGAGTTTAGTAAACTCTCATATTGGAAAAGCATTATGTCCAAAAGATATTCACATTGTAGAAGATTTACCGAAAACGCGTAATTCTAAAGTAATGCGACGTGTCATTAAAGCTGCTTATTTAGGGAAAGAATTAGGTGATTTATCGTCACTTGTGAATCCTGAGGTAGTTCCGTTTATTCAGGGGTTGCAGTCTAGTAAATTATAAAACTCGGAATGAGCTCTATTTAATTAGAGCTCATTTTTGTATTTACTAATATAAGTGAAGAGTAGAAGATAAAAAGAAGAGTGGAAATATTAAGGTAGAAAAGTGAGGAAACGGAAGATGGAAGTTAAACAATGAGGCGGTTTATATATCTAACTTTTTAAGTATTTTGTATGTCTAAAATGACTAATATAAAGGGAATTCCACTTCTCTTAAAAATTTATAAATCTAATTAAGGTTGAGTTATGTTCGTTGTAATGCAACTAGCTAAAAACTTATCATTAAATGTAATTGAGCCTTCAACGGTGAATGGCATTTTAATTGTTAGGTTCTTACTCATATAATCAAATCCAATTTCCTGTTCACATTCGCCGCAATTGATCGAAGAAGATATTAGTGTGCCAGATAAAATATTGTAAACAATGGTTAAGCAAACTGGCTGAGTTAATCCTGGTAAAACACAAGGCATTGTATTTTAACCTCCTTTTCTATTAATAGGAAATGAAATGTAGGGGGGTTCGATTTTGGGGAAGAGTTAATAAATTAGGTTAAAGTGTAGAAATAAAAAATATTGTACAACATGTTTTAAATTGTAAATTTAATATGGAAAAAAAGTTTAGGTTTTGTTTATTAATTTAGGAGGGTGAGAGAGGAAGTAGAAGTTATACTTCTATTTCCTCTGAAAAATTACTTGGACTAAGGTTGAGTTAAATTCGTTGTAACGCAACTTGCCTGGAATTTGTCATTGAATATAAGAGTACCTTCACCAGTAAATGGCACTCTAATAACTAGATTCTTACTAGTATAATCGAATTCCGTTTCTAGAGTACAACTTCCACAATCAACAGTAGAAGATATTAGTATACCCGATGAAACATTATAAACAAGCGTTAAACAAAGAGGCTGTGTTAAACCTGTAACAATACAAGACATTCTATTTACACCTCCTATGCTACTTATTAATAATAGTAAATGTAAATAGGATAACTTTTGAAACGGTAAATGCGGAAAAATTACAACAAATAGATAGAATATTTTTTGGTAATAGAAAGAAAGTTTTGAAGTAGATTTAAATAGTAATTTGATAGATCTTTCTAAAAAAATAGCTTTAACTCATATTTTCTATAGATACATACTGGCGTCAAATTATTGGAGGCCAGTTTAAAATTTTTAAATACAATTACTAAAGAGATTTTTTTGGGAATTGTACATAAATGAAGGGTTTAAATTAAAGGTAGAAACGGTAATGGATTAGTTTTTAATTAAAATAAAAAGATTTAGTACAAAAGTTTGTTTTTTCTTTTCTATGTTTTTGCCTCATACACTTTGAAGCTAGTGGACATACTATATTAATAGAAATGACTAGGGGGTGAGATTTTGGGATCTCGTTATAGTAATTCTAGAAAAAAGTGTTCATGTAAACAGTGTTCAGGCAAACAGGATGATTGTTGGGATGTTTTTGAAGAGTGTAAAAAAGAACATGAAGAGCAAAATAAGGCATGTGACTGTTGCTGTGTACAAGGAATTAGAGATGAGCTGAGAAAGTTAGTAAACAGATCAGTGCGTATTACAACAGGAACTAATAATTATGCAGGAACTGTTTCTTCAGTTACTTGTGATGTTGTAAAGCTTGCTAATAGTGCTGGCGTAGTTACAGTAATTATTTCAGTTTGTAAAATTGAAGCGATTGAACCATTGTTAACATAGGAAACATAGCATAATTAGGTTATGTTTTTTGTAAAGCCATTCTTATGAATGGCTTTATTTTCATTTCGTATAAAAGGAGAATATATTCTATATATAGAAATAAGTTTGAGGATATATAGAATGGTGTATGAAAGGAGAATGGAGTTGATTAAATTAGAATCCTTAAAAAGATCCGATTTCAAACAATTAATAAATTGGATTGATTCCGAAGAATTTTTAATACAATGGTCAGGAAATGCATTTACATATCCTTTAAATGATCAGCAATTAGAACAATATATAGAAAGTACAAATACACTTGCATTCAAAGTAATAGATGAAGAGAGCAAAGAAGTAATTGGTCATATTTCACTTGGACAAATAGACAATATAAATAAATCTGCAAGAATTGGAAAAGTACTAGTTGGTGATACGAAAATGCGAGGACGTTCTATAGGGAAACATATGATGAAAGCAGTACTTCATATTGCATTTGAAGAATTAAAACTACATAGAGTAACACTTGGTGTTTATGATTTTAATACGTCCGCCATTTCTTGTTATGAAAAAATAGGATTTGTAAAAGAAGGTTTATTAAGGGATTCAAAAAAAGTAGGGGAAACGTATTGGAATTTATGGGAAATGAGTATGTTAGAATATGAATGGAGAGCTAAAATATAATTGTTTTCTATAATTATGTTAATTAAAAGGGGATTGGGGGAAAATGATGAATAAAAAGACGAAAATCATTACAATTGCAGCTGTTTCAGGAGGAGGTAAAACTACTGTTACAGAAGGGTTAACTCATAAGTTAATGAATTCAAAAGCGCTATATTTTGATAGCTACACCTTTGATAATTGTCCTGCAGATATTTGTAAATGGATTGATGATGGAGCAAATTATAATGAATGGGTACTCACACCATTAATTAAGGATATTCAGCATCTTATACGAGATAGTAATGTAGATTATATTATTTTAGATTATCCTTTTGCATACTTAAATAGTGAAATGCGACAATTCATTGATGTAACCATATTTATCGATACACCTTTAGATATTGCGATGGCTAGAAGAATTTTGCGAGATTTTAAAGAAGATGCAATGAGTGAAATACATAATGATTTAAAGCATTATATAACATATGCTAGAAAAGCCTATTTGGAGGCGCTTCATACTGTAAAGCCAAATTCAGATATTGTTTTGGATGGAGCTTTATCTATAGATGAAATAATTAATCAAATTGAAGAAGAACTTTATCGGAGAGAAGTGATCGTTCATGGTTAAATGTATAGAGGAATATGTACAAGTTGATGATTTTAAAATGTATTCAAAAGTATTTCAAGGAAAGAAGTTGCAGCCAGTTATTATAATGGAATCAGGTTATGGTGATTATTCAAAGGCATGGGATCATATTGTTGAAGGGATGACTGAATTTGGGACTGTACTTACATATGATCGAGCTGGATTGGGGAAAAGTGGGGTTAGTTCCAAACGACGTATTAGTTCTGAAATGATAAAAGACTTAAGAAGTTGCTTAGAGCAATTGCAACTGAAACCACCTTATATTTTTGTAGGACATTCTTTTGGTGGTATAAATGCACGTTTATTTGCGAATTTTTATCCCGAAGATATGTCTGGAATCGTTTTGGTTGATTCGACACCGGAAAATTATAAAGAAGATTTTTTGCCAATCATGTCACTGGAATTTCAGGAAGCTTACTATAAACAGTTTGTATATGAAAGTTCTTATGAAGAGTTTATGTTTAGTCTAAGTGAAGCAAATAAACATTGTCAGTCAATGAGAAATATTCCACTTGCCGTATTAGTTGCTGGTAAAAAAGCCTATTATTCGCAAGAAGCACAAATGAAGTGGTTACAATTGCAAGAAGAATTATTACGCTTATCAAACAATCATACATTTGTAATCGCAGAACAAAGTGGTCACTATATTCAAAAAGATGAGCCTCATTATATTATAGATGCTGTTAAATGGATAATTGAGGTAGAGGAGAGATAAATGTGTATAATTTATTTCAATACAATTGGCAAGTAAGAGATGATTGGTTTAAGTGGTGTGAGCAACTTTCAAAGGAAGAATTACTCCGTAAGCGTATTGGTGGTGTTGGAAGTATTTTAGAAACATTATTTCATATTGTAGATGTTGAGTATAGTTGGATTAATGCCCTTCAAGAAAAAGAAGATGGTGCACCGCAGTTTAAAGAGTATCAATCTATCCAAAAAGTGAAAGCGTTATCTGATTTATATAAAAGAGAATTAGAAGATTTTTTACAAGTATGGTCAGCTAACTTAGAATGTAAAATATTAAAAGCTTCGTGGACAGATAAAACATATACATATGGTGAGATCTTAAGGCACGTAATTGTACATGAAATTCACCATATCGGTCAGCTATCTATATGGGCAAGGGAGTTAAATCTTCGGCCTGTTTCAGCAAATTTAATTGGGAGAGGACTATAAATTTAAAAAACGGCTTGCACTGTAAATGCAAGCCGTTTTATATATATAAGAAGATTTCTTAATTAAAATCCTCGGATTTTTTCTGACGTATATGTAAAAACATTAAAATTGTAATAATAAAGAAAATCAACAATGTTTGTATGATCAAATTTTTAAACTGAAGCAAAACTGTCCAAGATGTAACAGCATCTTTAAATGCTTGGAGTGCAGAGTACGAGGAGGGATCAAAGCCGTACTGTAGTAATTTTTTAGTTTCAATAAAAGTGCTGTTTTCATTATCGGCGCCTAATATTACTGAAATAAGTCTAGTATCTCCTCGTTTTGCTGTACTGACAAAACTATAATTACCATTAGTTGAAAAACTAGTTTGTAAGCCATCAACACCTTGGTGTTTAATGTTTTTATTAAGGGAATATATCATTTTATTGGTGTTGAAAACTTTCGTATCTTTGAAGGTGAACTGGTAAGAGGTTAGTTTTGTAACGTTCAGTACATCTGGAAAGTCTGTTACTAATTGTGTTGCTAGTTTAGCAACTTCAATTGCTGTTGTAGTTGAAAGTTTATTTGTATCGTTATTCATTCCAGTAGCGTTTAGAAACGGAGATGATTGTGATAACTTTAGGTGTTTTGCTTTTTCATTCATTAACTGTGTGAATTTATCTTCGTTTCCAGCGATATGTTCTGCAAGGGCAAGTGCGGAACGATTATTGCCTGTTAGTAACAATGCATGTAGTAAATCACGAACCGTCGTTTTATCTTTCGAAGTTACTTGTATAGGACTCGTTTCTGCTCGGAAAACTTCGTTACTTATTTTTACTACTTCATCTAACTGTATAGTTCCTTCATTTAGTTGTTCCAGTGTGATATATTCAGTCATTAATTTAGATAAAGTAGCCGATTGTATAGGAGTTTCTTCATTTTTTGTATAAACAACTTCACCTGAATGAGCATCTATTAAAATAGCTGATTTAGCTTGAATAATTGGGCCATTTACATAAAGATAAAAATATAAAACGATAAGTGCAGTAATAACAAAAGATAATAATAAAATTGTGAATTTTTTTAAGAATTGCATAAGCGATCCTCCTATTATGACATCGATAATAATATTGTAAAAAGGAATGCTTAATTAGGAAGAAAGAAAAGGTAAAGAATTTCTAAAGAATTATAAAGGATTATTAAATTTTGGATGTTACTGGAAAATAAAAGGTCCAATTTCTTATATCGTAAGAAATTGGACCTAAAATTAAGCTGTATTAACATTTATATGGTTGTAGTTTTACAGTGAATGTTGTTTTTTTGTCATCACTATACACTTCAATTGTTCCTTTATGCAATTCGACAATACTCTTTGCAATTGCCAATCCGAGTCCAGATCCACCAGTGTTTGTAGAGCGCGATTTCTCAACGCGATAAAAACGTTCGAAAATATGAGGTAAATCGGTACTTGGAATAGGTTGGCCGTAATTGGTTATATCGATTGCGATCATATTATTACTTTCATAAGCAGTAATATCAATATAATCACCATCGTTACCGTAAGCGATAGCATTAATAATTAGATTTTCAAATACGCGTACTAATTTGTCTCCATCAGCTAATACCATTAACTTCTTTGATGGGAAAAAGGGGCGACAATCAATATTAGCCTCTTGAAGCTGTATTCGAAATTGAACGGTTAATTGTCCGAGAAGTTCTACAATATCAATAGGGACAGAATATAAACTTAATTCTTTATTTTGAACACGTGTATATTCAAACAAATCATTCATTAATGCATTAAGACGAGTTACTTTATCGTAAATGACTTGTATATAATGCCGTAATTCTACTTCATCTCTATAATTATCATGGTGGATTAAATTCACGTATCCAACTATAGAGGTAAGAGGAGTGCGTAAATCGTGCGATACATTTGTAATAAGCTCACTTTTTGCTTGTTCTGCCTGTCTTTCTTCATCAATCGAGACTTTCAATTGTTCAACAATTTGATTAACCCCGCTTGCTAACTCTTCTAGATAATTATGGTTTACGATAGAAACTTTATGATTGAAGTTTCCATTTGCAATATAGCGAATCTCTTCTATCATTTTTTTTATACAAGTTTCATAGTAAAGCTTTCTTTCATGACGATAAAAAATGTATAGGTAGGATGAGAAAATAGAAAATAAAAATAAATAAGAGACAATCATCATCCATAGAGATTCTTTTATTCCTTTATATTTTTCATAACCAAAAATTCTAATGAATTCTTTACCAAGTTCGCTTAACGTAAGCGAACTCTCAATTACACTCGTAACGAGGCGATATATAATTAATTCAGTAATAGGAGTGAGTGTGATAGCTAATAAGAGCCAAAAAATAAGTTTCCATTTCGGGATATCTTTTAATATATCAAATGCTTCATTTCTCAATTTTGTAGCCTACTCCCCAAACAGTATGAATAAATTTTTCTCCATTCATTCCTGTTTCAAGCTTATCTCGTAAATTACTAATGTGGACCATTACAGTTTTATTTGAACCATAACCATCTTCATTCCAAACACGTTCAAATATTTCTTCAGAACTAAATACTCTTCCTGTATTACTCGCAAGTAAATATAAAATATCAAATTCAATAGATGTAAGCTTAATATATTCGCCATTTACTTTAACAGTATGATTATGTTTGTGTATTTCAGCAGAACGAATGCGAATCATACCATCTTCATTCTTTTGGGAAGTGGCATTTTGGAAAGATGATCGTCGAAGCAAAGCTTTCACTCTAGCTACTAATTCTAATGGATTAAATGGTTTAATCATATAATCATCGGCGCCTGTCATAAGTCCTAATATTTTATCCATATCTTCTGCTTTTGCACTCAGCATAAGAATAGGTACAGTATTATTTTCACGAACTTCTTGGCAAACTTCCAATCCATTTCGTTTTGGCATCATAATATCCAAAATCATAAGGTCAACTTCATATGTAGAAATCATTTGTAATGCTTCATCGCCATCATATGCTTTATAAATGTTATAGCCTTCATTTCGCAAATAAACAGCAAGTAATTCAACAATTTCTTTATCGTCATCAATAATTAATATATTTTTATTCATTATGTAGTTCCTTTCCTTACAAATCATTAATATTACTATAATATCAAACATTTATGTACTTGTAGCGATGATTCTGTATAAAATTTCATGTAACGTATTAAAAAAGGGATTACAACATTTATAACGAATACAAAACACAAGGATATTAAGATTATATATTATATTGAAAGTTAGTTTTAAGGAGGATTTACTATGTTATATAAGGAGATATATTCATTTTCTCCAACTAGAAAAATAGAAAATGATATTAAAGATTTTTTATTAAAATATAATCAGAAGCCTACATATAAACATTCAATTCGTGTAGCAAATGAGGCGAGGAAAATTGCAAAAATGTTTTATGAAGATGAAGAAAAAGCAGCGATTGCGGGATATTTACATGATATTAGTGCAATTTTTCCAAATGAAGTACGGATTGTAGTTGCTGAAGAATTTGGAATAGAGATATTAGAAGAAGAACGAAAATTCCCAATGATTATTCATCAAAAACTTTCGAGAGTAATCGCAAAAGAGATATTTAAAGTGCATGATGAAGAGACTTTAGATGCAATTTGTTGCCATACCACACTGCGTAAACATGCAACGAAGATGGATTTAGTGTTATTTGTTGCTGATAAAATAGAATGGGATCAAAATGGGACACCACCATACTTAGTAGAAGTAAAAAAGGGGTTAGAAAAATCTTTAGAACATGCAGCTTTTGCATATATTTCATATTTGTGGGATAGAAAAGATACGTTGAAAGTATTACACCCTTGGCTAGAAGATGCATATTGGCAGTTAAAAGAAATTGTAGAGTAGAAAGAATATAAAATACAGTTAAAAGAATATATGAATGAAATATTTACTGGGGTTACATTAGTACCATACATATAATAAACACTTATTTGAAGATATATTTTCAAAAGAAGATAAAGTGTTTTTAATAGCAAATGTTTATTGACTTAAAAAGGGAAATATAAAAAATCCACAGAAAATAAATATATAGTCTATTTATTCAAAAAGAGATTTAAAATATCATACAAGACAAGAAACAATACTTTTTTATTTGAAAATGAAGAAACTGACTTGTATTGTACATATCAATTTTCATTAAAATATTTCGCTGGTGATATAAAGTATAAACGACTTATTAAAGCGGCGAATCATGAAGATTTACCAGGTCTTTATCCTCGTTTAGGACGCAAAAAAAGAAATTTCTTATCCAGATGTATTTCTCATAAATGCAACAAAAGATATTATCATGTTTATGTATGATGATAGAGGAAGTGAAGTAATTTCGAAGAATAAAGAAACAATACGAAATTTATATGAGAAATATAAAGAGTGGATTCCAGATTATAAAAGAGAAAGCGTAGATAAATTATTTAAATGACAGTGAGGGAAGTGAAGTTTGTAATGAAACGTATTGCAATCGTAGCCGCTTGGGAACCTGAACTTACGTATTTGCATCAATCTTATCCAAGTGAACGCATTGAAAAAAGAGCAGCTTGGGAATTTCATTTTCATACTATAAATGATCTGGAAATTATTTCAGTTATAACTGGTGTTGGCAAGGTTAGTTGTGCTAGTTGTGTACAATTACTAATTAGTGAGTTTCAGCCTGATGAGTTATTTATGACAGGAATATGCGGAAGTCTATCAAACAAAGTAAAAAATGGTCATATTGTAGTTGCACTAAGCACAATACAACACGATGTTACTGCTGCTGGTTCAGGCGAAGATGTTTTTAACTTATATAATGGTAGAACGGCACCTATCGAAACAACAAAATCACTTGTAAGAAGAATAAAAAAGATACGATCTTATGATCCGATTCATTTTGGTACATTTTTATCTGGAGATCAACGTATCCGTAGTTCGGAAATGAGATATTTACTGCATACTGTATACGGAGCATTGGCAGTTGATCAAGAGGTCGCAGCATTTGCTTATGTATGTCAAATCAATAAGAAGCCTTTTTTATGTTTAAAAGCTGCTTCAGATCAAGCAAATGATAAAACGAAAGAGGAACAAAAAATATTTAAAATGTTAGCATGTGAACGAGCTTGCGAGCATTTAATTGCTTTTTTACATGTGTATGAGATCAATGTAGTAAATCATAGATAGTAAGAGGGGCTTAATATTGGAAGTACAAATAAAATAGCTATTTTAGGTGCGAACGGAAAAGCCGAAAAAATTCTTGTAAATGAAGCGTTAGAAAAGGGATATCAAGTAAAAATATTAACGAGAAACTCTACAAATACAGAGAAAATAAATAAAAATATAGAGACTATTATTGGGGATGCACGTAACTTTTTAACGATACAAGACTTACTTCAAGGTTGTAGTGCTGTAATTAATGCGGTAGGTCAACCGAAAAATGAATCTTACATTTTTAGTACAGTAACGAAGCATATTTTAGAAGCGATGAAGGAGTTTAAAATAAAAAGATATATTGTAATTTCCGGAGGTTCTTTAAATGTTACGGGAGATCAGAAGAGAATTGTAAATAAAATAGGAGCTACTTTGTTTAAATTGTTTTTACCAAAAATGATGCAAGATAAATATAAAGAATTACAAATTATCCAAAGTAGTAAAGTAGATTGGACAATTGTTAGATTACCATTTGTTATAGAGGGAAATGGTATTGGACGTATAAACGAGAGTTTAGTAGATATGCCAGGAATCAAAATTCAAAATAGTGATATTGCACCATTTGTTATAAAATAAATTAATAGTGACAGATATGTAGGGAAGTGCCCGTTTATTTCAAATTAAATGGTAGGATTAAAAATTAAAGAATGATGGGTAGAGTGGAGCTAGTACATTTTATGTATTTGTATGTTAAGTTTAACACGAGTAAGTGGGGGATAATTTTATATGATTCAATACAAAAGATGCAGTGAAGTAAATATAGATTTAGTGTATGAAGCTTTTAGGGATGGGTTTTCAGATTATATTATTAAGATGGAAGTTTCAAAAGAAGATTTTATAAAAAGATTTTTTGGAGCAGAAGGGAATTCGTTAGAACACTCGTTTCTTTCTTTAGACGGTGACAAGCCAGTTGGTGTAATACTTGGTGGGATAAAGGATTATGAAAATATAAAAACAATGCGCTGCGGTACATTAGCGGTTCATCCGAATTATCGTGGTGTTGGTGTGAGTCAAATGTTATTTGAACTGCATAAAGAAGAGGCGCTTCAAAATGAGTGTAAGCAACTTTTTCTTGAAGTCATTGTAGGTAATGACCGAGCGATTCGTTTTTATAATAAATTAGGCTATGAAAAAGTGTACGATCTATCTTATTATAATTTAAAAGATATGACTAAAATAATACATAAAGAATGTAAAGGAATTGAAGTAAAACAATTAGAATTCCCTGCTTTTAAAGTTGAAATTCAGAAATGGTTACACTTCCATATAAATTGGCAAAATGATATGGACTATATTGAAAAAACAAATAATTCATTTTACGGCGCATATGTCAATAATGAGTTAAAAGGTGCTATATGTATAAATGAACAAGGTAAAATTAGTTTTATTTTCATAGACAAAGAGTATAGAAATCGTAGTATTGGATCAAAATTATTACAAGTAGCAAGAGGTGAGTTGAATTTAGAAAGTTTATCAATTGGATTTCCAAATAACAATTTACTAGAAGGGTTTTTAAAGAAAACTGGATTTGAAAAGAATTCTTTAGCACAATATGAAATGTATTTATTGATATAATAAGCGGGAGAATTTATTCTTTCGCTTTTTATTTTTGTACTATATTGATATTTTACTTTGTATAATATTCTTTTTTTATGTAGAATAGATAGGATGGAGGGGATGAAATGAATAATGGATTAAAGTTTAAGATTTTTGAATTGCATTCTTTCGTTCAAAGAACTTATTCTGATATGAAAATAGCATGCGATATTGCTATTTATCAAGAAAACACTTCTAAATATTTAATTTCATTAGGTTTTTTAAATAAATCATACATGACTTATATAGAAACAAAAAGATTTTATCGTGAAAATGAAGAGCTTGTAAGTGTAGAATTTGATAATTTCTTTGATACATATGATATATTAGAACAGGAGTTAAAAAAAGTTATTTCAACTGAAGATAAGAATCCTTCATTGTTACATAGTAGATTTGATCAGTTTCAGCAGAAAGTTGAAAATATAAATGATCTAATAAAAGTAATGCAAAATGCTCGTTAATGAATGCTTTTTCTGTTTTATATAGAAATTATGCATTAAAAATATATTAGGGGTATTACATATTGAAGAGGTGACTTTTGTTGATTACAGAAGTCATCTTTTTACATTAGAAATAGATTGTATAAATTTTAGTAATTTCATATTTTAGGAAATCATAAGAGGGAAATAACATGAAAAATAAAAAAGAAATAGCTATAGTTGCATTAACAACAGGATTAGCTTTGACAAGCATAGTACCATACGAGCAAGGTTATGCGGAGGAAACGGATCAAATGCAAGTTGATATTCAAGAGGATTCGTTCCGTACAGGTGAACTTACAAAACCATCACAAAAAACGCCAGAGAACGTAGTGAAAGATGCACTTAAGGAAAAGACGGAACATGCTTTGTCTCCAAAACAAGTTAGTGGAGACAAAGGGGTAGATTACAAGGTTCTTCAAAAACGTGGTTCATATGATGGGACTACACTTGTTCGTATGCAACAAATATATGAAGGTAAAGAAGTATACGGACACCAATTGACTGCTCATGTAGATAAAAAGGGTATTATTAAAAGTGTTTCAGGGGAAAGTGCACAAAACTTAGAAAAAGAAGATTTAAAGAATCCTATTAATTTATCAAAAGAAGAAGCAAAACAATATATTTATACGAAGTACGGAAATGATATTCAATTTATTTCTGAGGCAGAAGTTAAGGAAGTTATTTTTGTTGATGAAAATCGTGGGCAAGCTACAAATGCATATCAAGTTACATTTGCAGCTGCCACACCAAACTATGTATCTGGAACTTATTTAGTGGATGCTCATAGTGGTGATATGTTGAAAAATATGGTGCAAGAGTCAGATTTAAAAGTAAATGAAGAGCGTGTTGAAGCTATTCAGGAGAGTAAAAAAAGTAATTTTAAATCATTAACCGGGACTGGAAAAGATGATTTAGGAATAACTCGTACATTCGGTATTTCTGAACAAAGTAACGGGAAATATGCGCTTGCTGATTATACAAGAGGGCAAGGAATTGAGACGTATGATGTAAATTATAGAGATATTACTTTTGAAGAAAAATATTATCCTGGTATATTAACAACTAGCACATCAACAACATTTAATGACCCAAAAGCGGTAAGTGCTCATTTCTTAGCGACAAACGTATATGATTTTTATAAAGACAAATATAAGCGTAATAGTTTTGATAATAAAGGGAAAAAAGTAGTTTCAGTTGTACATGCATGGGATTCTGGAGAAACAAGTGATCCTAAAAATTGGGGGAATGCATTTAGCGCTAATATTAACAATGTTAGTATGCTTATATATGGTGATCCAATGGTTAGATCGTTTGACATAGCGGGTCACGAATTTACACATGCGGTTACATCTAGTGAATCTAATCTTGAATTTTTTGGAGAATCTGGAGCAATTAATGAGGCGTTATCTGATATTATGGGAACGGCTATTGAGAAATATATAAATAATGGGGAATTTAATTGGACAATAGGAGAACAAAGTGGATCAGTTCTCCGTAATATGAAAAATCCATCTTCAGTCAAATTTTTTAATGGAGTACCGTATCCAGATGATTATAGCAAATACAGTGATTTAAACGGAGAGGATAATGAGGGCGTTCATTTCAACTCAAGTATTATTAATAAAGTCGCGTATTTAATTGCACAAGGTGGCACTCATAACGGTGTAACTGTAAATGGTATTGGTGAAGATAAAATGTTTGATATTTTCTATTATGCAAATACTGATGAATTGAACATGACTTCTAATTTCTCTGAATTAAGATTAGCGTGTCTTAAAGTTGCAACAAATAAATATGGGGCAAATTCCATTGAGGTTGAAACGGTCCAAAAAGCTTTTGATGCAGCAAAAATTAAAGGAACAGTGAAAGAAAACGAAAAAACTGAGGCAAACCAAGTCCCAGAGCTAACAGTACCGCCAACAATTACACTACGTGTCGGTGATAAGTTTGACCCAATGAGCAATATAAAAGCTATTGATAAAGAAGATGGTGATTTAACAAATCGAGTAGAACATAAAGGTGATGTAGACACTTCTAAACCAGGCAAATACATTGTGGATTACTCTGTCGTTGATTCTCAAGGTGGGAAAGCAACGGTAACACAGACCGTAATTGTAGAGAGGGATGGAGAAACATCAGATCTAAAACCTACATTAACAGTTCCTATTGCAACGACAATTACTGTAGGAGAATCATTCGATCCGATGGCAAAAGTAAAAGCTATTGATAAAGAAGACGGCGATCTTACTTCTAAAGTAAAAGTTGAGGGGGAAGTAGATACCTCTAAAGTCGGTACTTACATAGTAACGTATACAGTTACAAATTCTAAAGGCCATGAAGAAATTGCGAAACAAACTGTAACAGTCACAGGTAGAGAAGAAGTTAAGAATGACATACCAATACTAAAAGTACCTTCTACAACTACAATTACTAAGGGAGATGAATTCAATCCAATGGTAGGTGTATCAGCTACGGATAAAGAAGATGGTGATCTTACTTCTAAAGTAGTATATAAAGATATTGGAGATACCACTAAAGTTGGTACTTTTGAAATAATATATAGTGTCACAGATTCTGTAGGTAATAAGGTACATGCCATACAAAAAGTATTAGTGAAGGATACAGACGCTAGCAAAGCTAAAGGTAGTACTAATAACAGTAATAACGGTAATATCCAAAACAACAGTAATTCTGATAAAAAAGAATCTACATATAAAGAGCTTCCAAACACGGGGGGCAGTACAACTAATAGTACAACAATGGGCTTATGGATGGTTTTTGCAGGTATAGTGTTCACTTTAGTTCGCAAATTTAGAAAAATATAAAAGTAGATAGTACAGCTTATTCGTTTGAAGAAGGTGTAAGAGCTGCTGAAATTTGCTATGAATTTTTAAAGCAAGAGGGCCATATTCGGTGCGGTGTTCCTGATGCATTTTTCCGAGATGAGGCGTACCAAAAGATAGTTCAAATAGGTGGACCTGGCCCAAAAGATCACCCAGCAGCAAGTCATAAAATTGTCCATACCTATAAAACACTAACGAAAATGTTTGAAACTGCTGGATTTGAGGTAGTTTTACTTGAATATTGTGATGAAAATGGTCAGTTTTATTATAATGAATGGGATGCAAACGACGGTGTTATTTTCCGTTCGAAAAGGTATGATTCTAGAAATAAAGGTGATAAACTTGGTTTTCCATCGTTAATTGTTGATGCGATTAAGCGGTAAATCATTCAACAAAAACAGGAGTAATTCTATAAATTTATGAGTCGCAAATGCGGCTCTTTTTATTTGAGCGTAAGTCTATATTTTGGGAAGAAACGTGCATAAATGATATTTATTTTTCAAGATTATTTAAATTGATTTAGAAAAGATTAAAGTTTTTCTCATCACGTTTAACTTTTAATTACTACTTCGTTTATATAAAGATTTATTTTATATTTATATTCGTGTAAAATAAATTAAGAACATACATTCTATATAGGGGCAATCAATATGATAGCTGAAATCGGGAAACTAACTAATGGATATATTGTAAAATTTGAACGTCATTTTTCATATTCGATAGAAGAAGTTTGGTCAGTTTTAACAGAAAATAGTAAGTTAAAAAAATGGATGTCCAATTTGCAGATTGAAAGCCTTAAAACAAATGGTGTAATAAAGTTCGACATGATGGATGGTTCATTTATAAATATTGATATTATAGAGTGTCAACAAAACTCAGTGCTTGAATTTACTTGGGATAAAGATCGGGTCCGATTTGAAATACATAAAGAGGATAATGGAACCCTTTTACTTCTCCAAGAATATATTCACGAATTAACTGATCATACACCGAAAGATATAGCTGGTTGGCATATTTGTTTAGATCTTTTTTCTGCCGTTCTAGAAGGAGAAGAAAAAGAATTTTCTAAAGATAAATGGCAACAATGGTTTGAAATATATAAAGATAAGGTAAGGTTCTTGAAGTAAGAGGGTAATAACGTTAAAAGTTATATTAATTATGTAATTATTATATTGTAAAAATAATTGTTAAGATTAAAAATGGTTGATGAGTGGTATTGTTGTTTGTTAATCTTTTTGTTTTATTGTCTGTTTTTTTGCATTTAACAGAAATATATACTTGAATGAAGTATATATTTCTGTTAAATTTATCCTATGGATAGAACGAGTTTAATTAAAGGGCATTTAGAAATGTGTGTATTATCTATTTTGTCAAAAAAGAAAAGTTATGGTTATGAGATTATGAAAGAGCTAGAAGTACACAATTTAAAATTGAAAGGAGTAGGAAGTATTTATCCAATTTTAACTAAGTTAAAAAATCAAGATTGGGTTAATACTTATCAAGAAGTAACAGACAGTGGTAAAGTTAGAATTTATTATGAAATTAATGAAAACGGTAAAATACGTCTTGAGAAGAAAATTAATGAGTGGTTAGAATTGCAATCGGATATTCAAACATTATTAAAAAGCGGTTTGAAAGGAGACCTTCTGAAATGAGGAATAGATTGATAGGTAAAGAAAAGCAATTTTTAACAGACGTACTAAAGGAATTAAAGCAATACGATATTAGTTTAGAAGAAAGGGAAAATATAAAGCGACAAATATTAGAACATATTCAAGAATGTCGTGAACATGGTGAAGATAGTATAGATGATTTAGGTACCCCCCAATTATTTGTTCAAGATTTTTTAGAAATAAATGAAATTGATTTACAAGTTAAAATGAAACAACTTCAAAATGAAAAAGGAAAATACAACACATTTGTCTTACGTGGCATATTCATCGCATTTATTACTTACCTCATCTCGCAAACTACATTTTCAATATTTTTAACTGAATCATTTAACCAAACTAATAGTAAAGCTATATTTGATTATAATATTTTATATCGTATATCAGAGAATCAATGGTGGAACTCATTATTAATAATGAGTAGTTTTACAATCTCTGTAGTAGTATTTATTAGTTTAGTAAATTATAAAAAAAGAAAGCTATCTAAAGTATAATGAAGAAAACTATCTATAAATTATTCCAAATATGTATTCTTTGTAATGTATTAGTATTATGTATCGTTCATCCAAAAGTGTATGCTCAGCAAAATATTAAAGCTACTTTAGATAAGTATATTGAAGAATTTATAAATGAACAGAATATTCCAGGAGCTTCTGTTGCAATTGTACATAATAAAGAAGTATTCTTCACAAAAACGATGGGGGTTACTGGAGAATCTGAAAAAAAGGTAACTAGTAAAACTCCATTTGCAATCGGCTCAATAAGTAAATCTTTAACAGCTTTAGCTATAGTGAAATTAATAGAAGATAAAAAAATAAAATTAGAAGATCCAGTTCAACGATATCTCCCTTGGTTTAAACTAAAAGATTCTCAAATATCCTCAACTATAACAATCCAACATCTACTAACTCATACAAGCGGAATCAACACATATGAAGGCTTAGCATTATCAGATAAGCAATCCAAAAGTTCTACAGCATTAAAAGAAAATGTAATGGAGCTTTTAAATGTAAAAGTAACTGCTCCACCAGGTGAAAAATATCAATATAGTAATGCAAATTATATTGTGTTAGGCGCACTTATTGAAGAAGTCACAAATGAAATATATTCATCATATATGGAAAAGTATATTTTTCAGCCGTTAAATATGAATGGCGCGGCAGCAAGTAAAGAAATTGCATATGAAAAAGGCTATTTAACAGGTTATCAGTCGTGGTTTGGCATACCAAGAAAAAGTGTAGTGTCCTATGATAATGCCGGGGCACCATATGGTTATATTACCGCGAATTTGGAAGATATGATTCAATTCATTATGTTTTTGAATCGCCAAGAAAATCCTCAATTTTTAAAGCAAGAAAACATGAATCTTTATCTTTCACCACTTTATCAAACAAATTCAGAAAAAAGTTATGGTTTTGGATTAAGAACAACAAATATAAATGAAAGCGAAACGATGATTTGGCATTCAGGATCAACGCCCGATGCTCGTGCAGAAATATTTACTTTAAATAAAAGTGGCTGGAGTGGTGTGATTTTAACAAATAAAAATCATGTATTAGAAGAAACCGCACTATCAGAATTGAAAAAGGGGATTATTAGTATTTTGAATGGAGAAGAACCGGTTGATATCCCTAAAAATATACCATTAACACAAATTATTATGTTGATAGTTACACTCATACTTTTCGTAATATCAATTATGTTAATTAAAAAGTATAAACATATGAAAACTGTAAAAAAGGTAATTTGGTTATCTATAGGGGGTCTATCGCTACTATTATCTATTACATTCATCCCACTACTTACTTATAGTACAAGTTCACCATGGCGGACGATTAAAATATTTGCGCCAGACGTAGCTTTAGTTACAAGTATTATTGTAACTTTATTAGCTGTGAACGGACTAATATCAATTCGTATAGCCTTAAGAAGGAAAAAAGTATAAGGGGAAATAATTAAAGAAATATAATTCAAGTGTTATAAACGGTTGACTCTCACACAATGTCATTGTTTAAGATAAAATTGAGCTTCGAAGTAGATGTAATTTATAGGAGGAAATCATGTTTAAAATAGGAGACTTTTCAAAACTATCTTCCATTAGTATACGTATGTTGAGACACTACGATAAAGTGGAATTATTACAACCAGTAAAAGTCGATGAACAAAGTGGTTATCGATACTATGCAGCAGCACAGCTAAAGAAAGTAAATCAAATTCAAACATTAAAAGATATGGGATTTAATATTGCAACTATTAAAGAAATAATAGAATGCGATAATATAGATAGCATAAAAGAGCAATTTTTAAATCGTAGTGTTCAAATTAAAGAAGACATGTATAACCTCCAAAAACAATTACGTCTCCTCGAAGACTCAATGAAAACGATGAGAGAGGATGTTGTTGAGATGAATTATCATGTTTCAATAAAAGAAATTCCAGAAAGAACTGTAGCTAGTGTTAGAAAGATTATTCCATCGTATAATTGCGAAGGTGATTTATGGAGTATATTAATGCAAGAAATTCAAATGGAGAATATTAGTATTGACCATCCGAGTTATAGTATTGCGGTTTTCCATGATCGTGAATACAAAGAAAATGATGTAGATATAGAAATACAGCTAAGTATTCTAGGGAAGCACGAAAATACAAAAGACGTTACATTTAAAAATGTGGAATCAGCTAATGTAGCTTCTATAACAGTTAATGGAAGTTATGAACAGATGACAGCTGTAAATGAAGCTGCGGCAAAATGGATTGAGACAGAGGGTTACGAATTAGCAGGTCCAATGTTTAATATTTATCATGTGAGCCCAGCGATGGAATCGGATGCTAATAAATGGGTTACAGAAGTTTGTTATCCAGTTAAATGATTGTAAAGAAAAAAGGCATTATAATATGCCTTTTTTCTTTATAAACTTATCCGTAATTGCAATTAACCAATCATAGTTATCTTTCCTTCTATTATAGTTTTCGTATCGGACTATATAAAGCAATAAAGACTTCAATTAATTTAGTAAAAGCAGCTAAAGCAAATACAAAGACAGGATTATAAGCTGAAATAATACCTCCTACTAACGCTCCAAGTGGCATAGCTAATCGTGTAAGTACACGTGAAAACCCTAAAACTCTCCCTTGCATATTTGATGGAACTGTTTCCTGGCGAACGGTGGCTACAATTGTATTCCATGCAATATTGCAAGTCATTGCAATACCGAAAGCAATTCCGGGAGCAAGCCAATATCTACTCCAAAGCGCAAAAGTTAAACCAATTACTCCAACAAATAGGAGTAATGGAATTAGAAGACCGCGTTGCAATCTCTTTTCTAAAGGAACTGCAATCAAGCTTCCTAAGAGCCCGCCTATTCCAATTAGTGAATAATTAAAGCCACTTTGTTCCGGCGTAAGTTGCAATGTGGATAGTAAATAATACATGAACACACCTAAAACCGCACTTGCTCCAAAGTTTCCAATCATAGCTTGAAAAGATAAAGCTAAATTTAAACGGTCATTTTTGAGCCATTTACATCCATTAACCAAATCAGCTAGTACATTTTGAAGTGTATTTTTATCTTGGCATTTCTTGTTTACGGTTTTCATAGACGGTAATAATATCACAGCAATTAATGTTGCAATAAATGAAAGAACATTAATCCAAAGCATCTGAAAGCCGCCAATAAAAGAAATGAAAACCCCAGCTATCATTGGACCAAATAAACTAGCCAATTGATTAACCATTTGATAGAAAGAATTGGCCTTCGTTAAGGATGCTCCAGCAATTTGCGGAATGACTGTAACAGTTGTTACATCAAAAAGCATGGACATAACTGCTAACATAAAAGTAATTATGTATAAATGCCAGATTTGTAATAGATGTAATGAATGTAGTATTGGAACAAGACTTACTAAAATAATATTAGTAATATCCGCTACCAAAAGTAACTTTTTTCGATCATAACGATCAATTATTACACCAACTAAAGGGCCAAATAAAACGATTGGCAATACGTTAATAGCAAATAAAGAACTCATAATTACAGCTGAACCGGTTAATTGATAGGCAATCCAAGGTAACGCAAAAGTATATAGTGAATCCCCAATTCGTGAAATGAGTAAACCCAAAATAAAAATCTTGTATTCTTTAGTAAAAGTTGTCTTTACGGTAAGGCTACGTTCTTGCGTAAGTTTCACACTGTTTATACCACCTTTATTATAGAGAAATTTGAAAATAATTCGTCCAATACTTGTCATATATAGAATTCTTTAATTTTTTGGTTAATCCTACTTTTTACATGTATTTTAAGGAGGAAATAAAAATGAAGAATGTAAAAGCAGTCTGTACTGTTTTAAATAGTATGTGTGGTTGGGGAGAGATGTAGATTACACACATAAATAAACCATAAAAATGTTATGTAAACTATTTGTGCATATGGAATATATTTTCCTTATAATTTGTATTTTATAATATATAATAGAAAGTAATTAAGGGCGGTTATTTGAAAGGAGTGATGTTTTATGAACAAACAGAAGAAAATCAAGCATGAGGTAAAAATAAATTGAGTATGCGTATCATACCTCTATCAACTACGTTCGCTCAAAGCTAGGAGCAGCACATGATAAATATTAAAATTGGAAAAAATCAATACCCATTAACATTGGCTGAGGAGCATAATTTTGATTGGTTAAAGGATGTAGAAGTGTTTACTGTGTTTGATCAGCAAGATTCAGGAAATATTAGCTTTGGTATTATTGAAAATGGAAAACGTTATTTTTTGAAGTATGCAGGTGCACGCAATTTAGAATACAAAGGCAAGATAGAGGACGCGATCCAACGATTAATGAAGGCAAAAGAAGTGTATGAACAAATTCAACATCCTTTACTAGTTCCATATATTAATCCTATTCAAATGCAAAACGGATTTTGTTTAAGGTTTCATTGGATTGATGGGGAATGCATGCACAATCATTGGGACTTTACACCGTTTGAAAAGCACCATGCACCAAATTCGCCTTTTGTTAAGCTAAGACAATTATCAGTGACGGAGAGACTTAACATATTGACACAAATTTTTGAGTTTGCAGCCTATGTGGAGTCATTAGGATATGTCATGGTTGATTTTTATGACGGTAGTATTTTATATAATTTTGAGCAATCAAAACTTACGATCTGTGATATTGATTTCTTTCAAAAAAAACCTGTATTCAATAAAGTTGGGGAGGATTTTTGGGGAGCAGGTCGTTTCAAAGCACCTGAAGAATATGAACTGCATGCACAAATTACAAGCGAAACGAATGTGTATGTGTTAGCCGGAATTGCTTTTGCTTTTATTGGCGGGAAAAATGATAAAAGCTATGAGAAATGGGAGAGCACACTAGAATTATATAATATGTGTAAAAAAGCTCTACATAAAGAAAAAAATAAAAGATATCGCACTGTTCAAGCGTTTTATGAAGATTGGCTGGCATATATAGGGGAAATTGGTGGATCTTTTTCACAAAGAATCAATAGCATAAGCGTTAATAGAGGGGAAAATACAAAATGAACGAATTAGAGTACAAAAACTTTTATGATAAAGTAGGAAGAGTAAATGGATGGGATTTTAGTAAAATAAAATGTGAAACTGTAGGAGATTCATGGGACTTTTACGGGGAAGTGAAAGAAAGATGTAAACTTTCAGACACCCTACTTGATGTTGGTACAGGTGGAGGAGAAAATGTACTTAATATAGCATCTTCAGCTAAACTGTTAATTGGAATTGATAATTCTAACGGCATGATTGAAACGGCACATTCCAATTTTAAAAAATCAGGTGTACAAAATGTTGAGTTTTTTCAAATGAATTCTGAAGCGTTAACGTTTCCGCCTGCCCATTTTGATATCGCTTCTAGTTGTCACGCACCGTTTATAGCATCTGAGTTAGCAAAAGTAATGAAACAAGGTGCTTTTTTCTTAACACAACAAGTAAGCGAACATGATAAATTAAATCTTAAGGAAGCATTTGGGCGAGGACAATGCTTAGGTGAAAGAGATGGCATATTAAAAGAAAAGTATATGAGTGAACTTATTAGTGCAGGATTTGAACTCGTGCAAGTACGTGAATATGATGTGACTGATTATTACAGAACGCCTGAAGATCTTATTTTCTTATTAAAACATACGCCTATTATTCCTAATTTTGGAGAAGAGGCAGAAGATTTTACTATTTTACAAAGTTTCATTGATGTTAATAGTTCTGAAAAAGGGATTCGTACGAATTCAAAAAGATTTATGATTATTGCTGTAAAATCTTAATGTATTTTATTGTAAAAGCAGCTTTTCGTTTAAGGAAAGGCAGCTTTTTTATATAGGAACAATGCAGGGGAAACTTGAAAAAATAAAAATAAGTAAAGTGTTAATCAAAAAAATGAAATATGGAGGATAATGGTGTTGAAATGTTACTGTACTAGCAATGAAAGAAGCTAACATATTCATACTAAAGTTGTAGTTTTTATATGAAAAATCCATCCTTCCGTTTGATTTTATCTATTTATAATTGTAATACAATACGAATAGATAGTATGAAATAGGGGGACGTAAAATGATTACACATATTTCTGATATAAAACTACAAACTGTTTCCATAGAAGGGGTAAAACAAGTTTATAGGGACGTATTATCTTTTCCAATAAAAAAAGAAACAGCATCCTACATTCAATTTGAAGTAACACCATATACAACAATTAGTTTTCAAGAAGTGTATGAGCCAATTGCACCTGCGCACTTCGCCTTTGAAATTTCATATTCAAAATTTCATGAAACAGCAAAATGGCTTGAAAAGTCTGGGTTACTCATTGTGAAATGGAAAGATGGAAATATAATTGGTGAGGAGAATAATCTATTCAATTTATACTTTAAAGACGGAGATGGAAATCTTCTCGAAATTATTGCACATAGTTATGTTAAAGAAGATGTATTAATACCGCATTCACCATTAAACGTTTTATATGTAAGGGAAATCGGTCTTCCCGTTAAAAGTGTACCTGTATTTACGAAATGGTTAAAATCAAATCTAGATATGAAAACGATGGAAGATGGGGATATTTTTAACTTTGTTATAGGTGGCACTGCATACATTGTCGCAACTTGGTGGCAGCGACCATGGATTCCGATTGCGATGAAAGCTTTACCACCGAAAGTACATGTTTCTTTTGGAACACCAGATCAAGCATTTTTACAACGCATACAAAATAACTTGAAGAAAAATAGTGTTCCATATGAATGTAAACATAATGAAGTATCATTTATTCAGCAAGGATATTCATTTACGATCTTGCATACACCAAATCTCCATGCTGATATTCCAAGTAAATTAAACTTACCGCTTTCTATTTAAGGATGGAAAGTGGTAAGTTTTTTTGTATAGTCGTGAAGAAGGTTTTAGCTAGGGTTATAGTGAATGTAAAGAGAAGTATAAGATGTTATTCTAATTTATGTTAAGGGGAGAAATGAAGTGGTTTTAGGTAATCCAATTGCAAAAGGGAATACAGCGGAAATTTATCTATATGATAATAAGATTGTGAAATTATTTAAAGAATATCTTCCAGATACAGAGTCTATGAATGAAGCAAAAAAACAAAAATATGCTTATTCATGCGGGCTGCCAGTTCCAAACGTATTTGAAGTGATAAAGATACAAAATAGACAGGCAATTATTATGGAATACATAAAAGGGGATAGTATTGGTAATCTCCTGCTTAATAATTTAAATAAAGCAGAGCATTACATATGTTAAACTCAATATAAATAAGGAAGGAGAGTTTAATATGAATATTTCTAGAAAAATAGAGGTTGAGCAATTACGAAATGCGAAGAGCGAGCTGTTTGATAAAGATGTATTAAACATATTGAATGGTCAAATGATGTATGAAGAATTTAAAAATGAAAAGCTAATGGGTGATTCTGATTACGCACCATTTAATGAAGCGATGTGTGTAAACCAAGTTACTACACTAGTTTTTGATAAAGAATTTATTAAGACAAGGGCAGCAGGACATAACAGTTCAGTAGAAAGTTACACAAAAAAGGTTATAGATCCATTAAAGAAACTTTTTACGAAAGAGTATAAATGTATTGTTTTATGGTTTGGTGAAGATATGTTTTGTCAAATGAACTTACTTACAATACTTTCATACCTTGAACAGTCTCGTTATGAGGGGAAGGTATACTTAAATAGCTTCAGAGAAGATGAATTTAAAGTAAATCAAATTGAACTTGAATTAGGAAATTATTCTTCGGTATACAATGAAGTATTAGTAAATCATAAAAAGACTTTCTATAAGGTACCACCTGTAATGTATCAGGCTATAGATCTATATTTAAAAATGCTAAAAGAAGATAATGCTGTAATGAAATTTATCTCTAAAAATAAAGATTTATCAACTCAAAAATTATTAACAAAGTTGTTTCAACTATTTCCAACAATCGGATATGGTGATTCTCAGTATATAGAGGTGATTAATAAAATAAAGAAGAAAGCTACACCAAAAATATAGGTGCAGCTTTCTTCTTATAATTGCTCAAGTAATTCTAATTCTTTTTCTACAAATGCCATTAGTTCCTTAATTGTTTCGCTAGAAAAATCAAAACGAATTCCAGCAGCTTCATATACTTCTGTTAAAGATTTAGAGCTACCTAATGATAAGGCCTTTTTATAATTTTCAAGTGCTTGCTTGGGATCCTCTTTATATTGTTTATACATTTGTAATGCACCAAGTTGGGCGATCGCATATTCAATATAATAAAATGGTACTTCAAAGATATGGAGTACAGGTAACCAACTCGTTGCTATCCAGTTTTCGTAGCCATCAATATGTATGACGCTAGACTGATAATGTTTTTGAAGTTGTAAGTATTTTTCATTTCTTTCTTCAGAAGTATGACTTGGATTTTCATACAGCCAGTGTTGAAATTGATCGACAATAAGCATAATAGGTAAATATGAAATAACATCTTTAAAGAAGTTAATTTTTGCTTGTTTTAAATCTTTTTTGTCTGTATAGAAGGTATCCCAATAATTAAGCGAGAATAACTCCATTGTCATACTAGCTAGTTCAGCTGTTTCAGCTGGAATTTCTATATACTGTCGTAATTTTAATGGTTTTATAAGTTCGTTATGAATACTATGACCCATTTCATGTATAAAAGTGATAATATCATCTTGTGTATAATTTAAGTTCATAAAAATAAATGATAATTGTGAAGCTGGTAAGTACTCACAAAAGCCTCCAGATGCTTTTCCTTTGCGGCTTGTTAAATCAAGACAATCGTGTTTATACATTCGGTTTAATAGTGTTGAAAATTCAAGATCTAGTTTGTTAAAGATATGAGTGCTCTTTTCAATTAAATCATTTTCATTTGCAATTGGTTTAAGTACTTTTTGATCTGGAGTTACAGCTGATACATCCCACGGGCGAAGCGTATCCACTTGCAGTTTCTCTTTTTTCTCTAGTAATATTTTATCTTTAAGAGGCACAACATACTTACGTATGGATTCAGCTAGTTCATAGCAATCTTTCGCTGAATAATCAAAACGCTCGTATTTTTTGAACATATAATCGCGATAATTCTCTAGTTGAATATTTTTTGCTTTTTGATGGCGAATTTCAATTAATTGATTTAATATGTTTTGGAGTTCTTTTTCAACAGATAAAAATTGTTCAGAAATAATGGTTTTGGCCTTTTTACGGATGTCACGATTCGAATCTTGTAAATAGGATTGTAATTCTGTTATCGTTTTTTCTTCTCCGTCCCAAATTCCAATTAATCCTCCAGTGATTTCAAAGTACTCTGTGACTAATTTGTCTTCCTTTACTTCTAATTCAATATTTTCCTCACAAAATAACTTTTGAGCATTTTTTATTTTTGCATCCAACAAACCATATACGTTAGAATCTAATTCCATTCGAAAAGGTGACTCTAAATATTTATTATCCAATAAATTTTGGTACCGTTTTAAAAGTGGCTTTACAAATTGTTGATCATGTTCAAAAGTATCCTTTATTTTTTCATCATCCGTATTACATTGAAAGGCGATATAATGTGCTCTTAATTGTTCTTCGATTTCCCAAATCACTTTTGACTGCTCTTTTAACCAGTTTTCTAGGTCTAGCTTTGAAGAAATCATTTCATTCAATAAAGTAGAAAGAGTATTTTCTAATTCTAGAACGTTACTAATATCAATCGTATTTAAACGCTGCATGACATATCCCTCACTTTTTATTTGTTCATGAAGATATTCTATTTATTAATTGTAATTTCCTTGTTAAGAGGAGGAAATGTGAAATAATGTTAAAATTAAAAATGATAGAAAGGATGTATTTCTTTTTACTTTATAATGACTGTGAGAATGAGGGACCTTTTAAATACTTCTATAAGGGAGTGAAAGAATGTATAAGTATTTACATATTTTAAATGATATAGAAAAAATGATTCAACATGGAGAGATAAAAGAAGGACAGAAATTACCATCAATACGGTCACTCGTTGCGCAATATGAATGTAATAAGGCAACAGTTATACGTGCGCTTCATGAATTAGAAAAGCGTCACATTATATATTCTGTCCCTCAAAGTGGATACTACGTTGTTAAGAAATCTGGGAGTACTATAGAAAATAAAGAGATAATTGATTTCGCTTCTTCAGCACCAGATCCAGATGTTTTCCCATATTTAGATTTTCAGCATTGCATTAATAAGGCTATTGATACTTATAAAAATGATTTGTTCGTATACGGAACACCGAAAGGCTTACCATCTTTAATTCCAGTCATTCAAAAACAGTTGGCAAATTATCAAGTGTTCACGAAAGAAGACAATATTTTTATAACGTCAGGCGTGCAACAGGCACTTGCAATATTAACTTCTATCTCATTTCCAAATGAAAATGAAACAATATTAGTTGAACAGCCAACGTATCATTTATATATAGAATATCTAGAAATAAATAAAGTTCCAGTAATTGGTATTAAGCGTACGAATGAAGGTATTGACTTAAATGAATTGGAACGTATTTTTCGAACAGGTAAAATAAAATTCTTTTATACAATACCAAGATATCATCATCCGCTTGGAACTTCTTATTCTAAAGACGAGAAAGAAAAGATCGTGTTATTGGCTAAGAAATATAATGTATTTATAGTGGAAGATGATTATTTAGCAGATTTAGAAACAGATTCAAAAGCCGATCCATTATATAGCCTGGATCATGGTAATCATGTCATATATTTAAAGAGTTATTCGAAAATTATTTTTCCAGGTTTACGAGTTGGTGTAGCAGTTATTCCACCGATTATTTCGAGTGCTTTCCATACATATAAAAAGATTTTAGATATCGATAGCCCAATGATATCCCAAGCTGCTTTAGAAATTTATATAAAGAGTGGCATGTTCGAACGCCATAAAAATAAAATTCAATCTTCCTATAATAATAGATCTAAAAAACTAGCAGAAGCATTAGAAAGGATGCATAGTGAAAACCCGCTTCTATTCACATATAAAAAGCAAAATACAATTGGAATCCATACTTGTTTAGAAGTACATAAAACAAGTATTTCGGACATGTTGATACAAAGACTAAGTGAAATACAAATCAGTATTGATTCGATTGATAAAAATTATGTGAGAGGTTTTCCGAAACAAAGACTATTAAAGTTAAACGTATCGAATGTAAAGGAAGATAGGATTGAGGAAGGAATTCGTAAAGTAGTGGAGGAAATCAAACAAGTGGAACGTCTAAATTTTCAATTTAAAAAAAGAATAAAATGAATAAGGAGGTTTGTTGTGAGGCGTAAAATAATTCTCTTGTTTGTGTGTACCGTTGTAATAATTTGAGCTATAGTTGTGACTAATTATTATAAAAAAGAAATGCATTGTCGTTGGTAAGTATTCAAGAGGTATTATCATAGGTCAAAATAACGAACCTATATTTAATGTGAAAATTTATGAAGATTCTATTAAAGGTAAGGAACGCAGTATTTCAAATGCAGAAGGTGAATTTGAAATACTAGATGGGGTATGTGGTGAGATTGTTTTACAATTCGTTACTCCAGATGGAGAAATCTATACGAGGAAATATGATAGGAAGCATATACCAAAAGTTATAAAGCTTAATTAGAAACATAAAGGTGAATAAGATGAAACCATTACGGAAAAAGTAGCAGTTGTGGTCGGAGCAACTATATATGTAACTGGATAATTATATATTTTTTAAGAGCACTCTTAGCAAAGGGTGCTCTTTTTCATCATAAATATTTACTTAGCATCTTTTTAAAGTGATTTTTATCATAATTTACATATTGTGTAGCTGTATTTCGTATTGGATCTCCCGCGTAAAATCTTTCGTATAATTCGTGTCTTGATCCTAATGGGCTTCCAATAATATCCCAGGCTAACTTAAATAATTTTGTGCGTTGTTCGGCATCTATATTTGTTCCTTTAAAGTGCTTTTTTAATAAATCAGCTATTGGACTCTGGAAATCAATCGAGCTTGAAGGAAGTTGAATGAAGCCACCTGCTCCAATTAATTGTAAAATTTCTATTGCGCGGGGATAATATTTAGAACCAAGATTCCTTGCAGTTTCGATATATTTAAAGTTTGGTAAATAAGTTTTTGTTTCATTTGTAGTACCTTCAACTTCCGCAGCAATTAAAAGTGCGCGAATTGTTTCGATTTGCATAATTAATTCTCCAAGTTTTTCTTGAACATGCAAATAAGTGTGAGCTCCAATTGCTTCAGCAATTTCAAAAGCAATCGCAGTTATAAATTCTAGCTTTATTAGTAATCGTACTATAGCTTGATGATAAGCTAAACTACTAGAAGCTGTATCTGATTTTATAGCCCAAATTGCTTCTGGATTGTTATAAAGTAAAACACGTTCCCAAGGGACAAATACATTATCGAAGATTAATAGTGCATCCATTTCATCATACTGTGAGCTAATAGGGGAATCAACTATGCTTGAAGTTGTATTTGCATATGGTTCTCTACAAACCATATGTAATCCTGGAGAATTGGCTGCCACGATAAGAAAGTGAGCTAAATCTTTTTGAGCGTCAGTCAGTTTTGTTAATGGGTAAATTAATAAATCATTTGAATAAGGAGAAGCAGTTCCTATCATTTTCGCACCACTTAAATAAATTCCATCAGAAGTTTCCTTTGTAACTCTTAGCAACCCTAAGTCATTTGCATTTAACATTGATTCTGTTGAGCGATTTATTTGCGGATCACGTTGGACTACACTTAAAAACAAGTGATTATCCCTAGCTTTTTCGTAATAAGATGCGATTTTATCTGGAAACTGTGCATCGAACTTTTTATAAAAATCTCTTGATACGTACCAGCCAGTAAGTCTCGATCTTGCGTAATCAGATAGTCTACTCATTACACCGTCTGTAGCATAACCCCATGTTTCAAATGCAGTTCTTCTCATTAATAATTCATTATAGGAATTCGGAACTAAAAATGATTTATGAACAAAGTCTTTCGTTTTTGGGCTCACATATCCAATAGAATCTCTCTGTTTGGGATCATCAAATAACGAAAATAAATTAGAAATGGTACATAGTGTCCCCGAAAAATTGTTGTCTGTAGTTACATCTACTTTTTTTCCATAGAGCCAAACATTTCGACCATCTTGTAAGCTCTTTATATAGTGATCCTTTAAATTTTGCATATTTCCTCCTTTTAAAGACTACTCATATATTTGTACATCTTTTAATGGTGGTGAATATACATGGAATGTTATTGCTGTTGAATCTGTAGCATTATACATTTTATGCACAGTATCTTTTTTTACGGTGAAAATATTTCCCTCTGTAAACTCTTCAATCCATTCTCTATTTTTTTCGTACGTAATATTTTGTAGCGTACCATTGACTATTAATATACATCCTATAGATATTCCGTGATCATGAATAAGAGTCTTTGCTTTTCTAGGGAAATTTAATACTAAAATCTCCACAAATTCAGACTTATAGATAACATTTCTTCCGTATTCAAGGTTAAGTGGTGAAGTAATAAAAGGAGATATTTTATGAAGTGTAATATTTAATGATTGAATAGCGGATATTAGATTTGCCGTATCATAGTCACATAAGTTATGAAACGCTTTTTTTATGTTATGAATCAATTGCATGTAAAACTTCCTCCTAAGCATGTACATTAAAAGAAAAAGTAATCTAATATTATATAGAGCGTAGTGAATTACATAATATTGTATTGAAACATTAAAAAAAAGTGACTTCTTTTACTTAGGAAGATTATTTAATTTAAAAATTAAGGTAATTACTTCCATTAACATGATATGCTTGAACTATATACTTTTTTATTGGAAAGGTGATGAAATAAATGGCAGTTCTTTTAGTGGAAAATCTATTTCAAATGTCTATTGTTTTATTACTTCTATGTTCATTTTGTTTTTATAGATATTTAAAGAAAATCAAAAGGGAAAGAAAGCTTACAGGTTTTGAAATTACGATGTATATCATGACGCAACTTGCGTATTTCATTTGGGCGGCAACAACTTTTCTTAAAATGTTGTCAGAATAGTTAATGTAGGGCTAATTGTTTATTAGGTGCTGGGCAGAAATGTACGGTAAACAAAGGCAAAGGACAAAGATAGGCTTATAGAATTAGGTAAATAAATATAGTCGGTATCTAGATTGATTACAATCTCACTTATAAAGTCTTTACAAAAAGAGCAGGGAATACGGTCATAATTATGTCGAACACAAAACAAATCGATGACACCACCGTTAGAAATCCCCTCATGTTTTACATTCAAATACATCCTTTTTAATTTCGTAATTGAAACGCATTGTCCAGCTACATACTCATTTATACCATATCCATCAAATTCAATTATCATGTTATCACTGTTGGGTGCTAGCCAACGTTATAGCTTAAATTTTTGATGAATCTATTATACATTGTTTGAAATTTAGTGAGAATAAATTTTATAAAATGAGAGGGTTATAAATGGAACAAAATAAAATAGTTTTAGAAGGACCAAAATACCTTAAGTGGAAAACGTGTAAAATAAA
The DNA here is from genome assembly GCF_001883995.1 of Bacillus paranthracis. Taxonomy (GTDB): domain Bacteria; phylum Bacillota; class Bacilli; order Bacillales; family Bacillaceae_G; genus Bacillus_A; species Bacillus_A paranthracis. Next base: position 149,407 of record NZ_MACE01000013.1, on the reverse strand, counting down.
GTCTATACAGGATGATGAAATTATCGTTAAAACAATTGCAGGTGCAATAAGCATTGGAGCAGAGTTACCTCAGTATAATGGATCCGATGTTACAGATACACATCCTATTTATCCAAGAAAAACTGGATATGAAAGTTACGGTGAAGTGATTCAAGTTGGTAATAAAGTAAAGAATTTAAACATAGGCGATAAAGTAGTTTCTTTTTATGGACATGAAACGATAGGAGTAGTTAAGGGGTATAAAGTAATTCGAGTACCTAGTTATATAAAACCTAAAGTCGCTTTATTATCTATTCTTTCGTGTGATGCTGCTAAAGGTATATTGAAATTAAATCCGCGACAAGATGAAAAGGTACTTATAACTGGAATGGGAGTTATCGGTTTACTTGCTTTTTATTTCTTAAAATACTATGTAGGTGTTAAGCATGTAGATGTTGTTGAACCTAATAAAAATAGAAGAGATTTTGCAAAGAAGTTTGGTGCGAAAAACATATATGCTTCAGAAGAACAAATAATAGAAACATATAATTACGGTTTCGAATGTTCTGCTACAAATAGCGGATTTCATACATTACAAAAAGCACTTAAAACTAATAGACAAATATGTATACTTTCTGATGGTAATATTGAAGAACTAACATTAACCGCTGATTTTTATGAGAAAGAACTGCGGATCATTGGTTCAAGTGACGGATATAATTATCAACAACATGCAGATTGGTTTTTTAGTCAAATAGAAAAAACACCATGGATAGAAGAGATTTTTCAACATGAAATACAACATACAGGACTCATTCAATGTTTTGAGGAATTAAGTCAAGGAATAATTACCCCTTTAAAAGTATTTGTCTCATATGAATAATGAACAAAATGACCAGGTACTTGTCACATAGCCCACATATGTTTAGACACTAATATGATAGCAGAGCGCGGAGTAACATGTACGGGGATTCTTTAATAGGTACAACGGGTTGTGAAAACAGAGAATGGTTTTTGCTCTTTCATTATGTACAAATAGTATATTATCTTTCTCAGTGTACATATTAAGTAAAGAGTTTAATATCAAACATAAAAGGGGGGATAATATGAATGAAAATAAGAAAAATGAAGAATTGGTTAAATTTAAGAAACAATGGTTTAATGAAGATAATCAACCAATAGCTGGAATAGAGTTAACTTTACCGCCTGATATAGGCAGCATGTTAGACTCCAAATCAGTTGATGATGAAAGTGAAGAAATTAATAATGAATAAGTTTAATCTATATGCATCCATTCGGGTGCTTTTTATTTTTTTGATAATGGAAGATGGATTATCAAATCCTTATTGAAAAAAGGTTGGTTAAAATAGATTCTTTTTCAGTATATGTAAGTTTAATTTTTACAAAAAAGTTTAATTAAAATACATTTAGAATGCTATATGAAATGGGAATGCTAGTAACATTCACCATTAAAGGATTGGGCTATTATGAATATGATTTTTGAAAGCATTATTTTAATTTTAACTGGAATTATTGCATTAAAAATGACAGGTAGTAAATCTGTTAGCCAAATGACAAGAGCTGAAATTATTATAGTAGTATCAATTGCACGTATTATTGTGGAGCCTGTATTAAGTAGGAAAGTAGGCCCATCTATATTTGCAGCTGTAATATTTGCAGGCGTCCTTCTTATCATTCATTTCTTTGAATTGAAATCAAAGAAGATGGAACAATTCCTAAATGGCAGTAGCATTATAGTAGTAGAAAATGGAGAGATTGTAAAAGAGAATTTGATGAAGGCGAAAATGTCGGAACAACAACTATATATGCAATTAAGAGAAAAAGGGATTCATGATTTAAAGAGTTTACAGCAAGTTACAGCTGAACCGAATGGGCGGATTGGTTACCAATTAATAGAGAAAGCTCAACCGATAACTTTAGAAATGTTAGAAAAAGTAATAGATCAGTACAATATAAAAAGATAATTTATCTTAAGAAAAATCAATACTACAACGGAAGTATTGGTTTTTCTATTTTTTTACACACTAATATAGGGGAAATAATAACCCAATCTTAAAATTAGATATAGGCTTATTATTATGCTATATTCAATGAACCTATAGTGAATGTGGTAAAAAATTAATTTGGCATAGGTAACCGCAGCACTAAAATTTATAAGTTTTTAATGTGATATTAAAAATAGGATTAGAACAAGGAGATAGAATCATAATGGAATTTTGGGAATCAAGTTTTATCGAGAAACAAACGATGTGGGGATTTGAACCTACAGAATCCGCAATTTTGACAAAAGATTTTTTTCTAGAAAAGAATGTTAAGGATATATTAGTTCCGGGTATTGGATATGGAAGAAACGCAAAGGTGTTTATCGATAATGGTATAAATGTAATAGGGATTGAAATTTCAAAAACAGCTATTGATTTAGCAACACAAAACGGATTGGGGGATATTCGTATATATCACGGCTCGGTAAACGAAATGCCTTTCGATACTAATCTTTACGATGGGATATTTAGTCATGCACTTCTTCATTTGTTGAATGAACAGGAAAGAGAGAAATTTATTAAAGATTGTTATAATCAGTTAAAACCTGGTGGATATATGGTTTTTACAACTGTTTCTAAAAAGGCTCCAATGTATGGCAAAGGAAAACAGTTGGATAAAGATTATTATGAGATAATGGAAGATGTAAAAATGTTCTTCTATGATTCTGAATCTATAAAACAGGATTTTAAAAAATATGGACTAGTACAAGTTTCGGAAATTGATGAACCAAATAAAAACATGGCAAATAAACCTCCAATCAACTTTTTAACGATAAAATGTAAGAAAGAACTATAACTAAAAGTTATTAAGAATGATTAAATATGTTTATATATTAATTATGCACAAATAAAGAGGACAAGCATATAATAGAAATACCTTTTAACTTTAAGTAACCTTAACTTTCGTTAATAGGGTATCTCAAAATCCCCAAAAGAGCACTTGCGGAAACAAGTGCTCTTTTATTTTTTGTTTATTTAAGATGAATAAATTTCGTTAAATCAATATGGTATTTTAAGCCATTATTTTATATAAAGTGGTAAAATAAATAGGGAAAATGTTTAGGGGGGCGGGACATTTGAAACTAAAAGAGCTGGCGAATTTGTTATTGATTAAAGAAACTATTGGCGATATGGATGTAGAAATTACGGGGTTAGAAATGGATTCTAGAAAGATAACTGATGGAGATCTATTTATATGTGTATCAGGTATCGATGGTTTTCTTGAAGATCGACATCAATTTGTTGAAGGTGCAGTGAAGAATGGTGCTGTAGCGTTAATTGTAGAAAGGGATGTAAATATTGAGATACCTAAAATAATTGTTAAAGATGCTAGATATGCTATGGCAGTTATTGCGTCACACTTCTATGGTTATCCATCTAATAAAATGAAGCTAATTGGAATTACAGGTACAAATGGAAAAACAACTACTTCCTATTTACTTGAAAAAATTTTAAGTGATTATGGATATCACACGGGGCTCATGGGGAATAACGGAGTGAAAGTTGATTCAAAATGGTATCCTACTGATATTAATACGCAAGAACCTCCAACACTTCAACGGAATTTGCAAATGATGAAAAATCAAAATGCAGATTATTGTGTTATGGAAGTAACGTCACAAGGTTTACATATGGAAAGAGTGAAAGGATGTAACTTTAAAATAGCTGTTTTCACAAATTTAACGCAAGATCATTTGGATTATCATGGAACATTTCATGAATATAAGCATGTAAAAGGTCTTCTTTTTGCAAGATTAGGAAATGATTTATCTACTACAGAGAAAAAAATTGCTGTTTTGAATGCAGACGATCCATCGGTAGAATACTTTAAAAAAATTACTTCAGCTGAGGTTATCACATATGGAATACATAATAGAGCAGATGTTCAAGCGAAGAACATAAATTTAAGCCCAAAAGGAATTCGTTTTTTAGTTTCGTCCTTTAATGGAGAAATAGAGGTTAGCCTTAATCTTGTAGGTCGTTTTAATGTTTATAATGCATTAGCAGCAATAACAGTTGCAATAGTTGAAGGTATTCCGCTTACAAACATTTGTGATAGCTTATCAAACTTAAAGTGTATTGAAGGTAGAATGGAAATCATAGATGAAAATCAAGATTTTCTTGTAATAGTGGACTATGCTCATACACCGGATGCATTAGAAAATGTTCTCTCTACAATTAGCGAGTTTTCAAAAGGTAAAGTTATTACTGTTTTCGGTTGTGGTGGAGATAGAGACGCAAAAAAACGATCTATAATGGGCGGAATTGCTGGAAGTTATAGCGATTTTGTTTTTATTACTTCTGATAATCCACGTTCGGAAGATCCGCAGGCAATAATGAAAGATATTGAAAAAGGATTTTTGCAAAATAATAATTTGAATTATAAAGTAGAAGTAGATCGTGAACTTGCAATAAATCACGCAATAAACATGGCATCTTCTAATGATATTGTTTTGATTGCAGGGAAAGGGCATGAAACGTATCAAATTTTAAAAGATTCAACTATTCATTTTGATGATAAAGAAAAAGCTCGACAAGCAATTATTAATAAATGAATGAATTCAATTACTAGCTGAATAGTATTTCTAATAAAAATAATGTTTTAGATGGTAATAACGAAGCAATTTTTTGAAGAATTTATAATTGAAAGGTAAGGGTGTTTCTCTGAATATATGAGGGAAAAACCCTACCTTTTATAGTTTTATTTCTGAACAACAAACGTAATAGCATTTGTTTTTAATTGAATATGCCTTTCATCGCGAACAATATCATAGACTAATTCTTTTATTTCAACTTTAATTTCTTTCCATTCCTTATAAATGCTTTTTAATAGATATATCATATCTTCAGTAGGAAGGTTAATTTCAATTAAAGCATCTAACTCTTCATTTGTATGTAAGTCAATTTCTTGTATGTTCGAATTAATAATTAAACAATTCATACCGCCGCTTTTTGTACCTTCTTTCATAGAATGGAGCACGTTTTTTAAATCTTCTTCTGATTGAACATGCTCTAAACTGGATACTGCAACGATATAATCATAAGTATTAGGTTGAATGTAGTAGTTTTCAATTGCTACTTGTTCTATTTTAATATTATTAATTACACCATATTCTTTACTATAAGTTTGTAATTTTGTTAAAGCAGAATCAAGTAAATCCACACATGTAACAGTACCACTCGCATTTTGAATCTTTTGGGCAATGGGAATACTATTTCTTCCAACGCCAGAGCCGAGATCAAGTACTTGCAAGTTGTTTTTTCCTTCAAAATAATCCATCAAATCCATAACCGTTTTAACCGGTTTGTACAGCCAAGAACCAGTTTCAAATAGTTTGTATTGTTCATAACAAAGGTCGTGATATTTCTTTTCTTCTTGTCTTATAAAATTAATGCGATTCATAGTGTTTCAGCTCCAATAGTATTATTGTAAAATGAATGGGTAGGACAACCTTTTACATTTGTTTGAATTCGAAAAATACCACCAGCATGTGGATATTGCTTTAATTCGTTATCCGTCATTCTTGTTCTGGCTGTTGTAACATATAGGTCGGTTAAATTAGGCCCTCCAAATGTACAAGATGTTACATATGGCGCTGGAATCGGGATGCTTAATATTTGTTCACCAGTTGAAGGGTTCCATCTAGTAATCTTTGAACCTCCCCAATGAGCAATCCATAAGCAACCTTCCTCGTCAATTGTCATACCATCAGGTAGACCGTCATTTTCGGGGAAAATAATTACATCACTTGGATTACGAATTACTCCAGAGCATATATCATAATGAAAACGAACTACTTTTTTAGTAGGTGTATCGATATAGTAAAGGTATGTATGGTCAGGTGACCAAGCTATGCCATTTGATGTATTTACATGTGAAACTTTTTTCTCTACCTTTAAATTATTATTTAAACAATACAAGGAGCCAGCAGCATTAATACCGTATGTATCTGTAGTACCTGCCCAAAAACGTCCTGCCGGATCGCATTTTCCATCATTAAAACGATTTTTAAATAAATGTGGTTCAGGGTCAAAAATATGTGTCAGTTTTTCTGTTTCTACATTAATAGAATAAAAGCCATTTTCCATAGCTAGGAGTAGTATGTCATCTAAATATGGAACAACACAGCCAATTTGTTGATTGAGAGCAATTACTCGGTTTGTATTATCGGTAGGACTAAATATGCATAATTGTTTCTCCACAATATCAACCCAGTATAAAAGTTGCTTTTTTTCATTTCAAGATGGTCCTTCAGCTAAACTTGCTTTCGCATCTAAAACTAATTCTATATTACTGTCCAAGATGTTCACCTCGCTTTATAAGATATTTATATAATTCGATAAGAATAGGGACAAACCTTTTAATCAGAAAATATTAAGATTTGTACCATGGAAAAACTGATTTTCTCGAGTGATTAAAACAATGTATAAATATTGAGAGGAAAATGCATATGATGTTTTATGAAATTGTTTGTTTTTCTTGTAAAAATATATTTCGTGTTTATGAAGGCAGTGAAAAATATAAGCGATTTAAAGAGAAACCAAAAGGGGTATATTGTTGTGATGAGTGTAGCCACAAAATTCAATTAGAAGCGATAAAGAATTTTTTTAGATAATTATACTGTTTTATTTCGGAAAAGTTTGACAATGAAACTATTTTAAATTATCATATGAAAAAACTAATATGTAAAATGGCATGGAAGAGAAGAGTAGTTAAGAAAGAATACGTACAGAGAGCTCTGGTAGCTGAGAAAGAGCAGTATACATCTTAATGAAAAAAGACTTGGAGCTGCGCAAGGAACTAATTTATTTAGGGATGGTGCGACGGGATCTCCCGTTATAGAGATAGGGTATAAGCATATTTTGCCGTACCTGAAGAGGTTAATATGGCGACATATTGACAAACTGAGGTGGTACCGCGAAGCTAATAACTCTCGTCCTCAAGATGAATAATCTTGGGGGTGGGAGTTTTTTTATTGTATAAAACTGAAAATCTGAAAACAAAAAACAATTGAGGTGAGTAACATATGCATTGGGCGTATGAAGTAGCACACGAATTAATTAGAAAACATCCAAACAAAGAAACTTTTGTTTGCGCATCTGGAATTAGTCCATCTGGTTCTGTTCATATTGGGAACTTTCGTGAAATCGTAACGACTTATTTTGTTGTAAGGGCGCTTCAAGATTTAGGGAAAAAGACTCGTTTTATATTTTCATGGGATGATTACGACAGATTTAGAAAAGTCCCTAAAAATGTTGAGTCATCTTTTGTAAAGTATATCGGAATGCCATACTGTGATATACCAGATCCGTATGGATGTCATAATTCATATGCCGAGCATTTTGAAAAAGAGTTTGAGGAATCGCTTCAAGTATTTGGGATTGAAGTGGAATTCATATATCAACATGCTGAATATAGAAGTGGAAGATATAACAAAAACATATTGGAGGCTTTATATAAAAGAAAAGAAATATATGATATTTTAATGAGTTTTAAAACGGGAGAGTGTAGTGAAGAAGAGCGAGAGGGCTTTTATCCGGTTACATTATATTGTGAGAAATGCGGGAAAGATGCGACAACGATTACACATTTTGATGAAGTATTAAAAACAGTTCGGTATGAATGTGAATGCGGAAATCAAACTGAATTATCGGTATTAAATACAAATGAAATGAAACTGAATTGGAAAATCGATTGGCCGATGAGATGGATGATAGAGGATATTGTTTTTGAGCCGGGCGGAAGAGATCATTCATCAGAAACGGGTAGTTATAATGTATCAAAAGAAATTGCGAGAAAAATATTCAATCGTGAAGCGCCTCATTACATTGCTTACGATTTTATTGGAATTAAAGGGCATCATGAAAAAATGTCTAGTTCCTCAGGGAATAGTATTACACCTAGCGAGTTGTTAAAAGTGTATTTACCAGAAGTGATTCTATTTATGTTTGTAAAATATAGACCAAGCGCATCTTTTCATATCGGTCTTGATGAAGATGTGATTCGCAATTATACAGAGTATGAACGATTAAAAGATAGTTATAAAAATAAAACGCTCAAAAATGAAGATTTATTTGATGCAATTAAACTTTCTAGAGTTGATAGCGGATTTAAAGAATATCCGAAATTTAATCAAGTAGCAGGAACGTTGCCGTTATTAAATTTTGACTCATTTATTTTACAGGAGATATTAGAGAAAATAGATAGGAGCTATGCGTTAGATGAAATGAGAGCGATAAGTAATCGTGCAGAGCATTGGATAAGAAACTTTCAATCTGAAAAATTAATGGCGGTAAATCAGGAGAAAAATACAGAGTTTTATAACACATTAGAGGAAAGGCAAAAAAAATGGCTGGTAGAAGTTTGTAAAATACTGCGTTCAAATAAAGATTATTCGAACATAATGGAGCAATTTTATTCGATTTGTCATCATGAAAATAAAAAAATAATGAAAGAAAATCAAAAACAATTATTCAATATTATATATAAACTCATTATGAATCAATCAAATGGTCCTCGTATACCATTATTAATACATGTGGTAGGTATAGAAAAAACCATTGCATTATTAGATTTCTAAAACAAAGTTAAAAGTAACGCAAGTACCCAAAATTCTAAGTACTTGCGTTCCAAATTTTACTACCGTGAATACAATTTCGGACATTCATCACCACTAGGTTCATAAAAACAATGACTTTTAAACTGTCCTACAAATGGCTGATTATACCATTCGGGCGGACAAGCTCCAACTGGACGGAAATACCAAAGAGCCCATCGTGCAGGCCAGCGCCACTCACCTTGTAAAACTTTTCGTGCGATTTCTTTTTCTGATTCACGAGCGCGTTGATAAAAATATCCGTATTGCACTGCTTCGAATCCACCAGGGCTTTGATATACAGCATCACGTACGGTACGGAGTTGTTTAAAATCTAAGCAATCACAAAATACACGATTTACTACTACGCAGCCAACAAGTTGTTCACCTTGTCGACCTTCGCCTTCAGCTTCAGCACGCATTAAACGAGCTAGTAAATCAACATCGCTTTCGTTATATGGAATAAGGGGCATAGTGATACCACCTTTCTTTACCTGTTATAGTAAAGAGTGTATGTATGAAAATAAGCTAAGTGCTTTTCTATATGTAAATTTATTAATTATTAAAAGGAGCTTTTATGAAAAAAGCTAATTAGTAATTGTAGACAAATATAAAGAGGAGAGATAATATGTATCGAATTCAGAAAGAACATATCATTTACGCAATGTCACCAGAAAATAAACCATGTATGGAAGTGGAAATTGGGAGTCGCCTTATATTCGAAACATATGATTGCTTTGAAAATCAAATTGATTCTGAAGATGTTGTGTTTCAAGAGTTAGATTGGAACCGGATTAATCCAGCGACTGGTCCGGTATATATTAATGGTGCAGAACCTGGTGATATATTAGTTGTTACCATTGAAAAGATAAAAATTGCAGAGAAAGGCGTTTTAACTACAGGTGCAAATCTTGGTGTAATGGGTGAAGAGCTACATGAAAATACAGTGAAAATTGTCTCAGTACATAATGAATATGTTTTGTTTTCAAATGAACTACAAATCCCGATTAATCCAATGATCGGTGTAATTGGAACAGCGCCGAAAGAAGCGAGCATTTCATGTGGCACACCACATGATCACGGCGGGAATATGGACTGTAAAGAGATAAAAGAAGGGACAACATTATTATTACCTGTAAATGTTCCTGGTGCTCTATTAGCATTAGGTGATTTACACGCAGCGATGGGCGATGGTGAAATTGGGGTTAGTGGAGTAGAGGTTGCTGGTGAGGTGACGGTAACAGTTCAGATTATAAAAGGAAAGAAATGGCCATTGCCAATGGCTATTCAAAAAGAAAAAGTAATGACGATAGCTTCAGAAAAATTGCTAGATGATGCAGCGAATCGAGCTGTACGTAATATGGTGACATTTTTACATGAAGAATTAGAAATGTCTAAAGCTGATGCCACGCTTTTATTATCAGCAGCCGGCGATTTAAAAGTTTGTCAAGTTGTGGACCCGCTGAAGACTGCTCGAATGGAATTAGGGATGAATTATGTGGAGAAATTGGGGTTTACTATGAGTGAATTCCATATTAAATAAGAAATGATAGAAGAAGGATGATTTTGTATAAAAGTATCTTTTTTGATTTACGGATTATATAAAAAAAGGTAGTATTTATTTTATATAATTGAATATAAGATTGTGGATCGAAAAAGGAGTAAACACATGGTTAAAATTATGATTGTAGAAGACGATATGAAAATTGCAGAACTATTATCAACACATGTTGCGAAATATGGGTATGAAGGGATTATTGTATCGGATTTTCATAATGTATTAAATATTTTTTTAGAAGAACAACCAGAGTTAGTTTTATTAGATATTAATTTACCGAGTTTTGATGGTTACTATTGGTGTCGTCAAATTCGCGGAGTTTCTACATGTCCGATATTATTTATTTCAGCTCGTGAAGGTACGATGGATCAAGTTATGGCGCTAGAAAACGGTGGCGATGATTTCATTTCAAAGCCATTCCATTACGAAGTTGTAATGGCTAAAATTCGAAGTCATTTAAGGCGTGCTTACGGAGATTATGCACCGAAAGTAGAAGAACGGATGGTTGAGCAACATGGTCTTTGTTTATATCCTGAAAGGCTTGTATTGAAGCTTAAGAATCAAGAAATTGATGTAACGAGAAATGAAGCTATTTTATTAGAAATGTTAATGAAAAATTATCCGCGTGTTGTGAGTAGAGAAGTACTATTAAATAAATTATGGGATAGCGAATCCTATGTTGATGATAATACATTGAGTGTAAATACAACACGTGTGCGAAAAAAGTTGAAAACGTTACAGATTGAGGATGCGATTGAAACGATTCGTAGTGTTGGATATAGACTACATATTACTTGGAATACTGGTATGGAAAAATGATAAGGCTGTTTATACGTGATCATATACCTCTTATTTGTTTTACAGTCATCCAACTATTATCCATATTTCTCGTATATTGGTTTGATGGGCATAAGCATATCGCGACGGCATTGTATGCAATGTTTTTAGGTGCCTTTTTTATGGTAGGCTATTTAGTATTTCGTTACTTTACTCATCGTACTTTCTATGAACGATTAGCAAACCCGATGCAATCTTTAGATGAATCTGTTCAAAAATCTGATTTTGCAGCTATATCTGCTGCGCTTCAAGACTTGCTTGAGGTACAATATCGCCATTATCAAAATCAGCTCCACATACAAGAAAGAAAAAATAATGATCATTTAACTTTTATGAATCAGTGGATTCATCAAATGAAAACACCTTTATCTGTAATAGAATTAATTACACAGGATGAAGTCGATTCGCGTTTTGAAAGTATAAATGAGGAAACAGATAGGCTGAAAAAGGGGTTAGAGATGGCACTGTATGTCGCACGTTTAGAAGCATTTACACAAGATTTTTATGTGGAAAGAGTACAATTACATAAAATAGTGAATGATTCTGTGCATGAACATAAACGCTTCTTTATCCGGAATTTTGTATATCCAGAGCTTAAAATTGATAAGGACATTACAGTAGAAAGTGATGCGAAATGGTTACAATTTTTAATTGGACAAATACTATCAAATGCGATTAAATATTCATCTGGTAGTCGAGAGAAGATTAAAGTGAAAGCTTGTAAGGAAGGTAATAATGTTATACTTGAAATTGCTGATAATGGTGTAGGCATACCGAAGCAAGATTTGCCAAGAGTGTTTAAACCTTTCTTTACAGGAGAAAATGGTAGAGATTTTAAAGAATCAACTGGAATGGGGCTATATCTCGTATATGAAATTACGAAGCAATTAGGACATAGTGTAGAAATCCATTCAGAAGTTGGTAAAGGTACGGTTGTACGAATTAAATTTTATAATGTATAAATAAGTGATCTAGGCTAAAGAGCTTTGGAAATAAGTTTTTTAGCCTTTTTTTATAGCGGTTATATGAAATGGTAAAACGTTATATTAGTATGTATAATGACACACTAATAAATACGATTGTTAAATTTGAAGGATTTAATAAAAAGCTGATAAATATTTTTGTAAGAAAAAAGCCACCCCTTTGAAAGAGATAGCTTCATGGATCTATCCTATGTATAAGTATAATGTTCGAATACGTGATATGTTTTGTGGACTATAATACAATTAGTCTTTTGTTTTTTCATGATACAGTATTGTAATTAAGTAAACAAACTTAATAATTTATACCCAATTAATCCTAAAATAGTGATAGGAATCATCATTAAGAAAGAAGACACACGATAAGCATTAGAGCGTTCTAATACAAGAATCAAGATAATTCCGACTATCACTTCCGTATATCCAACAGGTAACATGTGACTGTAATCTTCAAAGTTTAATAGAATGTGAAGTCCGTCCGTTACAAAAACTCCACTTAAAAGTGCGCTTCCGAATTTATGAAGTGGATTTGTAGTATCTTTCCATAGAAAACCTGCAATTCCAAAGATCGTTCCTCCTATACATGCACATACAATCCATACAGATATAAAATAAATAGAGTGAGCTACATTTTTAATAACTATTGCATAACCATAATAGCCTAATACCATACCGAGTAGTGCAAGGATACCAGAAAGCATAGCTGTACGCTTAGAATAACTAAGGCTAGCCACGAAAAAGGATGGAACTAACCAAACGCTTCCTAAGTTAGCTAATGAATGCCAATTTCCTGGAAGTATACCTTGCCCCAATTTCGTTAGTATACCAACAAGTATCCCTACTATAATCGGGAGGATAAAAATCCTTACAAACATATTTAACTTTGTGATTTCTAATGTCCTGTCCATAAATTCAATCCTTACATTAATATTTTCTGTAAAGATATAATAGCTTATTACAAGGGGATAATCAATAAAAATTTATCGAAAAACAATAAGTGGTTATTGGATAACGAATAAGATTTTGTTTTTATATAAAATTTATTACTGGGGAAACCTAAAGGACGTATTACAATCAATGTAATTTGTGCTTATTCAACATGAAGTTAAGGAATGATAAATAAATCTAAAAGAAAGCAATCTTTTTAACAGCACATATAATTGCATTTACTCATACAGTACTAGTATGGTACAATATGGTTATTAACGACGGAAAGGAATGATGGGTGGACGATGATTAACTAATCTTATTTTTAAATGTTGAAATTCAATACATTTCAATTTCTAAAAAATAGGATTAGTCTGCCCAATTTCCATACAACGGTATTGCTATTTATGTTGCGCAATAGCTTATTTGGGTATAAATATTTTAACGACTAATCCTGCCAAATTTATTTGGGAGGATTTTTTTATTCTCCCTTAATGAAAGGGATCGGTATTATGAAAGAACTATTAAAATTAAATGATGTTTATGTTGAAATAAAGGAAAATATGTTGTTAGAGAAAATGAATGTGACAGTAAAACAAGGGGATGTTATCGGATTAATTGGTAAAAATGGTGCCGGTAAATCAACGTTACTTCAATTAATAAATGGGAAGATTGAGCCTTCAAAAGGTACTGTTGAATGGATGCAAATGAACATGACAACAGCATATGTTGAACAAGAAAAAGAATCTTTTGTTAGTAAGGATATAATTGCAAAAGAAGCAGAACTTCTTGCGAAATGGGGCGTGCCAACGAATGATTTTCTTACTTTAAGTGGTGGTGAAAAGCTAAAAGTTCGATTAGCAAAAGGATTTGCTGAAAATCCTAATGTCTTAATATTAGACGAACCGACAAATCATCTAGATGAGATGAGTACGGAATTTCTTATTAAACAAATAAAAAATATGAAAGGTACAGTTATCGTCGTATCGCATGATCGATATTTTTTAGATGTTGTCGCGACTAGAATATGGTCAATTGAGGATAAGAAATTAATTGATCATAGCGGGAATTATACGAGTTATATGAAAGCGCGTGAACATAAAAGAATGGCGCAGCAGCGTGAATATGAAAAACAACAAAAAAAGATAGAACAAGTAGAAACTCATATAAAAGAATTAAGCTCATGGTCACAAAAGGCACATGCGCAGTCCACAAAACAAGAAGGTGTGAAAGAGTTTTATCGTGTAAAGGCGAAGCGAATGGATGCGCAAGTAAAATCGAAACGAAAACGTCTTGAAAAAGAGCTTGAGAAAACGAAAGTTGAACGTGTGAAAGAAGATTATTCGGTTGAATTTTCTATTCAAGCGAGTAAAAAAGTAGGGAAACGTTTCTTAGAAGTAAAACAATTGCGGAAAGAATTTAATAATCGAATATTATTTGAAAACGTTAATTTTACAATTCAACACGGTGAGAAGATTGCGATTGTTGGACCAAACGGTAGCGGGAAAACAACTTTACTGAAGATGATTATGGGAAACGAAACTGCTGAAGGAGAAGTATGGATTTCACCTTCAGCAAACATCGGTTATTTAACACAAGAAGTATTTGATTTACCGCTGGAAAAAACACCAGAAGATTTATTTTTCAAAGAGACGTTTGAAGAAAGAGGAAAAGTCCAAAATTTAATGAAACATTTAGGGTTTGAATCTTCCCAATGGAAAGAGCCGATTCGATATATGAGTATGGGTGAACGAGTAAAATGTAAGCTAATGGCTTATATTTTAGATGAAAAAGATGTACTTATTTTAGATGAACCTACGAATCACCTTGATCTTCCTTCACGTGAACAGCTTGAAAATACATTAGCTGAGTATAACGGAACGCTCGTTATCGTTTCTCACGATCGATATTTTCTGGAGAAAACAACTAATACAAAGCTTGTGTTTGTAAACAATACAATACAAAAGCAGCTCGAAGAACCTACGAAAACAAGAGACGAAATCGAAGAGCTACGTTTAACATTAGAAACAGAAAGACAAGAAGTATTAGGGAAATTAAGCTTTTTAACTTCTAAAGATAAAGAATATAAAGCTCTGGATGAACGATTTATGGAACTTACGAAGCAGATTAAGGAGCTTTAATATAAGTAAGGGGGATTAACATGGAAGAAGATAGATTCACTAAGTTATTTAAAATAGATTGTGGAGATCTATACCTACAAGAGTTTACGATCAGTGATGCAGAGAGTATTTATCAAATACATTTCAATTAAAGGCGTAAGTTAAAAATATAACTTCGGGAAGGAAAAGACCATTATCGGTCTTTTCTTTTTCGTATAATAAAGATAGGAGATTGTATTTCCTACCACTATACAATTATTATAAGATAGTTATGCGTTAATTTTAATTTGTAAATAATGTTATTATCAGTTTTTTTAGAAATCTTACAAGCGTGTAAGATAAATGAAAGAAGAATCAATATGAACTGTAAGACAATTCATTTACACTCTGTTATGAGAAGTGCAAATGAAGGGAGAATAGAAATGGGAATTTTACATGCGAAAAATATTAGTAAAGTATATAAAGGGAAAATACCTTTTAAAGCATTAGTAGATATTGATTTATCAATTCAAGAAGGTGAATTTATAGGGATCATGGGGCCATCTGGTAGCGGGAAAACAACGTTATTAAATATGGTATCTACTATTGACTCTCCAACATCGGGAGAAATAGTAATAAATGGTACGAATCCTTTCCAGTTATCATCTGAAGATTTGGCTTTATTCCGTAGAAAACAATTAGGATTTGTATTCCAATCATTTAATTTACTTAGTACGCTTACAGTGAAGGAAAATATCGTATTGCCGATGACATTAGATGGTGTTTCTGTGCAAGAAATGAATAAACGAGTAGAAGAAATTGCAGAGAAATTAAATATTACAGATATCTTGAATAAAAGAACGTTTGAAATTTCAGGGGGACAAGCTCAAAGAACAGCAATTGCTCGTGCAATTGTTCATAAGCCGCAATTATTACTTGCTGATGAACCGACCGGGAATTTAGATTCTAAATCTTCAAATGATGTAATGGAGATGCTGGATACGCTTAATAAGGAAGAAAAGGCAACGATGATGTTAGTTACACATGATCCGTATGCAGCTAGTTTTTGCAGCCGAGTAATCTTCATAAAAGATGGTCAACTGTATAACGAAATTTATCGTGGTGAAAGTCGGCAAACTTTTTATCAAAAGATTATGGATGTCCTTTCTTTGTTAGGAGGGAAAAGGCATGACTTTTCGTCAGTTCGCATTTAATAATATTTTTCGGAATAAGCGTACATATGCTGCTCATTTTTTAAGTAGTGCATTTTCTATTATGATTTTCTTTACATATGCCCTTTTATTATTTCATCCTGATTTACAAGGGGAATTAAAATCAACAAGTGCAACAATAAGTGCATATGGTACGATGGGATTTACAATTTCGCAAGGTTTGATTTTTGTATTTTCATTTTTCTTTATCCTATATTCAGTTAGTTCATTTTTAAAAACTCGTAAGAAAGAATTTGGCATATTAATGATGCAAGGTATGTCAATGAGACAATTTAAGAAATTATTATTAATTGAAAATATGTTGATTGGATTTGGTTCAATTTGTATAGGGATTTTCATTGGACTCATATTTTCTAAACTAGTCTTATTGATAAGCGCAAGTGTATTAATGATTAATAATGGTTTGCCTTTTTATACACCAGTGAAGGCTGTATTATTAACGATTATCACTTTTCTTTTCTTATTTTTCATTGTTTCACTATTTACATTTAAAATGGTAAAAATAACGGAACTTGTGGAACTTATTCGAGCAGAGGAAAAACCAAAACCTGAACCGAAATCTTCAATTTTATTATCACTACTTTCTTTAATTAGTATAGGATATGGATATTTCTTAGTATTTCGTTTCATTTCAAGTTCCAGTTTTACTACGCTCGGAATGGGTGTCCTACTAGTAATTATAGGAACGTACTTTTTATATACACAGTGTAGCGTGTATATATTACATCTTGCTAAAAGGAGAGAATCTTTCTTTTTAAAGAGAACAAATATATTAACGATTTCTGAATTAATTTACCGTATGAAAGATAATGCAACAATGTTTTTTATAGTTTCTATTGTTTCAGCAGTTGCATTTACAGCGATTGGTACAACAGCTGCAATTGGAAGTAAAGATTTAGTAAGGATGACAAATCCGTATACATTTTTATATGAGGATTTTGAAAACAATAAAGCATTAAATAAAAATCTTTCTATTATAAAAAAACATCTTGCTGATGCTAATATTCCATATCGAATGGCTTCAGCTTCATATATATACACAGAAAGTAATGTAATTGTAATGAAGTTAAGCGAATATAACGATCTTGCTAAAGCACTTGGATATCAACAAGAAACAATTGAAAATGAAGGTGAAACTTTATTAATTCCTGGAGTCGTATCACAAAAACACGAATTTAAAAATGGCGACTATAAAAAAAGTATAGAAGTCATTCAAGGTGAATGGACAAAGACATTTCAAGTGGAAAAAGCTGTAGAAAATTTAGTTTTACCACATGATACTAGAAAAATATATATCGCTGTTCAAGATCAAGTATATGATGAAATACCTATTACTAGTGATCCAAATAATATTCATATTCCATATCGTACTTACGGATTTGTTGTAGACGATTGGATAAAAACGAAGAGAATTTCAAACGAATTAATTAGTACATTCGCGAAAGAAGAAGGTAGTTTTCAATTTCGAGCTTTAACTCTAGATTTGTTAAGTGCGAAGCAAACGAATGGACTATTACTTATGGCAAGTGTTTTAGTCGGAATCGTCTTCTTTACATTCGCTGCTAGTTTTATCTATTTCCGATTATATACGGATTTGGATCGTGATCAACAGCAATATAAAATGATTTCGAAAATGGGATTAGGTAAACGCGAGCTAAAGAAAGTTGTAACGAGACAGTTATTATTAATGTTCTTCTTACCGATTATCATTGCAGTGATACATACCGTAGTCGCTTATATGGCATTACAACAATTACTCGATTTTTCTATTATGAATAGTTCTATCGTAATTTTAATTTCATTTATTTGTATACAAGTTTTATATTTCTTTATAACCCGTTGGCGTTACCTGCAAAAGCTTTATAAGGTTATGGAACAATAGAGTTTATTAGCTTGTAAGACTATATGAAAGTATGTGAAAAATCAACTGTATGATGAAAGGAAACGCGATGAAAAGAACTCTAACTATGTTTATGTTAACGATACTACTATTAATAAGTTTTAGTGCATGTTCTAAAAAGGAGAATCTATTTCCTGCAAACGGTATATTAATCATTGGAGATGAAAATAAAATTTCACCAATTATTAATCGTTATCAGGAAATTACGAAAGAAAATGAAGTATTTTCTGTAAAAAAAGGTAAAGTTGGAAACGGACAGGTATTAATTTTAAATGAGTCTACAGCACAAGCATTGATTAAAGCTAAAGTTTTTCGTGAACGAGACAATGGCTCTAATTATATACCTGTAAATACGTTACCGAAATTCCCAAAAGAGGGTTCGCTACTGTTTGCGCAAGACGACGAAAAGACTTTGAAAAGTATTAAACTAGAAGGGAAAGAGATTCCTGTCATATACAATAGTGACGCTTGGATAGGTAACAAGCGTATTTATCCAACACAATGGTATGTGATTGTAGCAAAAAATAGCGTATATAAGGAAATAAAAGCAAATGAAACAAAAATGCATCTTCTTCAATTTAAAAAATCTATAGGTGACGAAAAACCTAAAATGTCGACAGATAATACAATGATTAATGAAAATGTCAAAGTAAAAAAGCTAATTAAAGGTTTGGAAGGAGAAGTATCTTTTCAGTTTGTAACGATTGGAGAAAAATCTTAAAAAAGAGTTCGAGCTTGATAGAAACTTTATCAAGCTTGAACTCTTTTTAGTTTATAGACTATTTATATAAAAAAGATTACATTACTTCATTTAATCGAGTCTCGTTTGTTTCCTCAATCGCATTAGTATTTTGAGTCGAATTATTTTGAGCTTCTTTTTCTTTACGAACTTTTTGTAGCATTTCAAGGATGATCCATAAAGGAACACCTTTATCTTTTAGCATCTTCCATAAATCTAATTCATTAAATTTATGCTCTGGCTGTTTCATTTCTTTTTCGGATGAACGAATATCGAACTTGATGGGATCATTTACTTTCTTACTTTCAAGTTTAGTAGAAGAGATAGTATTATGCTCAAGATTAGATGGAGTTATTTTAGTAGGTTGAGACAATGTATGAATATTTGATCCGATTTGCATGATTTTTCCTCCTTTTGAAGCAATGAGATTAGTTTTCTTATGGTTTTTAAATCTTTTTAACATGAGGAAACTATATCTAATTATAAATTCAAATAAACAGATTTACAAGATGTATTGTAAAAAGTAAATATTTATCAACATTTGTATATGTTTTCTATATATACAACGTATATAAAATACTTTACATTATGTTTAAGTTATTAAAGCATGCTGTAAATTTAAAAATGTAAACGTTTTATTAGGGGGAGGAAGTATGGGGAAGTTATTTTTAAAAATATGTTTTTTTGCATTGATGACTGTATGTTCATTCGCCACGAAAGTAATATACGCTGAAGAGAGTCAACAAAATAATTATCCGATCATTTTAGTAAACGGGTTTGCCGGATGGGGTAGAGAGGAAATGCTAGGGGTTAAATATTGGGGTGGTGTTCATGATATACAGGAAGATTTGAAACGCAATGGTTATACAGTTCATACTGCAGCCGTTGGGCCAGTTTCTAGTAACTGGGATCGTGCATGTGAATTATATGCCCAAATTAACGGTGGAACAGTAGACTACGGTGCCGCACATGCTGAGAAACATGGACATAATCGTTTTGGAAGAACTTATAGTGGTTTCACGCAGAGTTGGAGTGAAACAAATAAAGTACATTTAGTTGGACATAGCATGGGTGGACAAACAATTAGAACATTGGTACAGATATTAAAAGAAGGCAGTTATGAAGAAAAAAATTATGTAAAAAATCACCCAAACACCAAAATATCACCACTATTTGAGGGCGAGAAATCATATGTTCATAGTGTTACAACATTAGCAACTCCTCACAACGGTACAACACTTGCGGATGGTAGTCTTCTACTACCGTTCGTTAAAGATTTACTCATTACAGCTGCAAGTTTTGGAGGAAACGATAATTTATCACTATATGATTTTAAATTGGATCAATGGGGGTTAAAGAAGAATGCTGGAGAGTCCTCTTTACAATATACTGATCGTATTCTAAATAGTTCAATTTGGAAAAATACAAAAGATATAAGTCAATGGGATTTAAGTACAGATGGTGCAAAGGAGTTAAATAATTGGGTAAAGACGCAACCAAATGTGTATTACTTATCCTATAGTGGACATGCATCACAAGCAGCACCTATAACAGGTTTACATTTGCCTCATATAACAATGAATAAGGTGTTAATGGGGAATGCATTTTTCTTAGGTTCCTATGCAAGGTATGAAGAAAATCGTCCATTAATTAATACTTCTTGGTGGCAAAATGACGGTGTAGTAAATACAAATTCTATGATTGCACCATCATCTCATGCTACTGTAAATAATAACGAGTCATTACAGATTGGGAAATGGAATCATATCGAAACGAAAGCAAATTGGGACCATTTCGACATGGTAGGATTAAGTGTTTCGGACACGTTAGGTTTTTCTAGCATTCAAGAGTTTTATAGAGCAATTGCTGAAAAGTTATCACGTTTACCGAAATAGATAGTAATAAAGCGCTCTCGATGGAATTCGAGGGCGCTTTATATTATATTGAAAGAGGGCTTTGGTAGAAAAATATGGGGGGATATTATGAAAATTAAAGTTGTACTATCAGGATATGGAACAGTAGGAAAAGAGTTTATAAAATTATTAAACGAAAAATATTTATATATAAATGAAACGTATGGAATAGATTTAGTGGTAAGCGGTGTATTAGGCAGAAATGTTGCAATACATAATGAAGATGGATTATCTATTCATCATTTATTAAGATATGGTGGCGGTAGCTGTGCAATTGAGAAGTATATAGAATATCATCCGGAGGAACGTGCAACAGATAACATAAGTGGTACAGTGCTGGTAGAATCAACAGTTACAAACCTTAAAGATGGAAATCCAGGAAAACAATATATAAAACAAGCGATTGAAAAACAAATGGACATAGTAGCAATTTCAAAAGGTGCGCTTGTTACAAACTGGAGAGAAATAAATGAAGCAGCAAAAATTGCGAATGTACGAATTCGATATAGTGGTGCAACTGCGGCCGCATTACCTACACTTGATATTGGTCAATTTAGTTTAGCTGGTTGCCATATTGAAAAAATAGAAGGAATATTAAACGGGACAACAAATTATATTCTGACGAAAATGAATGAGGAAAATATTACGTTTGAAGAAGCACTGAAAGAAGCGCAACGTAAAGGAATTGCTGAAACGAACCCAATATTAGATGTAAGTGGTTCTGATAGTGCGTGTAAATTGTTACTTTTGACAAACAGTTTAATGGGAACAGAGCATATGCTTACAGATATACATATAAAAGGAATTGAACATGTTACAAAACAACAAATTCGAAATGCTAAGGAACAAAATAAATTTATTAAATTAATTGCATCAGCATATAAAGATGAGGATGGCAATGTGAATTTAAATGTTGAACCGTGCGAAATAGATAAAGATCATCCGCTAGCAAATATAAATGGGACAGAAAAAGGGATTACGTTCTTTACAGATACGATGGGCCAAGTTACTACAATTGGTGGTGCATCAAATCCACGCGGAGCCGCAGCAGCAGCTTTAAAAGATATAATTAATTTATATCGTAAAGATTTGTCACGTATTAACGGGGAGTAAAGTTACTAATTGATTAAAGTTGTATTTTATAAAACCGTACCGCCCTTTATAAAAAATACATATGTAGTGGACCTTTTGAGAATGAAATAAATATGCAAAAATGATTGCAGGGGGTAAGGAATTGTTTAAAGATTTTAAAGTTGTGAAAGATCGTCCCGTTTATATTCAATTAAAAGATTATTTAAAGAAGATGATTATGAAAGGGCATTTGCTCGGGGATCAAAAAATTCCTTCAACAAGGGAACTAAGTGAATTACTTAGTGTAAGCAGAAACACTGTACTCGCTGCTTATGCAGATTTAGAGCAAGAAGGGCTCATTTATGCAGTTAAAGGAAAAGGGAATTTTGTTGCGAAGGTTGATATATCAAACACTTCGTCTGTTGAAATAGATTGGAAAAATAAACTTAATACAGTTACTTTATTAGCGGATGAATTAGATTTAATGAAACATGGTGTTCGTTGGGAAAAAGGAATGATTGTTTTTAACAGTATTGCTCCGGACGAAAAGCTATTTGATGTGGAAAATTTCAAAAGAGCTTTTCTTACTCGTATGTCCATTGAAGGTGATGTCGTATTAAATTACGGATACGCAAAAGGCTATAGACCGTTAATGAAATATCTACTTCATTATATGGAAATGAAAGGTGTAGATATTTCGAACAAAGATATTTTAATTACAAATGGATTTACTGAAGGGTTAGATATTGTTCTATCCTCGTTATCAAAGAAATCAGGTCGAGTTATTTGTGAGAATCCAACTCACCATGCTGCGCTGAAGCTATTCCGCTTACATGGCCTTGAAGTTCATGGTATTGATATGAATGAAGATGGTATTGATACGAATCAAGTTGAAAAAAGCTTGCGTGAAAAAGAGTTTGATTTTGCGTATTTAATTCCTTCCTATCATAATCCAACCGGCATTGTGACGAGTTCAGAGAAAAGAACGGAACTGATGAGATTATTTTCAAAATATAAGATTCCTATTATAGAAGATGGATTTAATGAAGAGTTACGTTATTCAGGTTCACATTTAGCACCATTATTAACTTTTGCTGGTGCTGGTAATAATGTGATTTATATTAGTAGCTTTTCAAAGGTACTTTTCCCTGGCTTACGTGTAGGCTGGATCATTGCAGATAAAGAACTAATTCATTATTTAGAAAGTGTGAAAAGAGCAAGAACTATTCACACATCTACTTTAGATCAAGCTGTTCTTTTTCAATATTTACATGAAGGATATTTTGAAAAATATTTAAAAAAGGCAAGATCTGTTTATAAGAAAAAATATGAGTTAGCTGTTGGGGCGTGTAACGAGTACATTCCGTTTCAAAGAATGACCGGTGATGGTGGACTTCATTTATTTATAGAGTTAGAAGAAAAAATTCATGCCCGCACACTTTTGCAAAAGTGTTATGAGCAAGGGGTTACTTTTTCTCCTGGAGATGTGTTTTATTCTGATGGAGGAGGAGCGAACACGTTTCGATTAGGATTTTCACGTTTGAAAGAAGAAGAAATAGTTCGGGGAATCAAAATAATCGGTGATACAATAAAGTGAAACTTTAATCAGGGGGGGTTCATCCCCCACTGATTATTAGCCCTCACCAATCGGGCTTTTACGGGCAGTTGATCCCCCACTTAACTGCATTGCTTTCGCTGAATTTTGAGGTGGGGGTCTTACTGTCCGTTAATGCGGGATAAAAAACGAAATTTGGAGTTGAGGAAATGAGAATTGGCGTTATTATGGGAGGGGTATCCTCTGAAAAACAAGTATCCATTATGACTGGAAATGAAATGATTGCAAATTTAGATAAAAATAAATATGAAATTGTCCCAATTACATTAAATGAAAAAATGGATTTAATCGAAAAAGCGAAAGACATTGATTTTGCGCTGCTCGCATTACACGGAAAATACGGAGAAGATGGAACTGTTCAAGGAACGCTTGAAAGTTTAGGTATTCCTTATAGCGGAAGTAATATGTTATCTAGCGGTATATGTATGGACAAAAACATGTCAAAAAAGATTTTACGTTATGAAGGAATAGAAACACCAGATTGGATTGAACTTACAAAAATGGAGGATTTGGATTTTGATGAGTTAGATAAGTTAGGATTTCCATTAGTGGTAAAACCAAACTCTGGTGGTTCAAGTGTTGGGGTAAAGATTGTCTATGATAAAGACGAATTAATTTCAATGCTGGAAACTGTGTTCGAATGGGATTCTGAAGTAGTAATAGAAAAGTATATTAAAGGTGATGAGATTACATGTTCCATTTTTGATGGAAAACAGTTACCTATCATTTCAATTCGACATGCGGCTGAGTTCTTTGATTACAATGCGAAATATGATGATACTAGTACAATTGAAGAAGTTATTGAACTTCCAGCTGAACTTAAGGAACGTGTAAACAAAGCGTCACTGGCTTGCTATAAAGCATTAAAATGCAGCGTTTATGCAAGGGTGGATATGATGGTGAAGGATGGTATTCCATATGTAATGGAGATTAATACATTACCAGGGATGACGCAAGCGAGTTTACTACCAAAAAGTGCAGCTGCAGCGGGAATTGAATATAGTAAACTATTAGATATGATTATTGAAACTTCATTAAGAGTAAGAAAAGACGAAGGATTTTAAGTAGTGGTATCATGAATAACTTTTGACAGTTACATGAAGTATGTTATGATGAATACAATACGAAAATTAAATATTTTATCCACTAGGGGGGCCTATTATAGGCTGAGATCAAATTGGAATTTGAGACTCTTAGTACCTGATCTGGTTAATGCCAGCGTAGGGAAGTGGGAAAGACATTGCTGTTTCATGTATAAATACTGTCAATTTCACTTTCTTTACGTCTGTAAAGAAAGTTTTTTTGTTTTACAGATTTAATAATGGTGGGTAAATACTTAAATTTCATACATAATTGGAGGGATTTACATGACTTTTTCACAATCATTACGTAAAGAAGTAGACTCAATTTGGGAAGCTAGTTTTCATCATCCTTTTGTAAAAAAACTTGGTGAAGGAACGTTAAATTTAGCTAGTTTTCGCTATTATGTGCTTCAAGATTCGTATTATTTAAGTCACTTTGCTAGAGTACAAACTTTAGGAGCTGCAAAAGCACTAGAATTAGAAACGACAGCTCGTATGGCACACCATGCTCAAAATACATATGAAGCGGAATTATCTTTACATGAGAATTTTGCGAAGAAATTAGGGATAACACAAGAAGAAAAAGATAATTTTATCCCTGCTCCAACTGCATATGCGTACACTTCACATATGTATCGTGCTGCGTATGAAGGACATTTAGGCGATATTATTGCAGCAATTTTACCTTGCTATTGGTTGTATTATGAAATTGGTGAGCGTTTAAAAGAGTGTAAGCCAGAAGAGCCAATTTATAAGGAATGGATTTCTGCTTATGGATCCGATTGGTTCCGAACATTGGTTGAAGAACAAATTACACGATTAGATGCAATAGCTGAAAAAGTAACAGAGGCAGACCGAAATCGAATGAAACAACATTTTATTATTAGCAGTCAATATGAATATTCATTTTGGGAAATGGCTTATACATTAGAAAAGTGGCCGGTAAGTACAAAAGAGCAAAACGTAATAGGATAAAGAGAAGAGGTATTGCTATTCACAGGTATGAATAATACTTAACAAAAGAAGTATCGCAAAAAGGCGCATCAATCTAAATGCGTCTTTTTTTAATTTATAAAAATGAGCCCGTGGAAAAATAGGTACATGAACAAGGTGCATCATCTAGTGATAGGTCATATTTTGTAGGTGTATGTATTGAACTTAGTTTATCCCGCGTTAACGGACAGTAAAACTCCCACCTCAAAATTCAGTTGGAGCAAAGAAGTTAGGTGGGAGTCGGGCTGTCCGTAAACGTCCGATTGGTTCAACTAATAATCAGTGGGTGATGAACAAAACCCCCACTGATTAACGTTTCACTTTATAGCGCTATTTCTACTTAGGAAATATAGGAAAGCGTCAAAAGGTTAAAAGTTAATAAACGGAGGTCATGAAAATGAATCAGTTTCAACAAGAACTACAAGCGTTAAGCCTTAATGATTACCAGTCTGGAAATGTTGTGTATTGGGACCAGCAAAACCAATATCCATATTACTATATTGAAGATGCTGCTCGTCGTTGTGGTGGCTGTGGTCGTTGTGGAGGTCGTTGCGGTGGATTTCGTTGTGGTGGATTCCGTTGTTTTGGTTGCTTCGGTTGTTTTGGTTGTTTTAGTTGTGGCGGTTGTGGTAGCTGTGGTAGTTGCTCTAATTGTTTTAATGGTACTTCTGACGATATTGTAATATATGAATATTGATTACGAATATTCATATAAAATATTAGCTTTATATATGTACATGCCGGCAAAGAATATAGCGCCATCGCTAGTGGATATATTCAATCATTCAATCGTACCTTACTCTTTGTTCATATAGTATAGGATTGTTAGCGGAAATCTAAGACTCTTTATATTGAGAAATCAAGAAAAATCATTTTAAAGAGTCTTATCTTTTTTTCTTAAATTAAAGAGAAAATTTACTTATAGGTAATAAATCAATGTCTTGTTTTACTGAATCAGCAACACAAGAAGTTGTACAAGCACCTAAACAAAACATCATCCAATCAGGTGCTTTTTTACCTTATGAAACTCCTGATGTTACAGGGGGTAATGCCCTTAAAAATGATTGCTAAAATCATTTTAAAACCTGATGGATTAACATATTTCATTTCTGATTCAACGTCGGACGTTCAATTAAAACAATGAAAGAATACCTTGATCGTAAAGGTTGGTGGTATGAAGTTAAATAAAACAAAAGAATAGTTTGATAAAAAAATAAAATCCGCCCTTTAATTAAGGGCGGTCGATTTTTATTAATGATTTTTTAATGCTTGTTTTAACGTTTCAACTGTTTGTTCAAGCTATTCTATAGGATTAAGTTTTAAAGAAGGAAAATAAATTTCAGTATAATATTCAATGAATTCTTCTTTTTCTTGCGTGGATAAATCACTTTTTGAAAATTCAGTTATGTGCTTTACAGTGTTTTCTATACACACTTTGTGAGCTTCTTCTATAAATTCATTTAAGGCTTTTTCTACTGTTCCTATATCTTGATGAAATATTGCGTCTGAAAATTCGCTTAATTATCTGTGCATATAATCTTTATCATTCATAAGTATCCTCCTAAATTTCTATCTTACGGGATATCCTGTTCGAATATAACTTCCTTGTCCGTCTTTTTTTAGATAATTTTAGCATTAGTTACCTCTAATACATTTTCAGATCCTCTTACAATAGATCCACCAATAACTTCATCACCTCTATACCTAAAGTTAGAGTTGGCGAGCTGTAGGGATCATCTAACCATCTTTCTATTTTACGTATATTTCGAGGATTGGTTAACACTTTTTACATAAATTTTACATGGTATTGAAGATTTTGATAAAGACTAAATTTGAATTTTATTAAAAAAAGACACGGCTTCCAGTGTCCCAACTTACGACGAGAGTTTTATGAGAAAGCTTAAATAGGTCAATTTAAGTTTCCTCATAATATATGAAACTGCAATTAGAAAATCAGTTATTTTTTAAAGGAGTTAATGGGTATTTGTATGTGCTGAAATCCTTATTAAAAACATCTTGTACTAATTGGATAGTTTCATAGTCATAAAAGCTATCGTATGTTGGGAGGCGTGGGAATAAAGGATCGGTAATATCAGCATCTGCAAAATTACCTTTAAAAATCGCCCTGTCCTTTTGATGATGCCATGATTTGGTTAGTATATGTAAAGGGGAAGTTTTTAGTTGATATATTTGTTCGAGGCGAATAATTTCAGTAGAGAAATTTTCAAGGTAGATATACTTTGTAACAAACTCATCCTCACCTGGTTCATACTGCTGCATTAAATGTGGATCTACTTGTTCTAAATCCATCATTTGTGCTTTTAAGTAGTAGAGAAAGATTTTAAATGAAATAGGTTTATTACAAAATTGATTACCATAATAAAAATTCCGAATAGGATTCCATGCTGGGTTTTCTATGTAAGGGGGAGCGATTAATGAGAAGAATGAACTTACAGCTCTTGTATACGGGTTTCTTACTAATTTATAGGTATCTTTTTCTTTTGAATATAAAGCTGCAGCTAATTCAATAAAGTAGTCCGAGGAGTTTTTATATATTTCATTTTCATAATTATGGATGAAAGAATCGTATTTTATGGCTTGTTTAAATAAATTTATTTGATAAAAAAACCAATGTGCAAGAGAGGTACAGCCACTTTTTTGACTCCAAAATAAAATTAAAGGGAAGTTAGAATTAAAGAGGGGAACGCGTCCGTATTTAATAATATTTGCAAAAGACATAGTTATCCTCCATTCAGTTATGTCAATTATGTTTAGTGTATGAATAGAGAACTTGGCATATGAACAAGAGAAGTAGAATAGATAGTTTAAAACAATATAATTTTGAAATAAAAGCGTTAGTTTTTACAATAATCTTTACACCTATAAACAAACATAGCAGGCAACTGACTGGATTACCCGCTATGTTTATACACTGCACGGAGGAGTGCCTTCCGTTTTGAAAGAGCGAAGCCCAGGGAGAGAGCGCTCAGATGTAGTATGTGTAATGAAAAAAAGATTATTCGTAAATGAGAATGAAAATTATTTTATAAGGACTGGCATTCTTTTAGTTTCAAATCTTTCAAAGTCTATAGGACAATATGCAAACGTTGCTATAGGCTCTGAAGTCTCGTTTGTAAAAAAAGTGTTGTTAATTACTTCACCAGAAGAAGAATAAAAAGTAATTTTGGTTTTTGATATAGGAGGAAGCGTTATTACCATTGGTTTACTTGTCATACTAATCAGCTCCTAAATTATTTAGTTCTATATGAACGTATATGTATTCAATAAATGTATATGAATTCATTTTATAAAGTTAGCACTTAGTGAATTGAGAAATTTAACAAAATAGTTATTTTAAATAAAAATTTATACTAAAAAAGAGCACTATATAAGTGCCCTTTAGGTGGTGGTCCAATAGAGAAGTGAATGAATTACACAATAGTATATGTCTGTTTTATTAGGGTGTGACGAATTCTATAAAGGGATCATTTTTATATATTTTAAATGAAAAAATAGAACAAAATTCTTATTTGAATAGAGAAGCCCTAGAGTTAGGGGGTCTAGGGCTTCAAGTCTGAGTATATCTCACACGGCATTAATAAAAGAGAAAAGAACATACTGAAGATAATATATGAATGTTTCATAAATGTATCAAAAAATTGAACAAAATCGTAATTTGAATAAAAAAATGGTTCTTACGTAATAGTAAGAACCCATGAACAGAGAAAAAGTCGCTTGTGAAACCATATGGGAATCACAATAACATTTTAACATCTTGATATATAGTTGTCTATATGTCTTTGGTGTAATAAAACTAGACAAAAACGCTATTTTATAAAAAAGAGAAGCACTTGACCAGAGTGCTTCTCTTAATGCCAATACACAATACCGTATTCAATTATAATGTATAAACGTAAAATATTTAACAATTAGCTATGTGGTAAAAATTTCATTATGTTTTAGTTTAAAATCAAGAAAGAGCACTTAATAAAGTGCTCTCATGACGAGATTCATTTTGTAATGACTATTTTATAAAGAAAGGAACGCAGAATATTATATGCGCGTTCAGTTAATTGAGTGTTTTTACAAACAAAGAGTAGCCAGCAAAAGCTAACTGCTCCGATCAAAATGAAAATCTAGATGCATAAATAGTATATGACAAGTTATCACTTATATTCAAGGAGGAATGGATATGAGTAAGACTCTGGACGTTTTGCAAATTCTAATCGACTTATCAATATTAATTAGTCTTAGAGATTGATCATATGTGGTGCCAAAAACTGAATCAAGAGGATTTAGTACTGGTAAAGAATATTGTTTTAATGACGAAGACTTCAAGTTGTTTAGAACACCAGAAGAAGTTGGTATAGCTGTTAAAAATGATACAGGTAACTTCGAACACATTAATTATAGTGAATTCTTATCATTCTTTGATTGCAAATAAAAGAGCAGTTAGCAAAAGCTAACTGCTCTTCTGAAACGCATTAAGAAGGAAGTTCAGAACTCAAGTGCATTTATAGTATGAACGGAATAATAAGAGTTAGAAATACTCTCCTTTCAAGTTTCTTGTTTTCAATTCCAAAGTCAAATCTGTTGTGTAAGCAAGGAAGGGCTTTTGCTCTTCTTCCAGCTACTTAATATTGTTGGAGCGGGTGAGTGTAGCGAAATAGGTAATTGGAAGCAGGATAAAATTTCATTTACCGTAATTGAATCACAGAATAGTGTACTGAAAAAGAGGACATTTCCAAACATGGATGTCCTCTTTTTATTAGAAAGTATGTACTTTTACAAGAACAATAAAGAAAGTATTAGTATGCCACCTAGAATGGAAC
The DNA here is from genome assembly GCF_001883995.1 of Bacillus paranthracis. GTDB lineage: Bacteria > Bacillota > Bacilli > Bacillales > Bacillaceae_G > Bacillus_A > Bacillus_A paranthracis. Next base: position 118,991 of record NZ_MACE01000013.1, on the reverse strand, counting down.
TGATACACAGTGAAGAGTATCTAAGAAAAAGCATTGCGAACAATCCTTTTAGGTAAAGTATGAGTCAGTAATAAATGTTTTTATTTTATTATATAGAAATTATACATTAAACATATTTAATGAGTCATCTAGGTATAAAGATAATTGATAATCATACAATGATATGGAAAGGTCTTTTCTAACGTGTTAGTTACCTCAAAGTATATGATCTATCTTTTGGCGCCTGGGCGAGGGTGCTTTTTTTATTGCACCTTTTGATGAGGACAAGCATATATTGAAGTATAGTACAAGTTCACTCGCTTGTATCTATCTCGTTTCAATACTCATAAGAAACTTCCTTATCACATTAAGAGTGCACCTACTGGCGCAGGTGCACTCTTTTTATTGAATAAAATGGACATTTGGATAGAAAACACATCCTTAAAATAACCTTAATTTAACTATGGATTTAATAATACCTGAAAATAAATGTTATAATTTTCTAAAGAAACTCAAATAAAGTTTATTTTAGAAAAGGGGTAGAGGGAAAATGTTTCAAAAGCTTAAATTTTATTTAATGAGCATATTAATTAGTGCATTTTTAGGTGGGATTATCATAGGTGCTAATTTCTTGGTTCATAACATATATAATTTAGCTGCAGGTAAAGAATATCATTTTAATATGTGGTCTTCTATTATTATATTTAGTGTCGTATTCATTTCGGGTTTCTCGTACATGTTAAAGAAGGGACCAGATATACTTGTTAATGATTAAACCAACAGCAATTATTGTACGTGATCTGGGTGGCGTCTTGTTTGTTGTTAAAGAAAGATAAGCGCAAACGTGTTGCATTTCGCAAAACAAACGAAAAAAGAAAAGCAAGAATCAAATGATTCCTGCTAAGGTAAAAAATTTAATAATTGAACGATAGAGATAATAAACTCTGGTGAAATATTAATCTCGAATTTAGTGTTCATATAAAAACTCCTCTCTTTATTCAGTGCTTACATGGGTATATACAAGCAAAACGCAATTTCGTAACAAAAAAGAACAAAAATATAAGAAGAGGAATAAAAAAGAACCCGCTGGAGTTCGGGTCCTTTCACAAGTGATGGTGTATTCTCGGCTCGGGAACTGAGAAAAACACAAAAATATAATACATCTAGTTTTAGAGAATTTCAATACTAAATTAGAGTTATTTCGGAGGAGGATGAAGAATGGTTAATAACAAGTTAGAGATTAATATTAATGTTGATACATTTGAAACATTAAAACAAATAAAGGGAGTAACAGAAGCTACTAATGGATTTGGTGCTATATTAGAGAAGCAGACGGTATCGCCTATATTGAAGGTTACAACGTTAACTTACGTAAAGGATCAGGTACAAGCTATTCTATGATTCGCCAGTTAAACAATCCAGAAGCTTATATTGTATGGACTGAAAAAGATGGCTGGTTAAATCTTGGTGGAGAACAATGGATTAAAAATGATCCATCTTATGTGAAATTCAGTAAGAAAAGCACAGTGGATTCTTCTATTGTAGGGAAGCGTGTTGTTTCAAAGGTTAACAATCTACGTTTCTATGATGCTCTATCTTGGCGGGATAAGGATGTTGCTGGTTTTGTAGAAGAAATATACATAAATTATCGCTGAAAAAGTGACAGAGTCTGACCGCAAAGGAATGAAACAGCATTTTATTATTAGCAGTCAATATGAATATTCATTTTGGGAAATGACTTATACATTAGAGCAGTGGTCAGTGAATAAAGAAGCGAAAAAGGTAATAGGATAGTGAAAAGAAGATTTGATATACATATGTATGGTCAATACCTCTTTTATAATCTTTTGTAAAATTATTGTAAATCCCAAATACAATACGTGACTAATATTATATAATCTAAATATATTATATTAATCATATGAAAGGAGGGATATGTATGGAAATTTCTTTTAACTTTTATCAGAGTCATGTCATTAATATATAAGTCGGATAAGCGGTATTTGCTATTCTTTTAAATAATTAAATTATGTGATAATACTTTAGTTTTTTTGTGATCAAGAAAAATGAAGAAAGGAAGTAATCATTTTATGGAAAAATTAAAGTTGTTAACATTTGAAAATATAGTAGAACCTCTTTTAAACGAAAGCGTATCATTTATATATTTTCCTATTGAATGGCTCGATATTGTAGAGATACATTATAAGACATTTTTATTAACGAGTAAGTTGAAACGATTGAATGAAAGGTTATATGATATGTTTTCTGATATATTATTTATTCAGCATAATCCATATGTACTAAATGAAAATACACCATGGATTGTAAGTAAAGAACCTATTAGAAAAGAACAACTTGATTATATTTTTCAAAGTTGGTATGAGATTATTCATGATTGGAAACCTAATAAATTAATAGAATCGCCAAAATATGAATGGCATTATGATTTAATTTCTAATTTAACAGTACTACATGATAAGGAAGTATATTCTAAATGGGTGCCCGCTTTAATTTCACATATTTTTTGTGAACTTCCTGTACAAATAGAAAACATAAATGAAGAAGATATATATTTTTCTCCTCTTAGATCACAAAATATTTGTGAGGCGATGTCAGAGCCTATTAAAGATGAACAAACACAAGATTATTTTGCCTATGTATTTCGGTTCGAATATATAACACGCGGAGGAGAGAACATTCCATTATTAAATGTTTCAATAGGAATTCGGAGATTTTATCAAGAATATAACCATCCAGACATTCCTTTGCTATTAAGACGAAAACGGGGCATGATATTAATTTCTACTCCAGAATTTGCATTGAATAATAAGAAATTACGATTTGTAAAACTAAAAGTTCAGCAGGCTACAAACGGCATCAAATGGATTAAGATATTTAGAAATTTAAAAGATGATTTTCGTATAGGTGGAGAAGTTGAATTAGATCATATTCTTCAATATCCAAAAGATTATATGCTAGGAGCAAATCTTAGGGTACTTCTTCCATACAATGAGAGAATATATAAAGTTCAAGGTACTAAAATAAGATCTGGTATAAAAGCAAAAGAAAGAGAGTATCTATTTAAAGGGTTTCAGCAAAAATTTTCTTATTTCACATTACTACCAGAATGTAAAAAGATTGAAACAGGCAATAGGAAAGAAGTATTCCCTTTAATTGCACCAAAAGGATTAGAGACTATAACGCTAGAAATATGGTCTGAAAAAATATCGCTGGAAGTAGAACAAGCATTATTTGAAAGTGAAATGGTGTTAGCTCAAATCAGTGAGTCATCATATATATTAAATGCAGATTCTCCAGTGTTGTTAAAAATAGTAAGATGTAATATTGAAAAAGTATTGCAAAATCCATATAAGATGCAATATTGCCAGAAGTATAAAACGAATTTAGTAGAGGATGTTATGAAAGCGGTTTATGCTACTGCAGGTAAGCGTAATGATGCGACATTGGCGTTAATTGCAATGAAAAATTGTGATGGACGTGAAAAAATTGATCCAAAGCAAATTGTTAGAGAAGGATTTGCACGAACAAACCGTATTTCAGCATTTATTAATTTATTTATAGGCCAAAGTGTGTCTCGTAAAACGATTATAAATGGTATTTTGAGTTTATTAGAACAAAAAGGATTTTTAAAACGTAGTTGGAATAAGATAAATTTACCTTGTACATATGTTAATTTATCAATTGAACGAATCTCGAAATTTGATTTCTTACCCATTTTTTCAAAAATAAAAGGAAAAGAAATTTCATATAAATTATATGGGAATATAGAGTGGCAAACGATTGATCGTTTATTATTAAATGTAGATAAACATAACACCTTTTTACCGCAGCCTTCAAAAAGAAATGATATGGGCATTCAATTTAAACAATTTGTTTCTGAAACATTAGCGGAAATTTTACAACCTGCAAAAGAGCAAAATGAGCAAGTATACTTCATTATAGATGCGAATGTAAGAAAATATTGGATAAAAGAGTTACAAAATGAAAAAATTGATATAGATACTTTCCCTGACATTGTTCCAGATGTGCTAAGGGTTCCAAACTTAAATGCTGTAAGAATAAATACATCTTTTGATGTACCCAAATACGGTGTGATAGAATGTGATGACGTATTAGATAGTACGAGTTTATATATAGATCAAAAGGGAATGTATTATAGCACTGGTGAGTATCTGTGTAATGATAGTGAAACATTGCATCGATATATACTTGAAATATTACCTCTAGGTGTAAAAGCTGTTGAAAGGAACTATATTGCCAAAATGGTACATTACATGTGCTGTAATTCAAGTATGCTTTTGGAAAAGAATATACACATGCCATATTCTATGCATATGGCGAAAGTAATAAAAAGTTATATGACGGATATAGATGCAAGAGAGTTTAAAGAGTTTGATGATGAATTGGATGTAGATATTATAAAGATAGAAAAGAAAGAATCGGTTATTCGGAGTTAAATAATAATAGACAAATCCTGCTCATTATATCGATCAGGATTTGTCATTTTTTCATGTAAATAAGGATATCTTTTGTCATGTATCTTCTCTTTTATATATTTACTTTATTTCCATACAGGATTAAGATGTTTTTTAGAAATAAAAAACTATATCATTTGGAAAAGCAATATGAATGAATTCAAAAGAAATTTGAAAGGAATGAGGAATTGTGAAGAAATTAGATGTGCTATTCATGCTATTGAGCGGCCTCTTTCCAGTTGCAGGAATTTTAAAGCAAATCCCACTAGAACAATCTTTATATATTGGAGGTCTTTTATTTTTTACTAGTTTCGGTAGTTATTTTGCGAAAAAAATATATTCACGTATATGTAGTTGGATAGCGTATGCGCCATTTATTACATTATTGTTAATCATTTGGCATCAAGATATTTCAACTAGTTCAATAATAGCGAATGCGAAAATTGCCTCTTGTATCGCTTTAGTCCCATGTTTATTCCGTTTTCGTACATATGGACTTACTTTCGGTTTATTTGCATTATGGTCCGCTTTACTTTGGGATATGAAAGAAGTACAGTCGTTAGTCATACTTGAACGTATGTCTAGCTTAATGACAAGCAATTTCAAATATATCATGCTTTTAGTTGGTGGACTTATATTTGGTGGATTACTTGCGATGTTAATTCACCGCAAAGAGAAAGATGATAATAAAGAAAATATAAATCTATTTAAACAAAAAAAGAAACGCAAAAAATTATCCTTTAAGATTCCACTTCCAAGATTACCTAAATTTAGGATGAAATTATTTAAGTTTGGTAAAAAAGTATCAAAACGAAAAACACCAGAAAAACTACATGAGCATAATTACGAAGAACCGGCTCCAGCTGCAACATATGAAATGAAAGAGCAAATACATCAATATAAAGAAGGTACTGTTCAAGGACAAACAAGGATGGAACGTCGTAGAAATAGGTATAATGCATAAGAAATATTAGTAAGCCTTTAATGATTTATCATTAAAGGCTTTTTTGTAATTACATATAGATTGCTAATGAGAAATTTATAGCATAATCTAAAACTGAGGACTCCAATAAAATAATGGGAGGATAAAATGCTTATTATTATATATATTGCCGTCAGTATATTATTTTTAGTTAGCTTTTTACATGTTTACTGGGCTTTCGGAGGTAAGTGGGCGACAAATAGTGTTATTCCGACTAAAGATGGAGAAAAGGCGTTTACACCAGGTGCAGGAATGACATTGATCATTGCGTTATTATTAAGTATGGCAGCAATAATTTTATTACAACAAACTAATATTGTTCATTTTGCATTTCCTAATAGTATTGTTCAAGTGGCATCCTGGGTGTGTATGATTGTATTTCTCATAAGAGTAATTGGTGAGTTTCATTATTTTGGTATTTTTAAGCGAAAAAAAGATACTCAATTTGCTAGAATGGATACTGTTTTATATATACCACTTTGTGCATTTTTATCTTTATCATTCTTATTAGCAATTATAACTTGAACATAAAATGGTGGCTGTTTTCTTCAAAATAGCAAATGTAAAAGTGAAAAATCTAGGGGTAAATAAAAAGGATGTAAGCGCCTTTTTACCGAATTATAGATTATTATGAAAGGCGGGTGACACTATGAAGTACGTAAAAGTCAGTATGAATGGTGGAAGTGAACACAAATTTTCGATGACTTTAGCTCGGTTTGAAGAACTTATTACAACAGAGAATGGGCTATTAGAAAATAAATTAGTTAGCATTGAAAATGTAATGATTAATCCTACTAATATATCTTCTGTAGTTGAAAAAATCGGTGTACCGGCTAAATTTATGGAAGCTTAAAAATGTGTACATAAAAAACATCCAGGGGGATGTTTTTTTATATGATAATTGTACAATGGATATTTGAACAAATTTTTTAACGATACCTATGCATGTATGAAGTAGCTAGATATGATATTTAATATATGCACAATAAAATAAGTACAAGTATATATTAAATAGTAGGACAAGATCTTCGTGTCTGAATCAATACTCAGAAAAAACCTCTAATCACATTAGAGCATCCAATAGCAGGGTGCTCTTATTTTTTATGAAAAATGTAGCTCTACAATGGCTTCGTTTCAATTATAGTTTTCTTTAACCTTTAATTTTAAACTTATCTTTTACGTTAATAAAAATTAAGAATAAAATGACAGCAATAATTAAATTAGACAGATAGAAATTTTGGTGAAACAGTAGTTCAAAGGTAACATCAAGTGTATACAATAAAGCGACAGCAGGTAATATACAAATAAATATAAATCTCCAATTTTTTAAATAATGTTTATAATTAGTAAGTACTTTTTCCATTAATATTGCTCCTACAGTTTTTATTTTCTATATAATTATACATTTAAATAAGTAGATTTACAAAGTGTTTAAAATTTATTTAGCAACTATTGTGATTTTGTGTGATTGATAACGTGGAAGCAAAAAATATTTTAGGTCTATAAGTTGAGGAGGAGATGGAGAAAGATTTCATTAAAAACTTAGATAGCTGCATTAATCAATGTAAGAAATGATTTGACTAAAAAGCTTTTAAAGAACGATAGTAAAATGATACACTATACTCTACGTTATTTTTGAAATGAATAGAGGGATTTACGTGATAGATAAAATTAAAAACGTTGTTGAAGATATGTATGAAGATGAAGCAAAACATTTACTTCAAAGTATTCTAATACAGTTAGATGTATTAGACGGGAATTATAATGAAGATATGATAAAAAATTTAACGAGTATTCCTAAGCAATTAACGAATGATACAACTAAGGAAAAGAATATAAGTGAAAGTATACACATTCATATCGCTTTTGATGATTCAACAGCCGGTTGTTTAAAATATATGTTGAAACAGGAAGGGTTACTCGAGGAGAGTGTGGTTTCATTCTCTGAATTCTTTTCAATTGGGCCAATACATCAATTACATACAAATGAAGGTCAGTTAGCAAGAAAAGAATGGTTAGTAAACAACTTAACCGCTTATGATAGTTATTTTGAAGATGAGTATTTACCAAGATTTAAGAAAACGGTAGAAGTTCTACATTCAATTCCGCATGAAACACCAATTACCATTTGGAAGGCAAATAACGCGCATGAACATGTAGGCTTAAGTTTTGTAATCGCGCAATTAAAAGATAAGAAAAACATTCGATTTATAAATACGTCTGAAGCGAGTAAAGAAATATTAAAACAAGAGTATGATATTCGTGGAACTGGAGAATTAGCGCCTGAAAGTTTAGCCCTAATTCAAAAAAGTTTTGTAGAACTGCCGTATTTAACTGTGGAGAAACGTATGCAGTTTGAACATGAGTGGGATAGTCTATCGAAAAGTACGGAATTTTTAAGAGTTTGGACAGACAATGAAGTGCATTCTGTACAAGAAGATTATTTTGATCAATTTATAATTGAATGTGCGAAAAGTGTAGGTGCTGATCAAGAATTTCTAAAAGCTCCGATAGTAATTGGTGAAGCACTTGGTCTTGTAGAGCAGTTAGTTGGCGATACGTTTTTAGAATATCGCTTAAAGGAATTAATTAAACAAGAAGTATTTGAATTTGTAGGTTCACTAGATGAAATGCGCTTTTATAGTGTGAAGTTAAGGAAATAATAAATACATTTTATGTTTAAAAACCTCGTATTTTTAAAAATGCGAGGTTTTTAAACTGAAGTTGGGCTATAACATAAGCTTCCTTTAGAGGGCATATCACATATGAATGTTAAAGGTACTGAATGAAAAGAAGGTGATTTGTTAACATGTATAACCAACAATATTATCCATATGATCAAGCGATGTATTATAATCCACAAAACTACGAATATGAATCTACAAATGAAGTGAGAGATATGGAACAAGAAGATTATAGACCAGATGATGCGGAAGATGCTCCAACGTCACCACCACCGTCTCAAGCTCCATCGTTACCATCTACATTTTCCTCTCCAGCACAAGCAGGCAATATGAAATCATGGATGTGTAACTGTTTAGGAAGGTGGGGCTATTTACGTTTACATCGTCCTGGACCTTTCGGAAGAGACTTATGGTTCTTTCCGACTGAAGTGAGAAGAAACGGAGTATCAGGTTACACTTGGCAAGGTGGTCGTCGTCGTAAAGTAAGTTACCGCTATCAACAAATTAGTAATTATATGTGCTTTGCATAAAAAAGTGAGAGAGTAGAAGTATTTTACTCTCTCACTTTTTTTATTTTTCAATATACGAAGTAAGATTTTGATTAAAAATTTACAATTTTCACGTTTTTATTAGAGTATAATGCATATGTTGGTTGGTTTTCAAAAACAAATGAGAGTGAGGGAATACAATGTCAATGAAAAATAAAGTTGGGCTAAGAATAGAGGATGGCATCAATTTAGCTTCAGCTCAGTTTAAAGAAGATGCATATGAAATTTATAAAGAATCTCGTAAAATGCAACCTATCTTATTTGTGAATAAAACAGAATTAGGTGCAGAGTGGCTTATAACAAGATATGAAGATGCTTTACCACTATTAAAAGATAATCGCTTAAAAAAAGATCCGGCCAATGTATTTTCTCAAGATACATTGAATGTGTTTCTTACTGTTGATAATAGTGATTATTTAACGACGCACATGTTAAATTCTGATCCACCTAACCACAATCGTTTACGGTCACTCGTACAAAAAGCTTTTACACCGAAGATGATCGCGCAATTGGAAGGAAGAATTCAGCATATCGCAGATGATTTATTGAACGAAGTCGAGCGAAAAGGTTCATTAAACCTTGTGGATGATTATTCATTCCCATTACCAATCATTGTAATAAGTGAAATGCTCGGCATTCCAAAAGAAGATCAAGCGAAATTTAGAATTTGGTCTCATGCTGTTATTGCTTACCCAGAAACACCAGAAGAAATAAAAGAAACTGAAAAGCAACTATCTGAGTTTATTACATACCTTCAATATTTAGTTGATATGAAACGAAAAGAGCCGAAAGAAGACTTGGTTAGTGCTTTAATACTTGCAGAAAGCGAAGGACATAAACTTAGCGCTCGAGAACTATATTCAATGATAATGTTATTAATTGTGGCGGGACACGAAACAACGGTAAATTTAATAACAAATACAGTATTAGCGCTTCTTGAAAATCCGAATCAATTACGGTTATTAAAGGAAAACCCAAAATTAATTGATGCAGCTATTGAGGAAGGATTACGATATTATTCTCCAGTTGAAGTAACAACTTCAAGATGGGCAGATGAACCTTTTCAAATTCACGACCAAACAATTGAAAAAGGAGATATGGTTGTCATTGCATTAGCTTCTGCAAACCGTGATGAAACCGTATTTGAGAATCCGGAAGTATTCGATATTACTCGCGAGAACAATCGTCACATTGCTTTTGGTCATGGTAGCCATTTCTGCCTAGGCGCTCCACTTGCTAGGTTGGAAGCAAAAATTGCTATTACTACTTTGTTTGAGAGAATGCCTGAACTACAAATAAAAGGGAATCGTGAAGACATTAAATGGCAAGGTAATTATTTAATGCGTTCTTTAGAGGAATTACCATTAACATTCTAGAATATTTATTGTAAGACATGCATACATAGAAAATGATTTACATAGAGTATGTATGTGTTATTTAAATTCGAAACGGAAGGGTGAAAACATCCCAATGATCAACTAATTCTATTTGTAAGAGATCTTCGTTAAAAAACGAAATATTCTTCTGAATAGGATTAGTCTGTACATTTATAGAAAAGGGATGTATTTCGCTCTGCGAAAAATATAGTCTTTTCATATGATTTGTGCTGCCTCCTGTTCAGAACATGAAATAGGAGGCTTTTTTATGTCGACAAATGTAGAAATGAAACAAAATAATGGGGTATCACAAGTATTAAAAAACAGGTTTGTACAAGGAATTTTAGCATCAGCATTATTTTTACAAATTGGAATATGGGTTCGGAACTTTGCGGTATTACTATATGTAATGGAAATGACAAAAGGTGATGCTTTTGCTATCTCGATGATTTCAGTTGCGGAGTTTGCTCCAATTTTCATCTTTTCCTTTATTGGTGGAACGTTTGCCGATAGGTGGAAGCCGAAAAAGACAATGATATGGTGTGAAACGTTAAGTTCTATTTCAGTATTTGCTGTATTAATTACTCTAATGTTCGGAACGTGGAAAATCGTATTTTTTGTAACACTTATTTCTGCAATCCTTTCGCAGTTTTCTCAACCATCTGGAATGAAATTATTTAAACAACATTTATCGGCAGAACAAATCCAATTAGCAATGTCTATTTATCAAACAATATTTGCGATATTTATGGTTTTAGGACCGATTCTTGGAACATTTATTTTTCATAGTTTTGGAATTTATATTTCAATTATTATTACAGGTATCGCTTTTTTACTTGCAGCAGCGGTGTTGTTATTTCTTCCGAAAGATCTTGAGAATGATAATGAGAAGAAAGAAATCACTCTGTTACAGGAAATGCTTGATGGTATTAAGTATGTCAAAAAGAAAAAAGCATTAACTTTGCTAGGGCTTTGTTTTATGGCAGCAGGACTAGGTATAGGTTTAATTCAGCCATTAGGCATATTTATCGTAACTGAGCAGTTAGGGCTGTCAAAAGAGAGTTTACAATGGTTACTAACAGTAAATGGTGCAGGAATGATTGTTGGCGGTGCTTTAGCGATGGTGTTTGCAAAAAACGTTGCGCCGCAAAAGATGTTAATTATCGGTATGCTCGGTCAGGCGATTGGCATCGGTATTATAGGTTATTCGACAAATTTATGGGTAACACTTACAGCGCAACTTTTTAGTGGGTTAGCTCTTCCATGTATCCAAATAGGTATTAATACGCTCATTATTCAAAATAGCGATACAGATTTTATTGGTCGTGTAAATGGCATTTTAAGTCCACTATTCACCGGTTCAATGGTAGTAACGATGAGTATTGCTGGCTCATTAAAGGAGATGTTTTCATTAAGTATGATGTATGAAGGAACGGCTTTCCTATTTATAATTGGATTATTGTTTATTTTACCTATATACAATTTAAAGCCAACGATAGCAATAGAAAGTGAAATGAATGGGAAAGGAAGTGCTATACAAAATGAATCCTAATCCAAATGTTAAATACCCTATTGAAGGAAATCAAAACGTCCATTTTATAAAAAATACAATAACAAAAGCTAATATACTCGTTGGAGACTATTCATATTATGATGCGAAAGATGGAGAAACATTTGAAGATCGAGTATTACATCATTATGAATTTCTTGGAGATCGCCTTATTATTGGAAAGTTTTGTTGTATTGCAAGTGGAGTTACCTTTATTATGAACGGAGCGAATCATCGGATGGATGGGTTTTCGGCATATCCATTTAATATATTTGGAAATGGGTGGGAGAAGTATACACCTAATTTGTCTGATTTACCTTACAAAGGCGATACAGTTATAGGAAATGACGTTTGGATCGGTATGGATGCAACCATTATGCCTGGAATAAAAATAGGGGATGGTGCAATAATAGCAGCTAAATCTGTTGTGACGAGAGACGTCGCACCATATACAATTGTTGGCGGAAACCCTGCAAATAAAATAAGGGAGAGATTTTCAAATGCAATAATAGAAGAATTATTACAAATTCAATGGTGGCATTTTGATATTGAAAAAATAACTGAAAATATAGGTGCTATTGTACAAGGAAATATAGAGCCATTAAGAAAGCTAAAAAGAGAATAAAAAATGCATAACAAAGAGTATCATACCTCCGAATTTTGTTAATGATAATAGAACAAGGAGGTGTGATACTATGGCACAAGACGTTTTATGTGAAGTAAACAACTGTAAATTTTGGGCTAACGGTAATAAATGTAGCGCAGACGCAATTTATGTAGTAAGTCATAAAGGGAAACAGGCATCGACTACAGAAGAAACAGATTGCAAAACTTTCGATCCGGAAGTATAAATTTTTAAGGGTAACCAAATCGTGGTTGCCCTTTTATTAATTATAGTATTGATAATAAATCTCATTTTCATTCATTGTTTTTAACTTTTCTTGTTATTTTTCATATTTTCTTCATAAGTGATGTAATCCAGAGCAATTCATGTTCAATACACGATTTACTAAATTCAATGACTTCTGTAATAAAAGATGAACTAGCATCTAAAGATTGAATAGCAGTAAGCTGTTTATGTAGTACGTTTTGGCGTATTGTTAAAATTTCTTTTCTAGCTTCATAATCAAGTTTTTCAAATAGCGCGATACGAACAAGAAATTCTGCATTATTTGTCGCGAGTTTTTCGGGAAACTCGCGTAACATTTCAGAAAAAATTTCTTCTCCTGCTTCAGTAATGTCATACATATTTCGGTTTGGTTTTCCGACTTGTGTATGTACCTTTTTCGTTATAGCCCCCATATTCTCAAAACGTCGAAGAGAAGGATAAAGCATATTATGATTTAATTCAAAATTCTCTCCTAACCGATTTTGGATATTTTTCTTTATTTCATACCCATATTTTGGCCCTGACGTCAATTCTGCGAGCAATAAAATATCAACATACATAAAAATCCCCCTTATTTATTTCTCAAGTTCTCCTACGAAAAATCCACTTTAGTATATGTTAAAATAACATATGTTAGATTATACAACTTTGAATTACCGACCCATCACTTTTATTGTAAAAGAAAAGGGAGGAAAGGACTATGGCTTCGCCTGAAAATGTGATTTTAGTTCATGAAATTTCAAAGCTGAAAACGAAAGAGGAATTGTGGAATCCGTATGAGTGGTATCAATTTATGAGGGATAATCACCCCGTACATTATGATGAAGAGCAAGATGTTTGGAATGTATTTTTGTATGAGGACGTAAATCGTGTTTTATCAGACTATCGCCTGTTTTCAAGTAGAAGGGAGCGAAGACAATTCTCAATCCCTCCTTTAGAAACTCGAATCAATATTAATTCTACTGATCCACCAGAACATCGCAATGTACGTTCTATCGTTTCTAAAGCATTTACTCCAAGGAGTTTAGAACAATGGAAACCTCGAATACAGGCTATCGCAAATGAACTTGTACAACATATTGGAAAATATAGTGAAGTTAATATCGTTGAAGAGTTTGCTGCTCCTTTACCCGTTACTGTTATATCCGATTTGTTAGGAGTGCCAACAACTGACCGCAAAAAAATTAAAGCATGGTCTGATATTTTATTTATGCCGTATAGTAAAGAAAAGTTTAATGATCTGGATGTAGAAAAGGGGATAGCACTAAATGAATTTAAAGCATATCTTCTACCAATCGTTCAGGAAAAGAGATACCATTTAACGGATGATATTATCTCAGATTTAATACGAGCTGAATATGAAGGCGAAAGATTAACTGATGAAGAAATTGTTACTTTTTCATTGGGTTTATTAGCGGCTGGCAATGAAACAACTACAAATTTAATTATTAATAGTTTTTACTGTTTCTTAGTGGATTCACCAGGAACATATAAAGAATTAAGAGAAGAACCTACATTAATTTCAAAAGCAATTGAGGAAGTATTACGCTATCGCTTTCCCATTACATTAGCTAGGAGAATTACAGAGGATACAAATATATTTGGCCCTTTAATGAAAAAGGATCAAATGGTGGTTGCGTGGGTAAGTGCAGCAAATTTAGATGAGAAAAAGTTTTCACAAGCCTCTAAATTTAATATACACCGAATAGGAAATGAAAAGCATTTAACATTTGGTAAAGGTCCTCACTTTTGCTTAGGGGCACCACTTGCACGTTTAGAAGCTGAGATTGCATTAACTACCTTTATAAATGCTTTTGAAAAGATAGCATTATCTCCATCGTTCAATTTAGAACAATGTATATTGGAAAATGAACAAACTTTGAAATTCTTACCTATCTGCTTAAAAACTCAATAAACTGTTCAGCAAGGTACAAATTTACTGTACCTTGTTTTTTTATTTCTCAATTGTAAAATTTTAGTTAGTTATTTAGTATGGAAGTGTGTGAATAAGAGTAGAGGAGGATGCTTATGTTAACGTGTAATGGAAGTAAGACGTTCCAAACATTTATTAAAGCTGTAACGGATTTAATAAATAGTAATTTGTTAGAAGATCAAATTGTTTGTGGGATTGAAAAATTATTAGAAGAACTTTTAGAAAAGAAAACATGGCTTCCGTTAGAAAAACAGAAGGCGAATTCGGCTCAATATGCACGACACTTGCTTTATGAAGATCCTTTAAATCGTTTTGAAGTATTAGCTCTTGTATGGAAAGATGGACAATCGACTCCTTTGCATGATCATGATGGCACATGGGGAGTAGAAGGCGTATTTACAGGAAGAATAATGGTGCAGAACTTTATACAAACGAAGCAGCTTGAAAATTCACTTGTTTATTTAACTCATACAGGAAATCTTTATTTGGGAGAAGGAGAAACAGATAAAGTCATTCCACCAGCTGATTGTCATATTCTTGAAATAGCAGAAAATGAAAGCGTTGTCACTATTCATGTTTACGGAAAACGTTTAGAAAAGTTTAAAATATATGTCCCAACTGAAGAAAAGAATGTGTACATGTGTGAGACGAAATATATTAGTTATAGTTCATAGTTTAAAATCAGAAGCTTTTCTTTAAAAAGAAAAGCTTCTGATTTTATTTTTAATTATTTCTTGACCTGAAACGCTTTTCATAAATTATAACTAAAGAGAACCTCACGAGACCAATGTGAAAACGATACCTTGAATATAGGTAGAACTCGTGTATTTTAGAAAGTGGTGAAGAAATAATGAAATTAATAGCAATTGATTTAGATGGAACCCTTCTTTCAGGGAATAAAATGATTAGTACAGAGAATGCAAAAGCAATTCGAGCATGTCAAGAAGCGGGCCATGTTGTAGCGATTTGTACAGGACGTTCTATTGTCGATATTGAACGATTATTGTTAGAAGCTGATTTAGAGTGTCCGATCATTGCAGAAAATGGTGCACTTATATATAAAGATAAAAAAATGATGAAAAGATATCCAATTCAAAATATGCAGGCACTTAAAATAGTAGAATATCTTGAAGAGAATGGTTTATATTATCAACTTTATACAGATAAAGGCGTATATGTTCCAGAATATGGAGTGGAAAGTGTACGCAGGGAAATTGAGGATTTGAAAAATTCAAAAACAAATGTGGATATACAAGAATTAGAAACAATTGCAGCATTATACCTTGAGCATACAGCATTTCATAGTACGGAAAGTTGCAAGTCAATTGTAGAAACAGAAATACACGTGCATAAATTGTTGCCATTTTCTTATGATATAGAGAAATTAAAAAAACTAAAAGAAACATTTCTTCATAATTCAGATTTAGCAATTACATCTTCATATTGGCACAATTTAGAGATTAATCATCGAGATGCTCAAAAAGGGAATGGATTATACACTTTAGCTGAATATCTTAATATTTCAGTTGAAAATACTGTTGCGATAGGTGATGGGCTAAACGATGTTTCTATGATGGAAAAAGCGAACATTTCAATTGCAATGGGAAATGCTGTTGAAGAAATAAAAGCGATGTGTAAATATGAAACATTATCTAATGAAGAACATGGTGTTGCACATGCTTTATATAAATATGTAATGTAACATAAAAAGAAAAAAAGAATCCAATTGTTTTATTAAAAGGACAGATGATTAGTAAGTCCTATAATAAACAAGGGATTCAATAAAATGTTACACATTTTATTAAGGAAAGTACATCACTATTGAATAGTGGTGTATTTTTCTTTTAAAAGACCTCTACATGACCTCATTTACTACTACAACATTTGAGTTTTATCATAAATAATTTTATTGTAAAGTGACGAAAAAGTTGCTTGATTTACAATAAAGTCGTTTAAAAAATAATAAAGTTGCTAAAAAAATGAGAGTCATTTTAAGCTATATGTGATAAAATATACAAATCAAATTTAGGAGGAGTTATTTATGAAGTGCAATAAATATAATTGGGTACATTTAAAGAGGGAAAGCGTATCAATGACCCTATAAACTACGTCTACCCTCATTATTTATTGGAGGGTTAAATGTGAATACATCTCATTCACAGTCAAATTCACGTCATAATCAAGTTTTATTATGGCTTTGTGTTCTTTCTTTTTTCAGCGTTTTAAATGAAATGGTTTTAAATGTTTCATTACCTGATATTGCTAGCGATTTTAATAAGGAACCAGCAAGTGTAAACTGGGTAAACACAGCGTTCATATTAACTTTTTCCATAGGAACAGCTATATATGGAAAGCTATCGGATCAGCTAGGCATCAAAAAGCTACTCCTATTTGGAATTATAGTGAACTGCATCGGATCAGTTATCGGATTTGTTGGGCATTCGTTCTTTTCTGTAATTATTTTGGCTCGGCTTATCCAGGGCGCGGGTGCAGCTGCATTTCCAGCACTTGTGATGGTTGTTGTGGCGCGCTATATCCCAAAAGAAGATAGGGGTAAAGCATTTGGACTTATTGGGTCCATTGTAGCAATGGGAGAAGGTGTAGGACCATTTATTGGTGGAGTGATTGCTGAATATATCCATTGGTCTTATTTACTGCTTTTACCACTTGTGACGATTATCACTGTTCCATTCCTTGCAAAATTAATGAAACAGGAAGACGTAATAAAAGGCTCTTTTGATACTGTAGGGATAATATTCATGTCCGTAGGTATTGTATTTTTTATGATGTTTACGACATCTTATAGAATTTCCTTTCTAATCGTTAGCATTATATGTTTCCTGATATTTGTTAAACATATTAGGAAAGTATCTAATCCTTTTGTTGATCCTGCGCTAGGAAGAAATGTCCCATTTATGATTGGAATCATTTGTGGAGGACTTATATTTGGAACTGTAGCAGGATTTCTTTCTATGGTTCCTTATATGATGAAAGATGTGTATCAATTAAGTACTGCTGCAATTGGAAGTGGGATTATTTTCCCTGGTGCAATGAGTGTTATTGTTTTTGGTTATATTGGTGGAGTTCTTGTTGATAAGAAAGGCTCTTTATTTGTGTTAACAACTGGAGTTGCATTTCTTTCTATCAGCTTTTTAGTAGCTGCCCTTTTTATAGAAACAACACCATGGCTCATGACAAGTATATTAATTTTTGTTTTTGGAGGGCTTTCTTTTACGAAAACAGTTATCTCCACCATTGTTTCAAGTAGTTTGGAACAAAAGGAAGCTGGTGCTGGAATGAGTTTGCTTAATTTTACAAGCTTTTTATCAGAAGGAATGGGTATTGCAATTGTAGGTGGATTATTATCGATAGGTTTGCTAGATCGAAAATTGTTACCTATAAATGCTGATCCATCCACTCATTTGTACAGTAATATGCTATTTCTTTTTGCGGGGATCATCGTCATTAGCTGGTTGGTTACTATGAATATGTATAAGCGTTCAAGAAGAAATAGCTGAACTTGACTGGGCCGCTATTGTTGAATAAAACTTAGATTTTCAAATGACTTTATCGTTATTTTTTTTAGTGTAGTGAAATATCTTACATCAAAAATTAAACAACTTTAAGTATAACCCCGTCCTAAATTTAGAACGGGGTTATATTTATTTGAGCTTTTAAAATTTAATAACTTTATTGTTATTTTACATTTATACAATGAAAAAAATTCCGAGAAGTTATTCTTCATTAAATAACTAATTATTTAAACATTTCAAAATGACCTGTAACCCACTTTTGATGATTACGAGCAAGGTATTGTTCCGTCTGAATAAGTTTATCTACAAGTTCTTCTTTAGATAATTTCATATATTTACTTCTTACTTTTAAAATATTGCGACTAGGTGAAATGTTTCTTATAGTCGATTCATCAAATGTGGTTTGTGGTGCAGTCTTTTTCTTGTTTTGTTTTATTTTAAAAGTCTTACTATATTGTTTGTAATAAGAATACAGTTCCTCATTTCTTTTTATTGTATTAGAATGGATACCTTTTCCTGTTACATCAAGTTCTTTTGATTTCTCATGAATGTTTTTGTATGTTACAGGAATTCCATTTGAAATGAGAGTATCAATTGTCAACATACCTAATTGAATAGAACGATTTTTTCTTTGTTCGTGAACAGACCTCAACCAAGAACGACTACCAGAAGGTGTTAGATTTGATAACTGGTTCATATCTCTGTTCCTCTCTATATTTTTTGATTAAATCAATTTCTTTTAATTCAATTTTAGCTTGTTTCCGCATTTCTTTTGCTTTTCTTACTTCAATTTCGAGCCCAATTTTTTTGAAACGTTTTTCCATGTCCTCTGCAACCTTAATAGCTTCTAATAGTTCATGTTCTTGTTCTGGTTGTGGGATTTTTGCTTTGCACCCTAAACATGCCATCTTCGTCGGACATACATAATCTGTCACACAAGTGCCGCCTAAAACGTTATTAAAAACTCCAACTTTTTCACTATACTCTGTAAGTTCTTTTTGAAGTTCTACTGGACTTCGTAGTAAAGCATCATCTATGTCAATATAGCTAGAAATTACATCTTGAAGTTCACCGACCGATTCAGCAATTTGACTTGGAGTTGGAGCCGAATAGTATTCAGTTACCACTAAGTCTCGTTGATGCAGAATTTTCGCCAAAATATCAATAGGCATCTTTTGACGTTGTACAGCTTCTGTTGCAAATGCATGCCGTAACAAATGTGTTTTTACAATTACAGGAGAGCCCTCTTGTGTTTCAAATCTTAACCCGTGTAGTAGAAATCGAATACAGGCATACACTGCATGAATCTTAAAAGCTTTATGATTATATTGAAAATAATAAGGCTTTTCTCCTGGAAACAAGTGCTTTCTATCATGACGATATTCAACACTGGGAATTTTTCCTCCATAATGATCCTTTAGCATTCGTGAAACAGTTTGGATAATTTGCATTGTTTGTTTACTCACATAAAATTCTTCTACAATATCTCTTCCTTTTGGAATCGCATAAAATGAATAATGAAGTTTTTCTTTTACCAATTTAGTTTGTATACATTCTTTCGTGTTGCTAATTTGTAATAGTTCATTTATTCTTGCTCCTGTTGTTGTAAGAATATCTATCGCCAATAAACCAAATGTACATCCAGCATAAAAAGGTTCTACATCAAAAAAAACACCTTTTACATTATTCCTATAACGACCTAAAAAAGCAGAAAAACTAATTATATCTTTATGACCACTAGCAAACGGAGGGGATTTACTTTCAGAATTCTTATCCATATACCCCCACAATTTTAGAAAGTCTTGTTTTTGTTTTATTTCTTCTTTGTTGGCCCTTTGAAATAAATTTCCTAGAACATCATTTTCAATTAAATCAGTAAACCATAATCCATCTACTTCGTCATCTTCATCTAAAGGTTCAGATTTTACAAATTCTAAAAAGTGGTGATTATTATTTTTCGAATAGGTTGATTTACGTTCTTGTGCTTGTTTAACTACTGTTTTGGGGAAGTATTCTTCGTGGTGTAATACAAATGACTGCTTATCCCATAAACGAAAATAAAAACGTTCTCCAATTCGTGTCGGTTCTTCGTAATGAAATTCCAGTGGAAGAGATAAGTTTTGTTCCTCAACACGTTCTATTGTTTTTTGAAAACTTTCCCTTATACGTTTTATTTGATTCCAGCGGAAATGGGCTTCCGATCGGATTTTGGGTAGAAAAGGAACTATAGCATCTGTTTCATCTTTCCGACTATTTTGTGCCTGTTCCGTCGCTAATTTTTCAAATAGAAAATCATTTGAGTTAAATAAAGGTATAGGAAAAAGAAATTGCTCAAAATATTCTTGTTGTTCGATTG
Source organism: Bacillus paranthracis (assembly GCF_001883995.1). GTDB lineage: Bacteria > Bacillota > Bacilli > Bacillales > Bacillaceae_G > Bacillus_A > Bacillus_A paranthracis. The sequence goes on along the minus strand of NZ_MACE01000013.1, from coordinate 98,666 downwards.
ATAATTTATGAGTTAACCACTTTTTCATTTGAGAGGAAAGTGCTCTATAATTTTTAAAAAAACTCATTCTCATAGAATTGGAATGTTCGGGATAAATTGTTCCTTTAAAATATTTATACAAATGTTCCATAACATCAAATTCTGACATCGTATTCAAGTTAAATGCTAAAAAAATATCTTGGAATCTTGGATTAGCATTTATTAATGTATTTCTAATTGTATGCGAATCTAGATTTTTATCCGCACTAGTAAGTATCCCTAATAAGAGATGATTTGCCCAAGGTTTATTAACACAAGCACTCAAGAAATACTTTAAGTTTCTTTCATCTAATTTATCTAAAAGAAAAATACCTCTTGAGTCTTTTAAGTGAAGAATTTTTCCGTCCACTTTTTCCTTTAACTTATCATACCATTCATTATTTGGTACATCTCTAATTATTGTTGACATACTTACTCCAACCCTTCTAACAGTTCTTGTAAATCATGATCTATTTCTTTTTGGACTTCAATTGTTGTATGTTGGAATTCGATGTTTTTCTTCATTTTTTTACTTTGTTCATATTCGATTTCATTTTTTTGCATATTTTCAAACATTTGGTCATGTGATTCTCGATGTTTTTCCTCATCGAAATAATGCTCATACACTCTAATGGTATCTGGATTTTTCCATTTCATATACTTAATAAGTTCATTCTTTCGTTGGTGGATTTCGGAATCATATTTAGAAATGTTATGAATCTCTCTAAGTCTAGTTGTGACAAACCAATGCCTTGCTTTATGTGGATTCAACTTAATATCGCCATTTGTCATTGCTTTGTTCCAATGATAGTACCAAGCATGATACGTTAAAGGTGTACCAAACTCTGAAAGGAATATAGGAGCTTCATCAGATAGTTGTTCATAATTAAAATGGTTTATATCATATTTCATTCTTTCGGTATTAATATATTGAAAAAGGCGTTTTACAGTGTCTTTGCTAAATCGAAGAAACTTTACCTTTCTTCCATAGCTACCTTTACTGAATGTAATGACTTCTTGATGACTTTTTCTTGAACGATAATCTCCAATTGTTAATTCAATGATTTCAGAAGCCCTAGCTCCAGTTTCAAAAAGCATTCGTGATATAACCGTTTCTCTTTGAGACCAATTTATATTTTTCCCCGCTTGATAGACTTGAAAGGGTAAGTGGGGATCGTCAATAATCTTAGGTTGCCATTCATCATTGATAATTTTGAAATAAGAATCCGTTAATCTACGATGTTCTAAAGGTTCTTCTGTTCCGCTAATAGCGGGCATGCGTGGTTTGTCCTTTCTAACACCTTCAACATGACTACGATAGTCATTGAGAATTGCTTCGGAATCTATTAATGGATTAGGATGATTATACTCGTCTAAACGAATAAGCGATTTATAGAATGATTTAATCGCAGATAAAAAAAGATTTACGGTATTGGGGCTTTTGTTTGTTAGATTAACAAAGCAAAAACTATCCTTTTCACGAACTCTACATTCCATTTCGCTTTTTAAATAATCTTCAATGGCTATTCGTATAATTTCTGGTGAATCATCCCATTTCACATGTCTTTCTTGATAGTTGCTATGCTGTTCTAACCAATAAAAAAAAGGTAACAGACATTGTAAATAAGATAAAGCTGAACTTTTCGATATTCTTCCTATACTATCTTGGTAAAAGTCCGTTAAAGGCAAAAATGGTTCATTATTACTATTAAAAACTAGCAATTCATATCGACTCTCAACATCCTTCGGACAATATGCATAATAATATCCTTGGCCCATTGTGCAAATCACCTTCCAGCAACTTTAAATAAAATTAATCTTCTAACCAGTTGTAGAGTGCAATCTTTGATTGGTATGTGTTTTCTGCTTTGTTTTGCATCGCATCGTAGTCTTGCTGTGTAAGATCAGATAAGTGTTTGTTTTGTTTTTTAGGTATTTTAACGAGAAGAGTAGTTGGACTCCAATTTTCACGAATCGCTTTTTTAATAAATCCATCAGGGTTTTTCACTTTTGTAGTAGACTGCTGCATAATAAGTAGTATTTCTAAAGTACGTTTAATTCCAACAATAGATAAGACTGAATGAATTTCTTTCGTAGGTGAGGTAAGTGTAACAGCTTCGTATGCTAATTTTATTAGCGTAGCTTCTTCATTTTCAAATGACTTTATGTGGGATTCTTGATGGGGTTCTTCTTTTGTGGGAACGATCTCTGTAATATGAAGCAAATCACTTTCAAGTATCCGCCATCCTTCTTTATCACTATTGCGATATGAATTAGGCAGCTTACCAGAACGTATCCACCTTTTAATCGTTTCTTCATGCTTCCCTATGAGGGAGGACACTTCTTTGACTGTGTATATTTTCATAAACACACCTCATTAAAAGTTTTTGTTTCCAGAATATTCTATTTTAATTATACAAAAATTGAATGCTGTAGTAAATCTATTTTTTTGTTGTGGTAGCAAATGAGGTCATAAAGAGGTCTTCTAAAAGAAAAATACACCACTAGAAATTAGTGATGTATTTCCGTTAATAAAATGTGCAACATTTTATTAACATAAAGGCTTATAAAAGCTTTGTGTGTTAGAACCTACTTTAATATTACATAGTAGATTCTTTTTTTCTTTTTATTAGGGGTAAGGTATTCTATGAGATTCATAGAAGCCTTATTACATTTTATTATATAGAATATATTGGAATAAATGTTTATATTTTTCATGATAATTGTGAAAATTTTATGAACTTTATATGTAATGTATTTTTATATTGCTACTAGTGTGTATAAAACTATGTCAAAACTTAACGAATGTAAGGATGTTAAGGAGAGTTCATGCAACATAAAAGATCATGATTGGCTCAGCTAATAATCAGTCGGAGATGAATAAAACTTACTAATTAGAGTTTCAATTTGCATGCATATATTTTTTGTTTTTAATTGAAAAATAAAATTTGTTCGAATAATTATTCTTCAGCTATATACCTACAGGCACATTCTTCGTATAATGGAGAAGTATGAATTTAAAGTTTGTATGAATTTTACATATTGAGGTGAAAAAGGAATGAATGCGCGGCTAATGGAACTTATTGATGTGAGTACAATAGAAACCATGGCAGAACAATTTTATCAATTAACCAACATATCACATCAACTTCTTGATGCTGAAAAAGAATGTATATTTTCATTTGGAATAAATGAAAAGAAAATATGTAAACTTCCCAAAATTGAAATCCCCATTTTTTTATACAATCAATATTTAGGATCTTTTGTTGTATGGTCTCAGAAAAGCGAAATTTTCAATTCCCAAAAATACTTTGAAATGCTTTCAAATCTAATTATAGGTGGGGTAATGAAAGGATTTCAAAATAAAAATACAACGTTACTTACTCGAAAAGAGGAGGAACTACATACAATCTTACAAAACATGCCTGTTATGGTTGATGCACTTGATTATAATGGAGATTTTGTTTTGTGGAATCGCGAATGTGAAATTGTAACAGGATATACTGCGGAAGAGGTAATTGGAAATCCAAACGCACTTCGCTTACTGTATCCTGATCATAATTATCGTCACGAGATACAAAAGAAATTTTTGGCTCGTGGAAAGAACTTTAGAGATTGGGAAATGCGCTTAACATGTAAAAATGGTGAAATTAAAACGATAATGTGGTCCAATATATCAGAACAGTTTCCTGTAAGTGGATTTAGTTATTGGGCTGTTGGTGTAGATATTACACATTTAAAAGCAATAGAAGAGAAATTAATACAACAAACGTCTGAATTGGAATTAATTTTTCAAGCTTTACCAGACTTATGTTTCTTAACAGAAGATGACGGCACAATTATTGATTATAAAGCAGGATCCCCTACAAAATTTTACGTACCCGCAGAAGCTTTTATGGGAAAAAAGTTTTACGATGTCTTACCATCTCCAGTAGCACAGCAGTTTCAGGAAGCCATTAGTCAAGTGAAGGAAAAAGGAACGAATGTAATAGTAGAATATCCACTTACACTTAATGGCAGTGTTGACTTCTTTGAAGCCAGGTGCTTACCATTATTACAGGATAAAATTATGATTATCGTACGCGATATTACAGAGCGAAAAAAGACAGAAGAATTGCTAAATAAATCAGATACGCTTGCAGCAATTGGACAATTAGCGGCTGGTGTAGCTCATGAAGTAAGAAATCCGTTAACTGTAATTAAAGGGTTTATTCAATTATTCCAAATTAATAAAGAAGATCAAGAAAAATATTTTAATCTTATGCTTTCTGAAATTGAACGGATAGAAGCAATCCTTCAAGAATTTCTATCCATTGCTAAAACGGATGAAATAAATACAGAAAAGAAAAATATTTATCAAATTTTTAAAAATGTCGTATCGCTAATGAATACAAAGGCAATTATGACGAATATTCAAGTTGAACTATTTACAGATACCAAAGATATAATCATTGAATGCTCAGAAAATCAACTGAAACAAGTATTTATTAACATTTTGCAAAATTCAATCGAAGCTATGCCAGATGGTGGGAGAATTTCAATTCACATAAAAGAAATAGGCAAAGATGGTATCATTATTAGTGTAATTGATAAAGGAATAGGAATACCTGAAGAACGAATTAAAAGATTAGGTGAACCATTCTATAGTACGAAAGAAAAAGGTACCGGTATTGGATTGATGTTAAGTTATAAAATTATTGAAAGTCATCAAGGGAATATAAGTATTATGAGTGAGGTTGGCGTCGGAACAACAGTAACGATTTACTTGCCAAAAATTCAGAGTAAAAAGCCTTTATCAAATTATGATGATAGATTAGAATCAATACGTTCAATTATTAATTCTTAAATACCCAATAACGAAAAGTTAAGCTTTTCGTTATTGGGTATTTTTGTATTTAATTTAGAAAACTTTACCTTTTCTTTAGATTTGCTTTAATTTCTATTAAGTTTTTATCAATATATTAGTATTTGTGCAAAGTAATGTATAGAAAATGTGCATTACTTTTAATATATAGATTCAATTATTAATAGAAATACAGTAAGGAGGAGATTATGACAAGGTGAAAAAACAAGAGAAAAAAAGCGGTAGAGCAGTACCGATGCGGTTAAACATTTTATTCTTATGTGTATTTATATTGTTTTCTGCCATGATTATACAATTAGGTAAAGTACAAATTATTGATGGTGAGACGTATAAAAATGAAGTGGAGAAGAGAGAAAATGCAACCGTAAGCCTTTCTGTGCCGCGGGGGAAAATATTTGACCGAGAAGGGAATCCAGTAGTTGATAATAAGTCTTTACGTACAATTACATATACAAAGATGAAAGGTGTAAAATCAGAAGAAATATTAAAAACAGCAAGACAACTTGCAGACATAATTGAAATACCAAAAGAAGATATAGATAAACTAACTGAGACGGATAAGAAAGATTTTTGGATGCAATTAAATCCGACACTAACCGAAAAATTAGTATCTAAAAAAGAAATAAATAGGTTCAGAGATAAAGATATTACCGGGAAAAATTTAGATAAAAAAATTGAAGAGTTAAAAAGAAAACGAGTTACGGATAAAAATCTTCAAGATTTAACAGATAAAGATATAAAAGTGTTAGCTATTAAAAGTAAGATGACTTCTGGTTATCAAATGGCTCCACAAATTATAAAAAAAGACGTTAGTGAAAAGGAATTTACTATAATTAGTGAAGGTTTAGCAAATCTCCCAGGTGTAGACGTGTCGGTTGATTGGGAGAGAGTGTATGTGAATGATGGATTATTCCGATCCGTTCTTGGAAATGTTTCTAATTCTGATGAAGGATTACCAAGTGAACGATTAGATTATTACTTAGTACGTGATTATAGCCGAAATGATAGGGTTGGAAAAAGTTATATCGAGCAGCAATATGAAGATGTACTTCATGGTACAAAAAAAGAAGTAAGAAGCGTTGCAGATAAACAAGGTACTACAATTAGAACGGAAACAATTTCTGAGGGAAAGAGCGGTAAGAACTTAACTTTAACGATAGATATGGAATTACAGAAAAAAGTAGAAGAAAGTATAGAAAAAATATTAAAGGCATATAAAGGATCTGAATCTATGTTGGACCGTGCTTTCGTTGTAATGATGAATCCGAAAAACGGACAAGTATTATCAATGGCTGGGAAAAGACTTGTAGAAAAAGACGGGAAAACAGAAATTGAAGACTATGCATTAGGTACAATGACTAGTTCATATGAGCTGGGATCAACAGTTAAAGGTGCCACAGTTTTAACTGGATTTGAAACGAAAGCTATAACACCAGGTACTTATTTTTATGATGCACCTATGAAGTTTAAAGGTACTAGGGAGAAGAAATCTTGGAAAGAGTTTGGAAACATTGATGATTTAAGAGCGTTACAAGTCTCTTCAAACGTTTATATGTTTCATACAGCATTAAAAATTGCAGGTGTGGATTATGTGAAAAATAGTTCATTAAATATTAAACAGGAATACTTTGATAAAATGAGGTACTATTTCAGACAATTCGGATTAGGTGTTCCAACGGGTATTGATTTACCGAATGAAACAGCTGGACAAATTGGTAAAAAAGATAATCAGCCGGGTTTCTTATTAGATTACTCAATTGGTCAGTATGACACGTATACACCACTTCAGCTCGTACAGTATATTTCAACAATTGCAAACGGTGGATATCGAATGAAGCCACAAATTGTACAAGAGGTAAGAGAGCAAACGTCGCAAAAAGATGAGATTGGTAAAGTGGTGCATGCAGTAGAACCAATTGTTTTAAATAAAATTGATATGAAAGAGGAATATATAAATCAAGTAAAAGAAGGATTTAGAAAGGTATTCCAAGAAGGTGATGGAACGGGAGTAAGGGCGTTCCAAAAAGCATCTTATAAACCAGCAGGTAAAACAGGAACAGCACAGACAGTTTACGGTGGAGAAAGCGATATTGGAAGAAATGAAAAGGGCGAGAGAAGAGAATGTTATAACTTAACGTTAGCAGGGTATGCGCCATATGATAATCCAGAAGTAGCATTCTCTGTAGTTGTGCCGTGGGTTATGAATGATAAATCTGGTATTAACTCTGATATTGGAAAAGAAGTTTTAGATGCTTATTTTGAATTAAAAAATAAGAGATTGACTGGATAAATTTTACAAATAGATAGCTCTCAAGAAGGTTAAAACATATGAAATAATATAGAAACTAGAGTCATTTAATTTAGGGATAGATTCAAAATGGGTGATAGAAAGGTAAAATCATTCTATCAATTGTTCACGTTTTATAAAATAAATCATATATTGATAGCATAGGACAAGCTGAAAAGCTTATTCTAACCTCACAGAACACTCCTTATCACGGTTAGGCATCTACTTATGTAGATGCCTTTTTTAATTAAATAACTGACAATTATTTATCAATCTAAAGTAGCAAGTATATTAGGACTATTAGGGGAAGATTGACGGTAATCATTACAGTATGATTAATAAGAGTGTTGAAATGTAAGGAGTGAGAAAGAAGTGCTAAATATTTTAATGATTAATTTTCCAGCAGAGGGACATGTAAACCCGACATTAAGTTTAGTCAAAGCCTTTACTGAACGGGGGGATCACGTACACTATATTACTACAGAACACTTTAAAGGCAGAATTGAAGATTTGGGAGCTACTGTATATACCCATCCAGATTTATTAAAGGATATTTCTATTGATACTGAAACTTCATATGGATTGAACTCTTTCTTTCATGTACATGTTCAAACTTCTTTATATATATTAGAAATTACGAAACAATTATGTGAAAGCATTAATTTTGATTTCGTAATTTATGATATATTTGGTGCTGGAGAGTTAGTAAAGGAGTATTTACAAATTCCAGGCATAGTTTCTTCTCCTATATTTTTAATTCCTACTGAATTTTTGGAGACTTTACCTTTTCATCCTAATGCAGAAATACCATTCCAACCTGATGAAATTTCTGAACAGTTACTATATCGAATGGAACATGAATTTGGACTAAAGCCTAAAAACAATCTTCAATTTATGCATAACAAGGGAGATATTACTCTTGTGTACACAAGTCGTTACTTCCAACCTAATAGCGATTTGTTTGGAGAAAATAACATTTTTATTGGACCAAGTATTTCAAAGCGTAAAACAAATGTAGAGTTTCCACTTGAATTGCTTAAAGGTAAGAAAGTTATTTATATTTCAATGGGGACACTGCTTGAAGGACTTGAACCATTCTTTAATACTTGTATTGATACTTTCTCAGATTTTAAAGGGGTAGTTGTAATGGCAATTGGTGATAGAAATGATCGTTCTAAAATTAAGAAAGCGCCAGACAATTTTATAATTGCTTCATACGTACCCCAATCAGAAATATTAAATGAAGCAGATGTTTTTATTACACATGGCGGCATGAACAGTGTACACGACGCTATTTATTTTAATGTCCCATTTGTCATCATTCCACATGATAAAGATCAACCGATGATAGCACAAAGACTAACTGAGCTGGAAGCCGCACATAGGTTATTGAAAGAGCATGTTAATGTACAAAGTTTAAAAGAAGCGGTAACAGACGTACTTTTAAATGAAAAGTATAAGCATGGTATACGAAAACTGAAGGATAGTTTTTTAGATTGTGGTGGTTCAAATGAAGCAATCACAGTGATTACATCTCTTTTAAATAAATAGTGTGGGTAATATAAAAGCATAGAGGCTCAACCTTTATGCTTTTATATGATTATCCCGCAAACTGCACAGCAGTATTTGCATGTAAAAAAGCAGTATCAAAAACAGGAACAGTAAGGTCGTTTTGGGAAATGAGCAACGGTATTTCGGTGCAACCTAGTAGTATACCTTCTGCGCCATTTTGAATTAATGATTTTGTAATTTGTAATAGCTTTTCTTTTGATGTTTCTGAAATAATTCCTTTACTTAATTCATTTAAAATAACATGATGAATAAAATTTCTTTCCTCTTCATTTGGGATGATTGTCTCAATGTTATAGTTTGCTAGACGTGATTTATAGAAGTCTTGTTCCATCGTTTGTTTCGTACCCAATAATCCGATACGCTTTATATTCTGTTCTACCATTTCTTTAGCACTTACATCACCTATGTGAAGAAGTGGAATGGATATTGCACTTTCTACTTCTTCAGCAAATAGATGGACCGTATTGGAACACATTAATAAACATTCAGCTCCGGATTTTTCAACCTTCTTTGCAACAGTAACTAATTCGTTTTTCACTTCTTCATATTGATGATTTTGTAATAAAGTCGTTACTTCACCAAAGTCCATGCTATATAAAACAAGCTTTGCATTTTGGTCGTATTGAGAGAGTGTAAGTGTATTAATATGTTTATAGTATAATGATGTAGATTCCCAACTTAGTCCACCAATTAAACCAATTACTTTCATCGTATATTCCTCCCGTAACTATTTTGAATTCATTATTTCATAATTCCGATAAGAATACAATGATTTAAATGTACTATTAAACAAAAAATAAAAATAATTAGAAAAGTGTTGAAATTTATACTTTTTAATGCCATAATACGAATTACAAATTAATACTTATCCAGAGAGGTGGAGGGAACGGCCCTATGAAACCTCAGCAACCCCTATGTAAATGTATAGGAAGGTGCTAAGTCCGCGGAGAACACGATGTGTTTTTTGGAAGATAAGAGGATTCTTAAATGTGAAAGAAAATGACCTCTTATGTAAGAGGTCATTTTTTGTTGTATAGAAAGGGAGTGTCGATGCATAATTCATTTTCAAAATAAATATAGAGTAATAAAAGTTGACTATTAAGAGGGGGGAATTGTTATGAACAAATTATCAACAAAATTAGTAGTGGCAATCGGAATTGGAGCAGCATTATACGGGATATTAGGACTTTGGGGATTTTCTATTGCACCAAATACATTTATTAAACCTGCATTAGCTATTTTAACCGTTTTTGGAGCGTTATTTGGTCCAGTGGCAGGACTGTTAATAGGACTTATCGGTCATACCGTAACAGACACAATCGCTGGCTGGGGTATTTGGTGGGGATGGGTTATTAGTTCAGGCATTATTGGCTTTGCAATGGGGTTCATTCAAAAAAGAGTTGGCTTTAGTGTGAAAAACGGGACATATAATAAGGGAGATATTTCTTATTTAGCCATTACTGGCTTAATTGGAATTGTCATTGCTATTATATTTGCTGGGGCATTCGATATTATTGTAATGGGAGAACCGTTTGACAAAATTGTTATACAAGTGTTAGGTGCAACAATTGCTGACGTTATTGTATTTTTAGTTCTTGGATTGCCAATTACAATAGGCCTAGCTAAATCGAATAAGAAACATACACATTTAAAAATTGAAAAGTAGGGATATTAAAATGCAACCAATTATTTCTTTTGAACAATTCAACTTTCAATATAAGCATGCAGCGCAGCCTACTGTGAAAGACATTACATTTCATATATATCCTGGGGAAAAAGTGCTAATTGCTGGACGAAGTGGTTCAGGGAAATCAACGTTAGCTCATTGTATGAATGGGCTAATCCCATTTTCTTATGAAGGGGCTAGTACTGGTAATATTTTAATTGCTGGAAAAGATCCGAGGAAAAAGAGTGTTTTTGAACTGAGTAAACATGTAGGCACAATTTTGCAAGATCAAGATGCACAATTTATTGGTCTTACAGTAGAAGAAGATGTAGCCTTTTATTTAGAAAATGAATGTGTAAATCAGGATGAAATGAAAAAGATTGTCTCGGAGTCATTAAAAAAGGTAGGGATGCATACTTTTCATAAACAAAGTCCGCATGAATTATCTGGAGGGCAAAAACAAACTGTTTCTTTAGCGGGTTTGTTAACAACAAATGCTCCTATATTATTGTTCGATGAACCGTTAGCAAATTTAGATCCAGCTAGCAGCTTACATACAATTGAACTTATTAAAAATATACATAAGCAATATAATAAAACAATTGTAATTATTGAACATCGAATAGAAGAAATGTTAAATCTGGATTTAGATAAAATTATTTTAATTGATGAAGGGGAAATTGTTGCGATAGGGGCACCAGATGAGATTTTAGCGTCAAATATATTACCCTCAATCGGATTAAGAGAACCTATGTACATAGAAGGATTAAAAAGATTACATTTTGATAGTAATAATGACGTAATATATCCACTTGAAAATCTTCATAAGGAAAGTATTAGTGGCGTAATAAAAGAGTGGATGGAGAAAAAAGCTTTTTGTAAAGATACTCCTACAAAAAAAGAATTATTGAAAGTAGAGAATTTATCATTTTCATATCCTAATAAACAAAAAGTATTAGAGAATGTAAAATTATCCATATATGAAGGAGAAATTGTAGCACTTTTGGGCCATAACGGAGCTGGAAAATCAACATTAGCTCATAGTCTTATAGGAATAAACAAAACAAAAAATGGAAGGATTTTAATTGATGGAGTAAATATCAATTCTTGGTCTATATGTAAACGCGGTGAGATTATATCTTATGTCATGCAAAATCCAAATCACATGATTACACAACCTACTGTTATAGAAGAGGTTTCATTCACATTAAAATTAAAAAAGGTTTCAAAGAAAGAAATTAAGTTTAGAGCGGAGGAAGCGTTAAAAATTTGTGGTTTGTATCCATTTCGAAATTGGCCAATTCAGGCGTTAAGTTATGGACAAAAAAAGAGATTAACGATTGCATCTGTACTAACAGCAAATCCAAAACTTATCATATTAGATGAACCGACAGCGGGACAAGATTATTATCATTATAAACAGTTTATGTCGTTTATTAGAAAATTAGCTAAAAAGGGAATATCATTTATTTTTATCACACACGATATGAATCTCGCATCAGAATATGCGGACAGAGCAATAGTTCTACATGAAGGGGAAATTATTGCGAATAATACCGCGTCTACTGTATTAGGGCATCCAGAAACATTAAAAAGAGCGAACTTAAAGGAGAGCTCTTTATTCAAACTCGTTAAATTTAGTGGTATTGCAAATCCTGAAAAATTTATGGAACTTTATTTTAATGATATTAGGAGGGAGGAAGGTGTATAATACATATTTCCATCGCATGGACGGAGCAGTGAAATTGTTGTTATTTATTTTTGGTATGACGCTTACCTTTTTATTTTTTGATTTTCGCGTATTGCTATTCGTATTTATAATTGGATGTATCGGACTTTTAGTTGCTAAAATTCCATTTCGTAAAATTTTCATTGTTTTTACTGTTATATTTACATTTAGTTTATTAAATTCTGTCATGATCTTATTTATTACACCAACCCATGGATCTGAATTAACTGGATCGTATACTTCATTTATGTATATTGGATATGCAACAATTACATACGAAACATTATTTTATGCAGCTACACTTTCGTTAAAGTATTTTACGTTATTACCATTTACACTTATTTTTATTTATACGACTGATCCAAGCAAATTTGTGAGTAGCTTAAGTAAATTTCGAATTCATTATAAAATTACTTATGCGATAAATATTGCATTACGTTATATACCTGATATTCAGTCCGAATATAAAGTTATTAAACATGCCCAAGAGGCGAGAGGAGTAGCTTTCGAAAAAGGAGAAGCAAGTTTATGGATCCGCATGCAAAACCGTGTCTTAATTTTTTGGCCTTTAATTATTCATTCTTTAGAGAGAATCGATACAGTTTCAAACGCAATGGATTTAAGAGGGTTCGGAAAGAAGGATACACGTACGTGGTTCTATACAAATAAAGCGAAAAGCCAGGATTTCATTGCTTTATTTGTAGGTATTTTTATTTTAATTGCTGCAGTATATGTAAAGTTACATGTATTTCAAAATTTTTGGTATCCATTTTAAAGCACTCTCAAATGAGTGCTTTTACTTATTTTTATATAGACATGCTCAAAAAAGGGATATTTACATAATGTATAATACGAACCAGTTAAAATGATCAACTACCTATTAGTTTTCAAACCAAAAGGAGGAGAAAATATGAGTTACGGTGGTTCTTGTGGTTTTGGTGGAGGTTTCGCTTTATTAGTTGTGTTATTTATTTTATTAATTATCGTTGGATGCAGCTGCTGGGGCGGAGGGTACTAATTTTTAGTTAGTCTCCACAAATGTAAAACTAAAAAACATAGAAGATACTTATGTATCGAAACAGATAAAAAAGGAGCATAATTGCTCCTTTTTTATTTATTGTTAGATGCGTTTGTATTACATTTCGGAAATGTAATTGTCAAAGTAGTACCTTTATTCATAACGCTTCGGATTTTTAAATTACCTTGCATCGTTTCAATGATCTTAACAGCAACCATTGTACCTAAACCTGTACCTTTCGTTTTTGTACTAAAATACGGTTCGCCAAATCGATTTATTTGCTCTTGTGACATACCAATTCCGCTATCTTCAATTCGTATGATAACTTTATTATTACTAATAGAAGAGGAGATATTTAAAGTACCGCCATTAGGCATTGCTTCAATACCATTTTTTAATAAGTTTAAAAAACATTGCTGAAAGTGCTGTTTATTACCAACTATTGTTGCCGTAGAGAAATCTTTTGTAATATGTATTGTATTCATATTACATAAAGGTAAGATCATATTAATAACTCGATTTAATTCTTGTTCTACTGAAATCTCATCTAATTTTTCTGAAGCAGGTTTGGCAAACGTTAAATAATCATCAATAATTCCTTGGGCGTGATGTAATTCTTCCAGTATATGCTTAATATACTCGTCTCTTGATTCTGGAGTTAAATTTGGTGTTTTTAAAAGTTGTGTAAATCCTTTTACAACAGTTAAGGGATTTCTTACTTCGTGCGATATACTAGCAGCGAGTTGGCTAACAATCTCCATTTTTTCCATTTTAATTAACTTCGATCGCATGCATACTGCATCTTTTAAAACTTCATTAAAATAAACTACAAACAACATTAAAACGGTTGGTAATATTATGAAATAAATGATGTACAAATTATTCACTTCAAAATCTGATAAAGTTAATACAATTACAGTTGTAAATATTGCTAAGAAAAATGTTAAAAACATTGCATAAGCTACTTTAATTTTTCTATTATACGTATTAAATTTTGCGGATGCGAATGCTGTAATGATAAACATTGTTCCATACACTACTATTGTTAACATACTAAATCCATAAAATGAAAATCTTGTAATTAATAAAATAGCAAACAATGTTATACCGACAGGGAAGCCACCATAAAGCGTACCTACTATAACCGGTATTTGTCTTAAATCATGAATACAATTTTCATCCATATAGATAGGATAGCGCATACATAAAATAAGAGGGATACTCGTACAAAGTATAATAAGTAGTTTTTTATATTTCTTCAAATTGCGCCCGCTATCATATATAAAATAAAAAATAAATATGCTACTTAAAATGTATAGAAGGTTATTTAACACGTGTTGATTGATATACACAAAGTTCATAATATTTGCCTCGTTATTTTTAATTTCCTTTTCATATATATTATCATGATAATAGTATAAACTATATATTTGTTTGAATAATATAGATTTATATCTTTTTAGTATTCGACACGTTTACCCACTCTTCATAAAATTCTTTAACTGATGCATATCGTTCGGTTCGATTTTCATTTACTGCGCGATACGCTATTTCATATAAATCCCTACTTGCTTCCCATTTTGTAAAGGAGCGATCTTTTCCACCACCTAAAATCGCGAAAGCCATTGCCCCCATATTAAATACATTTGTTCTCGAATCAATTATAGCGTTTAGCTCAAATTCTTCAGGAGACATAAAACGTGAGGAACCCCATAATCTTCCCATTTTATTTACGTATGGTTTTTTAGAATATAAATCAATATCACAAATTTTCGTTTCATTTGTATTAAAATTATACATAATACTACCATCATAAAAATCTATCGCTACATATTTTTTCTTTTCGACATATGTATGGAAAGAAAAAATGGAATTTAAGGATTGAACTCGTTTTCTAACAGGTAAATGCTTAAATTTATAAAATGGAGAGTTTGGATTTTTATATTTTTCAGGAGGCGGGAAACTCCAGTGCGAATGAAGACATTCACCATCAAACCAATCGAAAATTAATACATATCCAAATTGAACTGGAAAGTGTTCAATTAGTTTTATAAGCGAGTTGTGTTTTAATTCCTCGTATAGGAAAACTGAATTTTTCAAACGTTCAATAGCGTCGTTTATTGTTCCTTCGTATGCAATTGTTTGTGCCCCTGCGTATTTAATGAATTTTTTATGGCCATTTTTTTCAACACCAAAACTTATATTACCTGAATCTTGCTGGTCAAAAACTGCAAATACGGTTCCTAATTTCAATAGCCAATCAAAATTATGATGTTCTTTTAACTGGAATGTAACTTGATTTAACTGAATTTCAACTGGAATATCTTTCATATTATACCTCGCATTTATTATAATTAAGTTATATATTTCAGTATTCGACACGTTTTGTAAAAATCCTATGTGAATCACATGAAATTTATATAAATATAATAATAAGTAATTATAAAAAGGGGGATAAAATGGAACAACAAATCGTTATTAAACCATATGAAAAAGAGTGGCACGAAGAGTATTTAATAGAAAAAGAGAAATTTATTTCTTTATTCGGGGAAGATTGTATTGCTATTGAACATATAGGGAGCACATCTGTACAAGGGTTAGGAGCGAAACCTTTAATTGATATGATGATTGGCGTAACAGATTTGCAAATTATCGAAAAGTGGATTGGTGATCTATTAAAAATCGGATATGAGTATGTTCCAAAAGAAACACCTAATTGGCGTTTTTTTAGAAAGGGAAAATGGAGAGCAGGTACTCATCATTTACATGTTTATATTTATAATAGTGACGAATGGAAAAACAATCTTTTATTTCGAGACTTTCTAATAAAGCATGAATGGGCACGTAAAGAATATAGAGAACTAAAAGAGAGACTTGCAGCTACATATCCTTTTGATCGTGTTTCTTATACAAATGCAAAAGCACCATTTATTCAAAAGATATTAGAATTAGCTAAAACTCAAAAGAATTAACATTACAGATTTTTATCTGAAAAAATTTAAAAAATCCCTTCCTGCGTTATTTATAGGGAGGGATTTTTTCTTTTGTCATAACGATATACATCTAATTATTGGAGACAGATTAGTTTATTTATTTCGATATTTCTAGTACATTGAAAATATTAAGGGGGAATGAAGCAATGAAAGCAATTTTACATCAATATAAAAAAGGGGTAGAGGGGTTAGAATATAAGTTTTTATCTGAAACAAATCCTAATGCCGGGGAAGTAAAAGTAAAGTTAAAAGCAGCAGGATTAAATCATAGGGATTTATTTATTATAAACAATAGAAAAGAAATGGATCTACCGTTAGTAATAGGGTCAGATGGTGCAGGTATTGTTACAGAAATAGGAGAAGGTGTTTCAGCTGATTTATTACAAACCGAGGTCATTATTAATCCTAGTATTGGATGGGATAATATTGCCGAAGTACCAGAGTTACCAGAGGTGTTAGGGGGACCAAAAGATGGAACGTTTGCTGAATATGTAATAGTGCCCGCTGAAAATGTAGTAGGAAAACCGTCATATCTTACTTGGGAAGAGTCTGGCGTTCTATCTTTATCGGCACTAACTGCATATAGAGCGCTTTTTACAAAGGGTAGATTAAAGCGTGGGGAACATGTTTTAATTCCTGGGATAGGCGGCGGTGTAGCGACATTTGCTATGTTATTTGCAAAAGCAATTGGCGCAAAAGTAAGTGTTACTTCAAGGGTAGAGAACAAAAGAAAATTTGCCGAAGCATATGGCGCAGATTTTTCTTTTAATAGTTCTGGAAATTGGGAAGAGAGTTTATGCGGAGGGAAAGTAGATTTAATAATTGATAGTATAGGTCCAGCAACATTCTTAAAATACTTTGATGTATTAAAACCGAATGGGAGAATTGTTAATTTTGGTGCAAGCTCCGGAGATAAAATTGAATTACCTTTACGAGCGTTATTTTATAATCAAATCGATATTATGGGGACATCTATGGGTAGCAGTGAAGAATTTAATGAAATGATTAAGTTTATAGAGAAATATAAGATTAAACCAATTATGGATAAAGTTTATTCGTTAGAAGAAGCGATTCAAGCGTTAAGACGTATGGAGCAGGGAGAACAGTTTGGTAATATCGCTCTACGTATGGAATAAAAATATGATTTAATAACCTATGTTTTTATATGTATATGTTATGTAATATATACACTTTTAGTTAGTGGGTTATATGATTTTAAAGGTTTTTCCATCATATATATTTTTAATGCGTGTAAATAGTTACATAATTGTCAAATGAAAAATAGTAACATGAATAAAGTGAAAATCTAAATGTGTGTAAATGTTGTATACTGTGTAAATCAAGTAAACTTGTATCTTAATTTCAAGTGAAATAAGAAATTATAAGGAGAGAGTAATGTGAATTACGCAGTATTTCAATGGATAAACAATTTAGCAGGTACATCTGTACTCTTAGATAAGGTAATGATTGCTATTACAAATAGTGCTGCATATGTGGCTATTCTATTCATGCTTATCTTATGGTTTCATAACGGAAAGAAAGAGAATGCGATAAGAAAACAATATACAGTGTTGTATACGACACTTTCAGTAATAATTGCATTGCTAGTAAATGTTTTTATTCATTTAGTATACTATCATCCACGTCCTTTTGTATCATATGATGTGAATCAATTAGTACCCCACGCAGAAAACTCATCCTTTGTTAGTGATCATTCTGTACTTGTATTATCGATTGCATTCATGTTTATTCTTAGAGGAGAAAAGTTAAGATATATCGCACTTTTGTGGGCAGTATTAGTTTGTATATCACGTTTGTATGTAGGTGTTCATTTTCCTTTAGATGTAATGGGTGCGGCTGTCATAACGATTTTAACAAGCTGTTTATTATTGCAGAAAAAACGTATTTTTGAACCAATAGCAAAACTTGTTTTCAAAATGTATGCATTCGTAGCGAAACGAATTCGTTTTTTAGAGAAATATAACCATGTAGCTTAAATTTCATAACTAGCCTTTTATAGTTTAGGAAAAAATCCCCCTTTGGAAATTCAGAGGAGGATTTTTTGTTGTATACAAGTGAATAGATTACTTGCAATAACAATTTGAGTGTTATGCAAAAAAAAGAATGAATATTCTTAAATTTCACGTACTGTATTTTAAGTATTTAAATAACTGACAATAACTATAACTAGTTTCACACTGTTTTAAAGGAATTCATACGAAAACTTCGAAACATATAGTATTGAAAGTAAAAACTACATATTTTGTAGCACATCTTTGTAGTAATTAATGGTGAAAGAAAGGAGCGAAATATGCATAAACTTCAAACGAATAAAGGCGCGCGGTATTTTATGATTGCTTTTATTGTTTTGTTTCTTATTATGCTTTTGCGTTTTTTCTATATTCAAGCAGTAGGGGTCGTGCATAATGTGAATGTAAAGGATCTTGCAACTGAACAACATAATAAAAATGGTGTTTTGGAAGCGAATCGTGGCACGATTTATGATCAAACTGGAAAAGTGCTCGTTCAAGATTCAACAACGTATCGTGTTGTTGTGAATTTGAAAGGTAATGGCAAATTGAAAAATAAAGATGAAACCGCAGCGCAATTAGCTGATGCGCTTGAAATTAATAAAGAAGATGTGTTAAAGAATTTCCATGAAGGGCGTACGCAAGTTGAAATCGGAAAAGTTGGCCGGAATTTGTCTAGGGAAAAGAAAGAACAAATTAAAAAATTGAAAATCCCAGGTGTTTCTTTTATGCCTGAGAAAGCAAGAGTGTATCCAAATGAAGATTTTGCATCTTATATACTTGGTTTTGCTAGACCAGACGATAAAGGAAATACAGAAGGGAAGTTTGGGCTTGAAAAAAGTTTAGATAAATATTTGCGCTCGACAAATGGGAATATAGAATATGTGGGAGCGCGAGGAGGTATCCCGCTTACAAATGATATAGGAAAAATAGAACCTGCTAAACATGGAAATAACGTATATCTTACGCTTGATAAACAAATTAATAGTTTTTTAGAAGAAGCGATGAATAAGGCGCAAGAGCACTATGATCCTTCTATGTTAGTAGGTATTATAGCGGATCCAAAGACGGGGAAAGTTTTAGCTATGTCTAGTAAACCTAGTTTTAATCCTAATAAAGGGGATATTGAATACTTTTTAAATGATCCAATCGCAAATGCATATGAACCAGGTTCAACGATGAAAGTATTTACGTTAGCTGCAGCAATTAATGAAGGTGTATATAACGGGAAAGAATATTTTCAATCCGGCAAGTATTCAGTAGGTTCATCTGATATAAAAGATCATAATGGTGGATTTGGATGGGGATCTATTACATTTGATGAAGGTTTTGAAAGATCATCAAACGTAGCTTTTTCTATTTTAGAAGATCAGTTATTAAAACCAAATAAATTTAAGCAATATATGAACAAATTTGGTTTTAACCAAAAAACGGGAATAGATTTACCTGGTGAAAGTAAAAATACTTTATTATTAAATACACAAATTCAACAAGTAACAACTTCTTTCGGACAAGGTTCTACAGTAACTCCAATTCAATTAATCCAAGCTGCAACCGCTATAGCAAATGACGGGAAAATGATGCAACCATATATCGTTGACAAAGTTGTAAATCCAACAAACAAGCAAGTTATTATGGAAAATCAACCGAAAGAAGTTGGCAATCCGATAAAAAAAGAGACTGCGGACAAGGTAAGAGACTTAATGGAGCGTGTTATTACGTCTTCAAAAGGTACAGGTACAATGTATAAAGTCGATGGTTACCCAATAGGAGGCAAGACAGGAACAGCGCAAATTCCGAATCCTGAAAATGGACGATATATGGAAGGAAAAGAAAATTATATTTTTTCATTTTTAGGTATGGCTCCAATTGATGACCCAGAGTTAATTGTATACTTAGCTATTAAGCAGCCAAAGTTAAAGGGAGATGAATATGGAGCTCAGCCACTCGCTGAAATATTTAAACCAGTTGTGAAAAATAGCCTTGAATATTTAAAGGTGAAACCATATACAGAACAACAAATGACCGATGCAACGAAAAAATCCCAATTAAAAGTGCAAAACTATGTGAATCAATCAATAGATACGGTAGAGAATAATGTAAAAAAAGAGAAACTCCAACCGATAATTTTAGGAGAAGGAAAAATTAAAAAACAATATCCGCAGTCTGGTGAAGTAATGAGCGAAGGTGATCGTATATTTTTATTAGGAAACAACGCAACAATGCCCAATTTACAAGGTTGGTCCATGCGTGATGTTATGTATTTTTCTAAACTATTAAAATTAGATTTAAAAACTTCAGGTACGGGTTATGTAACAAATCAAAGTATTGAAAAAGGACAAGCTATACAAGAAGGCGATATATTAGAACTAGAATTAGAACCACCGTTACAACCGTTAGCAGAGGCAAATACAAATTAATTCAGGAAATATGAAGGGTCTATATAATAGACTCTTTTTTTTATGATTCAAGTAATTTCACGCACCGTAATTTTTAGGGGAAATAATAAACTTAACAGTTACTAAAACAGAAAAACCTACATATATTGAAATTAGAACGACTGTTCAAATTTTTGTATGAAACGACGGAAGGAGTCTACATTGAATAAAAGACGATACGATAGCGATTTAGCCAAAGAAATAATAGCAGAGAAGGCGACAGAATTATTTTCCTTAAAAGGATATACAAGAACTTCAATTGATAACATTGCAAAAGCCTCTGGTTATAGTAAAGGACATATATATTACCATTATAAAAATAAAGAAGAATTATTTGTTTATTTAGCTAAAGACAGTATGAGAAATTGGCACGATAAATGGGAATTAGCAGAAAAACAGTATACAAACGCTACTGGGAAATTATATGGGATAGCTAATTTTGTACTTTATAATTACACAACGCCATTATTAAGAGCAGGACAAGAACTTGCCTCTGATCCGAGCGCGAACCCTTCTACAATTCAACAACTCTATGGTTTAGCTGTTATCCCTTTAAAAACATATCAAAAAATTTTGGATGAAGGTATACAAAGTGGTGAATTTTATATAGAAAATGTTGAGGATTCAAGTCTTTTATTAGGTTCATGGCTAGGTGGATTATGTCAATTCATTCATTCATTTGAAACAGAGAAATTAGAAGTTTTATTTAATGAAGCCATTACGATTTTTTTACTTTCTATTTCAAACAAACATGCGTAGCATTACAAGCGAATTAGAACGATTGTTCAAATCTTTACACTCGTCCGTTTTCATTATATGTATTAACAACAGGAGGTTTTTTATATGGGTGAACAAAGAGTCGCAATTATAACTGGCGGAGCTTCTGGTATCGGTAAAGCTTTAGCTATTCAATTAGCAAATAAAGATATATTTGTAATTATCGCAGATATTAATGAAACAAGTGGTCAAGAGCTTGTGAATAATATAAAAAATAATAATCAACTAGCTAGGTTCGAATATTTAGATGTTACTAACGCTGAATCCGTAGAGGAACTTATTATAAAAATAGTTAATGAGTTTGGTAGAATTGATTATATGTTTAATAATGCTGGGATTGCTATGTATGGAGAAGTATTCGATATGTCTTTAGATAATTGGAAACATATTATTGAAATAAATTTATTAGGAGTAATTTACGGGACACAATTGGCTTACCAATTCATGAAAAAACAAGGATTTGGTCATATCATTAATACTGCGTCTGCAACAGGTTTAGGACCTGCTCCACTTTGTACCGCGTACGCAACAACAAAACATGCTATCGTCGGTTTAACAACGTCATTACATTATGAGGCAGAAGAATACGGTGTAAATGTAAGTGTACTTTGTCCAACTTTTGTAGATACACCCATATTTGAAAAATCAATTGCAATTAATATGAATAAGGGCCAAATTATAAAACAACTAAAAACAAATAAGCCGATTTCAGCAGACAAGTTTGCTGAAATTGCACTGAAAGCTATTCATAAAAATAAATTAGTTATATGTCCAATGCCGTTTAAAAAAACAATGGACGTATTCTTTACCTTATTTCCTTATCTTCATAAAAAGCTAATGCGTTTCATATGCCGAATTGGTCGAAAAGCAAAAATGAGGCAACTATAAATATCTGATTATTTTGTATTTACAGTTAAAGTGAATTGTGATAATATGGAAAAAATCAAATGCAGTGAAGAGAAGAGTAAATAAGATGAATTTTTCACAGAGAGCTCCATTTAGCTGAAAAGGAGTAAAAATTCTTTATTGAACCAAGCCTCTGAGCAGCGCATCGGAATCTATTAATAGAGGGTGGTGTGACGGGAGCTCCCGTTATAGAGCTATGGTATAAGCATGAATGAAAATGCAGTACCAGATAAGGTTAATATGGTGACATATTAACAAACTAGGGTGGCACCGCGATAATAAATCTCGTCCCTAAGATTAAAAGTCTTGGGGGTGGGATTTTTTTATTGGTTTAAAACAATTTGGAAAGCGGGGGCCAAAAATGAAAAACTTACTTAAAGATTGGAAATATCCTTTATTACTACTGTCCGGAGTTGGTATTGCAAATTTAGGGGCATGGATTTACTTAATAGCACTGAATGTACTTGTCTATCATATGGGTGGCTCAGCCTTAGCTGTTGCTACTTTATATGTAATTAAACCATTAGCTACTCTATTTACAAACGCTTGGTCAGGAAGTATGATTGATCGTTTAAATAAACGAAAATTAATGATTCACCTCGATATATATCGCGCGGTATTTATCGCTATTTTACCATTACTTCCATCACTTTGGATCGTTTATGTATTCGTATTCTTTATTAGTATGCCCAATGCAATTTATGAGCCAACTGCGATGACGTATATGACGAAATTAATACCAGTTGAACAAAGACAACGTTTCAACTCATTGCGTAGTTTAATAGGGTCTGGTGCCTCTGTAATTGGTCCATCGATAGCGGGAGCATTGTTAATAGCAAGTACACCAGAGTTTGCTATATATATGAATGCCATAGCATTTCTCTTATCAGGAGTAATTACCTTGCTACTACCTAATCTTGATAAAAAACCTGATATTCATACATCAAATGACAGGTTGTCTCTAGCTGTACTAAAAAAAGATTGGACCATCGTTTTAAATTTCAGTAAAAAATCTTTGTATATCGTTTTCGTGTACTTCTTATTTCAAGGGATGATAGTATTAACTGCCGCAAATGATTCACTTGAATTGTCATTTGCGAAAGAAGTTTTATTGTTAACAGATAGTGAATATGGTTTTTTAGTTAGTATTGCTGGAGCCGGATTTATTTTAGGAGCAATAACAAATACAATTTTATCAAAAAAATTAACACCTTCATTTTTAATTGGAATAGGATCATTTTTCATCGCAATCGGTTATATAATTTATGCTTTTTCAAATGGGTTTTTAATAGCTGCTATCGGATTTCTTATTTTATCTTTCTCTATGGCATATGCAAATACAGGATATTATACCTTTTATCAAAACAACGTTCCCGTTCACATAATGGGACGGATTGGAAGTATATATGAACTAGTAATTGCCGGCATAACCATTTTGATTACGATTCTATTCGGAGTTGCAACTCAATTTATTTCTATACAACTTGTAGTTATTGTAGGATCATTGGTAATGTTACTTATAACTATTATATTGTGTGTGTTTACTTTATTGCCTTCACATTCTAAGGTGAATTCTTCTGAGTCTATACATTCGAAATAGTTCTCTTAGTTTTGATTTAAATCTTACGATGTTCAATAGGAGGGTTATCCCTCCTATATATGGAAATATAAGAAAGGAGAACAATATTGATAAACGAGGGTGATTTTTGTAATGAAAACAAAAGATCAAATAGATAACATTGTAAAAGAAACATATCGTCATATAGATTTCTCTGGGGTAATTTTAGTGAAAGAAAAAAAGGGCATAGTTTATGAAGAAGCGTTTGGTTATGCAAATCGAAATGAGTGTATAAACAATACGCTACAAACTAGGTTTGGAATTGCCTCTGGGTGTAAAATATTCACAGCTATCGGTGTCTGTCAACTTGTTGAAAATGGGGTAATTACTTTTCAAACAAAGTTAAAAGAGTGTTTAAGTGTTAACTTTCCAAACTTTAATGAAGATATTACAATACATCACCTTTTGACGCATAGTTCGGGTATTCCAGATTATTTTGATGAAAGTATTATGGATAACTTCGAAGATCTTTGGAAACAAACACCTATGTATTTATTAAAAAGTTTAAAAGACTTTTTACCATTATTTCAAAACAGAGATATGATGTATGCACCAGGAAGTAAGTTTCACTACAACAATGCAGGTTTTATCATACTGGGATTAATAATCGAAGAACAGACAGGACTTAAATTTACGGAGTATATAGAAAAAAACATATTTAATCCAATTGGTATGAATCATTCGGGCTATTTTTCTTTAGATAGATTACCAAGGCAGACAGCTCTCGGATATATAAAAGATGAAATTAGCCAGACATGGAGAACAAATGCTTACTCTATTCCGATAAAAGGTGGTTCGGATGGTGGAGCTTTTATTACTGCGTCAGACATGCTGAAGTTTTGGGAAGCGTTATTTAACTATGAAATTATAAGCCAAGAATATACAAAAATACTTTTAACTCCTCACATCCAAGTAAATAATAATCAATCTTATGGCTATGGAATATGGATTGAAACAAGAGAAAACAAGATATTCAAATATCATGTAATGGGATATGACCCAGGCGTCAGTTTTCGTTCGGCCGTATATCCAGACTTAGGAATTACATTAGTTATTCCATCAAATAAAGAAGCAGGACCCGAAAAATTAATGATAGAAATAGAAGGAGGTTTTTAATTATATGGATATAGAAATTAGAGCGTATAGAAAAGAGGATGAAACCGGTTGGGTACGTTGCCGTGTGTTATCTTTTTTAGATACAGCTTATTACGATAATGTATTTAGAGAAAAGGAAAGATATGAACATCCGGCTATTGAACTAGTAGCTGTATATGAAAATCAAATTGTAGGTTTAATAGATATCGAATATGAATTAGAAGAACGTACAGTTTGTTCAAGAGGAACTGGTCTTGGTGGTATGATTTGGCATATTGCAGTTCATCCGGATTTCCGTAGAATGAAAATTGGTAATCAGCTATTAAAGGAAGCGGAGAAGTTAGCGAATGAACGTAACCTAAATCGCCTAGAAGCATGGACTAGGGACAATCTATGGGTACATGGATGGTATGAAAAGAACGGATTTGTAAAAGTAGATTCCTATTTACACGTATATAGCGATCATACAGACGAGATAAAAGGTGTAATGAAAAGTAATATAGATCAGTTATATCCAGTTCAAACATTTGCTCATTATACAGGTGAAAATAAAGAAGACATAAGAAAACAATTTAAACGAGTGCATGATTGTTTTTGTTTTGAAAAGTATTTTAGTTAACGAGAAACCCTTTATTTACTAAATAAAGGGTTTTCTAATTCTGCACGATTACATATGGATATATGGATTTTTAAATTAAAAAACATTACTATATAGTTATAAATTTTAATTATTAATTCATATGAAAGGATGTGTTAACAATTTGTATATGATCAACGGTAGCTTGTTTATTATTTTAGGGGTTATTTGTTATTTAATTGTACGTGGAATATTAATTGGTATCAAAAATAAAAAACATGTGATTTGGTGGAAAGAAATAATAAGTTTTTTATTCTTGGTCTACATTTGTATGGTTGTTGCAGTAACTTTATTCCCTTTACCAATCGGTTTTCCTTCTAATATTGAAAATCTGAATCGCTCGGTCAATATAATACCATTTGCATCAATTATTAAAGACATCAATCAAATTGGTAGTGCTTATGATGGAGATGCCCTATTTATGATTGGTCTAATTATAAGAAATGTAGGCGGAAATATTTTATTATTAATGCCTTTAGGATTTTTAGCACCAATCCTATGGGATAAATATAAAAAATTCAAAAATACAATTTTATTAGGATTTTCTATATCAACTAGTATTGAATTGCTACAATTAATTCAGTCTTTATTTAGTGGAGTGGGACGAGTTACTGATATTGATGATGTAATATGTAACGTTATAGGTTATATTCTTGGATACTTTATTTATAAAATCACTATTATGCTAGCTGCTAAATTTAACATTCAAGTATTTAATGAGACGGATTCTAAAAGAATAGAAACTATTGATAACTAACAATTCATACGTGTTAAAGTATACATTTATTTTGAATAAAGATGATAAAAGACGTACGAGTCAAAAGTACGTCTTTTTACTTTTATAAATAAGCTTATGGCTATTACATGGTGTAACATAATAAATAGACAATAGTATAATCGGAAATGAATAATACATTAATAAAAAAGTATAAATACATTCATCCCTTGTTTATCAATGCTGTGAACGGTAATACTAAATAACATTGAACTTTTATAACAAGGGATGATCATATGATATTCATTTACACGGATTTCGGCGGAACGCATTCAACTGCACTTGCAGCAGCTTATCATTTAAATAAATTACCAACGGATCGTAAGCTAACAAAAGAAGAAATATTAAATGTGGATTACTTTAATAAATTGAAAACTGAAGATATGGGGAAAATTATTTTTCATGGAGTAGATGAAAATGGTAACCCGGTTTATACGATTGGATGCGGCGCATCAAAAATCGTTGTACCTGCGATGAAGCATTTAGGAGAGATTCTGCAAAAACATTATCAAAGTCATGAAAAGATTATTTTTTCTAATACATCACCAACAGTGCCTTTACCAATGACTTTTGGCGGTCTGTTTTCTAGAAGGTTTCACATCGACTTTATCGGTGTACCGTTACTCGTATGGGGTGCAAAACTTAGCTGTGATAATGTACAAAGACTTGTTAGTTATACGAAAGAAGCCGGACGATTAACAAATGATTATGTTGTGATTTTAGATAATGAAACTTTTAAATAATGTAGGATAAAAGGAAAATCAAGCAAATTTCTTGATTTTCTTTTTAATTTGTGAAAAAGACAAGAAATATTCACATTTATCATCTATCTACTATAGCCAAAACAATAAAGTCCTGTTACTATTACAGGGATATTCTCTTTTCATAACATAAATATATAGAAAAATTAGAAAAGAGGAATTGAATTAAGGGAGGAACAACATGAAGCGTGTTGCTTGGATTACTGATAGTACAACTGCGAGTTTTACAACAGAAGGAGATAACTTTGTTATCCCAATTGAAGTTATTATTGATGGTGTGTCGTACAAAGATTGTGAAGAAGGTGTGCGTGAGCGCGTTTATAATGCTTTAAACGAAGGTAAAACTGTCACTACATCACAACCTAACATAGGGGAAATGGTAGAGTTATTTTCGAAATGCAAAGAAGAATATGAAGAAGGATTTGCAGTTGCTATTAGCGGAAAAGTAAGTGGAACCTATCAAAACATGAAGTTAGCTGCAGAAATGGCAGGTTTCCCATTAACGGTATTAGATAGTGAAACAACAAGTTATCCAATGGACGAACTAATTAGAAAAGCAAAATCGTTATACAATGATGGTATGACTTTACAAGATATACACAAAACATTAGTAGATGAAAAAAGAAGACCTTTCCACGTATTCCCGAAAAGTTTAAAAGGCCTTTATGCAAGTGGACGTGTAAAGGGAGTTCAATTTTTACTTGGAAGTTTATTAAGTGTCAACTTAATATTAGAAGTAAAAGGTGGAGAGCTTTTACTTGAAAAGAAAGTACGTAAAATCCAAAAATGTCGAGAATACATTAAAAATGAACTTGAAAAAGAATTGCCAAAAGTACTTCACATGTTCCATGCTAACGATAAAGATGGAGCTGAAGAATGGATTTCAGATATTAGACAAGCATTTCCTGAAATGGATTTCAAATTATATCCATTACCAATTTCATTTGCGGTACATGCAGGTGAAGGTACAATAGCAATTAGTTATTAAGAAGAAAACCCGTGAATGATACGCGGGTTTTTTTATTTATAAATGGTGCATACCACGCCACCATCAAGTTGAAGTTTTATAGCACTCTAGAACGAAATTTGTGTTAACTCGAAACAAAAATCTTATTTTATCATTTTTGGAGAGCAACCACAATTTCTTGACTTGATTTGAGATTAAAAATATAAACCTTTTCCTACTGGCTGAACAGTTTCTAGTACAATATCAACCATTTCTTCATTAAGTAGGGTCCTTATAATCCAAGCCGATAGTTCTTGAGCAGCAAAACAACCCGCAGCAGTCGATATATTTCCTTCGTTTACGAAACTTTTCTCAATAACGTCTACACCAAATTCTTTTAGCTGTTCTACTGCTGAGGGATATGTAGTAGCTTTTTTACCAGTTAGTAATTTTTTAGCTCCTAATAGTAGTGAACCAGAACACATAGATCCTATTAATTGTCTTTGAGGATCTACATGAATGCTATTCATATATTGTTGATTTTTATATAAATCCTTTACACCTTTACCACTCGCAAAAATTACAGCGTCGGCAAAAGGGATATCAGATATGCTTCCTGTCATGGGAATACGCAAGCCAGACATAGATATATGAGATTGTTCCGTCCCTAAAAGCTGGACATCCCAATCGGAAATACCACCGACTAAACGTACACGATTTAATAAATCCCATGGTAGAAAAACATCTATATCGGTAAAGTTATCGAAACAGACTATTGCAATTTTCATTTTCTAACCCTCCACTTATGTATATCATTTTATTAATAATATAAACATCTCTTTTTTATGTTCTATATCCAGTTATAAATCCCTGTATATTACACGTATATGAAGGAGGTGTAGTAATTTTTTAACGCCTCTAAACATAAAAAGATATAAAATCTTTTTCTTGGTTTCTATCGGTTTTTTGTACAAAACCAAGATCTGTAGCAATAACTCGTAAGGTATTGGGGATGAAAATCTTTAAAATCCTCAAGGAAATGAGTGTAATTTATTACACATACAAATAGAAATAAAAACGTCATCCTTTCTTATAAATTCTCAGATAGAAACACGTTTTTCGTTTTTAGGAGGGCATTTTTTCATTAGCTTGCTAATCTATATATAATATGATTTTTATAATTCCCCTAAAATAATTTTGACCTATTTATTTTTTTAATATAAAATAATATTCATCCAAATTTAACCAATATCATATAAAAGATGTATCTTTTTATATGCATAGGTATAAATCTCTTTAGTTTTTAGGAGAAAGGTTAATATGAAAGTAAAGAAACTAGTTACGCTTGCAATACCATTTATGCTATTATACGTGTCAGTTCAATTAACCAGAATACCTCAAGGCCATTTCAGCAACTGAACGAAATCGGAATGGATATTAATTTGAAGAAAAAGTTTCCGGAGCAACAAAAGATTGTAAGAAACTTCAAAAAATGTTAGAGGGTATACAAGAAGTTGACATTATTTATGTTTCGGACTTAACTCGAATTACTCGTAGTACAAAAGATTTATTTGAATTAATCAATAATATACGGAGTAAAAAGGTAAATTTAATATCCTTAAAAGATACATGGCTAGATTTATCAGAAGATAATCCCTACATCCAATTCTTAATTACTGTTATGGCGGGTGTAAACCGATTAGAACGTGATTTTATCCGTATGCGATAGCGTGAAGGAATTGAACTAGCTAAGAAAGAAGGAAAGTTGAAAGGTCGGTCAAAGAAGTACCATAAAAATCATGCAGGAATGAATTATGCAGTAAAGCTTTATAAAAAGGGAGATATGACTATAAATAAAAAACTTATGAAATTACAAATGTGTCTAGGCCTTATTATATAGAAAGCTATCGGAAAGGAACAGTTGATGAGTTATACCAAAGATCGGAAATATATAATAGAAAATAAGTTTCATATAGAGGTGAAATTATATGCCTAAAATTGACAATATGCTAGCAATTCTATGGATGCTTCGTTCAGGTGAAAAAATTACTGCAAAACAAATTTCAGAAAAGTTAGAGATAAATATAAGGACTGTGTATCGTTATATTGATACAATTTCAACTAGTGGCGTACCTATAATTTCAGAACCAGGACATAACGGTGGATACACTTTATTGAACAATTTTGTAGAGGCTCCTCTTTTTTTTGATTTTGAGGAGCAAACTTCACTATTTCACGCTGCTGTTTTTGCAGAAGAAGCCGGATATTATGGAGGTGAAGCCTTAAATAGGGCCATTTCAAAACTAAGTAAATACTCAAATCAAGAGCAAGAAACAAAGATAAACCAACATTTAACTAGTCTTGAAGTAATAAGTCGATTAAGTTCACTCTCTATAGAAACTTTTTTGAAGGAGTTGGAACAGGCCGTAGCTGACGGGTACTCAGTAAAAATTCTTTACCATAAAAGTGGCGAAAAGCAATTAAATTATAGATTGGTCGATCCATACAGAATTATCTATTGGAATAATAAATGGTATGTAATTGGATTTTGTCATCTTAGGAATGATATCCGTAGTTTTAGAGTAGATCGAATTGAAAGTTTAATACAAACCGAAAATAAGTTTAACCGGCCAGACAATTTTTCAGCAAGTGATTTTTTTATAAAAAGTCTTCTTCCAACTATAGAAGATAAGGAAAGTATTATTTCTTTGGTTATTAATGGGGATAAAAATGTATTGGCTGATATTTGCCAACATTGGTTTTTAGGACATTATTTACAAGAACGGACTTCAAATCAAGCAGTTTTTCTTCTTGAAAAAGATATGATATATAAATATGTACCTTATTTACTTTTACCGTACAATAAATCTATTAAAGTTATTGAGCCAATAAGTCTTAAGAATAGAATTATTGAAGTTCTGTCTGAATTAATAAAATTTCATCAAGTATGATAACTTCCCTGACGTTAACTGTCAGGGAAGTTATATTATAATAGCTATATAAATTGTGATTGGAGTGTTATTAGATGCAAACAAAAAAAGCTTTTTTATATGTATTTAATACAATGTCGGACTGGGAATATGGATATTTAATTGCTGAACTAAACTCAGGAAGATATTTCAAAAAAGATTTAGCACCTTTAAAAGTAATTACAGTAGGAGCTAATAAAGAAATGATTACTACTATGGGAGGGCTGAGCATAAAACCAGATATTTCCCTTGATGAATGTACTCTTGAGAGTAAAGATCTTTTAATTTTACCAGGAGGGACTACTTGGGGTGAAGAAATTCATCAACCTATCTTAGAAAGAATTGGTCAAGTTTTAAAGCTTGGCACTATTGTTGCTGCAATTTGTGGTGCAACTGATGCCCTTGCGAATATGGGATACTTGGATACTAGAAAGCATACAAGTAATAACTTAGAATATACTAAAATGGTATGTCCTAACTATAAAGGAGAAAAGTTCTATGAGTTGGGACCTGCGGTATCTGATGCGAATTTAGTTACTGCCTCAGGAATAGCTCCTCTGGAATTTGCAAGGGAGGTACTGAAAAAAATAGATGTATTTACACCAGATACATTACATTCATGGTATAACCTAAATAAGACTCATAAACCTAAATACTTCTTCCAGTTAATGAATTCAATAAAAAAATGAAATAACTAAAAAGCTCAATTTCTCTATTTTGATTTGCAGAGAAGTTAGGCTTTTTAATTTGGAATTCCCTTATCGATAACGATAAAAATGAACTTCGGTGTTATAAAAAACAAAATTCCCGTTTAGAGGATACGATAAAATCTTAGCTTGATAGGTATGTATTTGTACCCCTAGTATGTCAATTTTAATCTGTTATGAGAAAACACACGGATTTGTATCATCTTATGGTAAAATAAAGTTAAATATTCAGAAAATTCATTGTTTAAAAAAGCAGGATGATAATTAAATAAGATTTAAGTGATGGGGGTATAGTTAATACATGAGTAATGTACATTTTAGAGATATAGATGATACTAATGAATTCAAAGTTAGAAATATAAAATTAAGGTCTGGACAAGAAAAATTTATTGAAACCATAGATGAATGTTTAAATGAAGCTAATACCTATCATGAATGGCATCCGGTAGCTATATATTATGATGAAGAAATTATCGGATTTGCTATGTACGGTTCTTTTGGTCCTAATAAGGATACTTGGATTGATAGAATAATGATAGATGAAAAATATCAAGGCAAAGGCTATGGGAAAATTGCTATGATGAAACTTATTAATATAGTTTCAAAAGAATATGGGGTAAACGTTATATATTTAAGTGTCACTGAGGAAAACAGAACAGCTTATAACTTATACGAAAGTATAGGATTCGAGTTTATGAATGAAAGAGACCTAAATAATGGAGAACTCTTATTTAAGTACGCAATTAAATGAGAGCCATTTGAAATCGATTATTTCTTTACCAAAAGGTAAAGAAATGTTTACTATTCAACTCTTATAGGAGTAGCTCCCCATTGCTATTAAGATAGCAGAACAAAATTTCCTTAAATTAAAAATTACGCTATTCTATTTTTAGAATCATAGGAAAGGATGGCGTTTTTGTATGTTTATTCCTGTATCTGATGAATTACAATTATTTGCACAGGAGATTCAAAGTTTTTTATCTCCAAATGCCTTACGGGATCTTGCTAGAGATGTTGGTTTTGTATAACGAACCAGTAAGTATCCTTTGGTTAGTGGTTTATTAAGAATAAGCTTTTTATACAGAATATCTTTGATGTTCGAGATAATATATTTAGATTTATTTAATTCTAAAGAGTCCATTTCCCACCTCATAAATTATAAAATAAAGTAAATTCCCACTTAATTATATCATCATCCTAATTGAAGATTTCGCCTTTTCCTTGCTACCGATAATGAGACGTTATGTGAGCATTATACAACCTAAAATACAGAACATATCACTTTTCACTTTACCCCTATGTAATCTTCTACAGTAATCCTACTCCAATAGTTCACCGTTTATAGGTACATTTCATTAAGTAGAAATTAATAAATTTATTGAGGTTTAATAATTCTAATACTGATAATTTGACATACATTAAACCAAAAGTTGCATGTTATATTACTAGGCACAACAATATAAATGATACCATTTGTTTATTCCGTAAATATTGTTGATAAAAAAGGTGAAAGGATTTTTAAAGGTAAAAATAGAAATCTATATAAAAAAATATTTAAATGGTAGGGATATTATGAAAATCGGTAAGTTTGGAGAAGTAAATAACTTAAGTATTGATACAATTAGACATTATATGGATCTCAGTCTTATTATTCCTGAAAAAAAGGGAGGCCACTATTTTTTTGATGAGTATTGTCAAACAGATTTAGAACTTATAATACATTACAAAGATCTAGGATTTAGCTTGAATGAAATCAAAGAACTATTTTTTTATAAAAATTTAGCAAAATCTATGAATTACGAAAAAGATATCTTTTACCAATCTTTATTTAAACTAAAATATGACAAAATGGAACAGGAAATAGAACTTTTGGAGAAGAAACGGGATAAATTAAAGGGAGTGTTACATGATTTATTATTAACAAATGAAACTTCCAATACAATTATAGGGATAGATTTAAGTATACTACATTTACTTACATGTTCTAAGTGTAGACAAAAACTAATTCTTCAAGATGGAATTATTAATAACAATCAAATTACCGAGGGAAAGTTAATTTGTAATTGTGGTGAAGAATATATAATTACTTCAGGAATAATAACTGCTGGTAAATCATTTAAAGCAAATGAGCGAACGTCACTTGAAGATACTATTTCGGATTATATTCATGAAACTGATAATGCATATTTGGAAAATATGCTTAAAGAAGGGGAATGGGCGAAAAAGAAACTAATACATTTAGATTTAAATAACAAATTAATACTAGATATAGGATCAGGACTTGGGTTCTTTTTGAGGAGCATTTATGAAGAACTACCCGAAGATTGCCTATACATCGCAGTAGATAGAGATTTCAATAAACTTTTATTTTTAAAAGACGTATTAGCGAGAAAAAATCCGAGAAGAAATATTCTCTTTATCTGTGCGGATTTTTTGAACATCCCTATTCAAAATCGGTCAGTAGATATTGTAATTGATCACTCTGGTACGAGCAATTATAGTTTTGAACATGCGGATTTTTCACTTCACGAATTAAACCCACTTTTTAAATCCAATTGTTATTTATTAAGTTTATTTATTTTATTTAAAAATTTCAGCTTAAATAGCCAAATTACAAATAATTTTCGAGCAAATTTTACACTTTCCAAAATAAAGAAAGAACTCCAAAATCTACAGTTTCAATACATTGATGAAAGTACTTCAAATTATTTGGAACGAGGCGGAAAGTACGAGGATTTCTTTGTTCAAGGTGAAGAAATTTATACATATTCATTTTTCGGAAAAAGATGGGGTTAACCCCATCTTTTATTTATTTCCCCTTAAAATTATTCAAATCGTACATATTGCGATTGGGTTGACCCAAGAACTTACAATGTACGTAACACAAAATTAGGCAGGGGGAAAAGTTATGACAAGTTTACGGTTACATATAGAAAATAAAAAAAGAAACCAAGAACTAAGGAATATTTGTTTATATTCAATTGCAAAAACAGTATCAATATTCGGTAGCTCTATTTATAGTTTCGCATTAGGATTGTATGTATTACAAATAACCGGATCTGCTTTAAATTTCGCGATTACGCTTATTTTAGGAACGATTCCAATGATTGTTATGAATCCATTTGCCGGTGTAATTGCTGATAAGGTTGATAAAAAGAAACTCGTCGTTTGTATGGATGTACTAAGCGGATGCTTATTAATAACTGTTTATATAGTAAGCAACTATTATGGGTTAAACTTATTCATCATTTATACTACTACCTTTCTGATGACAGTATTTACAACATTTTTTGTAATAGGTTTAGAGGCTGCAAAACCAAATATCGTCTCTAAAGAGAGACTAATGAGTCTTAACTCTATAAGTAAAATTATCGATTCTATATCTTTAATTCTAGGGCCTATGTTAGGGGGCATTGTTTTTGCAGTCTTTGAGATGAACACTTTTATAATCATTAACGGTATTTCATTTATCCTTTCGGCTATATCCATATTGTTTATCAACTTTAAATTATGCGAGCAATACATAAATAAGGAATGTTCAATAAGGGAAATTAATTTTATGAAAGATATAAAGGAGGGATACTCTTACTTAATGGAGCGGGAGAGCTTAAAAAATACGTTTCGTATTTTAATTTCACTTAATTTTTTTCTAGGATTTTCTGTAACTGTTCCATTGCCATACATTATGAATACAGTTCTCAACATTAGTTCTAAACAATTTGGTTTGATCCAAGGGACTTTTCCAATAGGTATGATAGTTGGTGCAATAATAGTAAAAAAGATAACGAATCGTTTTTCTTATTCCTATCTATTGAAAAAAACAAGTTTTATGATGGCAATTTTTATGATAGTTTCAGGTGCACCTGTTCTATTCAAAAGTATTGAAGTGAATAAAATTGTATTTGTGACCATGTACTGCGCCATTATGTTCTTTTTAGGGTTAATGATAGCATTAATTGATATCCCTTTAATTTATTTTATGCAAAGAGAGATTCCAGATGAATATAGGGGCAGAGTGCTTAGTATTGGATTAAGTTTAGGTAAAATGATGCAGCCGATAGCACTGGCATTATCAGGTCTATTATTAAATCATATTCCATCCTACACGCTTCCAATTGGAGGAGGAATCGTATTTCTTATTTTAAATCAGGCTTACTCAAATAAATTGAATTTAGAAATTCATTCAAAAGGGTATAGTGTTGAACGTAATTAAATAATATCGAAATAGCGCAGGATCATCATCCTGCGCTTATCTATCGTAATTCAGCTGTTTTTCTAATAACAATCTTATCAATATCGTCTTCTTCATCACCAATAAATAACCCGCGTTCTTTTAAATACGCCTCAAAATATAAATCTGCTTCTGCACGTTCATCATATGGTTTTACAGATAGAACGAAACCTAATTTGTTTTGTTCCTCTAGATGAGAAGTGGAAATGTATGCCGGTACATTGTGGCGTAAAAAGAGTTCTTTAACCGGAATAATCATATCTTTCATTAATTTCGTTAACATACCCATTTCAAACTCGAAATTAAAACGATCTATACTACATAAATCGGCGAATACTACACCAATAAAACCTGTATTATATACTTCTTGATATTCTACTTCCTCGTTACCGTAAAAATTCTTTTCGATTAAATAATTTATAAAGTAAGCAACACCGTCACTTTGTTCAAAAGGCTTCGCTGAAAGAACAAATCCGATTTTCTTTTGTTTATGTAAATATACACATGACATGTATGCTGAAATGTTATGCTCTTTAAATAGAGAGCTTGTTGCCCCAGATAGACCATCTAATACGTGATGAACAATTTGAAGTTTTTTACGGGCGAAATAATAGGATTTCTTTTGTAACTCCAATGTATCAATAAAGACAGAGCCGATAAAGCCTGTATTTGAAATAATAGGTGTTTGCTTTTTTCTTCCTCTGCGCTTTGTTTGAGCCATTGTAAAAATCATCCCTTCATGTACAATTAAAATAAAAAAAGAACATTTGTTCGTATATGTATATTTTACTATTAAAACGCTCTAAAGTAAAGGGTTTTTGACGAAAAAACAACAAAAAAGACACCTGTAAAAGGTGCCTTAAACGTTGTAGGGAAGAGGGTTCATCCCAACTATTTATATTATGATACAGAAACAATCTCTTCCGTATCTTCTACATCTAAATGACAGTCCATTGTACGAACATCTTGATCTTCATGACTTCCGAAATAAATAGTAATTTTCATATGTATCGCTCCTTTATTCTAGGAATACCTAAAATAATTACTAGTAATGTTAATATTTATTATATACCACTTTTTTCATTCCGACAACGTTATATCATATTTAATTCTTTAAGGAGACAAAGAGTGATTTATAGAGATATTTTTATAGAAATAGGTATATTTCTTATATGTTATATTTAATACTGAAAGATTCGAATTTGAATTTTTATGAAAGGGGCAAAATGAATGAATTTTAAAAAGTTACTAATAGATAATTTTACATATAAAACTTCATATATTGCGCGGCAGGCACAGGGAATGAATGTAAAAGAAACGAAGGGTTACATTGCTGTCGACTGTGGTTTACCTGCAGATACATTTAATATCATTACTTTACTAAACAATAATGTAACGGAAAATATCGAGAAATTATATAAGGAGGTAGTATACTATAACCAAAAGAAATATCCAATGAGTGTTTGGTTTTGGGACGAGAAGCTAGAGGGGAATATAAAGAATGAATTAATAAAGCTTGGATTAAAAGAAACAGAACAAAATATCGCGATGGTAGCAAACTTACATACAATACATCCAACAACAAACTTGCCAGAAGGTTTTACGATACAAAAAGCATCTTCGTCAGGACAAATTAAAAAGTTTGGAGAAGCGTTAGCTAGTCTATTTGGTACATCCGAGGAAGGTATACATGTACAAGCATTCTACAATCAAACTGCTTCTTTCCATTTATGGAATAGTGAAAATATGAAACTATACTTAGGGTTTTATAAAGATGAAGTCGTATCGGTTGGTTCATTAGTGTGTACACAAGATAGTATTGGTATTTATGATATAGCAACGAAAGAAGAAATGAGAGGAAAAGGATTTGGTTCTACTATGTTTCATTACTTGCTGCAAGAAGCAAAGGAATTAAACGTTGCTCAATGTGTATTACAAGCTTCACCTGATGGGATTACTATTTATAAAAAGGCTGGTTTTCAATCTGTTGGACAAATGACGGTATTTGAAAATCGACATTTATTTGAATAAATTATCCAAGCCAAATTGCTTTCATGTAGGGGTTAATACATTATTATGAAAAAGATATATATCGTTACAATCATTTGTACATTTATAGTAATAGGTACTTTTGTTTTTCATAAAGTAAATGAACTTAAGTACACAAAAGCTATTAATCAATCGAATTATATAAAAAACATTGCACATAGAGGGGCTTCGGCGTATGCACCGGAACATACAATTGCTGCGTATAAATTGGGACAACAATTAAAAGGCGATTATATAGAAATAGATCTTCAAATGACAAAAGATGGACATTTAGTAGCTATGCATGATGAAACAGTAAATCGTACTACAAACGGTATGGGGCTAGTTAAGGAACATACATTAGAGGAATTAAAGCAATTAAATGCAGGTTCTACTTACAATAAAAAGTATCCAAATTTAGCAAAGAAAGAATATGAAAATGCTAAAGTTCCAACACTCGAAGAAGTAATTGAAGTGTTTGGGCATGACGCGAACTATTATATTGAAACAAAATCACCTGATGAATATTCAGGAATGGAAGAAAAGTTATTAGAAATTATCAATCACTATGAAATACAGGATAAAGTTATTATTCAATCATTTAGTGAAGAAAGTTTGCAAAAGCTACATAGTTTACATGTTAATATACCTCTAGTCCAATTACTATCTTACAAAAAAGCAGTTCAATTAACTGAATCAGAAATAGAGAAGTATAGTACATATTGCATAGGTCTTGGTATGAACTACAAATATATTGATGCAGCTTATGTAAAGAAAATAAAGAAACACGGATTAGAAGTTCATCCATTTACTGTAGATAATGAAGCAGATATGAAAAAGTTAATATTATGGGGAGTGGACGGGATGTTTACGAATTATCCGGATCGTTTACATTCAGTTTTGAAATTTAATTAAAAGATACTATTTTTAACGTAATAGTTTATAGAAATTTTCGATTAATATATAATTAATCTAGTTAAAATAAAAAGGAGTGTAAGTAGGATGAATATATTAGCTGTTGTTCCACGCCTCTATGTTTCAGACTTACAAACTCATCTAGAATTTTACAAAATATTATTAAAGCAAGAAAAACCACAGGAATTTCAAATGAATGGAACGCATGTAATTAGATTTACAAATTTACTTTTAATTGAAGAATTAAATGAAACAATTAAGAATCATGTTGCTGCAACGATCGTAATTGATGATCTCAACGAAGTAAAAGAACTAATCTTAAACTATAACGGCGTAATGATTACTGAACCAATACAAGTACCTACAGGTATGAAAATGATAATTCGTCATCCGGATGGTAACATTATTGAATACATAGAGCCTACATTAAAATGAAATTCGAAAAAGAATCCAATACTTTTATTGGATTCTTTTTATTTAGCTCTAAATGACTAACTTAAAGCAATACGATTTTGAATTTATAAATAAAATATTACATTGAGTATAATTTTTTATAATAATCATCAGAAAGTAACGAAAATGTAATGGATTTTAACTACGCTTTTTATATTTTTTTGATACACTGGCTACGAGAGGAATACCGATTAATGTAGGTAAAAACCAAAACCATATAGGCGGCAATAAATTAATTATGGGGATATGAATACCTACGTTTACTAATAGTGCGGTAACGGCACCAATATAAGAGCCTAACATACCTCTAATATGGTGGTGAAGCCAATTTTTCCAACGCTTTTTTCGTGCAAGGTAGCCATAAATCGCAAATGAATAAGAGAAAATTGCTACATAAAATAAATATGCAATTTTATCCCAGTTTATAATGGATAATATAATTGCAGTGAGGGTAATGACAACATAGGATGCATGATATATTTCGCCCCATTCCGTATGTTTTCCTTTCTTCTTTTGAGCAACCATCGCTACAATACCGGTGATTAAGCATATTGTCCCAAATAATATGTGGATGGTTAAAAGAATGTTAAAAATGCTCATAATAATTCCTCCTTTTTTATTTTTATAGTATTGCAGTATAGGAGAAAAGTTGAAAAACATCGTTTGTTCGTCTTAATATATTGAAATAAAGGTACTCTTAGAACAAATTTAAACGGACAAATTTTCTTGAATTTAGTGAGTCACGTATTACGTGAAATGAAGGAGAGACTTCCATGTTTACATCTATTACATATTTACAATCAGGGAATGACAAGCAACAAAAGGTTTATGATGTTTTGAATAAACTAAACATCATGGAGGATTTAGCTTTATATAATCCCGTTCTTTGTGGGACTATACCTATAAGAATTGATACGCTTCAATCTGACTTAGATATAGTAATGGAAGTACATAACTTTGATGTTTTTGAACAAGAAATGAGATCTTTATATGGCTCTTATGAAGGATTCAAAATAAAAAAGAAAAAAAGAAAAAATACCGAATCGATAAAAGTAAATTTTGAATTTGAAGGTTTTGAATTTGAATTATTTGCTCAGCCTAAGCCAGTGCGTAATCAAAATGCATATAGACATATGATAGTAGAGCATATGCTATTAATGCAGCATCCACATATAAGAGAAGAAATTATTCGCTTAAAAGAGAACGGTTTAAAAACAGAACCTGCTTTTGCTCAAGTATTAAACATTGACGGGGATCCTTATGAAGGACTTATTGTGTTGGGGCAGGAAATGCGGTTGTGGTAAATAAAATACACAAAAACTCCTCTATGGAAAAAGAGGAGTTTTTATTATGTCATTAACTTACGAATTAATTCGCTTAACAATTTAATACCGTTAGTTATTTGCTCTGGAGAAGCATATCCATATGATAAACGAATGTATTGATCTGATTCTTCTTCATAGATACGTCCCGGGTTTAATAGAATCCCTTTTGATAGTGCCTTTGAAAATAATTTCTTCATCGGAATGCTAGGTACTACCTTTAGCCATATAAAAAATCCACCAATAGGTATATCCCAGGTGGCAATATCTGCACAATGCTTATGTAAAGCTCGTATCATTATTTGTCTTCGTTCTTTTAGTTGAATTCTTACGTTTGCAACATGTTCCTCATAAAATCCTTTATTTATCCATTCAGCAGCAACTCTTTGGGATAAGGAGCTTGATCCATAATCTGTTTGCATTTTTATATCTGATAATCTATCAATAACCGGTTCTGGACCGATAATCCATCCAATTCTAAGTCCTGGGGTAAGTGTCTTAGAGAGACTACCAATATATAATACATGTCCATGTTTATCCCTTGATTTTAAAGGCACTGGTGGTGGTTCATCAATCCATAACTCGCGATAGATATCATCTTCAATAATAGGTAACTGTTCCTTTTCGCATATTTTTAATATTTCTTTTCTTCGCTCTTTAGACATTAATACCCCTGTTGGATTTTGAAAACAAGGGATTGAGTATAAAATATTTTTCTTCTGACTGTATTTAATTCGTTTTAATAACTCGTTAGGTAATATACCGTGAGGATCCATAGATATACCAGATAGATTTATATTTGCTGATTGAAATACATGAAGTGAATATAAGTAAGAAGGTTGTTCAAGTAAAACGGTAGACTCTCTATGTAAAAGACCAATTGATATTAATTGCAATGCTTGTAATGCACCCGAGACGATTAATATGGAACCCGGTGATGCATGTATTCCAAATGATTTTACGTATTTACTTATTGCTTCACGTAACGGATAAAACCCTTTTTGTTCCTCATATCCAAAATAATCTAATTCCTCACTTACTTTTTTCATAATGGACTGCATCGTTTCTAACGGAAAAAGATGAGGAGCAAGTTCGCCCTTACTAAGATGGATAAGCTTGTTATTTGCTTCTGCTTCATTTATTTCTCGTACCATTAACTTGCTTGGTTTATGAATACCGGCCTTTACATATTGACTCCAATCAGGTGGTGGATTTGTTGCTAATAATGACCATGTATTATTCGTTACAATTGTTCCTGCTCCAATTTTCCCTTGAATCAATCCATCAGCCATAAGTTCATCTAGTGCAGTTATTACAGTGCTACGATTTACTTGAAATAATTTTGCTAACTGCCTTTGACTAGGGATCTTACTTCCAATTGGCCATTCTCCATTTTCAATTTTTTCTTTCATATAATCTACTATCTGCCGATACTTAGGCAGTTTTTTACTAGTTGTCATCAAAAAACTCCTTCGTTCACTTGAAAAATACCAAGTGGTTGGTTTTTACGATAAAAAACTGGTTGAAGACATTGTATCAACTATTAAATATGATGGGAAGAAATAATTGGTAATTATAAAGTGGTTGGTTTGAAGGGGGAGAGAAAACATGAATTATAAAAAATGGGATTATCGAATTATATGTGCTCATTCTTTTACAATTTTAATTTGGGGAACGGCCTTTCCGGCAATTCGTATGGGTCTTGAATCTTACACACCTGAACATCTTACTTTACTTCGTTTGTTAATCGCTTCATTCATACTTCTTTTGTTTTCGTTTTTATACAAACTACGATTACCTGATCTAAAAGATATTCCAGCGATTTTTTTATTTGGTGCTTTAGGATTTACTTTTTATCACATCGCATTAAACTATGGTGAAAAAACAGTAAATGCTGGATCGGCAAGTTTAATCGTTTCCGTCACACCTATAGTAACGGCAGTTCTTGCTTTTGTTTTTTTTAATGAAAAAATGAAAGCAAATGGATGGATCGGTGGTGTAATTAGCTTTATAGGAATTGCTTTCATATCATTTAGTCAAGGGGGGTCTATTCAAT
Organism: Bacillus paranthracis; assembly: GCF_001883995.1. Classification (GTDB taxonomy): domain Bacteria; phylum Bacillota; class Bacilli; order Bacillales; family Bacillaceae_G; genus Bacillus_A; species Bacillus_A paranthracis. The sequence continues at coordinate 55,855 of NZ_MACE01000013.1, read as the reverse complement.
TTAATAGCGGGGGATTATTTATATTATTAGCAGCCGTTTCAGAAAGTCTATTTTTCGTTTTTCAAACATCGTACTTAAAAAAGTACGGCTTCTTGCCATTTACCATATATACAATTTTATCTAGTACGGTATGTATGCTTATTTTCTTACCGGGAATGTATCAAGAAATACTGGTGGCTCCTCTTGAAGTGAATTTGAGCGTTATATATTTAGGTTTATTTCCAACAGTACTCCCGTATATTGCATTGGCCTATATTATATCTCATACTGGTGCTTCCGAGGCAACAAGCTCTCTATATTTAACGCCAGTAATTGCTTGTTTTATAGCTTGGGTATGGTTAGGTGAAGTACCTACTTTTATTTCGGTAGTTGGTGGAGTAATTACTATACTTGGAGTTTTAATAGCGCATGTATCATTAAAGAAAGATACTCGAAGTGAAAAGTACAGCGATATAACTGGATAGATTTTTTAGAAGTGATAATTCCCTGTTTCTTAAAATTAAGAAACAGGGAATTATTTTATTGCGTTGAATATATAAATACATTCTTTTTATAAAGGAGCTTACCATATTGAATATCCAGTTAAAGGTTGTTACGAGAGAGAATTGGGAAGATGCATTAAAGTTACAAGTTAAAGAAAATCAAAGAAAATTTGTTCCGGCTGTAGCAGTTTCACTTGCTAAAGTATATATAAAACCAGATGGGGACGCTGTAGAATACCAACCATTTGCGATATACAATGGCGATCTAATGGTTGGTTTTGTTATGCATGCTGTTGTAAAAGAAACAACTGATATGTATTGGATAAACGGATTTATTATCGATCAAAAGCAGCAAGGTAACGGTTATGGAAAAGCAGCATTACAAGAAAGTATATATTTAATAAAAAATACGTTTAAGGCGTGTAAAGAAATTAGATTAACAGTACATAAAGATAATATCTCTGCAAAGAAACTATATAAAAGTTACGGTTTTCAACCATTGGGACATGATTATGATGGTGAGGAAGTTTATCGTTTATTCGTTTAATTATTATGTAGCAAAGGTGTGAAATGAATTATGCAATTTACTGAAGTCAAAATTGAAGTATTTATCCCTGAAGAATACATTGAAATGTTGAGGAATGAGTTAAATAAAATTGGTGCTTGTAAAACGGGAGAATATGATCATTGTCTGTCCTATAGTTCTGTGAAAGGATACTGGAGACCGTTAAAAGGCGCATCACCTTTTAACGGGGAAATTGGTCAGATTTGTGAAGGGCAAGAATGTAAAATTGAAATAAAGTGCAAACGGGATCTTGTAAAGGATGCACTTGAAGTTATTAACGAAATTCATCCGTATGAAACACCTATGATTTATATTATCCCGATATTAAATGACTATTTTAATCAAATATAAAATAAATGAATGGGAGGAATAACAATTGAAAAATAAATTTCATCATATTGTACGAGCTGTTATGATTAAGGATAAAAAATTGTTAGTGGCTGAATATATTGGCCATCATTATTTTTTACCAGGTGGTCATGTTGAAGTTGGCGAATCAGCTGAGAATGCATTAATAAGAGAACTAAGGGAAGAGCTCGGAGTAAATTGTAGTATAAAACAATTTTTAGGAGTCATAGAAAACCGATGGCAAGATCGAGAAGTTCTTCACCATGAAATCAATCATATTTTTGAGATAGATTCACAAGAGCTACATATTGATTTCATACCAAAATCTAAAGAATCTCATTTGGCATTTCACTGGATAGATTATAATCAAGAAGCTTTACATACTTATAAAATCATGCCAGAACCTTTAGTTAAAGAGTTACTAGAAAGAAAATTAAGTGATGAACTACTAAACTGTTGGATTAGTAATTTTTAAAAACCTCTATTAATAATAAATTCGTCCAGCAAAAAGTGATTAAGAAAATAGGCTGAAAAACAAGGTACATCACCTAGTGTAAGTTCATATTTTGTTGATGTACGTATTCAAGTATATAGCCATTTGTTTCTACTTTGTTTATTAACATTTATTAACTTCAATATGTGGACGGAATTTATATTTATAAATGGAGGGGTTTCATAATGAATCAGTTTCAACAAGAACTACAATCATTAAACCTTAATGATTATCAAACTGGTAATGTTGTGTATTGGGATCAACAACAAAGTCAATATCCATACTACTACATTCAAGACGATGCACGTCGTTGCGGCGGATGCGGAGGTTGTGGTGGACGCTGTGGCGGATGTGGCGGCAGATGTGGTGGTTGTGCAGGTCGTTGCGGCGGATGCATAGGATGCGCTGGATGTTTCGGTTGCTTTAATTGCTGGAACTGGTGGATCATTTAAGTATAGAACATCAAAGATATTTTGCTTGAAGGAAAGGTGTGAAAACTATTTTGCACTTTTCTTTCAAGCTGTAATTTTTATGTGTATTAAGGGGGATTTATTTGTATACATATGATAAGTTGATTTCTTGGGTAGAAAATATAAAAGAACAAAACCATAGCTCTGCAGCAGCGCTTTGCATAATGAAAGATAACAAAATTGTACTGGAGCATTATAGTGGCTATCACTCAAATACATCTACAAGCAAGAAAGTAACAGCATCTTCACAATTTAACGTTGCTTCTGCTAGAAAAAGTTATTTAGGATTAATGATAGCGTATGCGCTTTACGAGGGGAAAATAAACTCTATTGATGATGAAGCGATAAAATATTTTAAAGACTTTGATCCTGTATTGCTTAGTAAAACGACGATAAGACATTTAGTAACACATTCGCACGGATTAGAAGAAACGAATGGCGGGATAATTTTTCGTGAATTTGAACCGGGGCAAGGATGGGCGTATAGAGATATTAATGTAAGAATGATGACACGTCTTATTTATCAGCTATATAACAAAAGTTTTCCTGAATTGTTAAAAGAGCGTGTGTTTAAACCTGCTAATTTCCAAGAAACAGGATGGAGAATACAGCAAGATGATAATTTAGTTGCAGTTGTTGATGATCCAAATAAAGACGCAATTAGTGAAATTGGTACAGTAGATGACGGTACTGAAAAAAATCTGTTTGTCTCCGCTAGAGAATTTGCACAGTGGGGCAACCTTCATTTAAATCAAGGTATGATAGATGATAAACAAATTGTTCCAAAAGAAGTTATAAAAATCGCTACGAGTTTGCAGAGTCCAATATATGCAAATAAAGAGCTACCACAAAATGGCTTGTTTTGGTTCGTTCAAAATGAACCTGCACAATTAAATGAACTTGGTGAACGCGTACCAAAAGGAGCGTATCAAATATTAGGAATTACGGGACCAACTATATTAGTAATACCTGAATATAATGTAGTTGTTGCGAAAATGTATAATAAAAGATACAACTACGGCGGTGATAATTATTTATATTATTTACGTGAATTTAGTAATTTAGTCGTTGATACATTTCGTAACAGTAATAGGGCATAATTACTCCTATAACAAAAAGGAGTGATTGAAAGTGAAAGATAAAGTGAACAAAAATAAAAAGCAAAATATAAAAGATGTAAATACAGAGCAAAATGCGATCTATAGCGATCCAAAAGATGCAGCTAATATGCAAACGGTACCGCAGCCGAAAGATTTTGATGAAATTGAATATTAATTTTTCGTTTATCCGACTATATGATGAATGAAAAATACATCTTAAGTCCCATCTCATGACAGAAATCTTTTGGTATTCTATATACATAAGCATTTGAAAATGTCTTATCTTAACAAAGCTTTCTTTAAGTAAATCTAATATAACCTGCAGAAAGACACTTCATAATGGAGTGTCTTTTTGTGTACATGAATTCAATTTCCATTTTTCATGCAGTATCTTGCTTTTTATGATGGTTATACTAACTGTGAAAATTCATGTCACGATAAAAGAAGGGGACAGTTAGTATGAAACAAACTTCTATAAATCCGTTACTAATTGTTCTAGGTACAATCATTGTTCAAATTGGCCTTGGAACAATTTATACATGGAGTTTATTTAATCAGCCCCTTGTAAGTAAGTTTGGATGGAACCTTAATTCAGTTGCTATAACTTTCTCCATTACAAGCTTCTCTTTATCATTTTCAACATTATTTGCAGGAAAGTTACAGCAAAAATTAGGGCTTCGAAAACTCATTGCTACTGCAGGGATTGTGCTGGGACTCGGTTTAATACTAAGTTCACAAGTTTCCTCCTTACCATTACTATATTTATTAGCTGGTGTAGTAGTTGGTTATGCCGATGGAACTGCTTATATCACATCATTATCTAATTTAATTAAATGGTTTCCGAATCGGAAAGGGCTTATTTCAGGTATATCTGTATCAGCATATGGAATGGGCAGCTTAATCTTTAGATATATAAACGGAAATCTGATCGACAGCCTTGGTGTATCACAAGCCTTTTTATATTGGGGGATTATCGTCTTACTTTTAGTATTAATCGGATCGTTCTTCTTACGTGAAGCAATAGTAAGTAACACTGTAGCTGAGACTTTACACAATGATTATACACCTCGTGAAATGATGCGAACGAAACAAGTATACCTTTTGTTTTTTATGCTATTCACATCGTGTATGGGCGGTCTATATTTAATCGGTATGGTCAAAGATATCGGAGTGCAGCTCGTTGAACTTAGCGCAGCAACTGCCGCTAACGCCGTTGCAATGATTGCAATTTTTAATACAGTAGGTCGTATTGTTCTTGGAACGTTATCAGATAAAATAGGTCGAATGAAAATCGTTTCTGCAACGTTTATTATCATTGGATTGTCAGTCTTTACATTAAGTTTCATTCCGCTAAATTACGGCATATATTTCGCATGTGTAGCAAGTGTTGCCTTTTGCTTTGGCGGTAATATCACTATATTCCCAGCTATTGTTGGAGATTTCTTCGGATTAAAAAACCATAGTACAAATTATGGGATTGTATACCAAGGTTTCGGATTTGGTGCACTTGCAGGATCATTCATCGGGGCGCTTCTTGGAGGATTTGAACCAACCTTTATTATAATCGGCGTTCTTTCTGTTATCTCTTTCATTATATCTATTTTAATTCGTCCACCAAAAGCAGAAAAGAAAAAAGAAACACAACATTTATATCGAAAAGTAGCTTAAGTTTAAAAAGAGTCCTCATAAAGGGCTCTTTTTATATTACACAACATTTAATTTTCCCTTTTTAGCCATTGTGTAGGAAGAATACACTTACTTAATTTAAAATGAAATGATTTGAGAAGCAATAAAGTGGTTTATTTATTAACGAATCAAGTAGCAGATAAGTAAAATATTCATATTGTTTTATAAAAGAATCAAAATATTGATAAAAAACTACAGTTAATCCGCTTCGCTAGTAGGCATACATTTCATTATAAAGGTAGTTGGCTTATTTTGGTTACAACTATAATTTCTTCTTTTATTGCATTTACTTCAACAAATATTGATGATATTTTTATACTCCTTGTTTTATTTTCACAAGTAAAGACAGGAGTATGTAAGGAAGAAGATAGAACTTTCCAGGGGAAAACTAAGATAAAAGAACTTTATATTGTTATTGGACAATATTTGGGGTTTAGTGTAATTATTTTTCTAAGTATTATTGGTTTCTTAAGCTCTTTTTTCATTCCTATATCGTGGATCGGATTATTAGGATTCGTGCCAATTTATATGGGGATTAAAGGACTATTCTCGCTTCGTTCTAACAAAAGTAATGAAGTCATTGATAACACTTCTGGCTCATTATTTAAAGTAGCTGCGATTACATTAGCTAATGGAGCTGATAATATCTCAATTTATATACCAATGTTCACTAGTCAATCCTTGGAAGCAAATTTCGTTACATTAATTATCTTTTTTTGCATGATAGCAATATGGTGTTTTATTAGCTACACATTGTTAAGAGCTCCTATTTTAGCTAAAGTACTTGAGAGAAATTGTCATATTATCGTTCCAATTGTTCTAATTGGTTTAGGAATGTTCATTCTTTTTCGCAGTAATACAATTGAATTATTGTACTAATACGTTCAAACTAACGGAAGTTTTAAGTAAAAAGAATCAAACGCGGTAAAAAGCTGTACTACAAATAAAATGTAGTACGGCTTTTTTAAATTTTAGTGAAATGAAACATTGCACTACGACAATTAAGTTAGACAGGATATTACGATTATTAAATTGAATAGATACTTTAAAAGGAGCGTGATAATTAAAATGAAAATAGTAAAACAATGGGTCCAAGAAGATAGTGATTACATAAGAGAAAAAGTAATTGAATATAATCAAAAACATATTTCAGATGAAGAGAAAAAGCCTTCAGAAAAAATTAGTTTTATAGTGAAAAATGAAAATGAAGAAATAGTAGGCGGAATAACTGGAATTACATTTTGGCACCACGTACATGTTGATTTCTTATGGGTTTCTGAAGAATATAGACACGAAGGTTATGGAACCAAGTTAATAAAACTTATTGAAGAATTTGCAATTGAAAAAGAGTGTAGCCTAATCAATTTAGATACTTTTAGCTTTCAGGCACCTGCTTTTTATAAAAAACATGGATATAAAGTAATTGGAGTAAGTGAAGATCACCCTAAAGGACATAATCGATACTATTTGGAAAAAAGGTTAGAAAATATATAGAATCCCAAAATGAATCAATCAAATCATAAAGAGCGTACGTTGAATAATTACTTTCAAAATACGTTCTTTTTATTTAGAAATGAAGGGGGATCAATTATTACCTTTACTAAGGATAGATAAATGAAATACTCTATTAATTTTTTTATATTTTAAAACGATTAAATGGTAGAATGTAACAAAGACAGAAAATTCTCGTTATTGAAGGTGGACTTAGATGAAAAAAGTAAATGTTACATATGCGCTTTTATACGATAAAACAAATGAAAAGATCTTAATGGTAAAAAACAAAGGGAAGAATGGTTCTTATTACACACTACCAGGTGGTGCAGTTAAATTAGGAGAAACGTTAGAGGAGGCAGTCATTCGAGAAGTGAAAGAAGAAACCGGTCTACATATAACTGTAAATGGTATTTGTTACATTAGCGAAGCTTTTTTTGAAGAGAGAGGACATCATGCAATATTCTTTAATTTTTTAGGTGAAATAATTGGAGGGGAAACAAATATAACAAGGCCAAAAGAAATTGAAGAGATTACTTGGATGGAATTACATAGAGCAGAACCGCATTTACGTATACCAGAACACTTATTAAATATATTACAAAGGAAAGAAACAGTACCTTACTTTTTTAACGGAACAATCATTCATCAATCTTCATAAAACTATCATTTCATGTAAGGCGGGGAAAAAATGGAGTTTATCGTTAATCATAAACATTTCACTCAAGCACTTTCAGAAGTAAGTAAAGCAATATCTACCAAAGCTATAATTCCTATACTATCCGGTATAAAAATAACTGCAGATCAATCTGGAATTACTTTAATCGCAAGTAATTCAAATATTTTCATCGAAAAATTCATCCCTAGTTCCATGGATGACGAACAAATTACGACTACCTTAAAAGCAGGAACAATTGTTGTACCTGCAAAATACTTCATTGAAATTATAAAGAAAATGCCAAGTGATATAGTAATAAAAAGTAAGAATGAGCAAACAATTACCATACAATCAGAAGAAATCACATTAAACTTAAATGGCTTTCCAGCGAATGAATTTCCTAACGTACCACAAATAGACGATCATGCAGAAATACAAATAGAAACAAAACAATTGATTGATGCGTTTAAACAAACAGTCTTTGCAGTAGCGAAAAATGAATCTAGACCCGTTCTTACTGGAGTACATATCAAGTTAGACCACAACAAATTAATATGCGCTGCAACTGACTCTCATAGACTAGCTATACGTGAAACATTAATTTCTACTAATGTGAAAGCGAATTGTATTGTACCAAGTGCAACCATTAATGAACTTTTAAAATTAATGAACAGCAATTTAGAATTCGTTTCTATTTATCTATCAGAAAGCCACATTATTTTTACATTCGGCACAACTACATTATATTCAAGATTAATTGAAGGGAAATATCCTAATATATCTAGTTTAATTCCAAATGAATTTCAAACAGTCATTAACATAGATAGACAAAGAATGTTACAAGGGGTAGATCGATCAAGCTTATTAGCAAGTGAATGGGCAAATAACAATGTTAACTTAGAAATTGTAAATGAATCTACAATTAAAGTTTCTTCTAATGCTTCTCAGATTGGAAAAATATCTGAGACACAACAGATAGATGCAATTCAAGGTGAAAAACAATTCAATATATCTTTCGATGGACGATTTATGTTGGATGCTTTAAGGGCAATAAAAGAAGAAACGGTTACTTTAAGTTTCAGCGGTTCTATGAGACCGATATTAGTTGAAGCAGGGACACACTCTGCAGCAATCCATCTTATATCTCCAGTAAGAGCTTATTAAAAACGGAGGAAGGAATCACGTTATGTACAAGCACACTTTATGTTTTATAAAAAGAAATGAAGAGATACTTATGTTAAATAGAGAATATGATTCGGTAAAAGGATTATGGAATGGTGTAGGAGGAAAGATAGAAAAGGGCGAAACACCTTTAGAAAATGCGATTCGTGAAATAAAAGAAGAGACTAATATAAAAGTTACGCATGATCAAATTCAATTTAAAGGCATTATTAAATGGGAGGATTCTTCATATTCTGGCGGAATGTATGTTTATCTAGTAGAGTTACTTCATGAATTTATATATCACACTCCAAAAAAAGTCTCAGAAGGAATTCTAGATTGGAAAGAGATTTCTTGGATTCTTAGTGATTATAATTACGGCGTAGGAGAGATGATACCTAAATTTTTAGTTGAAGTGCTCCACAATGAATTCATATTAGAGCATAATTTTATTTTATCTAATCATAAATTAATAAATTATAGGAATCAGAAATTGGTTAAGCAGGATAGGTTACTTACTTCTTTATATAATACTATTCGCTTATAAATAACAAACTAAGAGAAAATGAAAATTTCGGATAGGAGATTCGATATGTGGACAACAAATATTATCAAAACTCCAAGAGGAAAATTTGAATATTTTCAAAAGGGAGAAGGACCTCCACTTTGCGTTACTCATTTGTATAGTGAGTATAATGATAATGGAAATACTTTTGCAAACCCATTTACTGACCATTATAGCGTATATTTAGTTAACTTAAAGGGATGTGGCAATTCAGATTTGGCTAAAACTGATTCTGAATATAGTATGACCGAAACGATTAAAGATTTAGAAGCGATTCGAGAAGCTTTATATATTAATAAGTGGGGGTTTGCTGGTCATTCGACGGGAGGGATGTTAGCTCTTGTATATGCGACTGAAGCACAAGAAAGTTTAACGAAAATAATTGTTGGTGGCGCAGCGGCGAGCAAGGAATATGCATCTCATAAAGATAGTATATATTGTAGTGAAAATGTAAAATTTAATAGAATCGTATCAATTATGAATGCATTAAATGATGATAGTACAGTACAAGAAGAAAGAAAAGCATTAAGTAGAGAGTGGGCACTTATGTCTTTTTATTCTGAAGAAAAGCTTGAAGAGGCATTAAAATTGCCGAATAGCGGAAAGACAGTTGGCAATCGGTTAAATTATTTTAGACAAGTTGAATATAAAGATTATGATGTTCGTCAGAAACTTAAATTCGTAAAAATCCCAAGTTTTATATACTGTGGTAAGCATGATGCACAATGTCCCTACATATTTTCTCGTGAAATAGCAAATTTAATCCCGAACGCAACATTAACTAAATTTGAAGAAAGTAATCATAATCCATTCGTTGAAGAAATAGACAAGTTTAATCAGTTTGTCAACGATACATTATAATCAATAAGTAAAAAGCGAATCTTTTATATAAGACGATTCGCTTTTTATTATAATTAGACTTTTTGCCACCAAGCATACCTAGGATAGTCTGTAGATTTTAACGTAATAGATTCGCCAATTTGAGGCGTTGTAATTTTAACTCCTAAACGGTTAACTTCTTTCGTAACACGTTCTATCGGGTCACTCCATTCGTGTAATGCTAATGTAAAAGCACCCCAATGAATCGGAAGAAGTAATTCTCCTTGTACATCAATATGAGCTTGTACTGTTTCTTCAGGCAACATATGAATTGCAGACCACCTTGGATCATATTGCCCGCATTCCATTAACGTAAGATCGAATGGACCGTATTTTGCATCAATCTCTTGAAGATCTTCATGCTCTAAAGAAAAAGCACCACTATAACGTTTACTATTAAACAGAGGAAACGGGGAAGAGGCATCTCCAAACTGTGGCTATTTGTAGTTTAAACGAAATCATTTTACCTTTCACCGTAATTGCAGTGCATTTCATAAATTTGTCAAATTCATTATTCCTATATACAAAATAAAAACCATGCAGCAGCAGATAAAACGAATACTAAGTAAATGTAAATTGTTTTAATTTAGTAAATTTCTTCTTACAAGTAACAAAGAACATACGTTTTGTTATATGTTAAAGAAGAAAATATGTCTCTAATTAGTAAAAGAAAGGAGAGGATGTAAGTGTAAATAGAGAGAAAAAAGAAATCAAAATGTAAACTATCGAAATCTGAAATAACGCAGCTATATACAGAAGGGAAGAGTACCTCAGAAATAGCTACGCTTGCTAATGTGTCTGCGAGGTATATTCGGATGGTTCCATCAGATAGCAACGTACCAAGGCGCGCTATAGGCAGTTGGAAGAGAAAATATGACATAACAGAAAATCATTTTAAAATGTGGTCAAATAATATGGCTTATATTTTAGGATTTATAGCAGCGGATGGTGTTATACAAAAAGAAAATCAATGTGTCAGTGTATCACAAAAAGAAAGTTATATTTTAGAAGATATAAAAAAAGAACTAAAAACAAATCAACCGCTATACCAAAACAAAAAAACAGGTGTATATATGCTAAATATTAATAGCAAAACAATAAAATATGACCTTATGAACATACATGGAATTATGCCATGTAAATCTTTTAACATTGAATTCCCTTTCGTACCAGAAGAATATTTACATCATTTTGTTCGTGGATATTTTGATGGGGATGGTTACGTCAAGTATGAAACTTATACAGTAAGCTTTGTAGGAGGATCATATAGCTTTATGAATTCTTTAAATCAGGTACTACAAAATCATAATTTACCAGCCGAATTACTAAATCAAAATAAACATTATCGCGTCATTTTAACCGGAAGAAAACCAATACAACTATTTCCAAAGTGGATTTATAAAGACAAAGATATTTATCTGCATAGAAAATATAAAGAATTTCAGAAAGAAAGTCTAAGTCTAGATCAATTAAAAGATCGAAAGCTAAAAAGAACTTAAGCTGCTGTTAAGCAGAGAAAACAAAATTTCCTTAAGGAATATATGAAAAATAAATGTATCGCTAAAATTTGTTCCATTTTAGAAATAAAAGAACCAACTTTTAAAAGTTGGTTAAAAAATGATAATCAATTTAAAAAAGACTATGAAAGAATTCATTCATTATAAAAATGTAAGGAACCTTAGTATATCTATGCTAAGGTTTTTAATTTGAGATTATTAGAGGACACTCATTTTCGTTTATAGAACTTAATAAATACATAGATTTTATAATGAATTTATTAGTAAGGGAGAGAATATGAAATGTTCACTAATAATAGTCCGGAGAATATATTACATACAGCTTATGAAGCAAAAATGATTTCGTCTGGAGATAATTCGCCATCTATAAAAATAAAAGGAACGAAACTTCAATATTTACTTGTATTGATTCATCTTGGTTTTGAGTCAAATGCTATAAAAATGATGTTAAATTGGACGAATGATGAATTTGAAAAGCGCGTTAATTTATTAGAAGCAGAGGGGCTATTGAAACAAATAGGAGGGAGGTACTATCCAACGTGTATGATTATAACAGTTTGTGAAGGAGAAAAGCTTTATAATCTTTGTGAACCTCTAATTAAACCAACACTTAAGATTTTTGAAAACTATTCAAGCCGTATTGAAGATATTTCAAAAAGAATCGACACGTTTAATCATTTATCTAGAGAATCTTATAGTCTTTTATTGTATAGTGGTGTGTTATTAGATTTTGGACAAATAAATTACATTGAAGAAAACTATTTAAAAAAGAAACGACCTTTAAGAAATAAGAAACGATATTATTATGCTATTCAAGAACAAGAACTAACAGATATAGAGGCTTTCGGGATGTATGGTAATACGTATTTAGATTTAGGAGAAGTTCAAATTGGTCTTTATGGAAATTCTCGATATTCAACATTAAATTTAATAACAGCAGATAACGAGACATTTAAAGAATATTTTCAAAACAATAGTACCGATATTAATTATAAGAAAAAACAATTAGTAAAAGGTTTCGTAGCAGCAGATAGACAAAAAGACTTACATTTAAACGTAGTTTACGAAAAATTAGGCTTATATCAAAATTCACAACCTGTTATCCCTGTATTTAAATCAACAGACTTATTTATACTTAACGAAATTGCAAACACAATCAGTGAAGATTTAGTCTTATTGTTCAACGAAAACGATAAACCTTTAAAACAATACTTTGCCAGCAGCAGATACTCAAAAGAAATTACTTATGAAGAGTTTTTTATCTGGTGGTATCACTTTTTCTATACAAAAGTAACTGAAGAATTAATAAAACAAGGTGTAATTATAACAAGCACACAAAAAAATCAAACGTACATAATCCATCAATAACTTTAAATTAAAGTGTTAATATACTTTTACAAATGTAGCAGCTGAACGGTAAAATCTGAATTTAAAATCTAATATAAAGAAAATAAGATATTCAAAGAGGAGAAGAGCCATGCAAAAGAAATTTATCAATCCAGAAACGATGCCACCAACTTTTGGATACTCACATGTAGTGGAAGTTAGTAACGCTAAACGAACGATTTACATATCTGGACAAGTAGCAATTAATATAGACGGTCAAATTGTTGGAATTAATGATTTAGCTACACAAACACGACAAGTATTTGAAAATATTAAAATCGCATTAGAAGCGTCAGGCTTAAATTTCAATGATGTAGTAAAATTAACATTTTTCTTAACAGACATTTCTCAAATGGCCGTTGTTAGAGATATTCGAGATCAATACATTGATACTAATAATCCACCGGCAAGTTCAGCTGTCGAAGTTAGAAAGTTAATTAACGATAACTTATTAATTGAAGTCGAAGCAATTGCTGTAGCAAACTAATTTTAAAAACTTATTATGAATCATATCCATGCAATTCGTTTAATGTGTTCATTTAAAACGAATTGCATTTTTTATTGTCTTAAATATAATTTATATCTGGAGACATTATCATCAACAACTCATAAAACAACAACAAATAAGCACACAATCGATTACACAGAATGAATCTGATGAAAAGGGAAGCGTAACAATGCAAACTAACATATAATAAGTTTATTACTTTTATCCAGTTAACATAATATATATTATAGGCAGTTATAGAACCAAAGTAATATCAGGTATCAAAATACAAGTAAACTATACTTAATGAGACGAAACAGAGATTTTTAGTGAGATTCACATAAAATCTTCTTTAAACGAATTTATACAGTTTTTGTCGTTTTTTAGTTATAAATTCATCACAGCAAATCTTAATCGATTATTGATTAAGATTTAACGAATCAAAAACATTTTTTGATCAGTAACAATTTTTTTATGCAGAAAAATCTTTTTACAAAATATAAATTAATAATTTTATTTTATGTTGTACTTTATAAATTTATTGCTATTTACACACGTTTTACAACTTTACATTATTTCTTGTTATTTCTGTTATTTACGCTTGACTTTTATTATTCGTATTATCTTACACTCTAGTTAACATAACGTTTATTTTTAACATAAAAAAATCTCCCTCACCTTCAGGAAGATTTTTTAGCTTGCTAGTATTTCATTTATATCTTTTTAGTAGCAATCCCAGTTGTAAATAACATTGGAAAAATCTAGATTTAACAAATCTTCTTTTTTAATAAAGAAATTAGCAACACCAGAATCTCCCCACATAATATTTAATGAGTCGTCTGTATCGATTTGTAGTAATAATATATCATGTTGTTGGTATTTTTCTTCCCATTCCCTTGGATCTGTCTGTGTAAAAAATGGATAACCACCAATTTTATGTCCGAAATCTTTACATAAATCATCATACAGTTCGCCTAATTCTGTATTATTTTCTTCATCAACAATTTCTTCCCAATCAATATCCTCACTAAACATCTTTTCAAATCGATAATCTCTAGATGTTATGGGTTGATAATCTAATTCAAATTGTAATTTTGCTGCTTCAGGTATGATAAAGTCTTCTATTTCTAAAATGTTTAAATAACTAAAATCAGTAATTACCTTATTTAAATCTTCAGTAATTGTAGAATGATAAATAATTCGAAAGTCTTTTTGGATTGTTGGGTGATCAAAATCTGCTCCATAAAGCTCATCATCAGTACTTACGAAAAACTGCAATATTCCTTTTTGGGGCATATATTCAACATGCGGAATTTCTTCAAAGTTTAATTGCGCAAGTAACATCATAGGTTGTCCATTTGAATCTTTAGGATGCTCTTGATCTATAGGTAAATACGGATAACCACCAAACTTACTCTCAAAAAGAGTTGTCTCTGCTTTCGTTCCAGTCACTTTAATATACGGTTTTACACTTTCTTCTAAAATAGTACGATACTGCTCTAGTTCTTTCGGAATTTGAAGTTGATACGTATTTTTCATCACATTTGCCTCCCTTTCATAATGAATTGAAAATGCCTTACTTAATTATATAGCAAGAGATAGCTTCATGAAAAATTGTTAAAAGTCCGTTTTCACCCTCGTTTTTTGCGCACTTGCTGGACAAAGTAAATTATGTTCTAAAACCTTTTTATTAATAGTTCGAATTAAATTCGCTGCTTCTGCAGTATTTGTATTTTCTTTTAGTTTTTCTTTTAAGTCATCAATTTCCTTTGAAATCTCAATCCATCTAGGTAAAACATGATTATTTTTCAAAGTTCTATACAGTTGTTTTTCAGGATTGTACGAAAGATCTTTATCAAGATTCAGTGGTTTCCCTTTACCAGGTAAATTATCAAAAGACCCTTTCTTTTCTGCTTCTTTAACGATAGAACTAATATGATCCTCATACGTATAGGACCAAACTTTCTCATCTTTTACTAAAATCTCTTGCTTTTTTAGTTTTTTATCTAGTTCTTCTTGATTCATAGATTCTCTCTCCTTTTTATTTTTTAGTGTCGTTTTTGTAAGTTCTAATGCCCTTAATCCATCGAATAGCTTTTCTCGCCACCACACGCTATCATGTCCGCCTTGAAACTCTTCATAAGTGGTTTGGTATTTCTTTTCTTCTAAAGCTCTATATAGCCGTTTATTAGCCGTTAAAAGAGGTTCGTTTTCAAGTTCACCTACTGCTATGTAAGAATTGAGATGAGTCGTATTAAAATCTATTGATGAAATTTGATTTTCAATCCAAGGAATTGTATTTTCGTAATTATCCTTTTCCCAATGTACGGATCCAGACATTGACAACACATTTCCGAAAATATATGGATTTTGAAGTGCTGCATAAAAAGCTGCTAGGCCACCAAGACTGAAACCTGCAATTGTTGTATGTTTCGCTTCTTTATGCACACGATACTTAGCCTGAATCCACAGAAGTAATTCCTTCGTTAAAAATGTATTCATTTTATCGTTATAAGTTAGCTCTTCTAATCGATCAACAGGATCTATAGCAACAGCAATACACGATGGGATTTCTTTTTCGTAAATTAAATAATTAAGTGTTTTTGTGATTGAAAGGTCATTAATGAATGAATTCCCATCAAATACAATGAGAAGTTCTTGAAGATGTGAAGTGTGAGAATAATCATGAGGCGTATAAATATGAATTTTACGTGTGTTATTTAAAATCGAACTATAAAAAGAATATGTTTCAATCTTTCCGGATGGATAATCATTTGAAGGAAAACGACTGCTATACTGCACTTCCATATCTATTTTTAACACAGACGCTTTATTGGCACCTTCTCCAAATACATTTTCATTGAATGGGTCTAGTCGGTACTGTTCACTACGCTTTCTCCAATCATTTTTGAAAAAATCATTTACTGTAAAATAATAAGTTGAAATGAACCTTTTATTCGTCCTAAACGTAATATACCAAATATCTGTCTGTAACAATCGTTGTAATTGATTTACAGACAGATCCCAACCAGGAAAACTACCGACTACATAAACATTTTCAGTATTTTGATCACCTAACCATATATACGTTATAAGTTTATACTGATTATCTATAGGACATTGTTCTACTAGTGGTGTATGATTTGACTTGATTTCATCCAAAAAAGTATAAAGAGCTTTTTCGTTTCCATTCTTTAATTGATTTTTAAGCTTCTCTAACTTAGGACTGATTATTGTAGTCACCTCTCTTCCTCCTTTGTAGTATTCTATATGTAGTTTTTCATTAGAATCCCTATATAAAAGTAGTCGTAAGTTATGTGTTTAGAGAAGTTATTGATTAGAAAAATGATCAATTGCTTGAATAGAAAGTTCCAATGATTTTATTCTTCTTTCTAAAAGAGTTCTTTGAGGACTCCCGAGCTTTGACTTAACATAAATCTTTTCAATTGATGGAAGCAAACCAATTAGAACATTTCGAGCGTCTGCTAAATCCTCTTGCGTGTAATGATGGGTTTCTTGATTCCAAATACTTTCTAACATAGCTAAGCCGATACTAGCTGCTTTGAGTCTTTTTTTCACTAAAGTAGTGTTTGAGCCTTTTTGAGTCATTTGAGATAGCGCATTTTCAAGTTTACGGATTGTTGACTGTAAAGATTTAATTGATTCTACTTTATCTACATTTGATATGTTTTCCATATTAAACCTGTCCCTTCTTCGTTTCTAAATTAGTTTTCTTGATATTTGATAATACCATTTAGAAGCGAATTTTACTCGAAATATTTGAGTTGGACATGAATTGAAAGGAAAACAGCTAACAAACTTCTATCTCCTCCCTCACACATTCTCTATATGTACTTCTTTTTTCTCGTTAAAATACCTACATGGACAAGTTGTTAATATTGAATATTTTATGAACAAAAAACGTACAAGTAGCACCGCTTGTACGTTTTTAATCAGTAAGGTAATAAAGTAATAACTTTCGAGTCTTTTCATAATTCATGAAATCTCTATACAAAATGGGATACTTCATAATCTCTGTTTCTAAAAAACGATATTGTGGAAACCACTCAAAAAACGATTTTCTTAACCACTTTATTTGTTGAAACGTAATGTTCTGTATGTTTCCATTTAGTATAGAATTTAAAGTAGCTGCTGTATGCATCCAATAATGATTAAAATCAGCGTTTATACAATCATCTTCGGTAAATTTACTTTTTAAGTCTCGCTGCAATTTTGCTGTAGCACGATAAGGAAACGGTTTATGCAGTGGACTATGCATTTTCTGCAATTCATTAAAAATAACCCTTTTTCCTAACTTCAACTTTCCACCCCTTTAGTTTTCTATCCAATTTAATAAGTTTTCATAATGATATTGAGCATCTGTATAGCCAAGATTATATAAATTAACGAGCTTTTCTTTACTTCTTTCTATTCCGCTTATTGGAAGCTGTACGCTAGGCTGAATAATATAAAAGTTGTCTTTTTGTTCTATTTGATTCATATAAGATATCGTCTCATTATAAAAACGATAATGTTCTACTAAAGATTGTGCGATATTCGGATATTTCCTATATAAAATTTTAGCTAGGCCAGAAAATTTATTTCGTTGCTTCTCATATCCTTCTGGTTTTGTCATAATTACAACGTTCTTTTCATAACCATCAGTTTGCGCTTTTAAAACCGGAATAGGATCTATAATTCCTCCATCTAGTAATTTTCGATTATCATATTCTACAGCAGGCGCTATAAACGGCACTGAGCTAGATGCACGAATGATTTTTAAAATATCATTTCCGTGTTCTGCTTTATTATAATAAATAGCTTGTCCTGATTCGCAGTCAGTCGTTCCTATAACAAACTGTTCATTTGAGTTTAAGAAAGTTTGAAAATCAAATGGTACAATTTTATTAGGTACTTCATCAAATAAAAAATCCATTCCGAATAATTCACGTTTTCGAATTAAATTTCGATAAGATATATAACGATGATCTGCTACTAACTCTGTATTTACTTTTTTATTTCTCCCTTTTTGACGTGATAAATAAGTTGCTCCCATACAAGCTCCAGCGGATACGCCCACTACATAAGGGAAAAATAAGTTCTTTTCCATAAAATATTCGAGTACGCCTGCAGTATATAAACCTTTCATTCCTCCGCCTTCTAATACTAAACCGATATTTTTCATGCTATATCCCTCTGCTTCTTTTTTCTTACTTACATATTAGCATAAGATATTAAGATGAGGTTATATAAAAGGATTACAACAATAGCCAGAAACTACTAATGTAATATCATAACTTCACACCGAGTTGCATGGTACAATATAAGTAACACATTCCACAAATAATGGAGGAGGAATTTCCTATGGGTTTATTTAGCGGTATTTTAGGAAATGCATCAAATACGAGTACAGAAAGTGTAGAACGTGATTTAGAGAAGATTATGTTAGACGATGAGAAAGTTGAACATGCTTATAAATTAATTCGTGATTTAATTGTATTCACAAATCGTCGTCTTATTTTAGTAGATAAACAAGGAATATCAGGTAAAAAAACTGAGTATCATTCAATCCCTTATAAAAGCATTACACAATTTAGCATTGAAACAGCTGGGCATTTTGATTTAGACGCTGAACTTAAAATTTGGGTATCTAGTTTGAGCACGCCAATTACGAAAGAATTTAAAGGTGACGATAGTGTTTTAAGCATTCAAAAAGCGTTGGTAACATATACGACGAAATAGTGTATTTTTGCATGTTTATTCATTTAAAAAATTACTAATCCGATTATTTTGGAAGAATATACATTAAAATTGTATATTTAATCTAAAATAACATAAAAAGGTAAAGCGTATTTTAAACGCTTTACCTTTCTTTTTTGTAATAAATAAGTGTAGTTTTATCATTTAATTTCTTAGTTACTTCTGTTCTTTTATATCCCATCTTTTCGTATAGAAAACAATTTCTTTCTTCTTCTAAAATCGTAGCAAGTTCAAAACTTCGTGCTTCTGGAAACATCTCTTCAATTAAAATAAGTACCTTCTGAGCAATTCCTTTCCCTTGATAGATTGGATGAATAAACATTGGACTGATCCAAAATTTATAAGGTAGTTCTTTTTGGGATATACATATCGCTCCAACAAGTTTCGAATCTATTATCATCTTATAAAAATTACTGCTAGGATTATTTATTCTAAAAATAGTTTTTTCAATAGGTTCATTTGCTGGGTTTGTTTCGTAGTCTTTATATTTATGTAATAAAGGGCTAAATGAGTCTATTTGCATTTGAAATAAAACTGCTGCATCACTTTCTGTTGCCTTCTCTAATGTAATCTCCATCTACCAATTTAGTCGTTTTCTTAATGAAGTTATATGAGCTGTATGATGACGACCATGCCATGCATATAGTCCAATTGCAACAGCAAGTTTTGTTTCACCAGTATCTGGATGGTTAAATGTCTTTTCTAGATCTTCAAGTTCTAAAGAATATAAAAGGTTAACCCATCTTTTATGTAATGACTCTAACATTACTAATGAAACATCTACTGGTAATTTAGAATCAGGTAATTCTGCCCACTTTTCTTCTTTATATGGTTTAATCGTTGGATTCTTTTCTGTTAGTGCTAATTTAAAGCGTATATAGCTATTCATGTGGCTGTCAACAACGTGATGGACTACTTGACGAACTGTCCATCCACCAACGCGGTACGGTGTGTCTAACTGCTTCTGATCTAAATCTTTAATAGCTTTCGTTAGTTCATTAGGTAAATCTTCAATTTCTTGAATCCATGTATCTATCATTTCTTCCGTTATAGGACGTTTGTATGTAAATTGCCCAATTGGATATCGTAAATCATTCATGAATAAGTCCCCCTTCTTATAAGCGCGAATTATTTCTCCAAATATAATGTACAAAATTCACCTGTTCCCCATTTAATTGTACAGATGTTGTATCTGCTTCGTTTTGATAAGAAGAAAATCCGCTTTTTTCTAGTACAATTTGTGATGCAAGATTATTAGAAGTTGTTTTAGCATGAACCTCATTAATTTCATTATTTTTTGCTACGTCTAAAATTAATTTTACGGCTGCAGTTGCAACTCCTTTTTTAGTAAATTTTTCTCCGACCCGATAACCTAACGAACTGATTCGAGTCTCCGAATCTATATCTACTAAATTTATTCTCCCTACAATTTCATTTTCTTCGTTACGAATTAAATAAAAATAAGATTCTCCATCCGCCTGTTCTATTAATAAATTATCTAGTAGTTTTTGGAAATATTCAAAATCAAAATATTGCGAGCCACGATTAGGTACCATTGTTTCAAAAAAAGACTTATTCGTAAGTTCAAACGTAAATAAATCCTTAGCATCGTGTTTCTTTAATTGTTCTATGTATATTTTCATCTCGATTACCCCTCCTATATCTACTAACTGCTATATATTCGTTTTTAATCAACTACTTTCCTGCTATTTCTTTCGTTTCAGTAACACAGCAAGTAGCACTTTCGGATGAAAAAGATGAAATGGACTACGAATTAAATTCATTACTTTTACTAATCGAATATAAACATCAGAATCAGTTGCAGATAGTTGATATATTTGTTTCGTATACCATAGCTGAAATTTTTGTTTTATCGTTAATTCTCTTTTTAACTGTGGATGACGTGATATTTCCGTTGTTGTCATTTCCCAAGGAGTTTGTATGATATGAGCGGTCTCTTTATAAAACTGCTGTGTAAATGCATGATCGAGCTTTTGTCTCCTTTGTAAAAGTAACTGCAATTGGTGAGCTTCCATAGCTGCAACTGAAACACCTTGCCCGAAAACAGGATCAAAACGACAATGTGCATCTCCAACTACTAACAATCTTTCGGGTAGATTATTCACTAAATCAAATCGCCGACGTACTTGATACGGAATTTTGTACGTTTTGATATCTGAAATTGCCTCCGCTTTATTTAGGAAATCTGTAACATTGGAGATTGATAGATTTTCAGCAAAATTATAAAATTCCTCATCTGTTTGTGGTGCTTTCTCACTTGCATACCCGCTGAAAGTAACAAAATAACGATTATCCTCAATCGTTTGAATAAGAACACCATGCGGATTGTCAGGGAAACTTGGAGACATTAGCATATTACAACAGTCTAACTCCTCATTTTCTTTAAGTTTAAACATTTTCGTTGCGTAAAATAAATCAATACGAACTTTCTCTTCTTGTACTTCAATTTCGTATTCTCGTAGCCACTCTATACTTTTTGAACTAAATCCACTTGCATCAACAACAATATCTGCATGTATTTCTTCTTGTGTGTCTGTCTCTAAACATTTAACTTTTACACCACATACTTTGTTAGCTTTTCTGTCTACTATTAACCTTTCCACTAGTGTTTTAAATTTACTGGTGATATTTGAAATTTGATATATTCGTTTTTGAATATGCCATTCAAGCAAAAACCTACTTTGTTGAATCATATGTACTTCCCCTATGAACGGCTGTTTCCATAGACCAAATTGATGCCATTTTAAATCGCGAGTAAAGTTATTTACGATACTACCTGCTTTTATTAATTCATTCATAATATTAGGAAACAATTCTTCAATTGCGTTTTCTCCACCTTTTAATAACACATGAGGATGATTACTTTGTGGAACTCTTTTTCTCGAAGACTTTCCATCCCATCTTTCACCAGCTTCTATAATGATTACTTCTTTAAAAGAAGTTGATAATGCTTTTGCTGCGAACTTTCCTGCCATACTTCCACCAATAACGATAGCCTTATTAAACATGTTTTCCCCCTTAATAAAAAGAGATCCTGCCTTGTATGAATGAAACAGGATCTTAAACAAATTAACTTCTTTATCATTATACTTAAAATACATCAGTAAATTGCAACGTTAAAATTAAAATACCTAATCCCCATACGTAATACGCGAATACTTTTAAAGAGTGACGTTTTAAATATTGAATCATCCATGAAACGGCTATGTATCCAAAAAACGCTGCTGATAACGTTCCGACAATTAAAGATGTACTAGAAATAGATTCTGCTTTCCCTTGAAAAACATCTGCAAATTGCAAAATGATAGCTCCGACAATGGCTGGCGTTGATAATAAAAAAGAAAAGTAAGCAGCAGTTTCGCGGTCTAACTTCCTCCATAATGCAGCGACGATTGTCATACCAGAACGAGAAATTGCCGGAAAAATAGCTGCCGCTTGAAATGAACCGATGATAAATGCGTCTTTATATGTAATGTCGTCCATTTTTTTACGACCATTCTTTTGTTTATCTGCCATGTAGAGGAAGAATCCTGTCACTAAAAACTCCCAACCAATCGTAATACCTGTTTTTGAAATATCCTCAAAAAAGTCTTTAAATAACAACCCGATTACAACTGCGGGTATCGTTCCGACAATAAGTAGTAGCATCAGCTTTGAAAACGGATTTTTGATTAAATATATAAATTCTTTTTTGTAATAAATAAAGACTGCAAGTAAAGTGCCGATATGCAGCATCGTATCTAAAAACAATCCTGCTTCATCTAATTGAAACAAATGCCTTCCTAAATAAAGATGACCTGTACTACTTATCGGTAAAAACTCTGTTAAACCTTGTATGATCCCTAATATAAAAGCTTCTAACCAATTCATGATGGGCCCCTTTCTTGTTTGCTTGTACCAATATATGAAGGTTAAATTTTCGATATGAAAAAAACTATATTTCTCTATGAATTTACTTTCAATCCATGGATATATATGTAAAAAGGGATGAGGAGGCTTACTATGCGGAAACATACAAAATTCGGCAATGTATTACTGTGGATAGGACCTATCCTTGTATTTGTAGGGTTATGTATGACAAATGTTATTTCTGATATTCCTTTCTTTTTTGGAAAACATAAAACAATTGGAATTGTACTTATATGTATAGGTGTAGTTTGTTTTATTGTTGCTAATCATTTAAAAAAAGGAGAAAAATATGAGGGCTAAATCTAAATAAAAAAACAATCCCAGTATATGTGCTAGGATTGTTTTTTTATTGCTTATTTATAGAATACTTTATCAACGTTATATTTTGCTTTGTATTCGTTAATGATATATGTTTCGTAAATTTCTCTTTCAGTTGGATCTTCTACGATACATGCATCAATGCGGTATACTTCATCACGGTGATTTTTGATTGGAGAAACATTATCTTCAAAATGCTTCTTAATACGTTGTCTAATTTTACGAGCTTTACCTACGAAAAGTAGTTCGTCATTAATATTGTAAAACATAAAAATGCCGCCTTTATCTCTAGGGAACAAGTGGAAATCGATAAAACCATTGATTGGCGTAATTCTTGGCTCGTCTCCTCTAATAACTTGTTTACGTTCAGTAATTGTAACATCAACTTCAGGGATACTAATTTTAATCAAGTTCATTCACGTCCTCTTTTATTATAAAGATAAATAATAGCATACATATGTAAGAAAAGCTACGTTCATAGGCATATTTCATTTTATAATTCAAATATTATAGGTGTATCATGTAAACTCTTCTTCCAAATCATATGATCACTTGATTCTCCCCAATAATCTTTCAGTACATAACTAGGCTCTCCAAACTTCTTCGTCCATATACTTTGTGCTTTTTTGTAGCCACTATCTAAACAGAATTCTGTTATTCCTCTGCTAAGTAACGTAAGAAACATTGTGTTTAGTAGCAAACTTCCAATACCCTTTCTTTGATACTCTGGCAGTATAAAAACAGTTCCTATTTCATACAAATCCTTAAGTACACCGCCTGTACAACTATTAATCAACGTACTTGCTGGACCAACTTCAATTGTTCCGATGATTTTATCGTTATTTGTATCAATTGCTAATAAAAAGTAACGTTTTTCTCCATTACTATCAAAATCTGTTTTCAAATATTGCTTTTTCATGTTAATTTCATTTTCTATGTCATCCAATAGTTGTGATAATCCTTCGTCTTTATATGTATTCGTAATAACTATACAGAAAAATAAGTGTAGTTCCTCTAAATCATCCGAATTTGGTCTCCTAATTGCAACGTTATACATGTTTTAAGTCTCCATTCTATACAAGTGTTAAAACCATACTCTATATACTCTATTCAACAATATTCTACAAAGCCCTGCATAGATCCAGCAGTATAGAAAACTCAGTATAAATATTGATAAAATAATTTTTATATCCATAGTTGTATGAATAGTAGGACCAAGTACTGGAAAACGGAAAATATCGAGAACTATCATAATTCCTATAAGTAGACAAATTGCAGAAAAGGAAACAACCCAAATTCTCCTCTTGAATTGTATAAAGGAAAGCCCTAAGGCTATACCTAATAAACCTGTAGTAAAAGGAAAAACAATTAGTTCACTTGGCTCAATAATAAATAATAGGAGAATAGTAAGGAAATAAGAAAGTACTCCCTCACGAATAGAGTAGCAAATCGCCAAAAAAATTGGTAACGTCGCAAAAGGGCTAATAAATAACCCTATACCAGGAATTAAGTTACCTGCTGCTTGAAACATGGTGGCCAAAGCACTCATTAAAGCTGTAATGACTACTTTATTTGCTAGGGATAATTTTCTTTTATGAACAAAGTCCCCATTATTCTTTATCATAAGTTGACACCAATAACGTACAAATCGATTCATCAAAATACCCCCTAAAGATATCTCATCCATCACTTTCTATCTTATTCATACACTAGTGGTTTATGAGCTGTGTTCTACTTGTAATGAGTTACTATACAATAAAAGGCTTTTAGGGGGAGAACTTGTACGTTTTAAAACAAAGGGAATTCCTTGTACGATTAAACTACGAGTGTATATCGTATTAAGGGATAATTTCAAAAATGGTACCTTTGTTAAAATCAGTTACTTTCATAGAACCGTAAACTCCTAAATATAACCTAGTTTGATCCAAATTTGTTCCTAAACTCATATAATAAGCTGATTGCGTACCAAAATCATAATCAGTTTCAATAACATGAAAATCAGTATGTTTACCATCTGTACCTGCTCTAGTATATGCTAATACACCTTTAACTGGCGGCCGAGACTCTTCTTTTCTAGCAAGGTCAGTAAACACAACACTACCATGTAAATTCGGGATTGCAGTTCCCATATATGGTTGAACGCCTGTTAGTGAAGTTCCTCCAAACTTATCCGGTCTTGGATCTTTATGAAAATAACTAATGAGTGGCTGAATTCGCTTCACTGATGTTTCTATTGTTTCATTATAATAAGCCATTGTTCTCTCATCAAAAGTAGGATTTTCAGAACAGTGTTTTATAAAAGAAGTAGGCAATTCTCCTTCCCATCCTCTCCAACCAAAATTAATAAATCCATCTTGATTGGGGGTGAGTCTCATTACATGCATTTGAACAAGTTCGGTAACCCGGATTGGTTTATATTGAACAAATGAAAAAATAGACTCTACAATATCCTGTCCGACATTACCTGCATATTTAATATACTGATTATAAAACCTTTGGAATGAAATACCGGTTATATTACGAACACCTTTCGCAATTACTGTAAGTGTTTCTTGTATAGATAGAGGAAGTTCATTAAAGCGTGTAACGACTGGAGGATTATTTATGAATGTATTTTTACTTACATCGATTTCAATAATTTTACCTGCTATTTCTAAATCATCTTGGCTTAAATTGAACGGATCATAACCCGAGCCACCATCTCCATTTGTAAAAACAAGTTTCCCCGTCTCTGGAGAAAAGTTTAAAGTATTTACTCCATTATGATTAAAAAATGGGCGTTTTATATTAAGTAATGTTCTACGTTTTTGAGGGTGACCGTTTGATTGTAAAATCCATTCTTCAATTGTATCGATATGATCATATTGCGTATCTCTATTTAGCCATTTTAAATTTAAAGTTTTCGGGTCACAAGGATTCGGTTTAAATTGTTCAGAAAGTGCACTAGGTCCTTGAGTGCCAGCGACAGAATAATGAAGATAAAATAAACCGTTTTGATAAAATTGTGGATGAAATGCTAGTCCTAGCAATCCTCGTTCATCATAACCACTACTAGAGACACCTTCTTCAGATGTGCCTAATTTTATAATTCGCGGACGAATATTTAAAAATGTTTTTATGACGCCATCTCCTATGTAGAAAACCTCTCCTAATTGCGTTGCAATAAATAGCCTTTCAGCCGATTCACCTGGAAGAATTGCTGTTTTTATTACAGTGGGTAAATTGATGTTATGAACAATGGGTCGTAAACGAACTTTAACTTTTGTCAATTAACTTTACACCCCTTTATATTCTTTTTAATAGGAGAGTATGATTAGAGGGATCTTATTAGTATCAAAAAGAGAAATTCCTTTTTATTACAATTTTGTATATAATATAATTATAAATAAACTAGGAGGGCTACTTATGACACTTTTACTACAAATCATCTTACCGCTTATATTTGCACTATATTTATTTACCCTCTATCGTAATACAACTATTGGAAAAGCTGCTTTTCTTTTAGCGGTCATTATTGGGATTTTTGGATTAGAGAACATTTTTCAGCATGCTAATCTAACAGATCATGCTATTTATCCATATTGGGGCAGTTTGAAGGCTGTTGTTATTATTTTATCAGTCGTATTTCTATTTAAAAAAGATGGTTTAACAAGAAAATATTGATTTATAATAAAGAAATGTTTATGTAAAAACAAGAAGGGATGTGTTACATATGTCTATAAATATTATTTCTATAGTTTCTATAATAATATGGATTGTGTTGATTACAGAACTTATAAAACCTTCAAAAGAACAGAATGGACGAAAAATAGTAATGTTATTAACTGCTGGTTCCGCATCAACACTTATTTTGACGATTTCATTTATTCAAAATATCTCGTTTTGGGATTGATAGTGATATAACTAGCAAAAATATGTATGCATAAAAAAGATTAGGACCGTACATCTCTAATATGTACGGTCCTTTTGTTTACTAGCGGTTCACTTATAAGTATTACAACTTGAATTTCTTTTTAAGATTCTTATATTTTCTATACGAACGTCTAACAATGTTTAACATAAAATACGGAATTTTAACAGGGAAAGGCAATTTATAAATGAAAGGCAAATAAAATGTAAAATATGCCTTTTCTAGATCTCTCCACTTACTATCTTCATTTGTTTTTAAGAAATCAGATACATCGACTACATATCCCCTTCCTTTTTCCATCATCACATTTTTTCCGTGAACATCGCAGGGGGTTAATCCTTGTTCTCTTGCATACTCTAAAGCTTTATTGATATCAAGGATCACCTGCTTAGGGATTTTAATCCCTTTATGAACAGCATCGTATAAGGTAATTTCTTTTAACCGTTTCAATACTATGAAATTTTCTCCTTTATAAATAAGCTTTGAATAAGAAGGATGATTTCCGATTTTGCGGTATACTTCTGATTCTTTTTCAATGCCTTCTCCTTCTCGTGCGTAAACTTTCACTACCCAATCTTTGTATTCTTTGTGCATGAATACTGCGGCATAATTACCTTTCCCTAAACACTTCCAAAGTCTGGGAATATCTTTAACTACTACAGGCTCGGATTCATCCTCGCTTCTTATGCTTATCTCTTTTAATAATTCATTCTTTATCAATCCCACAAAACAATTTATACTCATCATTTCCACTCCGGTTTTGCTAAAAGTGGGCCTGCCCACATTTTAACGAAAATATACACTAAGCGAATTTTAGCATAAAACTGGTCCTCTTTCTTCTTCAAATAAAAAGATGACTCGTTTTATTTGAACTGTTGAATACTTAATATGTATTCCGCTATTCAGAGCCAAAAACCATACAACAAAAAAATATTTCTAACTATTTTCATTTTTTCAGAGGCAACTGTATAGAGCTTTTCTTAGTGCAAGTTCTCTTGGTTCATTGACCCTGCCAAATCCATGTTTGATTTTTAGTAGTGTTCAATTCTTGTTCCGCTAATATCTTTGTTAGCTAACACTTTTATCTCGCTTTAATGGGCAGTAAGACCCCCCACCTCAAAATTCAGAAAAAGTAAAGAAGTTAGGTGAGGGATTAACTGCCCATAAAAGTCCGATTGGTTCAACTAATAATCAGTGGGGATGAAGAAAACCCCCACTGATTAAAGTTTCACTTTATTGTTTTAATAGTCTTTTGTTTAATTCCCACAATGCTGTTTTGTTGCTATCCCACTTCAAATACGTTACGGCTTCCTCAAAGCATAACCATTTATAATGTAAGTGTTCTTTAGATAATGAGATGTTTTTTGTAGGTACTTTAACTCCAAACGAAAATTCTTTTATTACATAAACGTCATCTCCCCAAAGGAATTCTCCAACTACATCCTCTACTGGTAGTGAAGACACAGAATCTAATTGTATATATGAACATTCTCTTGTAATACCAGCCTCTTCAAACGCTTCACGTTTTGCTGATTCAATAGGAATCTCACCGTCTTCTCCACCACCAGCTATTCCTTGCCAATAACCATAATCACTTCGGTTGAAAATCGCATATTGAATAGAATCGTCAGTTTTTATATAAGGAAATATTAATACTTGATATGGTGCTCTCATTACTTAACCTCCTCTCAAAAAAAGCTTTAAATAAATAGAAATAAAGAGCAAACATCACAATTCTACATTAATAATGCACGTTCATGGTGTCGGCTCTTTATTTTTAAAGAATTTCATTTTTCGTAAACAGTCTTACTCTGAACGGAGAAAAAACTACTTATTTCCTATCGAATTTGCTTAGTGTATTTTTTCATACCCGATGTTATTCAATTGCGCCCGCAACGTCATAATCATTTAAATCTAACTCAATTGGTTGTCCCAGCGCTAACTTAGCAAGTTCTGATCCTAAATATGGACCTGCAGTTAAACCTGAGGCACCTAATCCGTTTGCAACGAGAATACCTTCAAAGTTAGGAAGCGGGCCAATTACAGGTAAGAACCCTGGTGTGAATGGTCTAAATCCAACTCTCGTTTCAAGCATAGTAGCATTTTCTAAGCCAGGTGCAACTGTTAATGCTTTATGGAATACTTCATTTAAACCACCAGCCGTTACACGGTGATCGAAACCAATATCATTCTCATGTGTTGCACCAATTACGACATGGCCATTGTCAAATGTTAAAATGTATTGATCATTTGGCGGCATAACAACTGGCATATTTTCTGTTGCTATATTTTCCATTTGCAGGTGAACAATTTGTCCTTTTTGGAATGTAACTAAGAAGTTAATTCCTAATGGGTTTAAGATTTCGTTCGCCCATGCACCAGCCGTTACAATAACCTTCTCTGCTAAAATTGTTTCATCGTTTACTTTAACTCCCGTAATTTGACTACCTTCACGGACTAATACTGCATTGCCTTTTATAAAAGTTGCACCATGTTTTTTCGCAGCACTTATTAATGCATTACGTAATAACCTTCCATTTACTCGTGCAGCACCACTAATATGAACAGAACTAAATTCTTCTGATAATGCTGGGAATAATTTTTTTGTTTCTTCAGCTGATAAGCGATTGATTTCACCAATCTCTGGGGCATCTTCACGACGTTTATACGCTCGCTCTTCCATTTGATCTAGTTTTTTCTCATCAGTATGTAAACTAATTGCACCTACACGGTTGTAACCTGTATCCGTTTCACCGTCGTCTTCTAATTGCTGAATTAACGAAGAATAGTAACGTGCACCGCCTTTAACGATTTTATACCATGCTTTATTACGACGTTGCGAAAGCCATGGACAGACAATACCTGCTGCTGCATCTGTTGCTTGACCTACTTGTTGGCGATCCACGATAGTAACGTTCGCGCCAACCTTAGCAAGATGGTAAGCAGTAGACGCACCTAAAATTCCCGCTCCAACTACAATATACGATTTCATTTCAAACACCTTTTCTCTTTTACTAATTATATAAATATAAGAACATCCCTTAGTATAATGGAAGGAATACTTTTTTCAATGTACTCATCGCAATTAATTGTTGCATCATTGTGACTTTCCTAATCTTATTTTTTCTTTTTGCGGAATAAATCAATTGTTTTATAGCCTTGTGATAGAACCTCAATCATCTTTTCAAAACGTTTTTCACGTGTTTTTTCTTGTTTGACAGAAAACAGATTACGTGCCCAATCTTTTTTGTATCCAGGTGTTAAACTTTGATAAAACTTAAGTTCATTTGGATGATTAGCTAATAAAGCTTCAACATCTTGAATTCGATCTGCATAATCAGCTACACATTGGCTCATTGCAGGCGTTTTCGTCGCTTTTTTCTTCTCACGCTTTAAACCTACAACAGTAAAGATGTCATCCATACTTACCATTCGCGCAAATTTAATATCGCTTTCTCCCACATATCCATCTTCTCCAACGTTTAATGCTGGAAACATCTCATCACGGTGAATAAACGTACTGTAGCGAGAATTACCTTTTTTCGGATATGCGAAGAATATGTATCCTTTTTCAATTAATAATTCTTTATTACTAATAATATAATTCGTTTGTTTCACCATTTCATCCAGTGTTTCTACAAAAATAAAAATGGCATCGTGTTCTTTTGAAAATACAGTTTCTTTTCCTGTAAAAACTTCGTAATCACTTGGTTCATTAATAACAACCATATTCGTATACTTATTAAGTTTCAATTTATCGATAATTGACATGAAGATCTTCCTTTACATTCAAAATTCATTGTTTATACTTTTTCATACTGTTCTAGTGTATTATATCTATTAAGAAAATCAAACTTTAATAGTTGTTTTAAATTAAATTAATAAAATAGCCGGTTCTTATTCAGAACCGGCTAGCTATTCGCGTTATCATAACTCAATAGCAAATAAAGTATATAAAAGCTCTCTATATTGCTCTTCTGTAATTTCACGTTTCGCTTTTTCGCCATGAACTATTTCAGTGAAACTAGTATTGGTTAAAGAGACATGACCAGATTCCGTCAATTTCACTGCAATTGGTCCTTTATTGAAAATAGATTTCTCATCTTCTACTACTCTTTTTTGAACATCATTCACTACTGCCTCATCAATGATACGATTATAAAAAGCATGACATACTTTCCACTCACCGTTTGTATCTTTTCTTTCTAGAACGTAATTCCCTTTACTCGTATCTTTTCGTCTCACTCGATACGTACCATTTTTAGAAGAAACAGCCTCACCAGTAAAAGGTACAGGGACTAGAGGTACTAATGAAGCAATACCTACATCAATTACGTATCGTACGTTATCATAATTTAGAATAATCGTTATATGCCCATCCTCGAGTGCCCAAGTGTTTATATCATTTTTATATACGGTACCTAATGCGAGTTGTACATCATAACCACAATCTTTTAAAAAGTAGTACAAAAGAGTATTTAATTCATAACAAAGTCCGCCGCGGGATGTACTTAAAATTTTATTCTGTAAATTTTCCATAGTAATTGTATTCGTGTTACTTGCTATAACATCTAAATTCTCAAATGGTATAGTGTGTGCAAATGCAAAAAGAATTGTATTTAATTCTTCAAACTTCACTTTAGTACGCTTTGCAAGATTCAATCTTGTAAAAAGCTTATGTTGTAGACTTGTCATAGTCAGCACCCCTTAAAATATATAAGTTAAAATAGTATATGCTGATTGTAAATTCGATGGGGTACTAAAACAATGTACATTTCATTTAACTGTACCGGTACAAAAAGTCTAACCAACAAGATTACTTAAGATAAGAAGCTACGAATACAAATGTAATAGTTTGTCTATAGGTAAATTATTATGATCGCTTAAATCAACAAAATACTGAAGCTGCCACATTTGGCTCTTTTTAGCTTGGTTGCTAACAGGGGTATCCCAGATCGGATAAATCCTCATAGCCATCTTGCCTTTTTGATTTTGTGTTCTCAAGATTTTTTCTTTAAGAAGAATTTCTTTAGGGAAAATAAATTGTCCTAGTTTATTATCATCTATACAAGTGATAACTAATAAGTCGGTAGCAGCGTCATAAGAAAACGCTCGATTCTGCATATTGTCATCTTTCTCCCAAAAAGAAACAAATTGACCAATTTTATTAGGAGTAATTTTTGATTTTCTAAAACGAATGGTTTTGTTATTTAAGTGAAATATACATCCTGCATATTCTGCGTTTTGCTTTTCTTCTTTTAGATTCGTAATTATTAAATTGTTAGGTTTGTAAATTATGTTGTTTAAGTTTTGTATCGTATCAATATAACTGTTCAAGAAAACTCCCCCTTTATTCATTTCTTAGTTTAACACAAACATCAGTTCTTATATGTTATAAATAATAAGTGATGTGAAAAAGAAGGTAATTTTACTGGGGTATTGTTATTACTTTAATGTACTTAGTTTTTCAATTGCTTGTTGTTCAGTTGCTAAGTAAAAAATATCTTTACCTTTATTACATTCATAAATAAAATCCTTTAAGCTTTTACTAGTATACATAGAGAAATCTCCAACAATAGCAAATTTCACCTTGTAGTTTATAAACTTTTGAAGGATATCGCCCGCAAGACGTGTTTTTAGATCAAAGAAATCTTCACTTATTAAAGATTTATGGATAATAATATGCTTCGCATCTATCTCATATTGAACAGTTGCCATAGTATCTAATGCAGATTGAACATCGGATATTAATACCTTATCATTTCTAATGACCGCAATATTGATTCCATCGATTACTACTTTCTTTATTTCCATAGTCCCACCCCTTTATAATTTACACAATATGAGTAAAATTGTTTTACAAAACTTCGTATGAATCATAGATTAAATTAGCTGTAGCTTTTAAAATTGCCTCTATTTTTTATTACTAATACGGTCAATGAAATTAATTTTACTTGTTAAAAAAATATTGTGGCGTAACATAACTTAACAAGCTATCCAAAGTGTTAATCTCGGCATATGGTTGTATTTTGGTAGTATTCTTGATTTTCTGAGGGTTAAACCACACACCTTTTATATTTGCATTTTGAGGACCAGCAATATCCTTTTCTAAGTCATCTCCAATAAATAATACATCTTCTGGTTGCACATTAAGCTTATTTAATGCTAGTTCAAATATACGTTTATCCGGTTTACTAAATCCCACTTCTTCAGAAATAATGATCGTATCAAAGTAATTGTTTAAATTCGTGTTAATTATTTTAGCCCTTTGCCTCTGACTTGAGCCATTTGTTATAATTCCAATTTCAAAGTGCTTCTTTATATGATGTAAGAAATGAATAGTATTTTTGTCTATTGAAAAACATTTAGGGAAATTATTATTCCAAAAATCTTGGATATAATTGCGTGGCAATCTATACTTCGGCGGGAATTCATCAAACAACGATTCTAAAACTATTGTTTTATCACTCATGCCGTATTCCCTTTTATCATATTCTTTAAATTTCCGTAGCATATTGTTTTTAACTGTATCACTAACATCCTCATAACAATTTTCTAAAACAAATAAAAACAATTTATCTACTGCCATATCCCTATTAAGTAACGTATCATCTAAATCAAACAGCATAGCTTTATAACCCATCAAATAAATTCACAACCTTTCTATATTTCTTAGTTATCATCAAAAGTAATCAAAAAACAATTCATATCAAAGAACTCCTAATAGAACGCTATTCTAAGAGTTAAATCAAAAATCCTTTTTCTGTTTGTTAATTGATGTGAAAGTACATAATTTCAACTAAGGTAGTAGGTGAATTTTTTAATTATAATTTATAACTTTCAGATTAATTTGAAAGTATTTTGTGATAAGCTGTACGTAAAGATTAAATATAAAGGATGATTCGTATGCAAATTAGACCAAAGGCAAGTGAATATAACTCTTATTATGCTACGTATGTTAACTTAGTATCAGACGGAAATATCATACAAATTTTAGAACAACAAATAGAGGAAACGAATCTTTTATTAAAAGACATTTCTGATAGTGAGGGACTTTTTCGATATGCTCCTACTAAATGGAGTATAAAAGAAGTAATCGGCCATATTGCGGATACAGAACGTGTTATGGCGTATCGCTTGTTATCTATCGCTCGAGGCGAGACAGCAGAACTTCCAGGCTATAACGATGATATGTATGTTCTTAAAGCTGCTTTTGATAAGCAATCTATGCAAGATCTTCTTGAGAATTTAATAGTTGTTCGCCAATCTACCTTGCATTTACTGAAAAGCTTAGATAAAGACACTTGGTTACAAAAAGGATATGCGAACAAATCTGAAGTTACAGTTCGTGCATTAGCATACATCATAGCTGGACATGAGCTTCATCATCTACAAATTATAAAAGAACGTTATCTTGGTTCTAATGCATATCCAGTAAGTTAATACTTGAAGAAAAAGAGTCCCATTTATATAGGACTCTTTTTTGCTATTTATAAAATTCACCACGCAAGATGCAAACGAGCCCTTATACATAATTTTCTTCAGACTGATATACTATAAACACAATAGTTCTAGAAAGGTGATGATATTATGTATGAACAACAAAATAATAGGGATAGAGATCAAAAAATGATGTTTTTTATGCAAGGAGTTCCCACAAATAGAGTTAACATGAATCAATTGCCAAAATGGATTAGAATCTTCGGCTATTGTGCGTTTGGTTGGATGATACTATTTAGTTTCATTATGATTGTAGGTTTAATTCTGCAATAACGATACATTCAAAATGTTAACGGAACAGCATTTAGATTATACATCTAGGTAACAAGCTATTTTATTACCTAGATGTACTACCCATTCCTTTTCATCTTCATGAATGTCAATAAGTGCATTGAACATTCAGCTTGTGAAGAATAGTAATGAGGATGATATAGGATTGTACTCACAATCCTTTTGATTTGTTTTTGGATGATAAAACATGTTTCTCTACTCTTTCATATTGAGTAAGTAATTGCCTAATAAAAGATAATTTTGGTACTAACCAATGCGAAAATACCGCTGAAATACATCCTATTAAAGCCCCTACTGCAACATCAAAAGGATAATGAACCCCTACCCAAATACGAGAGATCGCTACACAAAGTGCAAGTATAAGCCATAGCCATCCAGTTTTTTTACGAACAAGCCAAAACGAAAAACAAATCGAAAAAAAGAGAATCGTATGGTCACTAGGAAATGAATTATCTACAGCATGGTCGACAAGTTTATTAACATCAGGCAATACTGCAAACGGTTGATAATTCAGATGGAATTTCCCTGCTATTTTTCCAATCACCTCAGCAATTACAAAAGCAACCATCGCTTGAATAACCATCATCCTACTTTTTCTAGATCCAATAAACCAATAAGTTAAAATAATTAAAGCTAAAATATATACCATATATTCTGCCAAAAATACTATGGCCGGGTTTAGGAATGAATATTGTTTACCTAAATCATTAATGGCTCGAAAAATATCGATATTGAATTGAGAAAAAGACATTTCAAATCCCTCCTTATTAGTAAGGTGTCTTACTGATTGCCATATACTTTTATTACATGGATAGTGTTGGTTATTGTACCCACCTAAAAATACCAACCTCTTATGACACCGCTTTCTTCTTTTTCACTTTAATAAAAAAAGAAAAAGGAAAACATCGAACTTTCTTACAATCATTCATGCATTCTTACAGTTTTGTCATTTTCTCGTCACTTTGAAAATAGATTCATCGTCTTGCCTTTTGCTATATTCATAAACCCGTATATCTACAATTACGGAAACCCTAATCACACATAAAAAAGAGAAGAACCTTGGCGAGTTCTTCTCTTTTTGATTGATTAAATTGTAATACAATTACAGTATGTGAAATTATACTATTTTAACTTTAAAACAAATGAACTTAACGCAGGAACTTTAATTTTATTGTCATGGACAACAGAAAGTGGTTTACTTCCCGCCTGCTTCCCGTCTACTAGTACTTTCCAAGGACCTTTCGATGGAAGTGTTATTTCAACAGCTTCTCTATTTGCATTGTGAGCCACCGTAAAGTATTCATTTTTATTCCCCTCTATTGTATAAGCTACAGTATTTTTCGGAGCATCAATAAATGATACGTGTGTTTTTATTTGCTCTGCAGATGTCATTCGAAAAGCTGGGTACTTTTTGCGTAATTCTATTAAACCCTTCATATAATCTACTTCATTATTAAACGTTGCACGGCGCAGCCAATCCATCTGGTTAATCGAATCTGGAGATTTGTAACTATTATGATCACTGTATTTCGTCCGCATAAACTCTTGCCCTGCATGTAAAAACGGAATACCTTGTGATGTTAATAAAATCGAAGAAGATAATTTATGCATTTGTTTTCGCACTTCTTCACTGTCACCTGGATTAGTCAACTCAAGTTTATCCCATAATGTATGATTATCATGCGCTTCCACATACGTTAGTACCTGCTCTGGATCGTGATAAGTCGACGTATTTCTATCATAGTCAATGCCTGCCGTAATGCCTTTTTTAATACGGTCTTCCATGTTTTCCTTTCCATTTACAAAGCCATTTTCTTTCTCCTCAAACACACTACCTTTCAATCCATCACGTATATTATCGTTAAAATGGGCAATTCCTTTCATTTTCTCTGCATTTTTTTGATTTGCTTTCAACTCTGCTGCAAGAGGTGTATTTAAATCCCAACCTTCTCCATGCAGTATAATAGAAGGGTCAATTTGATTAATAGCTTTACGTATTTCATTCATCGTTTCATAATCATGAATACCCATTAAATCAAAACGGAATCCGTCTAAATTGTATTCTTTTGCCCAATATGTGACGGAATCTATCATAAATTTCCTCATCATTTTTCTTTCTGAAGCCGTATCATTTCCTACACCGGTTCCATTTGCAAATATTCCATCTTCATTGTAACGATAATAATAACCGGGAACTAACTTATGAAAATTAGATTCAGCAGCATTATACATATGGTTATAAACTACATCCATAACAACACGAAGATTATTATCGTGTAGTGTTTGAATCATTTGTTTTAATTCAGTTATTCGAACAGTTGGCTCGTATGGATTTGTAGAATAGGACCCCTCTGGTACGTTAAAGTTTTTTGGATCATATCCCCAGTTATATTGTGGTTCGTTTACATTCTCTTCATTTACTGAAGCATAATCAAATATCGGCAAAAGCTGAACGTGTGTAACACCAAGATCTTTTATATGATCAAGTCCTGTTTTCACATCTTCAGGCCCTCTTGTTCCTTTTTCTGTTACACCTAAATATTTTCCTTTCTGTTTAATGCCACTTTCGGGCTGAATAGAAAGATCACGTACATGCAATTCATAAATAATAGCATCTTCCGGATTTTTTAATTTAGGCTTTTTGTTAGTGTTCCATTTTTTCGGATTTGTTTCTTCTAAATCAATAACCGCACCTTTATCTCCATTTACAGAAGCAGCACGTGCATACGGATCAACTGCTTCTGTCCACTTATCACCAATTTTTACCTTATACGTATAATAGAGACCTTTTTGATTCCCTTTAAGTTCTGCTTTCCAGGTGCCCTTTTCACCTTGTTGCATATTTATTTCAGTACCTATTTTATCGTTCCATTTTTTATATGTAACTAACTTCGCTTCACTCGCAGTAGGAGCCCATACACGGAACTTTGTATGTTGCGCGGTATATGTATTTCCTAAATCGTTACCACCATAATAAAATAAATGATCAAATTCCTCACTACGAATGACTTTACCAATTTCAGTATTCGTATCAGCTAAGTTTTCTATTTTAACTTTGTATGTTTGTTTTAAATCAATTTTCTGTTCCGTAATTATTTTCACCTTATTCGTAATATCTCCACTGTTTATATCATAAGGACTAATATTCTTAATTTTAATACCTTCAATTTCAATTTTCTGTTCCTTAATATGAAATGGAACATTCGTCGTTACAGTGATTTCATTGAAACTATCAATAGTTGCTTTTTGAATTGATAGATCCGAAGAAGGCTTAGCGTTATATACCTTTTCATCACCAGAAAGAATCCATACTTCAGCACGACCGTCCTTTATATTTTCAATCCAACGATCCCCACCATCTTTTTCCCACTCATTTGTACGAATGATGAATCCTACACGATTATAGTCACCATCTATATTAATCTTAGCGTACTTTCCAAATTCATCTTCACCAGTAAATTCATAAGATGTACCATTTGCATTTTCTCCCCATAACCAAAGATTCCAGTCTTTTGTATTTCCAAGCTGCTCTTTGTAATGAATGATAACTTCAGTTGTTTTCGAATTTGAAACTGCCTTTACACTTTGAAAAGAGAAAACAGATGATAACATAACGATTATAGTAAGCAATAAAACTGATTTGTTAATTAATCTTTTTGTCATTTGCACTACATACATCCTTTCTTTAAATAGTACGGACGATTTATTATGCCCGTACTACATTACACAATTTAAATTAATCTAGAAATCTCTTTTGCTTCCCCCCGTATTGGTTATTTTCACATATGTATTTCAATGATCTTTCCAATACGAAAACGTTTGCATTGATTGTTAAAAAAATAGTTTATTTATGTCTTCATATATCTGTAAATACGAAAAGATCAGGGAAATTATTTTAAAGCAATCGTTTGTTATCGCTTTCATTTTATAGCACTTTCCGTTAAGAGGTCAATATATTATTAATTTTCTGTTTTTATATACTATAAACCTAAAATCTTTGTCGCAACTTCTTAAAGGTAGAGTACCTAATTATTGCTTAGTAAGTTTATTTTTCAAATACATTGGTATGAAAAAAACAGCTAATATCCTTAAAACGACATTAGCTGTTTTTCATAATGTAATAATATATGAATAAGAACTATATTTCTAACTTACTTAATTTTTGCTGCATCAAATGCCTTTTGTACTGCTTGAACTTCAGCTGAATTTGCACCATATTTGTTAGTTGCCACTCGAATACATGCTGATCTTAATTCTTTGAAATTAGAAGTCATGTTTAACTCATCTGTATTTGCGTAATAGAAAATATCAAACATTTTATCTTCACCAATTCCTTTAACAGTTACACCGTTATGAGTTCCGCCTTTTGCGATGAGATACGCAACTTTATTAATAATGCTTGAATTAAAATGAACGCCACCTTGATCCCATCCATTAAAATCATTAAATTCGCTGTAATCATCTGGATAAGGTACTCCAAGTGAAGATGGAACAGAAGCTGGGTTTTCCATATCACGGAAGACAGATCCAGTTTGTTCTCCCATCGTCCAGTTAAAGCTTCCATTATTTACGTATTTCTCAATAGATGTTCCCATAATATCAGATAGTGCCTCATTAATCGCACCAGATTCACCGTAATATTCAAGATTAGATTCACTAGAAGTAACAGCATGTGTAAATTCATGGCCAGCTACGTCATATGCTTTGACGATAGGATCACCATATACAAGCATACTTCCATTATTAGCACTCAATGCATTCTGCCAATTTTTCGGATCATTCGTCTCTTCAGAATCCCAAGCGTGTACAACTGAAACTACCTTTTGTCCCTTATTATCAAAGCTATTACGGTTGTATTTATCTTTATAAAAATCAAACACTTTTGTTGCTAAGTAATGAGCACTTACTGCTTTTGGATCGTTAAATGTTGTCGAAGTACTAGTTGCTAATGTACCAGGATAATAGCTTTCTTCTTTCGTAATATCTCTGTAATTCACATCATATGTTTCAATTCCTTGCCCTCTTGTATAATCAGCCAGAGCATATTTGCCATTACTTTGTTTAGAAATACCAAATGAACGAGAGATCCCTAAATCATCTTTTCCAGTGCCCGTTAATGATGTAAGACTGCTTTTTTTACTTTTCTTTAAGGCTCCAACTAGTTTTTCACTTGCTTTCAAGTTAGACTCTTGCACCATATTTTTTAACATATCACCATTTTGTGCATTTACTAAATATGTACCAGAAACATATTTTGGTGTGGCAGCTTCAAATGTAACCTGGTACGCATTGCTAGCTTGGCCATTATTTTCATCAACAAAAATAACTTCCTTAACTTCTGGCTCCGAAATAAAATTGATATCGTTCCCGTATTTCGTATAAATATATTGTTTCGCTTCATCTTTTGATAGATTGATAGGCTTTTTCAATTCTTCTTGTTTTAAATTTTGCGCGCTATCGCCTGAAACACTTTTAATAACACCGTTATGATCTACGTGTGCAGTTAATTGATGGCCATATACTTCTTTTCCTTCATATGTTTGCTGTATACGTACAAGTGTAGTCCCATCATATGAACCACGTTTTTGAAGAACTTTATAATCTACTCCAGTTTCTCCATTGACTTGCTTTGGAGAAAGAGCTTGTTCTGTTTTCTCCTTCAGAGCATCTTTTACTACATTCTCTGGTGCCTTTTGTGACGGTTGTGTAAGTTCACCTGAACGGAATGATTCCTCCTGAATTTGAACTTGTAGTTGATCTGTTTCCTCTGCATGACCTACTCCGTATGGTGCTACTGCTGTTAAAGCTAAACCTGTTGTTAATGCTACCTTAGTTAACGTCTTTTTGTTTTTCATTTTTTCACCTCGTATAATTTTGAAATAGAAAGCTTGTACAAAGTATACTTGCTGTTCCTGTCGAAAAAAAGGGAAAATACACAATTTATGTAACATTATGCAAAATTACATAATATAAGGACGATGATTCAAATTAAGAACAACTTATATAAGTGCATGAATTTCAATAAAAAAAGAGCACTTTAAGGTGCTCTTCAAATACGATTATAAATTATGCATTGTGTCATTTATTAGTATATGCTCGTCTCATTTAATTGTTTATTTAATGTTTTCTCTACCCAATAATCTTTTAAAAATATATCATCCAATACACCGGTATCCTCCGTTACTATTTGATTAGCAAATAAAAAATATAGTAAAGATAGTGCTAGATAGAAACATACTACTTATTTGCATTCATATTTATTGGTACTTTTTTAATTGGCACAAATAAATCAACCTTTAACTTTCCTTCTAAATCTTCTGCAACATTATTTAAGCAAAACTCTAAATTATCTCTATCATAATCTGCATCATATTCACTATTTGGTAGCCACTCTGCGTACATGTATTGATACGCTACACTTAATTTATGAGGTTCATCATAGAATTCGTATAGAGCGTATAGACCTCCATCTACACTTTTAAATTGCACACCCTCATGTTGTTCTTTCTCAAAGTTTTCAGGTATGGTCACGCAAGCATCATGGCGGCACATATGGCTTGCAACAAGTTCAGGATTATCTAATGAGATTCCGATAAATGATTGCTCCGGTGGATAAAGCTTATTTTCAATAGACCAGTTCAATAACTTTCCCCAATGATCTTGTGGTTCAAAGTAACTACCAGTTCTTCTTATGAATGCCACTTCTAATGGTCGTAATTCTTTTACAACTACTTTCATCTATATCATCCCCTTATTAAGTATCTATTCAATTTATTTATCTTTCAATTTGATAAATCCCTTTTAAATAAACAAATTTCTTAATTGCATAAATCTTAATTGAAATAAGATTATTTACTACTAAAGTTGTATGTACTTTCATACTTTTACTCGATTCTATATTCTTTTTTAACAGCTATAGTAATGATAAGAAATTGTAAGAATAAAGGAGGATTTAAATTGATTAAAGGAATATACGAAGCACACTTACCGGTTAGCAATTTAAGAAACTCAATTGAATTTTATGAAAAACTAGGGTTGAAATTAGCTTGGAGCGATGAATCAACAGCATTCTTTTGGATTGAAGAAGGAATGAGTTGGCTGGGGTTATGGGAAGGTTCTGAATGTGAAACGAAATATCATCCTTCTTTACGTCATATTGCATTTAGAGTTTCATATGAGGATTTAAAAGAATCATTAAATTGGTTACACTCACTTCAAATTAAAGCTGTTCCGTTTGGGAGTAATGAATCTATTGCACCTTTCGTCCGTCCACATCAAGGTAATGCATCTGTTTATTTTATTGATCCAGATGGTAATAGCTTAGAACTTATTTGTCATATTATTGTACCTAATGCACTAAAACATATAACTAATAAATTATCCTTTAAAGATTGGGAGAAACTATTAGCTGACACATTCGAATGAATATTAGCTATAAATCATAATGTCTCACCTTTATTTTTATAACATGTATAATAATCCCTAATAATAATGTCCTATCAATTTATCATTAAATAAATGTAAAAAATGACCCTATTTATTCATTTTTCATGCGTATGTATGTACATTTGTTAATTTATTCGATATATTATGTGTATTGAATGATTACGAAAAACTTATAGCTCGCTAAAAACACCTTATATTTTTATATCCGTGAAAACTACAAAATGTATAAAATTCCATTTGTCAAATGAATTTAATGCGGAAGGAGGTTTGTGGTTACTTCATCGGGATATAATAATCAGTTTTAAACTGATAAAAATATAGGAGGCGATATAATGTTTCGTACGATTTCAAATTTCATGAGAGTGGCTGAGATAAGAAGGAAAATCCTTTTTACATTAGCGATGTTAATCGTTTTTCGAATTGGCACGTTTATTCCAGTTCCTCATACTAACGCAGAGGTATTAAAAGTACAAGATCAAGCTAACGTTTTAGGTATGCTAAACGTATTTGGCGGAGGAGCATTGCAACACTTCTCAATCTTTGCTGTAGGTATTACACCATATATTACAGCTTCCATTATAGTACAATTACTACAAATGGACGTCATACCAAAATTTTCGGAATGGGCAAAGCAAGGAGAAATGGGCCGTAAGAAATCAGCTCAATTTACTCGATACTTTACAATCATTCTCGCATTCATACAAGCCATTGGGATGTCTTATGGCTTTAATAATATAGCAGGTGGACAATTAATAACAGATCAAAGCTGGACTACATACTTATTTATTGCAACAGTTTTAACTGCAGGTACTGCATTTTTACTTTGGTTAGGTGAACAAATTACCGCTAATGGAGTAGGTAATGGTATTTCGATGCTTATCTTCGCAGGACTTGTAGCAGCGATTCCAAATGTTGCGAATCAAATTTATTTACAACAATTTCAAAATGCAGGCGATCAATTATTCATGCACATCATAAAAATGGTCTTAATTGGTCTTATAATTTTAGCGATAGTTGTTGGCGTTATTTACATACAACAAGCGGTGCGTAAAATACCGATTCAATATGCAAAAGCTGTTTCAGGAAACAATCAATATCAAGGAGCAAAAAACACTCATTTACCTCTAAAAGTAAATAGTGCTGGTGTAATTCCAGTCATCTTTGCTTCCGCATTTTTAATGACGCCGCGTACAATTGCGCAGCTCTTCCCTGATTCAAGCGTATCAAAATGGTTAGTTGCAAACCTTGATTTCGCACATCCAATTGGAATGACACTTTATGTCGGTCTTATCGTTGCTTTCACATACTTCTATGCATTTATTCAAGTAAATCCTGAACAAATGGCAGAGAATTTGAAAAAG
This sequence comes from Bacillus paranthracis, assembly GCF_001883995.1. Classification (GTDB taxonomy): domain Bacteria; phylum Bacillota; class Bacilli; order Bacillales; family Bacillaceae_G; genus Bacillus_A; species Bacillus_A paranthracis. Next base: position 12,051 of record NZ_MACE01000013.1, on the reverse strand, counting down.
CAAAATGGATATGTACCTGGTATTCGTCCTGGTAAATCAACAGAACAATATGTAACGAAAATTTTATACCGTTTAACATTTATCGGTGCAATTTTCTTAGGTGCAATTTCAATTTTACCGCTTGTATTCACAAAGATTGCTACATTACCACCTTCTGCACAAATTGGTGGTACAAGCTTACTGATCATTGTCGGTGTGGCACTTGAAACAATGAAAACGTTAGAAAGTCAGCTTGTAAAACGTCATTATAAAGGGTTTATAAAAAAAGCGAATTAAGTAAAAAAAACACAGTTGGTTATTTTTCCAACTGTATTTTTAATTCTACTGCATCTAATTTTTCTACTAATGTACCAATGATCTTTTCCAAGTTCATTATTTTTTCTTCTAGGGCTCGAATGCGTTTATTGCTCTCGTCTACATCATTATATTTTAAACTGTTATTGGATACTTTGAACTGCTCCCCTAATTCGGAAGTGATATCTTTAATATTTGATTTTCCAGCATTATCTAGTGCATTTGTATTTGATTTTAATTCAAATTGAAGCTCATATGTATTTCCAGTTAACTCTTTAGCTATTTGCGAAATTAAATCTTTATAAGACTTTTTAACCCACTCTTGTTGGAATTCGTTTTCAAAATAAATGATTAATGAATCTTCATTTATTCTAGCTGTCGTTTCTTTGACCCATGTTTCATATGATGGTCTCGAAATTGTTAATTGCATTTTTTCTTTTATTTTATTCCAAATTGTACTGGATTCCTCTTGTTCCGAAGTAAGTTGATTCTTTTGCACATGATGAATCTGAGCTATTGAAGTAGCATTTGATTTTATTTCAAACCAAATTTGATATTCTTCATTAGAAAGTTTCTGTACGGTACTTGAAATTATATTTTTATACTCACCTTCAAGCAAATCACGATGAAACGCATCTTCACAAAAGATTATTACTTTATTATCTTTTATCGTAGCGTTTGTATTTCTAATCCATGTCATAAATGTTTTCTCTGCTATTTTAGGTCTTAATGCTTTCTTTACTTCATCCCAGCTACTAAGCTTTTCTTTTTGGACATCTTTCAAGTTAGATGGTTCGCCATTACATAGATCAAACTGAATTTCAAAAGTCGTATTAAACATTTCTCTTAATGTATTAAATACTAATTCTTTATAATGAGATTCTAACCAGTCACGTGCAAATTCATTTGGACAATAAATTGTTAATATATCATCCTCTAAATAAACAGTAGTATTCGTAAACCAAGTTTCATATGATGGTTTTGAAATTTGCGGTCGAATTTTTTCCTTTACTTCAGTCCAATTTATTTTCATAATAACTCCCCTCTTCTTACAGATCTCTTTCATATAGCTTAATAATATTACGGCTTTCCAATAAATAAAGTCAATCCGTATCATGAATAAAATGAAACATGTTTATATTCACTCAAAATATAAGCTTCTCTAACGCCTTCTTCATTTTAATACCTCGTTATTCTTAACAACTGGTTTTAAAACTGGTCTGTCTTTTCATTCTTCAACACTACTATATTGATCTATAACAATTGCTTTCATGTCCTCTCCCTTGCTGTTTATTTTAATAACATACAATTATTTCTCAAAATTTTTCCCCTTAAATTATCATAAACTTATTTTTGGGGGTAATTACGCAAAAAACAAAGCAAATCTAACACACAACTTAGAGTCATTCAAAATTTTATGTTTAATTACATTCAAAAGAAATGGAGAGAACTCTATGACTGAAAAGATATTTAAAATAAACGAGATTGATATATGTACAGAAAGCTTTGGAAACCCTAAAAATCCAGCTATTTTATTAATTATGGGTGCTACGTGTTCAATGGTTTATTGGGATGAAGAATTTTGTGAACAGTTGGCTAACACGGGGAAATTTGTTATTCGTTTTGATAACCGTGATGTGGGACGCTCTGTCGCATATGAACCTGGAACTTCTAATTATTCCGTTACGGATATGGCTGAAGATGCAATTGGGGTACTAGATGCTTATCATATTGACAAAGCGCATCTATTTGGTATGTCTTTAGGCGGTATGATCGCTCAAATTGCTGCTGTAAAACATCCCGAAAGAATATTAACATTAACATTACTAGCTACAAGTGTGATAGGCTCTGACAATAACACACGTGACTTACCCCCGATGGATGAAAGAATTTTAACACATCACGCAAATGGCACGCATTTAGATTGGACAAATGAAAATATTGTAGCAGAATATTTAGTTTCAGGGTCCCGTCTATTATGCGGGTCCAAACGCACATTTGATGAAAAAAGAGTCTATAATCAAGTAAAACAAGAAATTGAACGAGCTAACAATTTATTAAGCATGTTTAATCACGCTTTACTTCAAGGCGATGATGCATATGAAGGGGTGCTTCACTCCATACAAGCACCTACATTAGTCATTCACGGAACAGACGATACCGCACTCCCTTTTGAACATGGTCTAGCACTTATCGATGAGATTCCTAACTCAGCTCTATTAACTCTTGAAGGCGCTGGACATGAGATTCATCCTGATGACTGGGAAGACATCATTCATACTGTTACTGAACATACAGCCAAAATAATAGAAAAATAATGAATAGGAGGGGCACGCCGCAATTTGTGTCCCCCCTATCTTTACATGTAAAAACGCCCATCACTGTATCCGTATGTATAGTGATGGGCAATATTTATATTTTTCTATGTTTAAAAAAACGGACAATCTAATTGATCAACAGCTTCCCATGTTTTTTTTTTTATATTATCGGTGGATTTATTTGCTTCTAGTGGTAAGCTTTTAAAAGGATTAACTTCTACTTTTAATAAAGATGATGGCTCAACGTATAACGAGAAAACATGGCTACTTGGTATAGCTTTTGACACATCAATATCTCCTACTTGTTTAAAAAGTTGCTGCGCTGCAAAGAAAAAGAAGTTGGTTGGATTTGATTGTTTATTCAGCCATGCAAGCATTTCAGGTGATACTGACTTATGAATATTAATTTTTACTCGGTCACCACGTTTATATCGCCTAGATCGCATACTTCCACCAACTAACTTATTGTTAAGTTTGTAAATCCTAACTCTTTTTGCTTATGCTCTCTATATTTTGGCGAACAAGTGTAGACTAATAATCCACGTGCATTTGTAAATAATGGATTATCTACAAAGATTACATTTGTTAAACGCCCTTTTTGTTTTAAAATCATTTTCAGGCTATTTTTTATGATAACTGCGCCCCCGCCATAAATAAAAACATATGGATCGTCTTTCATATCATCAATTTTGTTAATAATATCCGTTGCAACGCGCGCTGCTAAACCTAATAGTGCTGGTTGTGATTCCTCAACTAATAATGCATTTCTAGGGTGTTTATCGTTTAAATAAATTTGATTGAATTCTGTAATACTATCAATTGTCTTTGTTGGATACTTCCGGTTCCATCTCGTAATAATTTGTAGTAACGTTTCTTTCACACCGTACGATAAACCCTTACTTAGTTGTGGTCTAAAGTTTACACCTAGTGAAACGACTTCTTCTGTCGTTCCTGCACCAATATCAAAAGATAATAATGTTTTATCAACAAAATCAATTTCTGACACTTTATTTTGTTCACATTCTATTTTATGTTTTACAACATTTCCTTCTTCATCATATACAATGCCCCACGTCCCAGAAGCACCCTCAGGTAGGCATTTGCAATATTCGATGGAAATATTAATTGTAACATCACGTCCGTTTGGATAATGGAACACAACCTTATGATTCCCCATATAACGTTTCGCATTTTCCGCCGCTATTTCTTGTGTAATAAGCTGCATAGGGAGAGCAACAGATAAATCATATCGAATGTTAATGTGGCTAGAAGTTGGACTTTGACGCATAGCACTTACCGCTAAACCAGATAGAATCGTAATAACCATTAACTCATCAGTTGACTTATTCGATTTCTTCTCAACCTCAGTACCTTTTAATTGATCTTGAATGACTTTTTCTCCAACGATATACCGCACATTATTTAACATTAACGATGGAGAACTAATGGTCACGTCAATGTGATTTTCTAATTCAGATAATGAAACATCTCCCTCATCTAACAATCCTGTAGGCTCTCCTATATATAAAGCATATATACTCGGAATAAAAATAGGATCTTGCCCTTTCACCATTAACTTCAAACCGTTATTTCCTGCATCAGCACCAGCTTTTAAAAGAATAGACATAACTACCCCCTAAATTAATCTGACATCCCTTCCAAATATATGCGAGCCCATTCTTTTACATTCAAATGTAATGTAATTTTTTATTAATCATAAAAACAAAATATCATATTCTCGGCTCTATATGTAAAAAGTATTTGACATGAAACTTTTCCAATTTTATACTATAATTGTAAAGAGTTTTTTACAACAGTGGAGGTGCCATTTTTCATATGAATCGCAAAAAATTCATTTTAATAACAATCGTTTTATCATTACTTGGAGTGCTTATACACGGGGCTTATAAATACATCGCTGAAGGTGCGATTTTAGGTGGAACAATTTTCACAAGCGCTTTAATACTTAGCTACCTTATCAATCATATTACATGGGGAGATCCTCACGGTGTATCAGAAGAAAGTCAAGATGAAATGGGACAGCAAATTACATATAAAAGCTCTAAAATTGCATATTTTACGCTCGTAGTTGTAATGTTCCTTATATTACTCTTCTCTGAAGGGTTTTCTATGGGAGCTAATTTAGATGGGGTTAAAAACTTCCCTCTTTTTATTGCACTGTGCTCTTCATTCTTTATTTATCCTATCATTGAACTCATTGTAGCGAAACAATATAAATAAAAAGAAGAGGTTTTCTATAGACAGAAAACCTCTTCTTTTTATAGTTATATACTCTCTACAATCGCTTTTAATTTATTCACAGTCCGCCAATTTCTTACTGTAGCTGGTGTATGCAACTTCTGAAACTGGTTCATTAATTTAGAGTTTCGAATGCTATTTTTGAAAAATAAATACACAACTTTTTCATGAATACAACAATCTTCAATCTCATTTTTTTGCATAAGTAGCTGATCTTTTTCTGTTTTAGAAAGTTCATGTGCTAAGAAGGCAATATGTATACTTTCGCCTTCTCGCAATGAATTGACTTCATAGGGGCATCTTTTTGTAATGTTTATAAATTCCTCATGTGTTCTTAACATAACCGGAACATCAAAACCAAAAACGTTTTTAATTTCAGATTGTATTCGTTTGTTTAGAAAATCAATATCTTTTTCAGATTCGAACACGATATTCCCACTTTGAATATATGTTTTCACTTGTTTCAACCCTATTGATTCAAACGCTTGTTTTAAATCAGCCATTTTGATTATCTTATGCCCGCCTACATTGATTCCTCTTAGTAATGCAATATAAATTGTCATATCAATCCTCCGCATTTTAATGAACTGAGCAATTAAGTTGATTTTCACTCTCATATTTCTCGAATATTTGTTTTAATTCCTCTAACATATCATGTATAGATAATATCTCAAATAAAATGATAGATTCACTTGAAAAATGATGATGATATTGATTCGGTTTACAATGTGCTAAATCATTTTTATTAATCCAAAATTGCTTATCTAATTCATCAATCAGTTTAAAATGTTCCTCATCTATTTTTTCACAATGATTTCTTAATATAGAAATTATAGAATGAATTGTTCGTCGTAAAATTTCTTTTTCATTTTGTGACCAATCACATGTTTCAATTGGTGCTCGAGCTAAATTATCTATATGATAAATAATTTGCTGTAATAAATGAAGTTGCTTTTGTACAAGTAAAAAGCTTCTCATTTCTTTTTTTGTATGTCGATGGTATTTCCAATCTTTTTGCTCATATTGAACAAATTGTACTGCTTTATGTAATAATACAGTTAATTTAGAAAGAGTATAGGTTGTCTCCTTTTTTATAACTTTCCCATCCATTAACGCAGTAAGCCATTCCTCCATAACATTTGCCGTTTTAACAAATAGCTCTTCTGTACATCCCGAAATTGTTTTAACATAGTGTGGTGGTAAGATGAAAAAATTCACTAAAGTAGACACTATAATACCAGTAGATGTAGTAGCTAATCGAATTAAAAATGCAGTAAAATAATGATCTGCCGTAATGGGAATCATTGCAACAGCAGTTAAAGTTGCGACTAACGTTCCTGCGTGTAGCCTTAGTTTTTGACATGTAACGATTGTAAACATTGCCGCTAACGCATAAGAAAGCGCCTGATGACCTAGGAAAAATGTGAAAGTCATTGCATACGCTGATCCAATTGTTGAAGCTGGAAAACGAACTAGTCCTTTTTTTATAGAATCCGTTGCGGTTGGCTCAATTGTTACAATTGCTGTAATAACAGCAAAAATAGTTGGTATATTGAAAAATTCGCAAACTAGAACTGTAAGAAAAACCGCAATTCCTGTTTTTATCACCCTTCCACCAATAATATTCCATTTTCTAACTTGATTCATTTGTATTTCCTTCATTTCTATTTCGTTTATTTATATATTTTACAACATATATTGTTCCAAATAAAAAAACTTACTACTTTACTATGCAAGAGTAAGTTTTTCTTCTCATTATTTTATGATAGGTAAATGCATTATAATTTGTTGACCAATTGGTCCCATTCTTCTAAGTCCTTTATCTTGGAAACCAACTTTTTCATATAAATTTTGTGCTGGAATATTTTTTTCATTCACAGCAAGTACAACTTCATTTTTCATCGAAAAATAACGTTGTACAAACTCTTGTAATAGTGCCAGTGATTTTTTAGCGTATCCCTTCCTTTGTCTATTGTGATTTATAGAAAATGAAGTTAAAAGTAAAGCGTTCTCATTTTCTGTGAATTCCTGTACTCTATCTCCTGTTTGCAATGCAAAAAGACCAACAGGTACCCCATTGTAATCTAAAATAACAATGACATTTTTTGTACGATCATTTTTTGCTTTTTTCAATAATTCAGCTGGGTCCGACGTAAATTGAACTTGTTCACTTGGTAAAGTAAATGTTTCTATAACTTCTTTATATTCCTCTTTATACGGAACTAATTGAATCTCCCCTGTATGTATGTTCATGATAAACTCTCCCATTTTTTACTTATTAACTTAAACCTTGCTGCACTTTAGAATGTACTTTGCCATCTAAAAATGTAATTTCAACTAATGCAGTTGGATTGCTTCCCTTCCAAGCAAAAATTTGCTTAATTTGTGTAGAATGTTCCACCCCTCCTTCTATGAGTAAATCCCCTTCAAAACCAATTAAATCTTTCACTTCTTTATAAGTCATTCCTTCATTTATATTGGAGAAATGATTTATATTGATAGATTTTTTCTTTTGATTTTCCATCACAGTAGAAGAAGTCGCTGTGTGCTTTTTTACTTCTTTCTTCTGTTCACACGCTGTCATACTGAAACCTAAGCATAAACTACATAATATTAATGTGCTTTTTTTCATCATAACAGTTGTCCCTCCCATCATAATTAAACCATATATTCCCTTAAAAATAAACTGAATATTTAATATTATATTGAAAAACCCTGTACAATTTAGTACAGGGTTACTGTTAAATTTATTTATTTAAATGATTATTTGATTGGTCATTCTGTTCTTTTCTCAGTTCTTGCTCTTCATCTTTTGGTAATTGTTTATCATTATCTTGAATTGGATTCGTTTCTTTATTTTCAATCATGTCATTTGGAACTTGTGGCATTACACGGCCAACAATTGCTGCTAACTCATCCAGTATACCTTCGCCTGTTTTTCCTTTTTTAATTTGCTTTCCAATTTGTTTCAGTCGTTCATACGTATCAACATCTGCTACAACAACTGCATTAGCACCATCAGGATCGTTTTTCAAACTTTCTGCAACAGAGTATTTAATGGATTCAACACGTGTTCGATCTAGTTTCGCTTTTACATCAATTCCTACGATAGCATATTTCCCAACTACTACCGCTGTCGCATCATTCACACCTGGCACACTTGCCGCTAAAGACGCTAAATGGTCCGCTGCTTTTTCATTTGGCTTATTTGACTTATTTGTATAATTAACATTTTTCATTGAAACATTTTTTTGCTCGGGCTTTTCGTTTGGATTATCCTTTTTTCCAATACTGCATCCAGTTATTAAAAAACAAACCATCAACATATATATTAAAATCTTCATTATTCTCACCACTTTACCATTAAAGTTTAATCATAAATTTTTTCAACAGCTTGCATTTTCTTCACTTTTTCTTCTGCTCCGCTATTTGCATTGATGAAAATTTGGTACGTATCTTTCCCTAAAGTACCTACAAATTCATAGCAAAGTACTTCGTTATGCAAATCGTTTACTACCATTGCTTTTCGCTCTTCCATTACCTTTACATCAGGGTTTATTTTCTTTCTTGCTTCTGCTGCAGTTAGCTTTGCCGAAGGGATTGTTCGTTTTTGATGTGATGCTAAATATTCTTTCGCCGAAAATCCGACGATAGAACCGTCATCTAAAGCAATTTTCATTTGAATTGCCTCTGGATAAATTCGTACGCCATTCTCATTTACTACATACGTAAATACTCCAACATTATCATATTGTGAGCTATCATAAAGCTCCATATTATGAAACTTATGGTCCTTTAAGAATTTCAAACCTTTACTTCCTGCATCGTTTAAACTAATTTTCTGTTCTTTAATTTCTCGATTATTCATAACCCAAATTGGATATCCGCCTTTTCCGGTAATATCCATATAAAACTCATTATTCGTTGCCTCGTCTTTAATTTTCACACTATAGAAAGATTCTTTCGCACCTTTTCCGCTTTTCTCGACTTCTACTTTTTCATTTCCTTTTAAATTTAAAAACGATTTTGCAATTTTCGCCGCTTCATCTTTTGAAATTGCTTTTCCTTCTGCTGCAAATCCACCTTTTTTATTTTTTTGTGCACTTGTAAAGGTCGGTCCGAAGTTTGTAGATGAATACGATGTTACATTTTTTTCTACTGTCTTTAATCCGTCAATAATTGTATTGTCTGCAGGATCACGATTTGATGCGAGTGCCATCTCAACATCCATCCAGCGTAAATTGTTTTTCAAAACAAGATGTTGCACTTTTCTTAGTTCATCTTGTATATTCCCTGCATTGGAATATAAAGTTTGCAACGTTTTGTATTCTTGATCATTTAACGGTTCTTTTTCTAAATCACGAATGGCTGCACGGTAACTAAAATCACCGATATTCGCTAAAAATTCTTCCGTTTTATTAAAAGGCATTAATGTTAAAGGAAGTTGTCCTACATCCGAACGAGCTTCCGATGTTAATCTCCATACATCTGCTAATGCAGGCGATAAAGATGCGCGCGAATTCATCGCAAGCGTTGTTCCAATTTTATCGTGCAATAAATCAACCTCATACGCTAAATCATGAAACGCACGTTGATAGCTATTTTCTGCTCGAATTAATACTGCATTCTTTTCTTGGTGCTCTTTATAGCCCCAGTATCCAGTTCCAACTACACCAACTGTTAATAATACGATTATAATACCTCGTAACATAGTTCCACCTCCGCTCTATTTACAGAAAATATGTTTCCCGATCTTTTTAATTTGTGGACGAGTCCAAATCCATTTACTTGTTGCAGTATCTGGATTGAAATAATACAATGCGTTTCCTGTTGGATCCCATCCATTAATTGCATCTAATACAGCTTTTTTCGCTGTTTCATTTGGTGTTAAATATATTTGTCCGTCTGCTACCGCTGTAAATGCTCTTGGCTCAAAGATTACACCTGAAACGGTATTTGGGAATGATGCACTTGTAACACGATTTAAAATAACTGCAGCGACTGCAACTTGTCCTAAATACGGCTCACCACGTGATTCTCCGTATACTGCGTTTGCCATGAGCTGAATATCATTTTGAGAATAGCCATTTGGAACATTTGTCCCTTTATTTTGAGGTGGTTTATTCTCTTGTGCAGTGCCACCACTATTTCCTTTATTCGTTGTCGTTCCTTTATTAGCAGTTGACTTATCATACTTCGTTGCCTTCACGAGCATTTGCTTCGTTTTAGCTCCAGCTAAACCATCAACCGGTAAACCAAATTTCTCTTGAAAATTCCGAAGTGCCCAGTATGTACCCCATCCGAAAACACCATCTACTTTTCCCGTATAAAATCCGTTATATTTCAAACGAGATTGCAGTTCAATGACATCTTCACCAGATGCTCCCCTTTGAATGACTTGATTAGAAAAGGCTTCTACATTTTTTAGTTGTATACTACTGACCATGAAAGACAGTCCTATGAACGCAAGCAAAACTGCTATTTTAAAAACAGGTTTTTGGCGCATAATTTTCCCTCCTTAATTATGTAAATGATTTCTTGGTTATGTTTTGTAAAAGGCTCGCTTTTATGTAATGAAGACAAAAAAATCCAAACTAATATCGTTGAAAAAGTATGTAAACAATATAAAAAAAGGTAAAAGGAGTTCATTATGAAAAAATTGTTAAAGCGTGTCGCACTCGTTATTCTGTTCCTAACAATATGTTCAAATGTATATACAGGCTCAGCAATTGTTCATGCACAGCCGCCGTATGCGAAATGGGGTAAGCTTGCTGTAGAAAAGACGAAAGAACAATACCCGAAAGCTGATATAATTGATTATCTTCATATAGGTAGAAAACCGAAAACCGTTCAAATAACAGTTGAAAAATTTAAATTATGGTTACGTGAAGATGGAAAAGAATACGGTGTTTTTGTTGATGTAGAATTTGAAACGAAGACGGAGAAATTTATTAAGGTGTCATTTCAGAAGACGAGTAGATAAAATGAAAACCTCACTGTTTATAATATAAACAGTGAGGTTTTCATTTCTAAATTACTTTCAATTGTGAAGAAATGAAACAATTGAACTGGATTAAATGGATTTACTTGTGCCCTTACTGAAAATTACAATTCTCTTGTATATGTTCAATAAATAATTTTAATGGAACAAGTCCACGTTTAGGCATATGACTACTTATTACAGCAGCTACCTCTAACTGCGGAATGATAACGATATATTGCCCGCCATATCCCATAGCAAAGTACATACAGTACGGTATGTGAAATCTTTCGTTATTCAATACCCACCAGTGATATCCATACGCCCCGACATGTTCATACGTTTCAAATAGAGGTGTACTTGATTCTTCTAACCATTTCGATGATACAATTTCATTCCCCTGCCAATATCCATTTTGTAAACATAATATTCCTAGCTTTAATAAGTCTTTTGACTTCATTTTCATACCGAAGCCGCCGACATGTATTCCTTGTGGGTCTTGTTGCCACTCATATTCGGTAATTTCTAATAGATCAAATACATATTTTTTCGCAAACTGTTCTGTCGGCATTCCAGTAGCTTTTTTGATAATGTAACTAAGTAAATGCGAAGAGCCTGAGTTATAATTCATTTTTGTAGCGGGTTCTTCAATTATTGGTTTTTCTAATATATATTGCACCCAGTTCGCTGATTCTACAAAGTCATTCGGGAATACTACTCCATTTCCAAACTCTTTCCACTCCTCACCAGTAGTCATTGTTAATAAGTGATAAAGCGTCAAATCATGTTTTCCCTCAGGTACATTTTCAATCCACTCTGTAATGGGTGTATGTATATCATTTATATAGCCTTTATCAATTGCAATACCTATTAATATAGATACAATGCTTTTTGTAATCGAATTTATTTTATATAAATTACTTGCACATTCAGGTGTTTTATAATACTCAGTTGTTAATTCCCCTTTTTGATAAACAAGAAATGTATTTACTTTTTTCTTTTCAAATTTATTTTCTAGCTGCCTGAAATCCAATACTTTACCTCCAATTAAATCATTACCTAATTTATTATATCTTGTAGCTTTAATTAAAACATACTTGTGTTCAAATAAAAAACAAACCTGCCAGTAATGAAGTGAACCCTGAAAACGGGACACCAATCAAAACACCTAAACCACTTGTTCCCTAAATTCTTTAGGGG
>NZ_MACE01000011.1 GCF_001883995.1 Bacillus paranthracis | reverse complement strand
TGGAGCTACTGGATCTACTGGACCTACTGGATCTACAGGAGCTACAGGAGCTACTGGACCTACAGGAGCTACTGGACCTACTGGAGCTACTGGACCTACAGGAGCTACAGGAGCTACAGGATCTACTGGAGCTACTGGACCTACTGGAGCTACTGGAACTTTTTCTTCTGCTAACGCTAGTATAGTAACTCCTGCTCCTCAAACTGTTAATAATTTAGCACCTATTCAATTTACAGCACCAGTTTTAATAAGTAAAAATGTTACATTTAATGGTATTGATACTTTTACTATTCAAATTCCTGGTAATTACTTTTTTATTGGTGCTGTAATGACTTCAAATAATCAAGCTGGCCCTGTTGCTGTTGGTGTAGGATTTAATGGTATTCCAGTTCCTAGTTTAGATGGAGCTAATTATGGTACACCTACAGGTCAAGAAGTTGTTTGTTTCGGATTTTCTGGTCAAATACCAGCTGGCACAACAATTAATTTATATAATATTAGTGATAAAACTATTTCAATAGGTGGAGCTACAGCAGCAGGATCAAGTATTGTAGCAGCTAGATTATCTTTTTTTCGCATTTCTTAATTAATATTATTACAAATAATATTAATTATATAAAATTTTGCTTTTTGGCTAGAGTGCTGGCTCGTCGTGTGGGGGCGAAACCCCACGAATTACGTATCTATTTTAGAATAAAAACTATTTTTGGACGATTGATCTAAGCGATTCGGCTTGTATACTTGTTTGTTCAAGTCGAGAACCATTGTTTTGCTTTTTGTCTGTCGGCTTGGCGAAAAAATCATACAAGCCGAAAAAAGTTCCGCAAGGATAATTTTTTTAAAGGTGGAGATTTTTGAGCGTTATTTGCTCAAAAATACTACCTGTTCCTTGCGGAACTTTTAGCTCTATATATAAGAGTGAGAAGAACAAAATGAAAAAAGTTAATAATATCAAGGGTTCATAAGATGTTAGGTGTCATGTTTTCATGACACCTAACAATTGGGAAATAACAAAAAAAAAAAGAATACAATAGAAATTTGTATTCTTTAAAACAAATAAACAGGAAGTTTATACTTCTTTTTCCCTTTTTCTTCCAATTTAAAATTTTGTAATGAATCTCTAAAAATATGTTGTGTTGCTTTGTCTATACCATCCTTTGGACTACAACACATAATATTAGGATTTACAAACCATGTACGACTTGTACACACCCGACCATCTTCTGTTGTTACCCCTGCTTGCGCAACAGCTAATACTCCTTTTTTTAACAAAGTATTCATTGTACCTGAAATATTTTGACGAGCTATTTTAAACTTTTCACTCAAATATGTGGGAGATGCTGGACTACCTGTTTCACGTTCTACAATAACATTAGTCTTAAATTCCACAAATGAAGCTAATTTAAATAAAAAAGCTTCTTCTTTACTACTCAAATAACCAATCTCAGTCAAATAATTGATATTATCCATTATTAATTGCACAAACCTCACCCGATCTAAAGGTTTTCTCTTTTTTCCTATAAGGGGTAGCGTCAGGAAAATGCGTATTTACAACGCTAAGGAAGTTCCAATCATAAAAAAAGCCGATTTCCAGTCTCTCAAGGAATCGACTTTTTAATTTAGATTGTTGAACTAAAGCACCCTTTAGTTTAAGTGTAACTATTCACAAAACAAGAATACAAAAAGGGCTAGCAGCTGCCAACCTAAAACGTTCTATCTATTTGAAATATACTTTTAGCTATTCATCACTGCTGTTAGGTAATGAAACTGGAATATATTTGACACCTATTCTTTCACTATTGAGAGCCTCATAACAACTTCGTTTCCTTCCATTTCTCCCGTTTCTGAAAAACCAACTTTTTGATAAAGTTTTTTTGCCACTAAATTTTCTTCAACATAATTTATTTGGATATAGTCGAATAAATTTTCTTGCTTCAAAAATTCTATAGCTTTGTTTAATGCTTCTTTACCATAGCCTTTTCCTTGATATGCACTCCCTAACATAAATCGCCAAATCTCTACTTTCCTATTTTCTATTTTATAGTCAAACATTATAAATCCTACAATTGTATCATCATTATAAATAGCATAAGGCTTGGCTCTTTCGTAAAATACCCAGGCTTGTGCCAACGATCTCATATTTGATGAAACAAAGTTTTCCTGTTCTCCTACAAGTTCTAAGTCAAAAACTTTTTGGTAGTTATCAGCGTTTATTTTCTCTAATCTAATCATCTTATACATCTCCGAGTTTTGTTTAAATACTTGTTCTTGCGATAATTATAACATAATTTAAAAGACTGGGCAGGGGTTTATATATAACACTAAAATTTGTTGAAGTCTTAATATATATTTTAAATAACTTGCCTTTCACTAACCTGCCCCATTAGTTTAAGTACATTTTTTCACAATCTCAATAGAGTAAGCCTATTGGTACATAATTAAATTATCGTTAAATTAGGACTTCATAATTTCTCATAAGACTTGTATCAAAATGCTTAACGTTGTAAATCCGCATTTTTCTGACGCTACCCCAATACTAACATAAGAAAAGCAATGACTGCATGATGAGTTTTTATATTTAAATTAAATGCCAAATTCGCAATAATACTTCCGATAGAGATAGCACCAATAAAATCAAAAGTATTCATTTCAGCAATAATTTGCTTTCCTAGTAGTTTAGCTCCGATAAATAAAATCGAAAAAGCTAATAGTGTTCTCAAAATAATCTCTATATGTTCAGACACAAGTAGCTAACCCCTTTTGAATTAAGTGTTCGTATTATAACAATTTATATAAGGATAGTATGTGTCATTGTAAAAGAATTTATTATGTTCAATAGTATTAAATAATTCAAAATTAATGTCATGGTTATTCCTCTGTAGCTCCCCTTGACATCGGGGAGCTACTCCCAATTTTAGAAATTATAATAACACCACTTATAAGTAACAAAAAAGCTCACTCCTTATTTATTTTTATATAGGAGTAAGCTTTTCTCTATTATTAAATTCTAATTTATTTACCAAATAGACGACTCCAAAGCGATTTCCTCTGTTCTGAAGCTGCTATTAATCGCTTACTGTCTTGTATTTCTCTTAATACTTGCATTAATTGAATATCTCTTTGTTCTTCTCTTATTATTCTTTGAGCATCTGTTTCCTGTAAAAATTTACTTTGTTGATCCAATCTTTGAATTAATTCTAAATTAAGCTGTTCTAAACGTTCTATACGTTCTGATAATACTATTATCTGTTCTGTATCTACTACGCTATCTGTAGCAACAGTTGCTATCTCATTTTCTATAACACTTGTCATTGCTAGATTTACAGCCTGTTCTAGTGTTACGTTCTTCTTGTTCATAGCTGTTAATAGCCGTTCTATAATTGCTACATCCTTATGATAAAAAATTCTAGAATTATTACTACCGCGCTCGAAAGGATACCCAACTTCCTCCAGAGCAAGGCAATATTTACGCAAAGTACTTGAGCCAATCCCTAAATTCTTGGCTACCTCAGATCCCCAATAAGTTTGAGCCATATTTTGTCCTCCCTCTGCTTCAAGCTGTTCTCCAGTTGCTATATAGTCTTTTCCTTCTTTGAAAAGGTAACACCTTCTTTTTAAAATTTAAAGAAGAGTTTTCAATTGTTTTTTAAGATTAACAAAAGTTTATTTTTTTGCTTTTTAAAACACAGTTATAGATTTTATAATAAATCTTGATTAATAACCAACTGTATTCCTATTGCCATGACTATAATCTTCTTCCACAGCCAATGTATCTGCTTTAGTAACATGAACGGTACCAAATGAATGATTTGGAGGAGCATATATCGAATAAAGTTTTAACGGAATATTACCTGTGTTAATTACATTATGCCATGTTCCTGCAGGTATCATTATTGCAAAATCATCATAAGCATTTCTTTTGAAATTTAAATTATCTTTACTCTTTCCCATTTGAACAATCCCCTGACCTTGTTCAATACGTAAAAATTGATCAACATTAGGATGTATTTCCAAACCGATATCTTCACCAACATTAATGCTCATTAAGGTAACTTGTAAATGTTTCCCTGTCCATAAAGCAGTACGATACGTATTATTTTGCTTTGCTGCTTCATTGATATTAACAACAAATGGTTCTGATCCATAATCTTTTAACGAAATACTTCCATCACCATTGGAAAAACGAAAAAAATCAAATCTGTTTGTATAATCTATCTCATTAGGAAAAGTACAATAAACAGACTGTCTTCCATAGTTATACATTGGTATTGGTACATTAACATAATAAAGATATTGATATCGATACATAAAAGGAATATAGTGCATTTTTCTCAATCCTTCACAATTTTATAAAATTATCCTATGCACTGGTTAAGTCAATGTACTTAAAATTCAAAGTGACTTTTGTAAAGAAAGATTTTTAGCCTAAAACACTTATTTCATTAAATGGACCTTTAACTTAACAATACAATTGAAGTTTAAAAATCAAAAGAAAAAAACTATATCAACAAAGTTTTTCATCAAACTTTGTTTTAAAATTATCAATCTTTTTTATACAAGATTTTATACAATTTTTTGTACTAATACAGGACATTCGTAAACCGGAAAAACCATAGTATCTCAACAATGTATAAAATCATGCATAGGATGACAAACAAAGAAAAAGCGGAATCCTTATTATATCAATGGATTCCGCTTTTTCCTTGCTGCCGATAATGATGCGTTATGTTAACTGTACTTGTATACAATATACAAAACAAAAATACTTTTTTAGATGCAAACACATATAAGATATCTAAAGTTATAGATGAACAAAATGTACTATTGAAGAATATATAAAATATATATCAAATATAGTACAAACCTATTCATTACATCCTTAGTAAAAATAAAATTTTATGGCTTTTGGAGGAAAACATATGCCCAAAAAAGTTCTCTTGTTTACAGATTTGGGAATTGATGATGTGTTTGCTATTCTGTACACCTTTTTTCGTAATGATATCCAACTTGTGGGGATTGTAGCTGATTATGGAAATGTATCGAGAGAGAATGCTATAAAAAATATTAACTATTTGAAGTATATTTCGGGAAGAAAAGAGATACCCGTATTTCTCGGTGCTTCTGTACCTTTAACAGGTATATTGGTTCAATATTTTCCTGAAGTACATGGAAAAGTAGGACTAGGACCTATCATTCCACCTGAAATCCCTTATCCAATTTATCCCATAAATGATATTTACAAAATTATAAACTCAAATTTAGACGATCTTACAATTATCAATTTGGGAAGACTTTCCTCATTGGCTACGTCATTTATTTTGAATTTAGAAGCAATGCGGAATGTGAAAGAATACATTTGCATGGGTGGAGCCTTTTTTTACCCCGGAAACGTGACTGCTGTGGCTGAAGCTAACTTTTACGCAGACCCTTATGCAGCAAACTTAATTCTGCAGCATGCGAAGAATTTGACAATTATTCCATTAAACGTCACCCAACACGCGATTGTTACACCTGAAATGGTTCAACAAATTGATGCATTTCACCGGAATACACAAGACCTTGCAGGACTCATCATCAAACCTATGTTAGACTACTACTATAATTTCTACTCTAAATCGAATCCTGGCATAGGAGGAAGCCCTATGCATGATTTTGTAACAATATGGTATTTGTTGAATCCAGATGCAGTTCGTCTGTCAAAAGTGCCCATCAAAGTAATTCCCGATCAAGGAGAAGGATTTGGTCAAAGTATCGCAGACTTTCGTTTTGTGACAAATCCAGGTTATAAAACACATAATATCGCTTTTCAGTTCAATTATGAAAGATTTAAGAGAGATATTATGGAAACATTTTTAAGGAAAAGACTATAGCATATCCTAAGTAAAGATAAAAATACATATTTAAAAAAGAATTATTTATAGTTGGATGTATTGTAGTTGCTATGAGTTTACTAAAATAGAACTTCCTATATCGTGAATTATGTAAATAAGCCGTCCATATGGACGGCTTATTTTTGTTTAGCCTGATTTTGTCCTTGTTTTTTGGTCTACTTTTTGCTTTTTGGCTAGAGTGCTGGCTCGTCGTGTGGGGGCGAAACCCCACGTATTCCGTATCAATTTTGGAGTAAGCACTATTTTAGGACGAATGATCTAGGCGGTTCGGCTTGTATACTTACTAGTCCAAGTCGATCGGCATTGCTTTGCTTTTTGTCTGTCGGCTTGGCGAGAAAAGCATACAAGCCGAAAAAAGTTTTGCAAGGACATAATAAAAAAGAAAAGACGGTAGTCTTTAGGTGAGGATGAACGAACCGACTTTTTTATTATGAAGGTGGAGATTTTTGAGCGTTGTTTGCTCAAAAATACTACCTGTTCCTTGCGGAACTTTTAGCCCTATATATAAGAGTGAGAAGAGCAAAGTAAAGAAAGTCAGTAATATCAAGGGTTTAACAAGGGTAGGGTGTGGGAAAATTCCCACACATGTGTTGTTAAATTCCCACACCTAAAAAATGGAAAATAATAAAAAAAAAAAAGATGTCAATAACAAATGACATCTAAAATAAATAAATCGGTAAGTTATGTTTTTTCTTATCTCCAGTTATTTTAAAATTTCTAAGAGACTTCTTAAAAATCTTCATAGTAGCCTTGTCTACTCCATCTTTAGGGGAACAACATAAAACATTAGGATTCACAAACCAAGTACGAGAACTACAAATGCGACCATCTTCAGTTGTCATTCCAGATTCTGCAACAGCTAAAACACCTTTTTCCAATAAACCATTCATTAAATGAGAAAGATTACTTCTATCTTTTCCTAACTTCCTTGCTAAATAACTTGGTGTAGCTGCATCTGCATCTACTTCTTCAGAATCTTCATTTGAACATTCAATTAAAATATTAGTTTTAAACTCTATATACGGTGTTAAATCAATCAAAAAAGCTTTTTCAGCATTTGTCAGATATCCCGTTTTACATAGATAATTAATATTATCAGTAATTATCTGCACAAATCTCACCCGATCTGTAGGTTTTTTCTTTTTACCAATAAAATATTCTTCTCCACCAGACATTTTACTTAATACTTGTAGCATAATGACTCTTTCTTCTTCAGAAAGTCCGCCACTACCTTCAAGTTTTTCATAAATACTATTAATTTTACTATCTCTTTCTTTTGCTTTTTTTTCAGCTTGTCCAAAATCAATAATTTTCTTTGTCATATCTAAGTTAATTCCTCCTTAATTGAGGGAATCAACAAAAATACCTATTTTTTGCTATTTGATTATAAATCAAATTATGATAATCTATAATCAGATAAGTGAAGTTTAGGTATTTTCGTAAAATACCCTATGAAAAGAGTCATGTTCCCGCATGGCTCTTTTTTTCATTCTATCATGTTTTTAACAACCTTAAAGATAAAAACAAAGTTTCCCTGTTTTTTTACCGTTCCATATCAAATCCACGATGTTTATTCACCTCTTTTTTATGCTCACGTTCAAATTGATTATCTACTCCCTTGCTACCCAATTCATTTTTAACACTCTCTCTAAACCCCTTAAATTGCTCTTTTAAAACTTTTTTCGTTTGTACATATAAAACTCTTATATTCGTCTGCAAACCCTTTATATGAGCTTTTAACGAGCTAATTTCTCTATTTAATACACCAACTTCCTTTTGCAACTGGTTTTTTTCCTGTTTCAATGTTCTATTTTCTTTCATCCAACCGTCTGCAGTCATTTTTAAACTTTCATACTCTTTCACAAAGTCTGTTTCTCTCAAACGCTCATGATCCTTTTTGATAGTGACCGCTGCATTCACTTGCTTTGTTACTTCTTGATATTGTTCTGGTGATAACACATAATTTCTTGTCTGTTTCTTTGTAATTTCAGCTTTTCCAAACATTTTATCCTGTACTTCTACTACTACTTCTTTACGTAAAAATGGAATTTTAACAGGTTCATTTGGCACTCGATCACTAGCACTATCTAATTCTTTTTGCATTTGTTCTACTCTTTTTTCTAATTCCACATGACGCTGGCCAATTAGCTGCAGCTTTTCATTTTCACTCTCTACCTGTTGCTTTACTATCTCTAATTCTTTGTACGTATCAACAACATCACTTTCCAAACTCTTTTTCGTCATTTCTAATTCGTTTGTTTTCTCTTCAACATTTTTTAAATGATCGTCAATCGTTTGTAACTTAGTTTCTTTTTCCTCTACTTGATTTTCAATAGTTGACTTTGCTTCTGCATACTCCTTGTATTGACGGACTTTCATGTACTTATGTGAACCTACATTAGCACGTTCAAAATTCGGAATATATTCTTTAGCCAATTGCTCTATATAAGCGGTTTCCCTTTCTCTCCAATGCGCAATTAACTTTCTTCCCGTTCCTTCGACACCTTGTTGTTGCAAAGCTCTATCCATTCCGACACGCCTCGTTAATCCTCGACTACTTTCAAAGTTCGGTACATAGTTAATATGTAAATGTGGATTTGCTTCGTCATCATGTAAAACCATGTTATAGACTGCCAGATTGGGATTCCGCTCTTGAAACGCTTCAGCATACCGTTTTAACGCTTCTTTCTTAGCTTCCCTATACTTCGGGTCGTCTTTACCTTCTCCAATCGCTACGACCAATTCTCGTTGCTCATGCGTTTTATCATCTTTATGTATTTTGTCATAGTAATTCTCAATCTTACGGTCATTCCGTTTTTGCTTCTCGTTATACTTGTCCACCGCTTCTTGAAAGACATCCTTGTATACACTTCGGATGTCCTTTTGAACAAAGTAAATATTCTCCTCTGACCTAGCTGGATCAATGCCAGGATTCCCATGAATATTTTCCCTATTATTGTGGCTTAATGAACTTTGGTGAGATTGATTAAATGAGATAGAACCCAACATAAAGTGCCACCACTTTCCCTAGATTAATTGATACCATAAGTCTAGCAAAGCGACGAAATGGTGTCAATTAGAGTAACCCTATACGTATTTTGACGCTTTCGCATCAAAATCGATAGGGGTCTGCGACGCTTTTCGGCTTCGCCGAGCCATGCTTAGCATGGAAAAAACAACCTTGGACTCTGTCCAAACCTGCTGGGGAAATCTTCCCCAGACCCCCTTATCCAACTCCCCAACCCCTCAAATCCTTGAGGGCCTCCCTCGCCGGTTGGCGTCCCCAAAACAATTTGTTTTGGGGAACTGCCAAGAGGTTGGAAAATCAGATGCACGAGTCAATTCCTTAATGCTCCTTTCAAGAGATCAGCAAAAAAACGCTGATCTCTTTCAGTCCGCTTACCATTGACTCTTACCACTTATTTTTCTTCTCCCAATAATCACTTTACTAATTATTCAATACTACACTTATTAAAAAGTAAAAAGTTTTTGAGTTACTTTTTTTAAACGTATTTCAAATGCTTTTAAGTTGTATTAGGGGTCACCATACCATTTCAGGAAAATTGTACGTTTAGACACAATTCGGACACATTCCAAGCGTTTCCTGTACGCTAAGAGATATCTGTCCAGAAAACCTTATATTTATGAACAGAGGGTAAAACTCAACAATATCAACACGTTTTCTGACTATAATCATGTTCATAAAGCATGTAAACAAATCAATGTTCAATTAAACTTAGGTTTCTATCTTTCTGAACATGTATTTACCTTTAAAGATACTGTAAGAATAAGGTTTTGTAGTCCTTAGCGTACAATTTTCCCAAAATAATATGGTGACCCCTATTAAAAGAAATGAAACATTTATTTCAGCAGACTTTATAATTACACTTTTTAACAATACTTAATTATAAAATTCAATATAAGAACTTTTTTTTAAACTTATACATATAATAAATATTGACATAAATTCACCTGAATAGGGAAAAAAGAGATGAACTGGTCCTTCATCTCTTTTTTTATGTCAAAAAATTAATACATTTATAATAATCAATTTTATATCTTTATACATTTACTATATATAATATATTTTTTTAATAAACTAGATAGGAGGTTTCTATATGTCAAATAACAACATTCCATCACCGTTTTTTTTCAATAATTTCAATCCAGAATTAATAGGTCCAACATTCCCTCCTATTCCTCCACTTACTTTACCTACTGGACCTACAGGATCTACAGGATCTACAGGAGCTACAGGAGCTACAGGAGCTACTGGACCTACAGGATCTACAGGAGCTACTGGATCTACTGGACCTACTGGAGCTACTGGATCTACTGGACCTACTGGACCTACTGGAC
>NZ_MACE01000010.1 GCF_001883995.1 Bacillus paranthracis | reverse complement strand
GACCTCAAGGTGTTCAAGGGCCTGCGGGGGCTACTGGCGCTACTGGTGCTCAAGGACCTCAAGGCGTTCAAGGGCCTGCAGGGGCTACTGGCGCTACTGGTGCTCAAGGACCAGCGGGTACACCAATTCCTGTAACGATCGCGGCAATCGGAAACTCAAATCCACAAACTATATCACCTGGAACAAACCTTCAATTCAATCAAGTGTTTGAATTAACTAATATCTCTTTCAATGATACTTCAGATACTTTAACGATTTTAGAAACAGGCGTATATGATATTAGTTTCTCAGCGTCTACAACTTTCCCAGGGTCTTCACCATTTGGATTCGGTATTTCATTCAATGGTCAACCACCTACTCGTAATTTCTCAACTAACGTTATCGGTAGTGCTGTTTCTTTCTCTACAATTGTTACTTTACAAGCTGGTACAACGATTGCTATACAGCCTACAGCAAACACTATTTCTATTCCTAACACAGGCGATACAACCGCAACACTATCTGTATTCCGAATTTACTAATTTTCGCTTAAAAAGTATATTTATAATAATATGTATCGTTTAACCGTGCATTAAATCTCTCTTTATATAGAAAGGAGCACTTATTTGGGAGGATAAGTGCTCCTTCTTTACGTTTCTTTACCTCAAATTTACTCTATCTTAATCCTTATTTTGTATGATAAATAGTGAAGTCAAAGATATGAAAGAGGGATGAAAATGAGAGTTATGTCACTAATACGTATTTGGTTTGCACTTATGGTATGCATTATTTTATGTGTAGGATTTTTCTTAACTCTAAAATATTCCACTATATCAAAAGCAGAGAAAAAAACTACTCCATACAAACTTCTATATACGAAACAAAGTAACATCCCTTATTCCAACGCCACAAAGAATGAAAAAAAAGTTATAAAAGGAATGCTTATTACGAAAGCTTCTAGTTCCGAGGCGTTGCTCCAGATTGCTGAAACGATTAAAAATCAGTATACAAATAAAAAAATCGATGAAATTACACTTTCTATCCACAATGAAAATAACGGTAATTACGAAGAAGAATTACCTTACGAACCTATTAGTAAAGGCAAAATAATCGTAACATACGATTCCGAATCCTTTGGCAGTACGAATATTGTACTTAACGAGTAATCTCATGTATCTCAACGGATATGGATTAATAGCTAATTAAGATAGACAAAAATCTCTACCGATTAAAATTTTATTTTGTTTTCATACAAAATAAGAGGCGAATTTTTTTATTCGCCTCTTTCTTTTACCAAAATGAAGGAATCCATTCTTTCACTTTATCAAGCCACTCTTGTTGCTCTTGTTTTCGTTGTTGTTCCTCTTCTTTCCTTCTCTTCTCTTCTTCTTTTCTTCGTTTTTCCTCTTCTATTGTAGTCAATTGTTTTTTATAATCAGCCTCAGATATGAGCGATAACTGGAATGCTTTTTGAGCTGGATTTGCGTTCGCTTTTTTCATAATATCCCGGAACATTGTCGTCGTAATTTGACTACCACCCGGAACATAATGATCGCTATCGGTTTTATCATATCCTACCCAAATCGCACCTACTAAATCTGGTGTGTATCCAACAAACCATGAGTCCTTTGCACCGGTGCTCGGGCCATTTACAATTTGAGTAGTTCCTGTCTTACCTGCCGTATCAACATTAGTAACTTTTGCCTTTTCGCCCGTTCCCTTTTCGACAACACCTTTTAATAAATATGTCATTTTTTGAGAAACTTTCTCACTCGTCACTCGTGTCTCTTTCTTATACCACTTTCCAAGCGTTTCACCTTCAGCATTTTGTATCTCCCTAATTGCATGAGCTTCCACTTGGACTCCGTCATTTGCAAATGTACTGTATGCTTGAGCCATTACAAATGGAGATGTCCCCACATGCATACCGCCTAAAGCAATAGGATACGTACGATCTTCCGGCACTAATGGAATACCAAATCGCTCTAAAGATTTCAATCCTTTATCTAATCCAATTTGTTCTAATAGCCACACAGCTGAAACATTATACGACTTTGCTACGGCTTCATACATTGTCACATCACCGTGAAAAGTATGATCGCTATTTTGTGGTTTATATTCTTTAATGTTAAATGGTTCATCTTTTAATATATCGTATACTTCATATCCTTGTTCTAACGCTGGTACATATACAGCCAAAGGTTTTAACGTTGAGCCCGGTTGTCTTTTTAATTGGGTTGCATGGTTAAACTGTAAAAACTGATACGGCCCTCTGCCTCCAACTAAAGCTGGTATACCACCTGTTTTGGGATTCATAAGAACTACACCCGTTTGCATGAGTTGGTCTGAGCCACTATCTTTGAAATAACTATCATTATTCACAACGTCTTCTACGGCCTGTTGTTTTTTCGGGTCAAGCTCTGTATAAATACGATAACCACCTGCTAAAATTTCATTTTGTGTTAATTCGTACTTGTCCATCGCCTCTCTAACAATATAGTCTACATATTGAGAGTATTTTCCCTTGTATTTATCATCAACGCCACGTTTTAACACAAGTCCACTCTCTTTTTCTTTATTATACTGTTCGTCCGAAATATACCCTTGCTCTTTCATTAAACTTAATACGACATTACGTCTTTCAATTGACTTGTTAAAGTTTTTATAAGGTGAATACGCAGATGGTGCTTTAATCAAGCCCGCAATCGTTGCTGCTTCTGAAATTGTTAAATCTTTTACATCTTTATCAAAATAAGATTTAGCTGCTCTTTTTATACCCCAAGCACCTTCACCAAAATAAATTTGGTTCATATACATTTCAATGATTTCATCTTTCGTATACGTACGCTCTATTTTTTTTGTTAAAAAATATTCCTTAATTTTTCGAGAGTATGTGCGGTCTTGTGTCAGAAATACATTTTTCGCAAGTTGTTGTGTAATTGTACTTCCCCCTGCTACAACTTCTCCTGCTGTAATATTTTTAAAAACTGCACTTATAATTCCACTATAGTAAATCCCGTGATGGTTAAAAAATTCCTTATCTTCTACTGCAACAATGGCCTGAACCATAATATCAGGAATATCTTTCTTTTTTACGCCTTCTGTTTTAGAAGAAGCTAATTTAGTCGCAACTTCATTATTTGCATCATAAATTAAGGTCGGCTGCGGAACAGCTTGCTTTAATTCAGATATGTCTTGAATAGAAATTATTATATTTATAGCAATAAATAGAGTAGCGAGCAAACTTCCTAATACAATTAATGAATTACGAAGCTTCTTCCTCTTGTTGAACCACTCCTGCATTTTTTTTAAGTGAGTGTTCTTCAATTTCATTCGTTCACTTCCTTCGTTTGTTTACACTCTTCTTTTCAAAAGGAAGAATATACCTCCTTTTAAATTTATTATAATAACGTAGTCTTTCCTGTAGTGTAAAGCTTTTCTTTCACATTCATACTTTTTGCAAGAAAAGGACATTCTACAAGTAAGATATTCAATATTGATTATTAATATTATTAATACAACAATAAGAGTTATGTTAAGTTTTTGTAAACTTTTCGATAAAATGTTTTAAAAAACGACAGTTTTTTGTTAGAATTGACTAGCCAATATATTTTACATATATTACTTTTGTGGGGGTAACTAATAATGGTCTTTAAATCAAAAAAAGATAAATTTTCTGAAATGTTAATGAATGTTTCCGAAAATTTAAAAGAAGGCGCGCAGTTTTTCGTGGAGTATAAAATTAAAAATGCTAGCGATTTAAAAGAGTTTTCTATGCGCATGAAAGAGTATGAGTCAAAAGGTGACTCATTTATTCACGAAATCATTATGGAGCTAAATAAAGCGTTTATTACTCCTATTGAACGTGAGGACATCCTACAGCTTGCAATGAGTATGGATGATGTATTAGACGGATTAGATCATAGTGCTGGTCTATTCGAAATGTATTCTATTACAGAAGCTGATGAATACATGATTAAATTCGTAGAAGCAATTAATCAATGTGCGATTGAAATTGCAAACTCTGTTGAATTAATGTCTAACAAAAAATTAGTCGACATTCGTACAAATGCGATTAAGATTAAAGATTATGAATCACAATGTGATGATATTCGCCGTCACGCGATTAAGCACTTATTCTCTCGTGAAAAAGATCCAATTAAGATCATTCAATACAAAGAGATTTACGAAGAGCTTGAAGAAGTAGCGGATAGCTGCCAAAGCGTTGCAAACGTATTAGAAACAATTATTATGAAGAACGCGTAAGGAGTTTGATCATGGATACACTCTTGATACTGACCGTTTTAGTAGTCATTTGCGCTTTAGCTTTTGACTTTATTAATGGATTTCACGATACAGCAAACGCTATTGCAACGGCTGTTTCAACGAAAGCTCTAAAGCCTAGACATGCAATTATTATGGCAGCTATTATGAACTTTTTAGGTGCGATGACATTTACAGGTGTAGCAAAAACGATTACAAAAGATATCGTTGATCCGTTCGCTTTACAAAATGGTTCTCTTGTAATTTTAGCCGCTTTACTTGCAGCAATAGCATGGAATTTGATTACTTGGTACTACGGTATTCCAAGTAGTTCTTCGCATGCAATCATTGGCTCCATCGCAGGTGCAGCTATCGCTGCTGCTGGTTTTAGTTCATTAAACTTTAAAGGATTCATAAAAATTATTGAAGCTTTAATCATTTCACCAATTATCGCATTTGTTATTGGTTATATCGTATACAGTATTTTTAAAGTCGTCTTTAAAAACTTTAATTTAACGAAGACGAACAAAAACTTCCGTATATTCCAGATTTTCACTGCTGCATTACAAGCTTATACACATGGTACGAATGATGCGCAAAAAGCAATGGGAATTATTACAATGGCTCTTATGGCGAATAGTTATCATACTTCTAGCGACATCCCGTTCTGGGTACAATTATCTTGTGCCATTGCAATGGGTCTTGGTACTTCTGTCGGCGGATGGAAAATTATTAAAACTGTCGGTGGACAAATTATGAAAATTCGTCCTGTAAATGGTGTAGCTGCTGATTTATCATCATCTCTTGTTATTTTCGGGGCAACATTCATTCACTTACCAGTTAGTACGACGCACGTTATCTCCTCTTCTATTTTAGGGGTTGGTGCTTCTCATCGTGTAAAAGGTGTAAAATGGGGAACTGCAAAACGCATGTTAATTACTTGGGTTATCACACTTCCTATTTCAGCTTCATTAGCTGCTTTATTTTATTCTTTATTACACTTAATCTTTTAATTAAAAGTCGTCTTCCTTATTTTTCTAGGAAGACGACTTTTTTGTGAACAAAGCTTTTTCTCATGAAAAAGCGTGTATAATAATTGGTGGATAAGTTATATAGAGGAGTTGGCAATTTTGGAATACATCATGTTACTTTTCATCGGGCTAATCGCCGGGACAGTCGGGAGTCTAGTCGGACTTGGCGGCGGAATTATTATTGTTCCGTTATTAATCGGATTACATAGCCTGTCACCACAACTTGCAGTAGGAACTTCAATGGTAACAGTCGTTTTTACGGGACTATCTTCCACCCTTACTTATATGAAGCATAAACGAGTAGATTACAAAAGTGGACTTATTTTATTTATCGGGAGTGGCCCTGGTGGTATCATCGGCTCGTGGGCGAATAAATTTTTAAACCAAGATACATTTTCTTTATATTTTGGGATTTTTCTTATTTTTGTCTCCATTCTTCTTATGTTACGAGACAAATTAAAACCCCTTTCTTTATCAAATATGACTGTAATCAAGCGCTCTTTTACAGATAACGAAGGAAACACTGTACACTATCAATTCCCACCGCTTCTCGCTATCTTTATCGCCTTTATAGTTGGTTTTATATCTGGATTATTTGGAATTGGTGGCGGTGCTTTACTTGTTCCAGCAATGATGCTACTTTTTGCATTCCCAGCACATATTGCTGTAGCAACTTCGATGTTTATCGTATTTCTATCAGCAATTGTAAGTTCTGCAACTCACATCTCCCTTGGAAATGTCAGCTGGATTTACGCATTAATTCTTATTCCTGGTGCATGGATTGGTGGAAAAATCGGGGCATATATTAATACAAAATTAAGCGGTAACGCCGTAATTAATTTATTGCGTATCACATTAATTATTCTTGGGACTAGATTAATCATTACTTCTTTTTTATAACGCGTTCTTTTTAGAATGCGTTTTTTTTATACACATGAATATAAAAATCCTCCTAAGAGAACAAATAAAATTAGACAAACACATAATAACATGTAATTGGAAATATGTACTTTCTTCACGTTGACCACTCCTATGACTGCGACTGTTATCTTTATGATAGCGAAAAAATAATTCAGTTGCAGTTACAAAGTGCTAACAATGCAAAATCATTTATTACAAATTTTATCCTTATATTTCATTTCTTTGTATATTCTATCGGTTTAATAAAAAAAGATGTCATATTGACATCTTTTTTAATGAAGAAGTGACCATCCCATAAAATCTTCATGTACTTGGCACGCCCTCTTATCGTTTCGATCATATAATTCAGCATAACTATCTGTTTCTTCATCATAAGCCATCGTATAAATAATTTGGCCGTCTACTTCAACGGATAACACGACTCCACCTTTCATCTCTTCTACATGAATGATGGCATTCGCTGGAATTCTCATATCCGTCATTTTTATCGCATCTAACAATATACTAAACCCCCTACAGCGTATTCATTGCTAGTACTATTACACACTAAATAGTATACTACTGTAATAGCATATATTTCGTCAATGAAATTGCTGTTGTAAAGTATATTATCTTTATACATATACGCTAAAATAAAAGAAATAGAGATGTTTAAATGGGGGGCTAACATTGATTTTACACAAAGGAGATGTACTATTCCGTCAAGGTGAGGACGGTCCTTTATATTTTATAAAAACAGGTTTATTAAAAGTAGTAAGGTTAGAAGAAAATGGAACACCATTTCTATTCAATATTATCGTTCCAGGAGAAACGATACCTCACCATTCTTTAATTTCACCGAAGGAATATCACGGTACAGCAATCGCTTTAATGAAAACAGAAGTTGAACCTATAATGAGTAATGAATGGTATGATCAACTTCAAGCGGATCCTGCATCATATGCAAATATCGCTATGCAATTACAGTCAAAATTAAGAATGATGCAGCAACGTATCGACCAATTGACGACCGTCTCTCCGAAAGAACGCCTTCATCGCTTACAAGAATGGTTCACACTATATTTAGGTGACATTCCTATATATGAAATATTAACGCAAACTGAAATTGGTCAACTGATCGGTATACGCCGTGAAACAGTAAATCGACTATTACGAGAACAAATAAAAAACGAGGTAAAATAACACCTCGTTTTTTTTGCTTCTTAAAGCTCAATTTATTGTAAACTTGCTGCTGGACCGAAAAATTCATAATGAATATGTTCTTGTTTCACACCTAAATCAGTTAGTACAGCATTTATATGTTTCATAAATGGTATTGGACCACAGAAATAAAACTCTGCTTCAGTTGTCGGAATAATAGTTTGTAACCATTCTCTTTCAACAAAACCTTCTTTATCAAAGTTCTTCATTTCTAAATCTTTTTCAGTTGGTGCAGAATAACAAGTATATGCTTTAACTTGTTCATATTCATTATCTACTGCCTCAACGTGTTCTTTCATTGCATGTGTATTACTATTTATCGCTGCATGAACAAAACATACATTACGTTTTGAATCTTGTTCAATTAACGTATTTAGCATACTCATCATTGGTGTAATACCTACTCCACCACTAATTAAGACAACTGGTAAAGTTGAATCCATATTTAATACGAAATCTCCTGCTGGTGCACTTACTGGTAACATATCGCCTTCTTTTACATGATCATGTAAGTAATTAGATACTTTACCATCCGGCGTATCTATACCTTTTTCTTTCTTTACACTAATACGATAATATTCTTTTCCAGGAGCATCTGATAAGCTATATTGACGATTATGTGTATATGTTTCACCTTCGATATTTATTTGAACCGTTACATATTGTCCTGGGATGAATGAAGAAACTTTCCCTCCATCTTCAGGTTTTAAATAAAATGACGTAATAACATCGCTTTCCTTCACTTTTTTAACAACTACAAAGTTACGGAAATCTTTCCATCCACCTTCTTTATGTGCCGCTTCTTCATACATCTCTGCTTCAATGCTAATGAATGCATCAGCAATGACACCATACGCTTCTCCCCATGCGTTTAATACTTCATCAGGTGCACCCGCGACCTCTTTAATTGCACGTAATAAACATGTACCTACAATCGGATAATGCTCTGCTTTAATACCTAAACTTCTATGCTTATGACCAATTTGTTTTACAACTGGAATAATAGCTTCTAAATTATCAATGTACGTTGCAGCTGCATAAACAGCATTCGCTAACGCTTGTTGTTGTCTTCCCTTTTTCTGATTTGTATGGTTGAAAATATTCAATAACTCCGGATGTTCCGAAAATAAAATTTCATAAAATCTCGTTGTAATTTCAACGCCTTTTTCCTGTAATAATGGTACTGTTGACTTTACGATTTCAATTGTTTTTTCACTTAACATTGTATCCCACTCCTCTATTTCCTTAACTGTTTTTAGTTTAACTGAATTGTATAATACAGATTGTGATTTTAATCACTATTAACACGGTGTTTTTGTGAAAAATATATGAACATTGAACTTACAAAATAAAATAAGCCAACTAGAATGCTAGCTCGCTTATTATTTAGACTGTATCGCTTGTTCAATTACCCTTATATCTTTCCCATCTCCAACTTCTGTATACCCCCAGATGTTCGTTTCACCCCTATATTTATTTACAATAATGTCTAAGTCATGGTATACGCGATGTGCATACACTACATACTCAATATTTTGGAGCTCCACACCTTTTTTTACAATTTCATAGCTTCTATTTACATCACGTTTTATTTTTTCATTCTTTATGTCTGTATGTATATTTTTTAACGATAATTCTTGTTGTTGAAACCATTGTTTAAATTGGTTCCAGTCCCCTTCTGTATAATTCTCTGCTTTGCCATAATTTAAGAAATTATTATAACTTTCATGTGTCATACGAATAAAATCTAGTACTTTTGTCTCTTCTTGCACATCTTCTATTTCAGCTGTTGTACTTACCTCAGCGGGCTTATTCGCATAATGTAATAATACTTTCATAAGACTATAGCTCGCAATGATCATTACGATAATAATCACGAATACATTTAACAATTTCTTCATATACAGAACTCCTTCTCTACTAAAGATATTACAATGTATGACTATACTTGTAACATTCTCTCGTAGAAATATAATTCCTGTATAAATTCTTCCTATCATTTCGACAATATTCTTTTATACATTTCTCGTTGGCAAATGTTCTTGTAAAACAATATATCCTTCATAAGCTGCGTAGCCAAGTATAGCCATTAATCCGATATAACAAGCAAATACCGTCCATTTCGTTTTTGTATCCACTTTATAGTAGTTTTCCTGTTGTCTCTTTTCCGCATCCCATTCCTCTAATTTTCTTTCTGACATTTCAAATGCTTCTCTTATATGGATGGTATGTGTTTCTTTTTCATCTTCATACGGGACGTAATCCAGTGGCTCAAACTTCGGTAACAAATACTCTAACACTTCAATCTTTTGAAATTCTCCTGTTTTTAATTCTTTCTCTCTTTCTTTTTGCCTTAATACATTTATTTCATGTTGCATCATATATATATTTCGATGCACAGCACCAGTTTCTTTTAACTCCTCTTCAAGCCTTGCAACATATTCTTTCATTCCATCAATTTTATATCCTAATTCCTTAATTGGCTCATCTCTTTTTATTACTCTATACAATTCCATACAGCCGATAATAACAATAAATCCTCCCAAAATACTTTTAAAATAAATTGAATACCCAAGTAATAAAACAAGCCCCGCTCCCCAAATTTTCGTACTTACAACTGAAATAATCCGTCCCCCGTCTAACGGAGAAACCGGAATTAAATTAAAGAAATTAATCATACTTCCGAGTAAAATAATGAGCGCCCAAAACGGCTCTTTCGTTATCATATAAAGTGGAATAGCCGGTAAAAATGAAAGTAATCCGAAAAGAGGTCCCATATAGGCAATATATGCTTCATCTTTTGCATTTTTAGGCATCTCTTTCATTCCAATAAGAGCGCCCATAAATGGAATAAATATTGCTGGCGATGTTGGTATACCTTTTCTTTTCGCAGCCCATAAATGGCCCATTTCATGAATAAACAACAAATAAATGAGCGCTACCCCAAATTTCCAACCATATATAACCGCGTACGCACCAAGTGATAGAAACATACTAAATACCGTTGAAAACTTTGCTAATTTAAAAATTGCAAATACCCACTTTAACTTAGAAAGTAAAAATAGCCCTATTGCAACAAGAATTCCCCATAATCCTTTTTTATTATTTTTCATATTCCTCTCCTTTATCTTTCATTAATGAATCATATACATTCATCAAAGCTTGTTCTTTTCTCTATTATGACATATTTTTTTCTATTGTTAGAAATAATGTTTATATAATCCATTTTTAGCCAAAAATATAAATAAAAGGAGGTGCACACAATTGAATTTACAATCTCTCATAATAGGCGCTCTATCGTTTTTAGCTTCAACTCTTATTTTTTATACTGTTAGTTACGTATTATTATTAGATTTGTTGCCCAATCACGTATTTATTGCCCTTATCATCCTTTCCGCTCTTATGATTTCTTTCCTTATTACACGAAAATCAATGAATGAGCCATCTGCAAAAGCAAAGTAATAGAGAGGGGCGTCCCCTCTCTATTATCATTTCCTAGGAAAGTACATATAAAATTGACAAATTTTTATTCATCCCAATCCGTAAGGACTAAATAAAGATTCACTTTACCTTTGTAAATTCATTTTTTCACCATACTCTTTAACAATTTGAATAATATTTTGAAAAACACCTATTTTTTCTTGTTTACTATTTAATATTTTTAAATCATAATTTTCATAATATGTTTCTAATGACTTTAATTGTGATTCTGAAGCACCTTGTACCGGAACAGTAGCATGCAATTCATACTGTTTATATCCTTCCTTTACCTTTTCTCCTAAGATTTTTTCACTCTCTTTTGCTCCAATTAATTTTTGAACTTTTTCTGGAAAAATAACCTGCAAATAGTATTTTTGTTCCTTCTCTAACTTGTTGTATAGTGATTGTGAAATCGTATACCGTACTGTATAATTCACTTTTTGATCGCCCGCTTTAATATGAAACGCGGTAATCTGCAAATCTTTTTTCGTTACTTCCGTTAAAGGACCGACTTGTATCTCATCTTCTTTTTGTTCTGATACATTTGGAAATATAGCCAAAAGCTTTTCTGTATCTTTTTTATTCAGCATATACATAGCTTTCTTATGTTGTATCCATCCTCGTCTATCCTCTCCTCTTAGCCATGCATAATATGTTTCCTTTTTCCCATCTCTACTAATTTGTATTTCATATTCAGGTTCACCGAAGCTACCTGTTATTTCTTGTTTTTCAGCTTTATCTATAATGTCTATTACTACATTAGCTTCAGATTCCTGTAACTTTTTCTCTTTATCTTTTTTTTGTATAACGGTTACCTCTATTGTTTCTTTCACTTCATTCACCGTCTCTTCCACTTTTTTTGTTTCTTTTTTTTGCTCAACTTGACTACAAGATGCTAGTAACATAGCAAATAACAACAATACATATTTCCTTTTCAACTGAATCCTCCTTTTACAATAAGAAATTCTTATAATCTTCATATAAAAAACAAAAACGTGACACACTATAAAATACGCTATACTAAGCATTGAAAGGAGGTCTTTTTCATGCCCATTAATTTTCACGATGCAAATAATAAATACACATACGCACAGCGAAACGCCCATATTTCTTGGAGAGAAATGATAAAAAATATTACAGACATACAAAACAAACGAATAATTGATATCGGCTGTGGTGGCGGGATTTATACGAAAGAACTTGCTCTTATGGGAGCAAAAAGTGTTGTTGGGCTTGATTTTTCAAAAGAAATATTACAAGCTGCAAAAGAAAACTGTAGTGGATTTTCAAATATTTCATTCATTCACGGTGATGCACATAGTACTCCATATCCTAACGATACATTCGACATTGTTATTTCGCGTGCGGTTATTCATCATTTGCAAGACATTCCTACATTTCTACGTGAAGCTTCTCGTATATTAAAGAAAAACGGTGTACTTATTGTACAAGACCGAACCATTGAAGATTGTACAATTCCTGGAAGCCCTGAACACATTCGTGGATATTTTTTCTCTATATTTCCGAAACTTATCGAAATAGAATCAAAAAGACGACCAAAAACCACCACGATACAACAAGAATTACAAAAATATTTTCTTCACGTGTTCCCCACTCAAACACAATGGGAAGTACGAAAAATACATGAGTCTGTCGAAGCATTATTGCAAGATTTATCCCCCCGAACAGGTCGATCCATTCTATACGAATTAACAGATTATGAACTTTCTCAACTTCTACAACAAGTACAGACTGCCTTACAAAACGTTTCTCCTATTATCGAAAGGGATAGGTGGACCATTTGGAGCGCCATGAAGTTGTAAGGAAGGAAGCCTCACAAAATAATGTGAGGCTTCCTTCTTTCATAATCTAATTTTGCAACACTCTTGATACCCTCCACTTCTGGCCTGTGCACTTCCACACTTCGGACATACTAAATATCTAGACTGATTTGTCAACAAACTACCTTTTTGAAAGAGTAAAACTTCTGCTTGTTTAAACGAACGCGAATAATATAACCACATAAAACCAATTATAGCAATAATGCCAAATAATACTCCCATCGCAAGCATTCCAGTCACCTCTTTTGGTTTGTTCTTTCCAGCAAGTGGATTGTTGTATTATTCTCTGTAAATTCAAATAATCCCTTCTTTACTCCTATAAATATCAACTTTCTCCGCAAACTTTACAATTCTCTACAAATTTTTACTCCCAATTTACATCCCCCTTTACCTCAAAAAAAGAATATTACCTCAAATAATTCCGCATATAAATATATCTTTTTCAAAAAAATATTGACTTTCAAAAAAAAACATGTAACAATACTGTCAGAATACTTGAATAAAAATTCATTGACGAGAACGAGTACGTTATAGGACTGTCCCCCAGAGAGTTGGCGATTTGCTGAAAGCCAACGTTCAGTGCATAACCGAAAATCATCTCCGAGAAGTAGAACCGAATGTTATAGTAAGTTCTTACCGGCTGTCCCCCGTTACAAGGAACACGTATCATGTTGTACGTTGTAAAGCCGTATACATATAGACTCATTTCTACATGTATAAATTAGGGTGGTATCGCGGGTAAATATAACTCGTCCCTTTCTTTAGGGACGAGTTTTTTGTGTTCTTACAAATGAATGTAAAAAAGGAGGAAAAACAATGAACACTGTATCAAAAAAACATATTTTTTTCACGGGTCTTATGCTATTTTCTTTATTTTTTGGGGCAGGTAATTTAATTTTCCCTCCCATGCTTGGACAAAATGCAGGTGAAAACTTTTGGCCGGCAATGATTGGATTTTTACTAACAGGAGTCGGTTTACCACTACTAACTGTTATCGCAATTTCTCTATCAGGAAATGGTATGCAACAACTTGCAAGTCATGTTCACCCATTATTCGGAATATTCTTTACGGTAGTTGTATACATTGCCATTGGTCCTTCTATGGGTATTCCACGCGTTGCAAATGTCGCTTATGAAATGGGTGTAAGTTCTTTCTTACCAGAAACAATCCGTTCTAGCAGCCTAGTGCTATTTGTATATACAATCATATTCTTTGCTATCGTATATTGGCTGAGCTTGAATCCATCTAAACTTGTAGATCGCATTGGAAATATATTAACACCTATTTTATTACTCTCTATTTTCTTATTGTTTGTTAAAAGTGTATTTACACCACTCGGGCAATCAGGACCAGCGATGCAAGAGTATCAAACTTCCCCGATTTTCAAAGGATTTATGGAAGGATACTTAACGATGGATACCATTTCAGCACTTGCATTTGGAATTATCGTTGTAAATGCTATTCGCTCTAAAGGTGTGAATGATCGTAAATCCATTGCCATCGCAACAGCAAAAGCAGGACTTATTGCCGCTACTGGTCTCGTACTTGTATATGGTGCGCTTGGCTGGCTCGGTACAACTAGCGTCTCGCTCGGATATGCAAAAAATGGCGGACAGTTACTTACTGTTATCGTACAACAATTATTCGGTCCATACGGCTTACTTCTACTAGCTCTAATCGTTACACTCGCTTGCTTAACGACATGTGTTGGACTCGTATCTGCATGTAGTCAATATTTCTCAACATTATTGACTAAATTTTCATACAAAACATTCGCAAGTATCATTTGTGCTTTAGGGTTACTAGTTGCTAACTTAGGTTTAACAAAAATCATTGCCATCTCTGTTCCAATTCTACTCGTTGTATATCCAATTGCAATCGTACTTGTTCTACTATCGTTACTTCATAAATATTTTGGTGGATATCGTTCTGTTTATGTAGGTGCTTTAATTGGAGCAGCTATAGTGAGCGTATTTGATGGATTAAAACAAGGGGGTATTTCAGTTTCATTTATCACATCATATTTTGAATTTATCCCTTTATATAATGAAGGCATAGGCTGGCTAGTACCTGCATTAGCTGGAGCTCTTATTGGCCTTGCAATCGCTAAGCTAAGTGGCGCGAAAAAAGTTCCCTTACTAACCGAATCTTGTGAAGTAAAAGCATCCTAAAAAAACTCCCAAAAGGGAGTTTTTTACTTTTGATAAGCAGTATGATTAAAACTGCTTATTTTATACGCTTTCGTATAATAGTCAATATTTGTATCCACTGTTTCTACTTTGACAACATCGTAGCACTCTTCTTGCTTTATTAAAAATAAATAGTACTCTTCTGTCGCCTCAACAATTGCAATTTTATCTGTTTCAACATTATATTGTTCACAAAGCGCTTGTAATGCGTTCACATAATCCCCTAATTTTTTTGATTTATCCATGCCAAATATCGTTTGAACTAGCATATACATTCTCCCCTTTGTATGTACTGTTAACAACTAAATGATAACGCTTACATTCATTAGCGTCAATAAAAAGATTTTGTACAAACTAATAACCAGTGGGGACCACCCCACTGGTTAAAATTTCACTTTCTCATTTCGTCAATTGATGTCGAAACGCATAAATAACTGCCTGTGTCCGGTCACTTACATTTAGCTTATTTAATATATTGCTCACATGTGTCTTTACTGTTTTGAGGGCAATAAACAACTCGTCTGCAATCTCTTGATTACTTTTCCCCTCTGCAATTAATAACAAAATTTCAGACTCTCTTTCTGTTAACTCCTCATGCAAAGGTTGTTCTTTCTTCTGACGCATACGAGACATCATTTTACCAGTAACTTTCGGCTCTAATACCGTTTCTCCATCATAAGTAGCTCGTACAGCGTCTGCTATATCACTCGCTCTTGATGTTTTTAATAAATAACTTGTCGCTCCAGCCTCAATAACAGGATACAATTTCTCATCATCTAAAAAACTCGTTACAACTACAATTTTTGCTTCTGGCCATTCTTGAATAATAGCACGTGTTGCTTCAACACCATCCATCTCATCCATGACAAGGTCCATCAAAATAATATCCGGCCTTAATTGCAAAGCTAACTCTGAACCTTTTCTTCCATTTTCAGCTTCTCCAACTACTTCAATATCTGGCTGCGTTGATAAATATGCTGATACACCCATTCGAACCATTTCATGATCATCCACTAGTAATACTTTAATCATGATTCTCCCCCCCTCTCAATCATAATCGGTACTTTTACTTCTATTTGTGTACCTTTATTCGGAAAACTAAGTACCTTTAATGTCCCACCAATTTCATGAACACGCTCTTGTATTGACCTTAATCCGTAAGAACCAGCCTTATTCACTCCTACTTTAAAACCTACACCATCATCAATAATTTTCAATATTGCATATTGATCAATTTTTCGAAGACGCACTTCCGTTTTCTTTGCCTTCGCATGACGTAAAGTGTTAGATAGCGCCTCTTGTACAATGCGGAATAAGTGATCTTCTACACCTTTTTTTAATTGAATCGGTTCAATTAACCATTCAATTTTCATATGTTGCTTTCTAGATAGTTCTGTTAATAATTCTTCTATACCTTCTGTTAGTTTCTTACCTTCTAACTGTACTGGGCGTAAATGAAGAAGCAATGCTCTCATCTCTGATTGTGCATTTACAACCATATTTTCAACGAGCTGTAACTGCTTTTTCGTCGTTTCTGGAAATTCAGCTACTTGTTCATTAATAGCCGACATCATCATCGACATTGCAAAAAGCTGCTGACTTACAGAATCATGCAGCTCCCTCGCCAATCGATGCCTTTCTTGGGAAATCGCTTCTTGTCTCATCTCTTCATTCCAATGAGCTCGTTCATTCGTTACTTTTTGAAAGAGTCCAGCTTGCTCCTCTAATCGACGAGCCAGACCGATTACTTTTCGTTCCACTTCATGAAATTCATCATCTGCAGTAAACGAAACATCGCTTGGAAAATTCCCTCGCTCCACTTCAAATAGAAACGTATTTAACCCTTGTATACGCTGCTCTATATAGTAACCGATTGCATATCCTACAATTCCCCCGATAAGTAAACTTGTAGTCATAATAAACAAGCCAATTGGAACAGAAGCGATGGATTCCTTCCATAATAAATCATATACTTGTTGCTCACTTTTCCATACATATACAATTGTACAAATAAGTGCGATACTAACTGAGGACAACATAGAATAACGAATATACATCCACGAAATATTTTTTTGTTTCTTCATTATACTTTCCTCACTTCCGTATCGCCTACGACAAGCGAAGAAATAATTTTAATACGACGAGGAGCCTCTTTATACTGCTCTGTTCTAAATGTAACATTGCGGTTAAACCCTGTTTCCTCATGACCTGGCAAGAGCACACGTCCGACAATAACAGAATGATTTAAAGACAGTTCAATATCATATGGCACATATAAACGAATATTACCAACGACACCCCGAATAACAATTACCGTTTCTCCTTCTGGAATCATGGCAGTTGTTAAATCTATTTCCACATCACAAGCACCATATTGAACATTTATATCCTCAAGTTCATAAATATGATCCATCATTCGTACATTGCCTACAAACATATTTTTCAAATATGGTTCTGTACGATATATTTGCTTCTCTTCGTCTATAATCCCTTTTTCTTTAATTTCAACCTTCATTGCCTTTTGCTTATGTCCTTGTTGAATCAATTGATAACCAATTAAAGCTAAACAAGCAAATACGACAAGAACAAATGCTGCCGATGAAAATAAGAAGAATAAAAATACGATACCACCAATAAATAAAAATACATTTCCCCGTACATAACGATTCTTTTTACGATAATGTCTTCCAAACATAAGCATAATAAATGCAAAAATGAGACCACCTGGTTCAAAATGTCCAAGTATCATATCAAGAAAAAGACCGAATCCAAATATGATGAGGAGCATCCCCATTAATTGTGTCTTTGAAAAATGTTTCTTCATTTCAGCTCCCCCCTTCTTGTCACATATACATAGAAGAAAAGGCATTGCTTTCCAACACCTTTTCTCCTATCACTATATCATAAGCCTGTTTTATAATATACTACTATTATTTTGTTAACTCTTTCGTTAACGATACATCATTCTTTTCTTTCATTTCACGCTCAAGCTTTGCAATCTTCATATCAAATGTATCACGTTCATGCTCCTCGTTCATACGAGTTTCTAAGTCGCGAATATGATCTTCAATTTCTTCAAAGCGTAAGAATGGATTATTTTCATCCATTTTATGCATCGCAGTATTCATACGACGATTTGCATGTGCCATATTTTCACGTGCCATTAATTCCATACGTTTTGCGTGCATTTCTTTTAATTTATTTTTCATTTCAGAAAGACGACGCTCTAACTCATCAATTTGTTCTACAACACCTGTATACATTTCTTCTAATCGAGTTACTTGCCCTTCATAATAAGCTACTTCTTCTAATGCACGCTCATGTAGTTGTAATTCGCCTGCTTCTTGAGCGATGATCGCTTGCTTAGATCTTTTATTCACGAAATAACGTGCTTGCTCAAGCTCACGAGCAAAGTTAGATTTTAATGTTTTATGACGCTGAATTAACTTCTCAATTTTTGTTATTTCACGCTCACTATCACGTAAATATTGGTTTAACATAGCAATTGGATTTTTTCTTTCTTTCTCATCTAACACATTATGAAAATCTGCTAAAATTGCATCGCGTACACGTCCGAATAAAGATTGTTTCATTATAATCTTCCTCTCTTCTACTTTATAAATTTGATTGATTTTATATTAGTTTTTCATTAACTTGTTCCACTCATCTTCAAAGTTGCTATATGGTTTAGAACTTTCTGGAGCAGAATCAACAACTACATCTTTTTCTTTTTTCCACTCACGGTATCCGTAGTATAAAACTACTAATGCTGCAATACCAATTAATGCTGGGGAATGAGAAAGGGCGATGGACAAGCCGATCAAACCAACAATACCCCAAGCTAACTTTCCAAAAAATGATTGTGCTCGCACAAATGATTTATAGCTCCAGTACACAACTCCTGCTCCGATTGCGAATCCTACAATACCAGCAAGACTACCAAGAGCAATTAAAGCTAAAATACCAGCCGCGATAAACGCTAGAAATTGTTTCATCTTGTGCTTGCCTCCCTTCGATTTGATACTCTTATCTTAACTATTTTTTCTTTTTTCCATAACGAGCTTAAGAACCGTTTTTAACTCAGACTTAAGACCGAGTTGCATTCAGCCTTTTGTAAAAACATACGGTAGCATGGGATCATTCACTCTTTTCCCGCACATAAAAAGCCGTACAGAGAACATTCTCTGTACGGCTTTCGTTACTTTTCATACACTTCATTTTCATTATGCTGTTTTATGATACTCTTTCTTTTCCGCTACTTTAGAAAACCTCGGGAAACCAATTAATATAGAAATGATTCCA
This sequence comes from Bacillus paranthracis, assembly GCF_001883995.1. Lineage (GTDB taxonomy): Bacteria > Bacillota > Bacilli > Bacillales > Bacillaceae_G > Bacillus_A > Bacillus_A paranthracis. Next base: position 59,073 of record NZ_MACE01000010.1, on the reverse strand, counting down.
CATACTCCAACTAAGATTGGATAAAACGCATATGGTAACAGTTCAATTGGAGATAACGCCGCAAATCCTGCTGCTGTTAACATTTGCGCACCATACGGAATTAACCCTTGCACACAGCACGAGAAAAGATCTAATACACTCGCTGATTTACGAGGATCAATTTCATATTGATCTGCAATGTTTTTCGCAAGCGGACCTGTAAAGATAATAGAAATGGTATTATTCGCTGTACACATATTCGTCATACCTACTAAACCAGCTATACCGAACTCTGCTCCTTTTTTTGAACGAATGTTACGCGTTAAAATATTCATTAAATATTGAATGCCACCATTATATTGAATCAATTCGACCATACCGCCAATTAAAATAGCGAGTAATACTAACTCCATCATACCGCCCATTCCAGTCGTTACACTTTTAAAGAAACTCTCTAACGTATAACTTCCCTCTAAAAGACCGATAACCCCAGATAGTACAGTTCCACCAGTTAACACGATAAGTACATTCCAACCAAGTAGCGCTGTAATAAGTACTCCTGCATACGGTAAAATCTTTATCCAGTCAAAGCTATGCGTTTTAATCTGCGTATCACTTCCTAAAGTAATGATTACTAATAGTACGATTGTAATAATAGCCGCTGGTAATACAATTAAAAAGTTCGTTTTAAACTTATCTTTCATTTCTGTTCCTTGTGAACGTACAGCTGCGATTGTTGTATCTGAAATAAATGATAAATTATCACCAAACATCGCTCCGCCAACAACAGTAGCCATCGTAAGTGCAATTGAGATATCAGTTTGCCCACTAATACCTACAGCAATTGGTGCTAATGCAGCAATTGTTCCCATTGAAGTTCCCATCGCTAATGAAATAAATGCTCCTATAACGAAAATGCCAGCTACGATAAATCCTTGTGGTAAAATTGATAGCGCTAAGTTAACTGTAGAATCAACGCCACCCATCCCTTTTGCTGTTTCAGAAAATGCTCCTGCCAGTACAAAAATTAGAACCATAATCATAATGTCTGGGTTCCCTGCACCTTTAGCAAATCGTTCCACTTTTACATGAAAACTTTCTTTACGATTCATTGCTAAAGCGACTCCTACAGCAATTGAAATTGCTACAAGTATCGGCAATTTATAGAAATCACCTGTAATAATTCCAGAACCAATAAATAGCGCCAAAAATATCCCAAGTGGTAATAATGCCAAACCATTTCCTCTCGTTTCTTTCAAAGTACCATCTCTCCCTAGTTTCAACCTTTTTTTAATGAATAACAAAAGACCTCTTCCAACGAGAAGAGGTCTTATACATCTATAAGAAACGCTCTTCTCATCTTTCAAGCATATGCTTGCTGGATTTGGCACAGCACTCTGAAATCGAGTCCGCTGCCGAGGCATCGTAGGGCCAGTCCCTCCGCCTCTCTTTATAAGAAGGTTTCATATTTATTTTTTAATAATAATTTCTTCCCTAACTTTACTCGCTTACAAAACAAAAGTCAATTATTTTTTGTATAGATTTTTTTGGTAATTATACAAAAATTTGAATACAATAATCATTTTAACTTTTTGATTTCTTCTTCCAATATTGAAATCCAATAAAATTCATTATTTTTTATTGCAGCTATAATCCACTTTGTAGTGTACCAAGCTAACTCATACTCTTCTTTTGTAACATCGCCACTTTTATAAGCATCCTCTAACTCATCTTCATCCAATACATAGATTTTACCATTCGGTAATAATACTACATCTAAATATAAATCATCAAAATACGGTAAACCACGCTCGTCTATTTCATAGTCTTTCGCCACATCGATATAATATTGCACTAATTCCTTTTGATCATCTAACATAGCAGTAATCGCAAAGTTTTTCTCGTCTATGAAATATTGAATCCACGTATACTGATTGCCAGCAATACATAGCTCTTTACCGTCATATTCTTTACAACTAGGTTCTCTCACCTTTTTTATTTCCAGTATTCCTAGCATTCCTTCTTCTATTTGCTTAACCGTATAATCCTTCTCTAGTAGTCGCTTCCACGAAGAACCGTCACCATATTTACGTTTCATTACGTCTGCTCCCCTTCTATATAGAAAAGCCCCCACATATTATGTGAGAGCTTGTTCAAATTATAATTAAGCTGCTTGCTTATTAGAAATTTCTTTCAAGTAGGCTTGTCCTTTTTCAGCGTCATATTGACCTTCCCATTTAGACATAACTACAGCTGCTAAAGAGTTACCTACAACGTTAACTGCTGTACGAGCCATATCTAGAATACGGTCAATACCTGCAATAAACGCTAAACCTTCAGGTGGAATACCTACTGTACCAAGTGTCGCTAATAATACAACGAACGATACGCCTGGTACACCTGCGATACCTTTTGATGTAACCATTAATACAAGCAATAATGTAATTTGTTGTGTAATGGATAAATCAATACCGTACATTTGCGCTAAGAAAATAGCCGCAATTGCTTGATATAAAGTTGATCCATCTAAGTTAAATGAATAACCTGTCGGAATAACGAAAGATGTAATTGCTTTCGGACAACCGAACTTCTCCATCTTCTCCATGATTTTCGGTAAAACTGTTTCTGAACTCGCTGTAGAATATGCTAAGATCAGCTCGTCTTTTAAAATCTTAAAGAATTGGAAAATGTTAATTCCAAATATTTTCGCTGTAAGTCCTAAGACAACTACAACGAAGAAAATCATTGCCCCGTATACTACAATTAATAATTTCCCTAATGGAATTAACGAAGCAAGACCAAATGTAGAAACTGTAACTCCAATTAGTGCAAACACACCAAATGGTGCAAATTTCATAACTTGATTTGTTACGTAAAACATCGCATCAGCTACACCTTGGAAAAATTGAAGAACCGGTCTTCCTCTTTCACCAATTGCTGCTACACCTAAACCAAATAATACAGAGAAGAAGATAATAGCAAGCATATCTCCGTCAGCTAATGACTTTACAATGTTTGTTGGAACAATATTTACAAATGTATCTGCAAACGAATGACTTTGTACTTGCTCTGTCGTATGTGTATATTTTGAAATATCTGTCTTTGTTAACTGCTCCATATTTACGCCTTTTCCTGGTTGGAAAATATTCGCAATTAATAGACCGACAATAATTGCAATTGTTGTAATAATTTCAAAGTAAATAATTGTTTTTCCGCCTAGTCGACCTAATTTTTTAACATCGCCAACACCAGCAACCCCAACAACAATACTTGCTACAACAATCGGTACTACAATCATTTTAATTAGTCGGATGAAAATATCACCAATTGGTTGTAAGTAACTCACCACTGCTGGATTGCCAAAGAAAATCGCACCAACCGCAATACCAAGCACAAGTCCTATTAATATTTGCCATGCAAGTCCTATTCTTTTCATATTTGTTGTAACCCCCTCTTCGATGTGTCACTCTACCTCTCATTCTATATCTATAAAACTTGAAATTAAGAGTATTACATATTATTCGACAATTCACTACATTTTGTCCCTGTTAAAAATCATAAATCAAAATTTAAAATCTGACAACAAAATAAGTTTGCCCGAACGCAAATAATTTTCTTGACAAAAATAAAACCCATGTCAGAAAACCTAACATGAGAACGATTCCTTACTAGTATTTTATTGAGTTTCCAAATTAAATTTCACTACATAAAATAGACCTATTTATTCCTTTATTTAACAAAACGTAATCCAGAACACACCTTTGTTACACAAATTAAGAAAGAGAATCACCATTACAATTACCGTAAAAAAATGATAAATTCCGACAAAACTTAGTAATTTTATAAAATTTTCTTTACATTATGGTTACAACGATAGACACTCTTCTTCTTATGATATATAACATTCATAGGGAAAGGAGCCAGACAACCATGAAAAAGAAATTTGTAGCGTTCAGCGTTTTAGCAGCAGGAACGATTTTTGCTTCCCCGTTACTTTCACCCGCATACGCTGAAACGAATCAAGATAAATTATCTAATATTCAATCTGAATTAGAAGGAAAACAAAATGACTTACAAAATAAATCAGCCGAGAAAGAACAAATAGAAAAAGAAATTCAAGAATTACAAAAGAAAATCGACGATTTAACTACTTCTATTAATAAAAACGAAGCTGAATTAAACGATACAAAAAAAGAAATTAGTAAGACACAACAAGTAATTACTGAAAAAAAGAAACATATAGAGCAATTACAAACAAACATAGATACGCGTCAGGAAGTTATTAAGCAACGACTGCAATCTATGCAAGAAAAACCTCGCACAAATATCATTACGGAAGTATTAACAAATTCTGCAAACATTGCTGATCTTGTTGATAATATGTACTCTGTCAGTTTAATTTTAAATAATGATACTGATATTGTGAAAAAACAAACAAATGACCAAGATGCTGTGACGAAAGAAAAAGAGGCTGTTGAGAAAAAAGAGCAACAACTGAAAGAATCCGAGCAAAAATTAGAACAAAAACAACAAGAATTACAAAACAACCAACAACAGCAACAAACTCTTATTAGCGATCTACATACGAAAGTAGCAAAAGTAGATTCAGAGATTGAAGGATTAGAAGAATCTAAAGGCATTTTAGAAAATCAGCGTCAAGCTGTTCAAAAGGCAATTGAAGAAGAAAAACGCGCAGAAGAAGCTCGTAAAGCTGAGGAAGCTCGCAAGGCGGAAGAAGCTCGTAAACAAGCTGCTACATCTGCTCAAACAGCTCAAGCGGCCCCAACACCACACGATACAAACATCGGAGGATTTATTAAACCAGCAGCTGGATCAAAAACTTCTGGTTTTGGCGTACGCTCTATAGATAACCATAAAGGAATCGATATCGCTGCTTCAGGAACTGTTCCAATTATTGCCGCTGCAGATGGCGTTGTTATTCGCTCAGAATTATCATCTAGTTACGGAAATGTTGTGTACTTATCTCACCGTATTAACGGAAAAACATATACAACAGTATATGCTCATATGAGTAGCCGTTCTGTATCAAATGGACAAACTGTAAAACAAGGAACTCAACTTGGATTTATGGGGAATACTGGCCAATCATACGGACAACATTTACACTTCGAACTTCATCTGGGAGAATGGAATGTCGGCAAGACAAACGCAGTTGATCCATCTCCTTATATAGGATTATAAAAAAAACTCGGTGCATACCGAGTTCTTTTATTTCCACTTCACACACTATAGGCATTCTACATAGACTATAACTAAATGCCTATAGTTTACGGGGTGAATTATATGAATACACAATTACAGCAAGAAATACAAGAAGCTAGAGAGACTTTTATTGGCCGGATATTTACATTTGGTGGCTCAGTTTTATTTTTAATCGGATCATTCCTCGCAGTCATCACAGCCTACAAAGCATATAATCGCTTACTAAATACACCTACAACATAATAAAAAGACGGAGATTTCTCCGTCTTTTTATTATGCAAACATTTTAAATACACCTATCACATTTAAAAATACAATAATTACAGTTACTGGAATAACATAACGAAGTAAGAAGAACCAAATATTAAATAATGTTTTCCCTTTCGTTTCCGTAACTTCTAATTCTTTCATTAACATTTCTTTACTCATTTTATTTGGTACGAATAGCGAAATAGCTAGTACCCCTAACGGCAGCAATACGTTACTTACTGAGAAGTCGACTAAGTCAAAGAATGTTTTCCCAAATATTTTCACATCACTCATAATACCAAACGATAACGCTGACGGAATTCCAACCGCAAAAATTAGAATACCAATTAATAATGATGCTGACGGACGCTTTTTCTCATTATCTTTCGCAACAGATGCTACTACAATTTCAAGCATGGAAATCGCAGATGTTAGCGTTGCAAAGAAGAATAACACCAAAAACATAATGAAGAAAAATTGTCCAAATGGTATTTTCGCAAATACCGCTGGAAGGACGATAAATAGTAACCCCGGTCCTTCAGTCGGCTTAACACCTAATGCGAAAATCGCTGGAAAAATCGCTAATCCTGCAAGTACTGTAATAAAAACAGTTAAACTTACAATAGATGTTGCTGATTTTGCTAAATGTTCTTCTTTCTTCAAATAAGAACTATACGTGACCATTACCGAGGCCCCAACTGTTAGCGAGAAGAATGATTGTCCCATCGCGTATAAAATCGTATCTGCTGTCAGCTTTGAAAAATCTGGTTTTAAGAAGAACTCTACCCCAGCAAAAGCACCATCCAGTGTTAACGCACGAACAATAATTGCAATAAACAAAATAAATAATAGCGGCATCATATACTTACTTGCTTTTTCTATCCCTTTCTCTACACCTTTACTTACAACAAAAATCGTACAAAGCATAAAGACAAATTGCGCTCCAATCGCGCTTACTGGATTTGAAATCGTCTCACCGAATAATTGCCCATAATCAGTCACTCCATTCCAGAAACTTCCTGTCACACTATAGTATAAGTAAAGTAAAATCCATCCACCTACAACACTATAAAAAGATAGTACACTAAAACAAGTAACAACTCCCATACGACCAATCCAAGGATATAACTTGCTATTTGGCACCAATACTTTATACGCTGTAACTGCCTCTTTTTGCGTACTACGTCCAATAACAAATTCAGCTAAAAGGAGTGGCATACCTATAAATAAAGTTAATAGTAAAAATACAAGGAAGAATGCGCCTCCCCCGCCATTACCTGCAACATATGGAAATTTCCATATTGCACCAAGACCTACTGCGGCTCCGGCTGCTGCGAGTACAAAGCCTATTTTCGACGTCCATTGCTGTGTTTCTTTCATCATAAATTCCCCTTTTCTGAATATTTAAACTTTTATCAATTATACACTTTCATTTCATACTCGCACACCTCCTTTAGAAAATAAAAAAGTCCCCTACACGCAAATATGCATGTAGAGGACGATATATGTAATGTTAATACCGTGGTACCACCTCAATTGGATTGATAAATCCCACTTGTTCAAGTACAGGAAAAACTCCGATACTCTATCCTTTTAACGGCGGAACCCGGGTTGCCTACTACAATGTTCAACATACCTCTCGCAAGCCCATTCTGTATATCTTATCGTACCGGGCTCACACCTTACCCCAGCTCTCTGAACGTATCAAATATACATACTCTTCTTGCTCATCGATTTCATCTATTGAAGTTACTTGTGATTATAAATTATATTTTTATAGTTGTAAAGTACAATTTACTCATTATCCTATATGAACTCTTCTCTCTAATTCTTGTAAAAACAATTCTCTTTTTTGTTCATTTTGAACATATATCGACTTCAATACCTCTTGCAACAATATATTTTTCTCTCTTTTCTCTATTTGTAATTCTTTCACCTTTATTCTAACTTCGTATAAAAAATCAAGATACGATTCATACGTCTCATCATATTTATTTGCGATATCATCTCGAATTTTTTTTGCAAGTTTTGGGCTCGCTCCGCCAGTAGAAACAGCCACATTCAGTAATCCACGATGAATCGCTGCCGGAAAATGAACATTACCACTTTCCGGATTCGTAATAACATTTACTAATTGATTCTCTGCGACATCTTCAGCAATTTGTTCATTCAATACAGCATCACTACTCGCTGCAACAACTAAAAAGGCGTCTTTAATATCACTTTTTTCATACTCCCTTTGATACCAACGAATTTTCTTTTCTTCTACAAGTTTCACTAAATTTGCATCCAATTCAGGACTTACCACGACTATATCTGCACCTTGTTTGAGTAAAGGAATAATTTTGAATCCCGCGACTTTCCCTCCACCAATGACAACAACACGTTTCTTCTCAACTCGCACTGTAAGTGGATACATATTGATCTCCCTTCAATAATTTCTTCGTTTTCTGAATTAACATATACTGAAACGCTTCATTCTTCCCTAAATATGGACTTATTTTTATCTCATCTAGCTCATATTGGCGTACTTCTTTTTCAATATGCTTCATAAGCAAACCTGTAAATAACAAGTAAGGCAGTACAACGATATTCTTTTCTTTTCGTTCTACAACTTCCTTTAACTTCTCCTCAAATTTCGGCTCGGCAGCTGCTAAATAACAAACTTCTACTTTTTTAATTTTCTCTTCCGTTTGAAATAAAGAAGCGATCCAGTTTATATCTTTTAGTACTTCAGGATCACTGCTCCCTCTTGCAACGAGAAGTAACGTCACTTCATTCTTATCTTCCTGTTCAATGCCACTTCCGCTATACACCGATTTAACAAGTGTTTCTGATACACCAAACGGATTACCATAGGTCACTTTAACATTCAAAAATTGATTAGTTAACTTTTCCAATTCAAACGGAATATCTTTTTTCACATGACCTGCCGCTAATAAAAAAACTGGAATAACAATAATCTCTGTAGCACCACGCTTCACACATGTACGGAACCCTTCATCAATAGTTGGACTCGCTAACTCTAAAAAACAAATTTCTTGAATACTTGCCTCTACACGGTTCATACATGACGTAATAAATGCAACCGCTTCTTCTTTCGCTGCTTTCAAGCGACTTCCATGACATATATATAAGATGGCTTTCATTTTATAACACTCCACTTACTTGATACGTACCTTCTGTCTGTTTCTCAAACCAATGAATTTTTTCTCTAAAACGGACGACTTCTCCAATTACAATCATGCTTGGATTTTGGATTTGTTCTTTTTTCGCAACATCTACAATTGTTCCTAACGTCCCAACAACTGTGCGCTGCATAGATGTCGTTCCCCGCTCAATAATAGCAGCAGGCGTACTTTTATCTTTTCCATGCTTTATCAGTTGCTCACATATGTAGGGTAAATTGCTAACCCCCATATATACAGCTAAAGTCTCTACACCTTTCGCTAAATTTTCCCACTTCACTTCCTCTTCAGCATCTTCTTTTCTATGCCCTGTCACAATAGCAAAACTTGCACTTGCATCACGATGTGTCACTGGAATACCAGCATAAGCAGGAGCAGCTATTCCAGCTGAAATACCAGGAACGATTTCAAACGGTACACCTTGCTTTGCTAACGCTTCAGCTTCTTCTCCTCCTCTACCAAATACAAATGGATCCCCACCTTTTAGCCTCGTTACAACTTTTCCTTTTTTCGCATATTTAATAAGAAACGTGTTAATTGTCTCTTGCTTCATCGTGTGATAATTTGGTAGTTTTCCGCAATAAATTAAATCCGCTTCAGGCTTTGCATAAGAAAGCAATTCTTTATTCACGAGACGGTCGTATAAAATAACATCTGCTTTCTCAATGCATTTCAATCCTTTTACAGTAATTAAATCTGGATCACCAGGGCCCGCTCCAACGATATATACTTTTCCCATCATCTCTCCTCATTTCTACTATTAAAGTGAAACTTCCATCCTTATATAGGAATGGAAGTTTTCATTTCTTCATATTTCAATGTTCCTTACTCATGAATAACAAAGGCTGCGCTTTTTCGAATCTTCTTTTTTTCAAATAAAGCAATCTCCTTTACTTCTGGTAACGGTAAAAAATGTTTTTCAAGTTCAATCTCCGCCATCTTAAATGCCTTTTCTTCACTTTCAGCAACAACAACAATTGGAACAATACTATTCTCTAATACAGCTTCAAATCGATATAAATCCATATTGTCCCTCCTAAGACGCTATTACTTCTTCTAACACGTTATTTAACGCTGTTTGTAATGTCTCTACACCAACACGGCCTACAAAATCATAAAACGTTTCAGCTGGTAATTTATTTTCTTTGAAATAACTTATAAATGATGCGAGTACATCAGGTAGATCCTCGCCATCTATTTTTCCTTTTAACTTTTGATTATAAGCACCACCATCTAACAACGTTCCACCTACATATATTTCAAAGGCTTCAACAATTCCTTTTTCCTTCGTTTTCATTTTTACACCTTGTAATCCAATGTCAGCAATTTGACGTTGACCACATGAATTCGGGCATCCTACCATATGAATACGAATCGGAACATCGAGTGCAATTTGCGTATCTAAGTATTCGGCAATTTTTCGTAATCTTTCTTTCGTTTCTACTAAAGCAAGATTGCAATATTCAATACCAGTACAAGAAACCGCGTGACCAATAAACGATTTCGGATTTGCTGATATCGCTTCAAACAACGGCTCATTTAGCAAGCCAGTTACATTTTCTGGCGGAACATTCGGAATAATGAAGTTTTGTGAATTACATGTACGAATTTGTCCATTTCCATATTGTTTAGCAATTCTTGCAATCTCAAACATTTCTTCTGCATGTAGGCGTCCTACCGGCACATTAAAACCTACATATTTTAGTCCTTCTTGTTTTTGGTCTTGGACACCATAAAAGTATCCCGCATTCCAGCCTTTAAGAGCACTTTCTCCTTTACTTTGTAATGGTCCTGTATATTCTATTAGTTTCTCTTTAAACTTCTCTGCTCCCCAGTCTGCAACAAGAAATTTCAAACGAGCTAAATGACGTTTTTCACGATATCCAAAATCACGGAATATCGTAGCAATTGCAATCGCTACCGCTTTGACTTCTTCTGGCAAAACGAATACATCTAATTCATCAGCTAAATATGGACGAGCCGATAACCCACCGCCTACTTTTATATGAAAACCAACTTTTTTCTCACCATCTATTTCTTTCGTAGCAGGTGTAAATGCAACACAGTTAATCTCTGCGTTTGCTGCGTTATAAATGTTAGAACTAATAGACATTTTAAATTTACGTGGTAAGTTAGAAAACTCTTCATTATGTTGGAAGTAGTCATATACCTCTTTCACAATATGCGTTGTATCAAATAATTCATTTGCATCAATGCCAGCAAGTGGATTTCCCGTAATATTACGCGTTATATCACCACACGCCCCAGCTGAAGATAACCCAACTCTTGCTAACCTTTTAAAAATATCTGGAATTTGATGAATTTCTAACCAATGAAACTGAATCGCCTGTCTTGTCGTAATATCGATTACGTCACGTCCATAATCCTCAGCGATAGAAGCAAGCACTTCTGCCTGTGCATTCGTAATAATTCCAGAAGGAATATTTACGCGCATCATAAAATAACCCGCTTCTTTCGGTCTTTGTAAATACAACCCTGCCCATTTGAATGCGTCCCACTCTTCTTTCGGAATAGATTCGAAGCCATTCTCTGCATAGTAAGGAATATCATTAAAGATTTCCAATCCATCTTTTTTTAATTTATTTTTCTCAGTTTGATTTAATTTTTCATTGTTAGCCCATACTTTTTCATAACTCATTTTTTATCCCCCTATATAAAACTACGCTCTTGTAAGTATTTCACGATTTGTTCTGCACATTCTTCAATAGAATACTTATTCGTTTCTACAATTAATTCCGCTTTTTCTGGTTCCTCATACGGTGAATCGATACCTGTAAAGTCTTTAATATCACCTTTTCTTGCTTTTTTATAAAGCCCTTTCGGATCACGTTTCTCACACTCTTCAATTGGACATTTTACAAACACTTCTATAAATTCATCTGCAGCTAATAGATCTCTAACTTGTTTTCGGTCTACTCGAAACGGTGAAATAAACGCTGTAAGAACAACAGTCCCTTGATCTACAAATAACTTCGCCACTTCGCCAATCCGTCTTATATTTTCCATACGATCACTTTCAGAAAAGCCTAAGTCTTTATTTAAACCGTGGCGTATATTATCTCCATCAAGTACATAGTTTCCAATATTCTTTTCAAATAGTTTACGAGCAACCGCGTTCGCTACTGTAGATTTACCCGAAGCTGATAAACCAGTAAACCAAATTACAAAACTATGATGCCCATTCTTCACTCTTCTCTCATCTTTTGAAACAGAAGTTGTATGCCAAGTAATATTCGTATCCATCTCATTCTCTCCCTATTCTGTTACTACTTCTTTTTTCAAACCTTTAATTAGTACCTCTACTACCTCTTTACGACTAAATGTACTTGGCGGAATCTCACCGTTTCTTAATAGTTCTCTTACTTTCGTACCCGATAAAATAACATGATCTTCTTTTCCATGCGGGCATGTTTTTGTCGAAGCCATCGCTTCACATTTCGTACAGTAAAAACTATGTTCAAAAAATAACGGTGTAATCCCTAACTCTTCCACTGTAAAGTTTGTAAAAATTTCTTGTGCTTCATAAGTTCCGTAATAATCTCCTACCCCAGCATGATCGCGCCCTACGATAAAGTGGGTACATCCAAAATTCTTTCTAACTAACGCATGGAATATTGCTTCCCTCGGTCCTGCGTAACGCATTGCCGCAGGAAATACACTTAAAAAGACACGATCTTTCGGATAATAGTTTTGAAGTAATACTTCATAGCTTTCCATCCTTACATCAGCTGGAATATCATCCGACTTCGTTTCCCCAACGAGTGGATTTAAAAAGAGTCCATCTACAATTTCAAGGGCAGATTTTTGAATGTATTCATGGGCACGATGCACCGGGTTCCTCGTTTGAAATCCTACTACTGTTTTCCAACCACGTTTTTTAAATTCTTCTCTCGTTTCAATTGGGTCTAAATGATAAGCAGGAAACGGATTATTTTCAAAGCGTTTCGTAAGAACAATAGCCCCACCGACATAAACGTTCGGTCGTTCATATAATTTTTTCACTCCCGGATGAGCCTCATCCGTCGTTTTATATACTAGTAACGCTTCTTTTTCCTTATCAGGCACAAAAATATCTTCTATTTGAATGACACCATATACATTTCCACCGTTAACAAGTTTTACTTCCTCTCCAACTTTTAGCGTCTCTGCTACTTCTTCTGTTACTGGTAATGTAATGGGTATACTCCAAACGCTCCCATTAGCTAAACGAAGCGTTTCTACAACCGAATCATAATCTTTCTTTCCTAAAAAACCAGTAAGCGGGCTATATCCCCCTGTCGCTAATAGTTCTAAATCACTTAACGCAATGTTATCTAGCCCAATTTCTTTTTCAATTTGTAATACGTCATATGTCTCGTCTACACGGTTTACTAATTCGTTTACTGTACTCATGTTCTATATCCCCTCTTAGTTTTATTTCAAGATTCATCTTATTGATAATGAAGACCACATTCAGTTTTCACTTTCCCAGCCCATCTACCATCTCTTGAATCGCCACCCTCTCCTACAGGCAACGTACACTTCTCACACCCAATACTTGGATATCCAATATCATGTAATGGGTTATACGGCAAGCTATGCTTGTATACATATCGCCATACCTCTTTCCACGTCCAATGAATGAGCGGACAAACTTTAATAGATTGAAAGCGATGATCTTGATTTATAAACTTTGTATGCTTACGCGTTTCTGATTGTTCCCTCCTCAACCCCGAGATCCACGCTTTTTCATTCGCTAATGATTCTTCTAACGGTAAAATTTTCCTGATCTTACAACAAAGATTAGGATTGCTTTCCCATAGCTTGTTACCATGCAAGTTAGCTTGTTCATCAAGTGTAAGTTTTGGCTGTTTTTCTATAATATTTAATGAAGGAAATCGTTCCCGCACTTTTTGAATTAATTCATACGTTTCTTGAAAATGTACGTTAGTATCTAAAAAAACAACTTTAGCAGATGGATTTACTTGGTTAATAAGATGCAGCAGTACCATCCCTTCCACTCCGAAGCTACATGCGTATACAATTTCATTTTCATATTCTTTATACGCCCAACTTAATACTGATAGCGCGCCTTTCGTTTCATCTTCTTCTGAAAATGAAACATCATTTTCTTCCCACGTTTCATACGTCAACATGTTTTTTCCCCCTGTAAAAGCAAAAAGACGGTTTTAACCTAAAAAAATAGGTTAAAACCGCCTCTAGTTTTTCTAGTCAGCGCTTTTTACTTTAAACGTACTTTTTCACTTTTCTCTAATTGAATGACTTTTCCATCTTGCACAACAATTGTAATTGAACCATATTTCATATCAGCAAGCATCGCTTCAATTTTCTCAGATACTTCCTCAAAATGTTCCCGTACGCTCACGCGAACAGCCCCCCTTTTTATTCATAAAAAAAATCTTTCCCATTTCGAAAAGACTGTTCGGTAATATATTTTACCTTATCTTTCAAAATGGATTCCATTTTGCTGGATTTAGCACCTTGCTTTCTATAAGCAGGTTGCCGAGCTTCGCCGGGCCAGTTCCCTCCGCTTCTCTTGATAAGCTTTGTATTTGTATTTTATCACAATTCTGATTTTTTTCAATCCTAGTTTTCCGATATATTTTAATTATTTTATTTTACAAAAAAGGAATTGCCCATCCGAACAACTCCTTTTTCCTCATTTAAACAAGTTCTTTAATACGTATGCGATCGTTCCCAATAATATTTTCATATGTTTCGCGCTCTACAACAATTTGTGATGTACCGCCTTTCACGAAGACGACAGCTGGTCTACGAATCCGATTATAATTATTCGCCATCGAGTACCCATATGCCCCTGTACAAGAAATCGCTAGTAAATCGGCAGAGGCAACTTTCGGTAAAGTAATATCCCAAATTAACATATCTCCACTCTCACAGCATTTCCCTGCAATCGAAACAACTTCCTCGTTCTCATCATTCCCTCGATTCGCTAACATCGCTTCATAACGAGCGTTATATAAAGCAGGTCTTAAATTATCAGTCATCCCACCATCCACTGATACATATTTCCGAATACCCGGAATGTCCTTCACAGATCCGACTGTATAAAGTGTCGTTCCAGCATCACCTACAATGCTACGACCTGGTTCAACCCATATTTCCGGTAGTGGATATTCACATACTGTAAATTGTTCTCTCACCGCACTTGTTACCGCTCGCACATATGTCTCAAGAGTTAATGGTGTATCGGACTCTGTGTAGCGTATTCCGAATCCTCCCCCTACATTTAGCACTTTTACTACATAGTTTGTTCGCTCTCTCACTGCTTCTAAAAATTGACGAAGAACTTCAATCGCTCGCACAAAGCCAGCCGTTTCAAATATTTGTGATCCGATATGTGAATGAATTCCTAACACGTTATAATTTGATTTTTGCAAAGCAAGCTCAATTGCCTGCATCGCTTGACCATTTGACACGCCAAATCCAAATTTTGAATCATCTTGACCTGTTGTAATATATTCATGTGTGTGCGCCTCTACTCCGGGCGTTACACGAATTAATATGTTCACAAATTTCCCATGTTGCACTGCTAAATCATGCAAAATTTCTAATTCTAAGAAGTTATCTACGACAAAACAACCAATATTCGCCTGAAGAGCCATCACAATTTCTTCATCTGTTTTGTTATTGCCATGAAAATGAATGCGCGATGCAGGAAATCCTGCTTGTAGTGCAGTATATAATTCTCCTCCAGAAACAACATCTAATGACATATTCTCTTCACGAGCTACTCGGCACATCTCCATGCACAAGAACGCCTTGCTTGCATATGCTACTTGATAAGAGAACCCACTTTCTTTAAAAGCACGATGAAACGCGCGGCACTTTCCTCGAATTGACTCTTCATCGTATACATAAAGTGGTGTTCCATATTGTTTTGCTAGCTGCGTCGTGTCGCACCCTCCAATTTCTAAGTGTCCTTGCCCATTGATTCGGCTTGTGCCGTGTAAATACATTTGAATTCCTCCCTTATTTCCTCTAAAACTCATAACCCCAATCTTCTATTCATTGCAGCACGCTTTTAGATAGACAAAAAACGCGCGGAACAATGTTCACACGCGTTTCTTATTAGGAAAAATATATATTGAAAAAATAAACGAGTTGTTATCTCCTCAAAATAAGAAACCGCATCAACATCTCCAAATAGCTCTCCATAAAATAAATCTTATGACAGTACTACATTTATTCAATGCAGTCCCAATATATGAATAAGATGGTTATTCTTATATTTCGGCAATAGTCCCTTTCAACCTATGATCACAGATTCCATTAAATCTCCCATAGCTTACTCTTTCCTATCGCGGCCTCTACCTTTGAGAGTAGATGAGGTAAGTCTATTTAATTTTCAAACATCTAATTGTTGCTATTAACAATACCAAAGGACCATTTTATTTGTCAAACAATTTTTTATATTGCTTTTTGACAGTTTAGTTTCGTATCGTTTGGTAAGCGCTTTACTGAAACCTTTGTCACTTCCCATTCACCTTCTTCGTTATTAAATGTAATCGTTACCTTCTCAAATGGTGGCGCAATTTTCCCTGCAACACGTTCATACTTAGTCACTTCAATACTCGCTTGAAATAAATATGTACCGCTATACACTTTTTTTAAACTAATAATTTTCGGGCATTGATAAGGCTTCAAGCTCCCATATTGTTTTTCGATTGCTTTATTTATTTTCGGAAATAACACAGAATAAAGGGCATCTTCCATAAGAGGTGCATCATACTCTGCTACCGACACACTTGGTGAAGCAAAAAGTATAACACTACTGCATACTATAAAATATAATAATTTTCGCATTATAACCTCCGTATTGTTACACGATTCTTTCCGCGCACGATAATAATCATACATAGACACTCCATTTTATTGTCTCCTACTGCCCTTTTTCTACTCAATTGTTATAAAAAAGTCCACAACTCTCTTTTATTTTCGTATAATGATACTCATAGTATAATAAACATAATAATAAAGGACTGTTCGTATATATAAAATGAGGCGCTAATCAAATAGGCCCACAAGAACCGTCATGCTTTTTAGGAGAGGAGTATATTATGCTACAACGTCTGTTTCCAAAACTGCGATTCGCACTCGTTGCAGTCGTTTTATTATGGATAAAAACATATATTGTGTACAAGCTAGCGTTTGATATTAAAATTGATAATTTCTTTGAAGAATTTATGCTTTTTATGAATCCACTAGCTGCGTTACTTTTATTTTTCGGTTTTGCATTATTTGCATCTAAACACCGAAATCGCATTATAGTTGGAATTAGTTTTATACTGTCATTCATTTTATTTGGAAATGCAATGTTTTATGGGTTTTATAACGATTTCGTTACGTTCCCAGTATTATTTCAAACAAATAATATGGCTGATTTAGGGACGAGTATAAAAGAACTCTTTACGTATAAAACATTACTGTTATTCGCAGATGCGATCATCTTAATGTTTCTTTCGCGTAAATTCCCATCATTTTGCGACAAAACGCCGCTTTCTCGCTCTGAGAAGAGAACTTTCTTTAGCGGTGTAACAGCTCTATTAGCACTACAAATTGTTGTTTCTGTTATTTATAAACCACAAATGTTCTCACGCTCATTCGATCGTCAAACTGTCGTGAAAAATTTAGGTTTATACACATATCATCTATTTGATATTACACTGCAATCAAAATCTTCAGCTGAACGTGTATTTGCAAGTGGGGACGGGTTCTCTGAAATTAAAAACTATACAGACTCAAAAGATAAGCAAGTTGATAAGAACTTATTTGGATCTGCAAAAGGTAAAAATGTCATTTTGATTTCAATGGAATCTACACAAAGTTTTGTTATTAATAAAAAAATAAATGGAAAAGAAATTACTCCATTTTTAAACGAATTTATTAAAGATAGTTTTTATTTCGATAACTTCTATCATCAAACAGGACAAGGTAAAACTTCTGATGCTGAATTTATCGTTGAAAATTCACTTTATCCGTTAGATCGCGGTTCTGTATTCTTTACTCACGCAACAAATGAATATACAGCTACACCCGAACAATTAAAAAAATACGGATATTCTTCTGCTGTCTTCCATTCAAACGATAAAGCGTTTTGGAATCGTGATGTAATGTATCCTGCACTTGGATATGATCGTTACTTTAATTTGAATGATTACGTAGGCACAGAACAAATGTCTGTCGGTTGGGGATTAAAAGATAAAGAGTTCTTTGAACAATCTATTCCAAAGTTAAAATCCTTACCACAGCCGTTCTATACAAAATTCATTACTTTAACAAATCATTTTCCATTTCTTCTAAATCCAGAAGATCAATATGTTGATGAGTTTAATTCGGAAAGTGGCGTTGTAAACCGTTACTTCCCAACCGTTCGTTATACGGATGAAGCTCTTAAACAATTTATTAAACAATTAAAAGCAGAAGGACTGTATGACAACTCTGTTATTGTCATTTACGGAGATCATTACGGTATTTCTGAAAACCATAACGCAGCTATGGCTCAGTTCCTTGGGAAAGACGCTATTACACCATTTGATTCTATGCAATTACAACGCGTCCCTCTCATTATTCATGTACCTGGCCAAGAAGGAAAAGTCATTTCTAAAGTGTCTGGTCAAATTGATATTAAACCAACGCTACTTCATTTACTTGGTATTAAAACAAATAAATCAGTTGAATTTGGAACTGACTTATTTATTAAAGAAGAAGATCCACTTATGGTAATGCGTGATGGTAGCTTCGTTTCGGAAGATTATGTGTATACAAAAAACATGTGCTATAAACGAAACACAGGTGAAGAAGCAGACATCTCATTATGTCAACCGAATATTGAAAAAGCAAAAACAGAATTGAAACTTTCCGACAAACTCATTTATGGAGATTTGTTACGTTTCGATCCTAACAATCGGTATAAAACTGGAACTATGATAACGAACTTTGAATAATACAAGAAGAGGCTGTCCCAAAAAGTGCTTTTTAGCCAAAATCGAATAAAAAGTGAAGGGCAGAAATGTTAATTTTATAACGTTTCTGCCTTTTCAATTTCATGTGATCTTACTTCGAAAGAGACTTATGAGACAGCCCCTTCTTTTTTCACTTATTTTTCAAATCATTCTGATATGAAATCTTTCACAAATTGGGAATTTCTTTCGTGTGAAGAAGAAATTTATGGTATGATAAAATAAGTAAACTTTCATACACTAATTAAGAATTTATTACAGAAAGCAAGGGATCAGATTTTGTATAGAGCAGCTATTCCAAACTTATTTACGCTCGGAAATTTATATAGTGGATTCTTGTCAATCGGCTATGCATCTTTAGGATATTATAAATCAGCTGCTATTTTAGTACTTATCGGGATGATGTTAGATAGTCTTGATGGGCGTGTTGCTCGTTTATTACGTGTTGATTCACAAATGGGAAAAGAGCTTGACTCGCTTGCGGATGTCGTAACATTTGGTGCAGCACCTGCTGTTCTCATGTATTACACATCTTTCTCTAATTATGGAATCATCGGACTATACATAGCGGGGCTATTCCCTCTTTTCGGAGCATATCGTTTAGCACGATTTAATGTAACACCATCTTCTACTTCAATGAAATATTTCACTGGGGTACCGATTACAGCAGCGGGAGGGCTTGTTGCTTTCTTAACATTATTTTCACATACCATTCCAAAAATCGTTCTTATTACAGTATTTGTAACGTTCGCATTTTTAATGGTGAGCCGCATTCGTATCCCAAGTTTAAAAGATGTACCAATTCCACGATATAGCATCATTATTACACTATTTTTAGTGGGCATCATTATCACAATGTACCAAACAGGGTTCGGTAATTTTTCTGTTTTCTTATTCATTGCTATTCCACTATATATTTTGTACATGCTATCTCAATTCCTTAGACAAAGACCATCAAAAAGAGCAAATAAAGAAAAATAAAAAGAAACCTTCCGATTCCGGAAGGTTTCTTTTTATTTTGTAACGAATACTTTTTGATTGACAGGCGTTACAGCTTCTTCGCCATTTAATACAGCTAAAATATTTCTTACCGCCGTTTCGGCCATCGCATCACGCGTTTCGAATGTTGCATTTCCTACGTGAGGAGCAAGTACCACATTCTTTAATCCTTTTAGCTCTTCAGTAATTTTCGGCTCAAATTCAAACACGTCAAGAGCTGCCCCTTCAATTTCATTTGTTTTTAAAGCATGAGCAAGTGCCGCTTCATGCATAATTGGTCCGCGTGAAGCATTTATAATATACGCTGTTTTCTTCATCATTTTGAACTGTTCTTCATCAATCATATGGTGCAATTTCGGATTATACGCACAGTTAATTGTAATAAAGTCTGCTGTTTGTAATAATTCTTCCAATGTTACATATGTTGCTTCCAGTTCACTTTCAGCTTCAGGCTTTCGATTTGGTCCTGTATATAAAACATTCATTCCAAACGCTTTCGCACGCTTTGCAACTGCCTTTCCGATTTCTCCAAGGCCGATAATTCCAATTGTCTTACCATGTACTTCGCGGCCTAAGAAAAATAACGGTGCCCATCCGTTAAATCCAGTTGTACGACATAGCGTATCACCTTCAGGAATTCTACGTGCCGCTGCTAAAAGAAGTGCAAATGTTAGTTCTGCAGTAGCTTCCGTTGATACTTTCGGTGTATTCGTTACCGCAATCCCTTTTTTTTCGGCATATGAGTAATCAATATTATCGTAACCAGCACCGTAGTTTGCAACAATCTTCAAATTAGGTGCCGCATCAATCACTTCTTTTGTCACCTTTGTAGAAAGTAGGCTTAACAATGCATCTTTGTCTTTTACACGCTCTGTTAATTCATCTAAAGAAATTAACTCCTCTTTATCGTACATTTCTACATCATGATCCTTTAATAGTTCTAATCCGATTGCTGGAATTTTCCCTGCTACTAATATTTTTGCCACTACTAACACCTCTTCTATAGAAAATAAGATCTCTCTTATCTTTCATTGTAAGAAATCCACATATAAAAACCAAGGAATTTGATTATAGTTTTGAAAATCGACACTTTTCCACAAAAAAAGAGGAGATGCAAGTCTCCCCCTCTTCTTATGCTTTTTCTTGCGATTGTTTTCCAAGCTTCACATCGATCGTTCCTTCTGCAACTGTATCACTAATTTGTTCCTCAATAACGGATTGAGATGTAGCATTCGTTTCAGAAGTATACGCTTGTTGCTGTGCACCTTGTACATTTTGTTTATTTTGCTGTTTCGACATTTCTTACCCTCCTTTTTATTCTTTCTTATTTTGAACAAAAAGATGGGTTTTCATCAAAAAATCGTGATCATTTTGAAATTGTTACTTCTTCTAGTAATCTCATCGTTCTAACTCGTTTCGTAAATGTAGCTAAGTGAGCAATATCATGATTACGTAACGTCTTTATATTCTCTTCCACATATTTTCCTAAATCATTCGGATAATGAGCATCTGAAGAGAGTGTAATCGGAACTTCGTGTTTAGCTAATACTTGTAAATATAGCGGACTCGGACACATTTCGCGCACAGGATAGCGATAGTACAATCCCGCATTTATTTCCGTTGCTGTATTTGTTTCTACTAATGCACGCGCAATTTTCTTATAATAAGAAAGTTGTTCATTCTCATCTAATCGATAATTAAATACTTTTATGTTGTCAAGATGAGCAATAATATCAAATAACTCAGAACGAACTGCGCACTCAACCGTTTTGAAAAACGTATCATATAAAACATATAAGTCATGTTCCTTAAAATATTCTTTCGTATCTGGATTATCAAATCCCCAGCCATTTAAAAAATGAACAGAACCAATTACATAATCAAAATCTCCTAATGCGAGTAAAGATTGTAATTGTTGTTCACCACCAATAAAATAATCTGCTTCAATTCCAAGTTTAAGCGTAACACCTCTTTTACTCCACCGTTCTTTCGCCTCTTCAATTGCCTTTGTAAAATCATGTAGTGAAGCTACCCTTACTTGGTCTAACCATTCCTTTTGTAAACGTCCAAGCCCCGAATCACTAATATCAACATATGTTTCATAGTATTCTTTCGCTTCATAAAAACGATATAAATGATCGACAATACCAACTTCTTTTATCCCTTTTCGCAAAGCTTCTTCTAAATATAAATCAATCCATTTCATTGTAAATGGCCCTTCATTCACACGTCTTTGCAGGCGTTCTTGTGTTTTCACAAGCCATTCCATAGAATGTTTTTCTTCTTTTAGCGGTTCATAATGTTGTAATGATTCATTTATTTTAGCTAGCCATCCTATTGAATATGGCCCTTCTTCTAAATGAATGTGATAATCCACCTTCATACATATTCCCCCTATAATGTATCTATTTCTCTTCTGTCCCCTACTCTCGAAAGCTTCCCATTTCTTTCTGTCACTTCCTCCATAATATCTTCTAATGATATATTTTTTTCGGCTAATAAAACGAAGCAGTGATACATTACATCAACCATTTCTTTCACTAGCTCTTCGTTATCATTATTTTTGGATGCAATAATTACTTCCGTACATTCCTCACCAATTTTCTTTAAAATTTTATCTTCTCCTTTTGAAAACAAGTAATTTGTATATGATTCAGAAAGTGGATTTCTCTTTCGTTCTTTAATTGTTTCGAATAGTAATGTAAAGGCGTTTTTCATATGTATCCCCCTATATAATTTTGTAATGAAAACATGTTTTTTCTCCCGTATGACATGCAGGCCCTACTTGCTTTACGACAACAACAATTGCATCTTGATCACAATCTAAATAAAGAGATTGCACATGTTGGACATTACCTGATGTTTCTCCTTTATTCCATAACGACCTTCTTGAACGAGAATAAAACCACGTTCTTTTCGTTTCTATTGTTTTTTCATACGCTTCTTCATTCATATAAGCTAGCATTAAAACTTCTTTTGTACCTTCTTCAATTACAATTGCTGGTAATAGTCCTTTTGAAAAGTTAGGTTTCATAGCCGCACCTCAACGTTTGCACTTCTTAACTTTCTCTTTACGTCCCCTATTGTCGCCTCACCGTAATGAAAGATTGATGCCGCTAATGCTGCATCAACTGTTGTCTTTTGAAATACTTCTATAATGTGATTAGCATGACCACATCCACCTGACGCGATGACTGGTACGGAAACACTTTTTGAAATTTCTTCTGTTAAACGAAGGTCATATCCGTTTTTCGTTCCGTCTGCATCCATACTCGTTAATAAAATTTCGCCTGCGCCTAGCTCTGTAACGCGCTTTGCCCACCTGATTGCATCCATTCCCGTATCAACTCTTCCGCCGTTCACATATACATTCCACTTATCCTCTGCTACTTTTCTAGCATCAATTGCTACAACAATACATTGTGAGCCAAAATGCTCTGCCCCTTCTTCGATTAATTTTGGATTTCGCACTGCTGCTGAGTTAATTGAAACTTTATCTGCTCCAGCTCTTAGTAAATTGTACATATCTTTCACACTTGAAATTCCTCCGCCAACTGTAAGAGGAATAAATACTTTTGAAGCCGTTTTTTCTACAACATCTATAATTGTTTTTCGTCCTTCATGCGTTGCCGTAATATCTAAAAATACTATTTCATCTGCTCCTGCATCATTATATAAAGCTGCTATTTCAACAGGATCCCCGACATCTTGTAGTCCTATAAAATTTACACCCTTTACGACTCGCCCTTCTTTCAC
Organism: Bacillus paranthracis; assembly: GCF_001883995.1. Classification (GTDB taxonomy): domain Bacteria; phylum Bacillota; class Bacilli; order Bacillales; family Bacillaceae_G; genus Bacillus_A; species Bacillus_A paranthracis. Next base: position 35,675 of record NZ_MACE01000010.1, on the reverse strand, counting down.
ATCTAGACATGGAATAATGCGTTTCGCTAACATAACTTTGTTACCTCTAGCACTTCTTCTAAATCAATCGTTTTCTCGTAAAGAGCCTTACCAATTATGACGCCGTATATGTTCATATCATTTAACTTTTTCACATCTTGTATAGATGCAATTCCTCCAGAAGCAATCAGTCGAGTAGAAACGCTTTTTTGTAGTAACTCCAATTGTTCTATATTCGGTCCTGCAAGTGTCCCGTCTTTCGAAATGTCTGTAAACACAATCGTTTGAACACCTATCTTCTCCATTTGTTTTGCTAAATCAATGTAAGAAATTTCAGACACATCAAGCCAGCCTCTCGTTGCTACGAAACCATTTTTCGCATCAATTCCGACGATGATTTTTTCTTTATATAGACGAACTGTCTCTTCTAAAAATGGCTTATCATAAAGAGCGGCTGTTCCTAAAATCACTTTATCTACCCCTACTGAAAATAATTTCTCTACGGATACAAGTGATCGAATTCCTCCGCCAACTTGCACTGGAATACGTACTGCCTTGCAAATTCTTTCAATGACGGACAAGTTTAACGACTCACCAGCAACTGCACCATCTAAATCAACAATGTGCAACCGTTTCGCTCCAAATGTTTCAAATATAATCGCTTGCGCAACTGGGTCTTCATTCATTACTGTTTCTTTACTAAATTCTCCTTGATACAGTCTAACGCATCTCCCTTCTTTTAAATCGATAGCTGGGAAGATTTCCATGTTTCTACCACTCCTTTAAAATTTTTCAACATTTGCATGCCAATGTCACCACTTTTTTCAGGATGAAACTGCGCACCGTATATATTTCCTTTTGCTACAAAACCAGGTACTTTCACTCCATATTCACTTATTCCATATACAATTTCATTTGGACAATCTGCGTAATAAGAGTGGACATAATATACGAAAGAACCGTCCTCTACTCCATTCCAAAGCGCTATTTCTCCTTCTTTCTTTAACTCATTCCATCCCATATGAGGAATTTTATAAGGAACCTTTAACTTTCGAATAACGCCTGGCAATAAACTTAACCCGTTACAGTCTTGTAGTTCCTCACTTTTTTCAAATAAAAGCTGCATTCCTAGGCAAATACCTAGAAGTGGTTTTCTGGAACGCCCAATTTCTTGTAACACACGTACTAAATCTTTTTCTTCCAATACATCCATCGCTTTTGGAAATGCACCTACTCCTGGTAAAATCACTCCATCACTTCTAAAAATCTCTTCTTTATCACTCGTTACGATATACGCTGCTCCAATATGCTTTAATGCTTGTTCTACACTACGAATGTTTCCCATTCCATAATCTATAATGGCAATCAATTACAACATCCCTTTCGTTGAATTTACACCAGTAATATTGGCATTTCTTTCGACTGCTTCTCTAAGCGCTCTACCAAACGCTTTAAATAACGCTTCAATTTTGTGATGTGTATTGCTTCCGTATAAAATACGAGCATGTAATGTAATATTGGCAGCATGAGCAACTGCTCTAAAAAATTCTTCCGTTAGTTCTGTATCAAAATCCCCAAGCTTCGGATTCGTTAATTCTCCTTGAAATACAATATATGAGCGTCCACTTATATCAATTGCAACAAAGCCTAAAGACTCATCCATCGGTACATATGCTGAGCCGTACCTGTTAATCCCCTCTTTACTGTGCAATGCTTCTTTCAAACAATTTCCGAGTACAATCCCAACATCCTCAACTGTATGATGTGCATCAACGAATACATCCCCTTCTGCCTCCACTTGCAAACCGAATCTTCCATGCCTTGCAAATAAAGTTAGCATATGATCAAAAAAACCAACTCCCGTTCGTACAGAAACGTTCTTCCCATCATCAAGCTGTAAACTTAATTTTATTTTTGTCTCTGTCGTCTCACGTATTTGACTAGACTCACGCATTATTCTTCCTCCTCAAATCTTATTTGAATTGCTCTCGCATGCGCATGTAACCCTTCTTTATTGGCAAGCTCTACAATATGATGTTGGACATCTCTTAATGCTTCCTCTGTATAAGACAGAAAGCTTGATTTTTTCACAAAATCATCGACTGATAACGGTGAGAAAAACCTTGCCGTTCCACTTGTCGGTAACACGTGATTCGGTCCTGCTAAATAATCCCCGAGCGGTTCTGGTGCATATGGTCCAAGAAAGATAGATCCTGCATGTTTCACATAAGCTAGAGCATTCATCGGTTCTTTTATATGTAACTCTAAATGTTCCGGGGCAATTTCATTCGATAACTTTAGCGCCTCCTCTAAAGAAGGAACGATAAAAATGGCCCCATTTCTCTTTATTGATTCACGTGCAATTTCGCTTCTTGGTAATGTTTCTAACTGCCTTTCTATCTCTTTTTCTACTTCTTTTGCTAACTCTATATTTGTTGTAATACAAATTGCTGTCGCTCTCTCGTCATGTTCTGCTTGTGATAATAAATCAGCAGCAATATATTTTGCATTGCCGGTTTCATCTGCAATAACTACAATTTCTGACGGTCCAGCAATCATATCAATATTTACTATTCCATATACTTCTCGTTTCGCTAGAGCGACGTACAAATTTCCTGGTCCAACTATTTTATCCACTTTCGGAATCGATTCCGTCCCGTATGCTAAAGCAGCAATTGCTTGCGCACCACCTATCGTATAAATTTCATCTACTCCTGCAAGACTTGCAGCAACTAAAATATGTGGATCAATTCCTCCTTCTCTTGGCGGTGTTGCCATTACAATCTTTTTCACACCAGCGAGTTTTGCTGGCAATACATTCATTAATACTGACGAAGGATACGAAGCAGTTCCGCCTGGCACATATACGCCTACATTCTCTAATGGCCGAATGATTTGTCCTCTCATGATGCCTTTACTCGCGCAATCGAACATCGATTGTCTTTTTTGCTTTTCATGGTACGAAATAATGTTTTTCTTCGCCTCTTGTAACGCTTCTAAAAATGAATTCTCTACAAACATACTCGCTCGTTTTATTTCTTCTTCACTTACACGAAACTCTTTCATCTTTACACCATCAAACTTTTTTGTATAAAAAGATAAGGCCTCATCCCTACTCTCCCTTACATTTTGAACGATTTCACTTACATTTCTTTGAACAGTTTCTTCTATTATATTAGCGTTTTCTCGTAGCAATTTTATTTTCGATAACGCCTTTTGAAAATCTTCAAAAACGATCTCCATTACAAGTCCCCCTATTTTCCTGACAAAATTTCTTGCTCCATCATATTTATAATACTGAATATTTCGTCTTTTTTAGTTTTTAATGCAGCCTTATTTACAATCATTCGAGCAGATATAGAATACATTTCCTCAAATACAATGAGTCCATTTTCTTGTAATGTTTTTCCTGTTTCAACAATATCAACAATCGCATCTGCCAATCCAAGAATAGGAGCAATTTCTACAGAACCTTCTATTTTAATAATTTCTACATCCTCTCCTTTATCATGAAAATAGTTAGAAGTAATATGTGGATATTTCGTCGCAATGCATTTCTTCCGGTAGCTCTTCGGATTATAAGTAGGAATAGAAGCGACACAAAACTTACACACGCCTACTCCTAAATCTAACATTTCATAAATATCTTTCTCGTTTTCCATTAAAATATCTTTTCCAACGACTCCGATATCCGCTACTCCATGTTCTACATAAGTAGCAACATCTACTGCTTTCACTAAAATAAATGAGATATCCGTATTTTTACTTTGAAAGACAAGTTTTCTTCCTTTATTTTTGAGCTCTGAACAATCAATTCCAATCTGCTCAAAGAGCGGAATCACATGTTTTTCTAATCTCCCTTTCGTTAACGCAATTTGAATGTTACGCATGAAGTTTCTCCTTCTTTCTGGACGACCCATTTCTCTTTCCATACATATTCCACTAATGATTCGTTCTTTGCCTCAACGACCGTTACAATTTGATTTTTTCTAGCAAATTGAAAAGTATCATTTAAATTAGAGAATAAAGATAGCGCTACTTTTTTCCCGTCCTTTTGAAGTAAATTTCGTAATCGTTCCGCTTCTGCTAATCTATTTAACTCGTAATGAATCATAATATCTATTCTCTTTCGTTCATATGGCTCTTGCTGCTCTTGCAGCGCCTTTACAATTTGATTAACTTGCACCGCGAGTCCAACAGCCGGTAACATTTCTCCAAAATTTCCAATTAACTCATCATATCTTCCGCCACTAACAATTTCTTCCCCAATTTCATATATATACCCTTTGAAAATAACACCTGTATAATAGTCCAAATGTTGAATCATACCTAAATCAATGGATATGTACAATCCATAGCCTAGTTTTTCAATTGCTTCATATATTTCTTTCACTCTTGTAATAGCCATTTTCATTTCATTACTTGAGGCGAGTTTTTCTGCTTCCTCAATCACTTCTAAATTCCCAAATAACCTCGGTAATTTCTCCAGTAACTTTACTGTTTCATCACATCGATCTAATTTCTTATCTCTAATAAAATTGGATAAAGCGGCATAATTTTTACTTTCAATATATGTTCTAAGAACTTTCTCTTCTTCCTCATGAATGGAGAGCTTTTTGACAATACATTTATATAACTGTACTTGCCCAATCTCTATTGTAAAAGATTGCACCTTCAACTTTTGAAGTGATTGAATGACGCTTATAACACATTCAATTTCAGCTCTTACATTATCAATACCGATAATTTCAATACCACTTTGCACGATCTCATTATATTTTCCAGTAAGGGACTCATTCGCTCGAAATACATTTCCGCTATACGTCACTTTAAGTGGTGTATCACACCTCTGCGTTCCGATCACTCTCGCTAAAGGAATTGTCATATCTGGACGCAATACGATAATCCTTCCCTTTTCATCAAAAAATTTATACATCTTTTCTTCATCTATCGGCCTGCTTTGAAAGGCGAACACATCATAAAATTCAATTGTTGGTGTCCTTATTTCTTCATAACCTCTCTCTAAAAAAGTACGCCTTAATTTTTGCTCCACTTCTTCAATTAACGTACATTCTTCGAATAAATAATCTCTCGTTCCATTTGGATTTGCCCGTTTCCATTTTGTCATCGAAATTCTCACACCTTTCCCTTTCTAATGTATGCTTATTTCATGCACCTAAACCGAAAATAAAAAGAGCCTTGTAGATAAAATATACCTACAAGGCTCTTTAGTAGCATGTAGGTACAACGGGAATAACCCTTGCACCTACACGTTTTCACGCTAGGTTCAAGGGCTTTATGTATGATGATGTAGTTGTGTAAGCATTTTAATAGATTGCATTGTTTTCATAATACTTACTCCCTTTCTCCTCTAATTTTTACATAGTATATAATACTTAATTCTGAATGTAAATACATTTTAAATATTCCGTTATCTTTTAATATGCAGCTATCCTTCTTTCATACTCTTTTATTTCTTGTTCATATTGCATTGTAATACTAATTTCATCTAAACCATTTAATAATTTCTCTTTCCACATTTTCTCGATTGTAAAATGAAACCTGTGCGTACTTGTTGTAATTACTTCATTCTCTAAATCTACTTCTATTTGTTCTCTTGCATCCGTTTTGGCAAGCTTTTCTCGCATTTCTTTATCCATTACAATTGGTAACATACCGTTCTTCATACAATTCATATAAAAGATATCTGCAAACCCTCCCGCGATAATTACGCGGAAACCATAATCAGCAAGTGCCCACGGTGCGTGTTCTCTTGAAGAACCACATCCAAAATTATCACCTGTAATTAATATACTTGCTCCTTTTCTATCTGGTGCATTTAGTGGGAAATTAGGGTTTTCGTGTCGTTCATTATCATATCGCCACTCATCAAATAAAAACTTTCCAAACCCAGTTCTTTCAATTCTCTTTAAATATTGCTTCGGAATAATTTGATCCGTATCAATGTTATTATTCATAAGTACTGCGGCAGTACCTTTATGAATACGAAATGGCTCCATCATAACTCTCCTTTCTTGTATCAACAAAATGACCATATAACGCAGCTGCTGCCGCCATTGCTGGGCTAACTAAATGCGTTCGTGCTCCTTTTCCTTGTCTTCCTTCAAAATTACGATTTGAAGTTGAAGCGCAATGCTCTCCTTCAGGTACTTGATCTGGATTCATTCCAAGACACATGGAACATCCAGGTTCTCTCCATTCAAATCCTGCTTCTTCAAATATGTGATGTAGTCCTTTTTGCATCGCCGCGTCCCTTACTCTTTTCGATCCAGGTACAACGAGTGCTCGCACACCTTCTTTTACCTTTCTCCCTTTCACAACAGCTGCAGCAATTTCTAAATCAGAGAGCCTGGAATTTGTACAAGATCCAATGAAAACATGCTGAACTGGAATATCATACGTACTTTGTCCAGGGCTTAATCCCATATAAGAAAATGCTCTTTCGTCATTTACATCATGTTTTTCTGGCAATTTCTCATCAATACGAACTCCCATACTCGGATTTGTTCCCCACGTAACGTATGGCGCTAAATCTGTAACATCTATCGAAATATGTAAATCATAAATTGCATCTGCATCTGTATAAAGTTCAAACCATTTCTTCTCGAAAGTTTCATAGTCTCTCGGTGCATATTTACGTCCTTTTACATAAGCAACTGTTTTTTCATCCGGCGCGATAATACCCGCTTTTGCTCCTCCTTCAATCGCCATATTACAAAGCGTCATTCTCTCTTCCATCTCCATAGCCTGAATCGTCTCTCCGTAAAATTCCATTACGTATCCAGTTCCAACTGCTACACCGTACTTTGAAAGGAGATGCAAAATAATATCTTTTGCGTAAACGCCTTTCTGTAATTTTCCTTTTAACTCAATTCCCATCGCTTTCGGTTTTCTTTGCCATAACGTTTGCGTTGCCAATACATGTTCCACTTCACTCGTACCAATACCAAATGCTAGCGCGCCAAACGCACCGTGCGTTGCTGTATGACTATCACCACAAACAATTGTTTTTCCTGGCTGCGTGAGCCCAAGTTCTGGTCCGATAACATGAACGATCCCTTGCTCTTCATCTCCGATATCTGCTAACGGCACCTGAAATTGTTTACAATTTTCCCGAAGTGTATCTAATTGCTGCTTCGCAATGCGATCGGTAATATTCCAAACATCTTTCGTTGGAATATTATGATCCATCGTTGCGAATGTTAAATCTGGTCTGCGTACCGTTCGATTTGTAAGCCGCAAGCCTTCAAAGGCTTGCGGTGACGTTACTTCATGAACAAGGTGCAGATCGATATATAATAAATCTAATCCATTTTCATTTGTCGCAACTACGTGTCTTTCCCAAAGTTTATCTAGCAACCTTTTCCCCATTATCTTCCTCTCCCTACTAGCGCTTGCTCTTCCATTTCTTGCATTACTGCCTTCGTAAATGAAGTTGTCGTTTCAGTCCCCCCGATATCTGCTGTACATTTTCCTAATTTAAGGACTGCTGAAATCGCTTCTTCAATTGCACACCCTTCTCTCGTTAATCCGAACGATTGTCCAAGCATCATGGCAACAGAGCGCATCATCGCAATTGGATTCGCCTTATTTTTCCCGGCAATATCCGGTGCCGATCCGTGAATAGGCTCGTATAATGAAGGACCCTTTTCCGCGTGACTTGCTGACGGAAGCATTCCTAATGATCCAGCTAATACGGAAGCTTCGTCACTTAAAATATCCCCAAATAAATTTTCTGTTACAATTACATCAAACCGTCCTGGATTCCGAATTAACTCCATAGCAGCTGCATCTACTAAAATATGTTCTAGTTCAACATCTGGATAACGAAGTGCTACTTCTTCTGTTACAGTTCTCCATAGTTTACTAGATTCTAAAACATTCGCCTTATCAATAGATGTTACTTTTTTCTTCCGTTTACTCGCTAATTGAAAAGCATAAGAAACGATACGTTCAATTTCATGGCGATGATACGTAAGTGTATCCGTTGCTACTTCGTCGGTTCGTTCTTTCGGATAAGAAAAATAAATCCCACCTGTTAATTCACGAACGACAACGAAATCAATTTCATCAGCCTTTTTTAATGGCGATAAATGTGCCGTTGCACTTTCTACCGTTACAGGGCGAACGTTCGCAAATACACCGAGCCCTTTTCTTAAAGCTAATAATCCTTTCTCTGGTCTTTCTTTCGCACTATCCCACCTTGGTCCACCAACTGCTCCTAGTAAAACCGCATCACTTGCTAAACAAGCGGCAAGCGTTCGTTGTGGTAATGGTTGCCCATTTAAATCGATAGCACTCCCGCCGAAGTACTCATCTTGCAAATGAAAATGATGACCATATAACCTTTCTACCATATGCAATACTTCCTTCGCACTTTCCATAACTTCCGGTCCAACCCCATCACCAGCTAAACAAACGATACGTTTTTCCAATTTCAACACTCCTTTTAACTGAATTTTCAGAACTTTAATTTGATAGGTGAGAATAGCCCCTCTCACCTATCAAACACTTATTTCACCAGCTGGATAAAAGATTTCAATTTCCCCGCTGCGTGGACATATGCTCTCGCCGACGCTTCCAATACGTCTTGCGCAACACCAAAACCTGATACTTGATGTGTTCCTTCTTTTAATTCAACATGAACATGAGCCAGTGCATCTTGACCTTGTGTAATAGATTGTATGCGATAATCCGCCAATTCACATTCTAATCCTAAAATTCTTTGGATTGCATTATAAATTGCTTCAATACTACCAGAGCCAGTAGCTGCATCTTCGAATACATTTCCTTCCTCATCTTTTAGTACAACTGTCGCACATTGTGTACTATTTGATACGAAATGTACTTGCAGTTGCGTAATATTAAATTGCTGAGCCGCAAATGCTGCTTCACCAAGCATAAGTGCTCGTAAATCTTCCTCCGTAATTTCCTTCTTACGATCAGCTAATTTTTTAAACGCTTCAAACACTGCATCTCGTTCTTCCGTTGTAAATTCATAGCCAAGCTCTTTCATTTTTTCTGTAAACGCGTGACGTCCAGAATGTTTTCCAAGTACAAATAGGTTTTGAGATTCGCCTACTAACTCTGGTTCAATAATTTCATACGTTGTCACTTCTTTTAGAACGCCGTCTTGATGAATTCCGGATTCATGAGCGAATGCATTCGCTCCCACGATTGCTTTATTCTTCGGTACAACCATACCTGTTAATCTGCTTACTAATGTACTTGTCGCTTTAATTTCTTTTAGCGTCATAGAAGGCTCTGCTTTATAGAAATCTTTTCTAATATGAAGAGCAACTGCAACCTCTTCTAACGCCGCATTCCCTGCTCTCTCTCCAATTCCATTAATTGTTCCTTCTACTTGCAATGCTCCCCCTTCAACTGCAGCTAACGAATTTGCTACAGCCATTCCAAGGTCATCGTGACAATGACAAGAGAAAATTGCTTTTTCATATGAAGGAACGGATTCTTGTAAGTACTTAAAAAGAGAATAATATTCTTCTGGATTCGTATATCCAACTGTATCTGGAATGTTAATTACATTGGCTCCTGCACGAATCGCAACTTCTACTGCCTCAGCTAAAAAATCTCTTGCTGTTCTTGTCGCATCTTCTGCAGAAAATTGTACTGTTGGAAATAATGATTTTCCAAGTGTAACAGAACGATGAATACTATCTAACACATCCTCTTTTGACATACAAAGTTTATATTTCATATGAATATCACTCGTAGCTAAAAATACGTGTAAACGAGGAGATACCGCACCTTTCACAGCTTCATATGCTCTTCGAATATCGCTTTCTTTCGCTCTAGCTAAACTCATAACTGTAGCATTTTGAATTGTATTCGCGATACGTTTTACCGATTGAAAATCCCCTTCGGAAGCTGCTGCAAAGCCAGCTTCCATAACATGAATTCCTAGTCTTTCTAATTGCCTTGCAATTTGCAATTTCTCTTGTTCATTTAAATTCACTCCTGGTGATTGTTCGCCATCACGTAGCGTCGTATCCATGAACAAAATCTGCTTCATATTATTTCATCCCTACCTTTACTCGCGGCTGTACGAAAGGCATCATTTCACGTAATTTACGTCCAACTACTTCGATTTCGTGTTCATTCTCTTTCTCATTTGTCGCATGGAAATTCGGTCTTCCTGCTTTATGCTCTGCAATCCAACCTCTTGCAAATGTACCATCTTGAATTTCTGCTAGTACTGTACCCATCGCTTTCTTCGTATCTTCCGTTACAACACGTGGTCCTGATACGAAGTCGCCCCACTGCGCTGTATCTGAAACTGAATATCTCATATTTTCGAGTCCACCTTCATACATAAGGTCAACAATAAGTTTCAGTTCATGTAAACATTCAAAATATGCAAGTTCCGGCTGATATCCGGCATCAACTAACGTTTCAAATCCAGCTTTCACCAGCGCAGTTACTCCGCCGCAAAGTACAGCTTGCTCTCCAAATAAATCTGTTTCCGTTTCTTCTTTAAATGTCGTTTCTAATACACCAGCTCTCGTCGCTCCAATTCCATCAGCATAAGAAAGTGCCTTTTCAGTCGCAACTCCTGTTGCATCTTGGTATACTGCAAATAATGCAGGAACAGCTCCGCCTTCAACAAATGTACGGCGTACAAGATGTCCTGGACCTTTTGGCGCTACTAGAAATACATCTACATTCGCTGGTGGTTTCACTTGATCAAAGTGAACATTAAATCCGTGTGCAAAAACGAGAGAATTTCCTGCCTGTAAATTTGGCGCAATTTCCGCTTCATATACTTCTGGTTGCAGTTCATCTGGCAGCAAAATCATTACTACATCAGCCTGCTTTGCTGCTTCTGCTACTGTATATACAGAAAATCCATCTTCTTTCGCTTTATCCCAAGACTTCCCTTTTCTTAAACCTACTACTACATCAAATCCGTTATCACGTAAATTTTGCGCATGTGCATGACCTTGCGAGCCATATCCAATGATTGCTACTTTTTTTTCCTTTAATACATTTACCGTTACATCTTTTTCATAATAAACTTTTGCCATTTTCATTTCCCCCTATATTTAAATGATTATTGAATTAACATTACTTGCTTATCTTGCTTTTTCATACTACGCGTAAAGGCTGTTACACCTGTTCTTGCAATTTCTTTCAAACCGTATGGACGAAGTAATTCAATTAATGCTTCTACTTTTTCCTGCGTACCTGTTACTTGCACAACTATGGAATCCTTCCCAACATCTATTACAGCGGCTCGAAACGGTTCAATTAAACTGTATAATTCTGCTCTTGCTACTGATGTTGCTACTTTAATAAGTGCGAGTTCTCTTGCAATCATCGCTTCTTCTGTAATATCTGATACTTTCAAAACATCAATTTGCTTATGAAGTTGTTTAATTAACTGCTCTACTTGCTGTTCATTTTCAACGTGTACAACAATCGTCATCCGCGATATGTCCGATGATTCCGTATGACCTACTGAAATACTTTCAATATTAAAATGTCTTCGTGTCATAACACCTGTAATTCGGTTTAACACACCACTTTGATTTCGAACTGTTGCTGTAACAATTCTCTTCACCTTTTTTCCACTCCCTCCATTTGGTGAACACCTTTCCCTGGCGCAACCATCGGCATTACCTTTTCTGATTGAAGTACACGGCAATCAATTACAACTGGCTCTTGTAATTGAATTGCATGCTGCAATTGTTTCTTCGCAAGAAGTGGATCATCTATGCGAACCCCTTTTATGCCATACGCATTCGCAAGAGCAACGAAATCTGGTTGACACGATAGTAAAGAGTGCGAATATCTTTTGTTATAAAATTCATCTTGCCATTGTCTTACCATTCCTAAAGCTTCATTATTTAAAATAAATACTTTAACAGGTAAAGAGTGTTCTTTTAACACACTTAATTCTTGCAGAGTCATTTGAAATCCAGCGTCACCAACAATTGCAATAACTAATTCATCAGGCTTTGCAATTTGGGCACCAATTGCTGCTGGAAATCCGAAGCCCATCGTTCCTAGTCCTCCTGAAGTTACCCATTTATCTGGAGTTTTCAGCGGATAATATTGGGCTGCCCACATTTGATGTTGCCCCACATCTGTTGTTACAATCGCTTCTCCCTTCGTAATTTCATATAACATATCAATTGCATATTGAGGCTTAATACTTTCAGAATTTCGTTTATAAGAGAATGGATACTTTTCTTTTCTATTCTTTAATAAAGAGATCCACTCATGATGATTTTCTTTCCTTCCTTCTGGTTGAAGTAATACTTGGAGCGCTTGCTTAGCACTTGCAACAATAGGAATTTCAGTCGGTACATTTTTTCCGATTTCTGCTGGATCAATATCGATATGCGCGACAGTCGCCTCTTTCGCAAAATAAGCTAAATTTCCAGTAAGACGATCATCGAATCTAGCGCCTATATTAATGAGTAAGTCGCATTCATATAATGCCATATTAGCTGTGTAAGAACCATGCATTCCTCCCATCCCTAGAAATAGTTCATCATCTGGTGGAAACCCACCGAGACCAAGTAATGTATGCACAACAGGAATTTCATATTTACGAGCAAAACTTGTTAATTCCTTTGAAGCTTTCGCATGCAATACACCTGCTCCAGCTAAAATTAATGGCTTGTTTGCAACCTGAATTGCTTGTAATAATTTGTTTATTTGCAGTAGATTCGGTTCATAATTAGGGTTGTATCCTGGTAAATCCATTTGCACATCGCTACATCGTTCGCCTTGCTCTACTACCATATCTTTCGGAAGGTCAATAACGACTGGGCCTGGTCTTCCTGTTCTAGCAATATGAAATGCCTCTTTAATAATTCGAGGTAAATCTGAAGCCTTTCGCACTTGATAGTTATGTTTTGTCACTGGCATCGTAAGCCCCATAATATCCGCTTCTTGGAAAGCATCACTTCCAATTAACGTTGTTGCTACTTGCCCTGTAAATACAACAAGTGGCAATGAATCAATCATCGCATCTGCTAGACCAGTAATCACATTTGTAGCACCTGGTCCACTCGTTGCTATGACAACCCCTGGATTGCCAGTAATTCTGGCATACCCTTCAGCAGCGTGAATAGCACCTTGTTCATGCCTTGTTAAAATATGCGGAATTTCACAGTCATAGAGTGCATCATAAAGAGGTAAAACAGCACCACCAGGATAACCGAAAATCACTTCTACTCCTTCCTTTTCTAGCGCTTCTAACAATAGCTGTGCACCAGTTGCCAGTTTCTCTTCCGTTTTTGAAGACATTGTTCTTATAAGCCCCCTTTTAAAAACTTTTATCAATAAAAAAAATCCTACGTCCACACTCCAGCTATGTGCTGAAGGGACGAAAGATTTCGCGGTACCACCCTTCTTTGCAAGAATACTCTTGCCTCAGTGACCCATAAAATGAGTCTAGCTAATAACGGAGCTACCGTCTAAGCCTAGACAAATGCTTCAGCTTAGCACTCAAGGGCGATGTTCGTCGACGTGAACCATCGGTTTCCAGCAACCACCGACTCTCTGTGAGGCTTCACAATCAACTACTCCTCCCTATCAACGCTTTCTTATGTTATAAAAAGTTGTTATCCAACTTTATTTTCTTCGTAAATTTTCTCTCCATCTTCTATAACTAACTTTCGGAATTCTTCTAATAAACGATTCGTATGTGGACCCGTTTGCCCTAAACCAATCGTTCTACCATCTACTGTCGTAACAGCAATTACTTCCGCTGCTGTTCCTGTTAAAAATACTTCATCAGCTACATATACGTCATGTCTTGTAAATAACTCTTCTCTAACGTCATATCCAAGTTTTTCACCAATTTCTAAAATAGCATTTCGTGTAATGCCTTCTAACGCTCCAGCAGAACTTGGTGGTGTAATTAATTTATTTCCTTTTACAATAAATACGTTATCCCCTGAGCCTTCAGCTACGTATCCTTGATCATTTAACATAAGCGCTTCTTGTACTCCAGCCAATTTCGCTTCGATGCGAACTAAAATATTGTTTAAGTAATTTAAAGATTTTACTTGAGGCGACAATACATCTGGACGGTTTCGGCGCGTTGCAACTGTTACAACTGGAATCCCTTTTTCATAATATTCTTGTGGGAATAAAGATAGTTGCTCTGCAATTACTACTACATTCGGTTTTTTACAAGAATCAGGATCTAACCCAAGATTTCCTGCTCCTCTCGATACAACTAGGCGAATGTATCCATTAGATAATTTATTTTGTCGAATCGTCTCAACAACAATATTCGTTACTTCATCTAAAGAATATGGAATTTCTAACATGATGGATTTTGCTGATTCATATAACCGGACAAGATGCTCTCTCAAACGGAAAACATTACCGCTATAAACTCTAATTCCTTCAAATACTCCATCTCCATATAAATAACCATGATCATATACTGATACTTTTGCCTCGTCTTTTGGAACAAATTCTCCATTTAAGAAAATCCATTGCTCGTTCACTGGAAAGCGCCTCCTATGTTCTATGAATTTTTTATTGTTTCCTAGTTTACTCTCCTTTCTAAATAAATCAAGTGAATTTTTAGAAAATTTATAATTTTTATTCGTACGTACATCTTTAATTATATTGATTTAACAACATTGTTAACGTTTACAAAAAGTCAAAAAATTTTTTTCGTCAATTTCCATTAAAAAAATATTTGTTTAAAAGAAGGATTTTCGTCAATTGATACGAATCTATTGTATTCAATAAACGGACGTCCGTTTTTATAAATTCGGGAATATACAACGACTTTTGCTGAAAAAGGGGGAAAATAACAAAAATAACGCTGTCTAAAAATAACATTCATATTTTTCATTTCGGAATCATAATCCTATTTTTAAAAAACAATTTGTCAAAATGAAGGAGGAAATCAATATGGCGTGTGTACAAATTAAAGGAACGAGACAAGAGGTAGTAGAGATGCTTCAACTATTTGATCTAATGGATACGAAAGGTTTTTGTAAATTTGATAATTATGTAGAGGTAGAACCAAATAATAAAGAATATAACAATTTCATTGCTTCAATCGACATTCATTCAAATACTTCTTCCGCCCAAGATACTCTAAACGATCAATTCGTAAGTCAAATGCTTACTGGTGTATATAACGACTAAATAAAGTCGTACTTTAATCAGACTACCCGTAAATAACAGATAAATATATGCTTCCTACCGTCTTTATATAAATATATACGATGAACTTGAGCATACTAACAACTAGATGGTAGGAGGTGAGAATTATGGCTAAAATTGGTGTTGAAAATTCGTTAACAGATGTCCAACAAGCTCTTCAGCAACAGGGGCATGAAGTCATTACAATTAACTCGGAACATGACGCACAAGGATGCGACTGTTGCGTTGTAACTGGGCAAGATTCTAATATGATGGGTATTGCAGATACATCAATAAAAGGATCGGTAATTAACGCCCACGGTTTAACAACAGATGAAATTTGCCAGCAAGTTGAGAGCCGCATTTAAATTCAATACAAAAAAGAAAGAGGACCCCTTTTGAAAAGGAGTCCTCTTTTTTATATTCACCTAACGGGAAAGTAACATATACTGGATGAAAGCCCTACCTCTCTCTCATCATTACGGTTCCACTGACCGCTCCTTGATTCACTAGTATACCTATAAAGCCTATAATTATAATTTATAGGGTTTGTTCACAAAAGTTGTTGGTAAAACTACCCGATCTTTCGCAAACTTTTCGTATTATATTTATAAGATTTATTTACTTTACACTAGCTGTAACCGAGACACGAATTAAAATTTTAACATCAATATAGCAACTTGTCAACATTTTTCACAAATTTAAAACAGACAATAACGGTTTGTCTGTTTTAGAATGGAGCTTTTTCTTTTATTACATATACAACAAAACCGCTTACTAACATACATAAGCCAACTACTAAGTTTTTGATATTAATCATAAATTCCTCTCCCTTATTCCACACATCATATATATTTACAGTTCAATTATTCCGATCATCCTAAAGCGCACTTTTTCTAATATATCATAATTCCTAAAAAATGCAAGTTCACCTTTAGCGACCATTTACAAATTTATCTACAGTGCTTGGTACGGTATTTAAAGCTTTTTCAATTAAATGTGTACTACTATTGAGATGCAATACTTGCACACCGTTAGAACCAACTACTAAAAAAGCAACTGGGCTAATAGAAACCCCAGCCCCGCTTCCGCCTCCAAATGGATGACTTTGCTTATTCTCTTTATGCTGCCCTTGTCCATTATTATGTTTTTCAGAAATAAATTCACCTTTAAAGTCACTTCCTCCAGCTCCAAAACCAAAGGCCACTTGAGATACTGTTAATACTACATTTCCGTCAGCTGTTGAAACTGGACTTCCAACAATCGTATTTACATCTACCATCTCTTTTAAATTTGTCATTGCTGTTTTCATTAAATTTTCAATTGGATGTTCCATTATGTATTGCACCCTTTCCTCATTATTCTTTTTTATACTTTCCAAAATAGAGGAAGTCATACTAACTTTTCCTATTTCAAAAAAACAATCTTCACCTTTTAAATGGATATTACTCCCTGTACATACTCGGATAAAAAGGAAAAAGAGATACATACTACTATTGAACCTTGTTATGAAAGGAGTCATGACTTTGACTGAGAAATTTGATGAGTATAAAAAAAGAGATAGAATAGATAGTGATTATAGTGACTATAAAGAAGAATATGCAGCTGAGGTTGCACCACAGCGCATTGATTATGATTACGATGAGAAGGAACATAAAGATGATGTAAGATCGTCCGCTGCTGGATCAACGGCTGGCTTTATCGCTCTTGCCTTATCTATCTTATCACTTTTCACCTTCCCAACATTATTCGGTCTTGTTTCTGTACTACTAGGTATTTACGCTTATAACCGCGGAGCTACTGTAACTGGTGGTATCGCTGCGATTGTCGGTGGAATTGCAGCACTCATTGCAATTTTATTCCGAGTAGCGCTTATCGGCTTATTGTTCTCCCTCTTTTAAAAAGAAAAAGGTATCTCGCTTATGCGGGATACCTTATCCTGTAAATACATCTTCTGACGGATATTTAATTTTTTGTTTTGCTGGTCGCGCTAAAGAAAATACAAGTGTTAACGGTCCGATTAATCCACAAAACATAACAAACATAATCATACATTTTCCAAACGCTGATAACTTTGCAGTAATTCCCATCGTTAATCCTACTGTTCCAAACGCTGAAATTGTTTCAAATAGTAACTGAATAAAACTGAAGTCTTCTGTAAGCATTAACATAAATACTGCTGCAAAAATAAGGATTTGACTAGCAACGGCAATTGCTAATGCTCTCGTTACTGTCGACATTTTAATTGTGCGCTGAAATAATACGATTTCCTCTTTCTTTCTAAAGAAAGAAAGAACAGATGTAACTAAAATAACAAACGTTGTTAATTTAATCCCTCCACCTGTTGATACACTTCCTGCACCAATAAACATTAAAACCATCGTAAATAATATAGATGATTCTTCCATTCCCCCGTAGTCAACTGTATTAAATCCAGCCGTACGAGGAGTAATCCCTTGGAAAAAAGAAGCCCATAACTTTTCATTTAACGGTAAATTCCCTAACGTCTTCACATTATTATATTCCAATACAAAAATCACAATCATCGCTATCACATTTAGCGCTACCGTTCCAATAATCATGATTTTGGAATGAAGCGATAGTTTTCGAAAACTACGGCTATACCATATATCAATTAGTACGGTAAATCCGAGACCGCCTATTACGATTAAAGAGCAAATCCCAATATTAATAATCGGATCGCCTACATACCTTGTTAAATTATCCGGCCATAGAGCAAATCCAGCATTATTATAAGATGCGATTACGTGAAAAATACTATAGTATACACCTTTTCCAAAGCCAAACTCTGGAATAAAACGAAATGATAAAAAGATGACTCCAATAAACTCAATACAAATTGAAAATATAAAGACACGTTTTACTAATTTTACAAGACCACCTATATTTGTCTGATTAAATGCCTCTCCAATTAATAAGCGATGACGTAATCCGATTTTTTTACCTAATACCCAAACAATTAAAATGGCAATTGTCATAAGACCTAGACCGCCTGTTTGAATTAAAAACATAATTACAATTTCGCCGAACATTGTAAACGTACTTGCAGTATCTACTACTCCCAATCCCGTTACAGTCGCTGCTGACGTTGCGGTAAAGAAAGCATCTACCCAACTAATATGTACTTTCGTTGCGAATGGTAACTTTAATAACAAACCGCCAACCACAATTAAGCAGAAAAAACCTAATGCTAATATTTGTGGTGGATTTAATCGTATAAAACGATTATACAGTCTTTGTCTTTTTGTTACTTCCATATTCACTAACTCCCTTTTTGCCCCTCATAACTAAAGGCTTATAAAAAACCTTAAATAGCAGGATAAACCTTATATTCTTATAATATAGTTGAGCATAATCCTTTTTTTCATAGTTTTCAACTTTTATTTATACTCGAACTTCACTTCATTTTATGACAAGACTCTTTCTATTATATTTATCCTTACTCTACAACTCTCGCAACAATCATTTTATATGTATCATTTCTTAAATCCTCATACCTTTCACTCTATGTTCACATAGGGGTCACATCTATCTTTTATAGTATATGTATCGGAGCTGTTCCTCCCTAATTTATAAGACATTCCCCAGTGTCTTTGAACAGCTTTCCATCCCTAATTAAATTGACATAAATTGTCCCCTTCCTTTGGCCATCATATGTGATGGTCTTATTTTTTGTCTTTTTATCTTCTATTTAAAACTCCCTCTCTCTTTCACTCTATGTTCACACCCCGGTCACATCTATCTTTTATAGTATATGTATCGAAGTTGTTCCTCCCTAATTTATAAGACATTCCCCAGTGTCTTGAACAACTTCCATCCCTAATTAAATTGACATAAATTTGTCCCCTTCCTTTGGCCATCCTGCGTGATGGTCTTATTTTTTGTCTTTCTATCTTCTATTTAAAACTCCCTCTCTCTTTCACTCTATGTTCACACCCCGGTCACATCTATCTTTTATAGTATATGTATCGAAGTTGTTCCTCCCTAATTTATAAGACATTCCCCAGTGTCTTGAACAACTTCCATCCCTAATTAAATTGACATAAATTGTCCCCTTCCCTAGACCATCCTATGTGATGGTCTATTTTGTTTTCTAAATAGTTTATTTAGCTTTTTCTGCTTACTTTAGTAAAAGCAATCTATATTTAAATAGATACTTTTTGTACGAAATATTCAGAAAATATTGTCAAAATAGGTAGTTTTTCGGTACAATTAATGTAGAAAGCTATTTTACAAAAAATAAGGGGGGATTTTATTGAAACAAACAAAGGCAATCTTAATTGCATTATTTCTCGGTTTAGTTGTCGGACTCACTTTAAATTTAGCTGCACCATCCATTTTTGAACCATTAAATCAATATGTGTTCAATCCACTTGGTCAATTGTTTATTCGCCTCATTAAAATGCTAGTTGTCCCTGTTGTATTCATTTCTATCGTACTT
The DNA here is from genome assembly GCF_001883995.1 of Bacillus paranthracis. Lineage (GTDB taxonomy): Bacteria > Bacillota > Bacilli > Bacillales > Bacillaceae_G > Bacillus_A > Bacillus_A paranthracis. The sequence goes on along the minus strand of NZ_MACE01000010.1, from coordinate 16,069 downwards.
GGAGCTGCTGGTCTTGGAGATCCGAAGCAACTTGGAAGAATTGGTTTAAAATCAATTTCATTCTTTCTTGTAACTACAGCCGTTGCCATCTCTATTGCAGTTACATTTGCACTGATTATACAACCAGGATCTGGTGGTAATTTTAAAACCGAAGGGCTTAAATATGAAGGTGCAAAAACCGAAACATCTTTCGTCGATACATTGCTAAATATCGTACCAGATAATCCAGCAAAAGCGATGGCTGATGGAAACATGTTACAAATTATTGCCTTTGCCGTATTAATTGGACTTGGTATAGCTATTTTAGGAAAACGTGTCCAAGGTATTCATTCATTACTTGAACAGGGCAACGAATTAATGATGTATCTCGTTAATCTCGTTATGAAATTAGCTCCAATCGGAACATTTGGGTTGCTTGCTTCATCCGTCGGTAAAATGGGTCTTGCAGGCGTCGCTGCGATGTTCAAGTATATGATTGTCGTTATGCTAGTACTTATTATTCACGGTGTCTTCGTATATGGTGGCTTATTAAAAGTATTGGCAAAAGAAAGCATTGTCCGTTTCTTTAAACATTTCGGACCAGTAATGGCGATTGGATTTAGTACATCTAGCTCTAATGCATCTCTTCCATTTGCAATGAAAACCGCACAAGAGAAGCTTGGTGTTCCAAAAGCAATTAGCTCTTTTGTACAACCACTAGGTGCAACAATTAATATGGATGGTACTGCCATTATGCAAGGTGTAGCAACTGTATTTATCGCTCAAGTATACGGCGTTGAACTTACTATTTCCCAACTAGCTGTAGTCGTATTAACTGCTGTACTAGCTAGTATCGGCACTGCTGGTGTACCAGGTGTTGGGCTTGTAATGCTGACGATGGTTTTAAATCAAGTAAATCTACCGGTAGAAGGTATTGCCTTAATTATCGGTATTGACCGCATTCTAGATATGTCAAGAACAGCTGTAAATATTTCTGGTGATGCAATTTGCGCAATGATTGTCGCAAAATCAGAAGAAAAATATAATACAGATCAATCTGCCGCATCTTAAATCAAAAAAGGAGTGAAATGATTCACTCCTTTTTTGATTTACTTCCCTTTTTCGAACGATATTCTTTTCCTTTATTATCGTTACCAGTTTCAAATTCTGCACTAAACTCTTGTTGAAATTGCCCTGATTTCGGTGAGCCTTGATTTCCGCTCCCTTTACTACCATTTCGATTTGTCATATTTCTGCCCCCTTCCTTTATTAGTAGTATGTTACATATTTTCTTTTTTATAATCTTTTACATACGAAAAAAGACCTTCCTCATATAAGGAAAGTCTTCTTTTTTTGAAGTGTAAGCGTTTTCTTACTTATAATGACTTAAATAAGTTTTTTCGAAATAGATATCATTATATTCATTTCTTCTTCTGAGAGCGTAGAAAATCTTTCTTGCAAATATTGTTTTTTTGCACCTTCCATTTTTGCAACTAAATCTTTTCCTTGTTCAGTAATCTCCAAATATACAACTCGGCGATCTGACGTAGAACGTGAACGAGTTACAAAACCTTTATTAATTAATTTTTCTGTAACAGCTGTAATATGACTATTCGACACATTTAACTCATTCGCCACACGTGATACCATTTCTTTATTCGTACGATTCAATATTCTAAGGACGATGAACTCATTCCACGGTATGTAACCACCAAATATTTTTCCAATATCATTACGCAACGTGCGGAACATAGCAAAAACATTTGTCGATAGTTCTTCCATTAATTGCTCTCGATTTTGAGACAACTTTGACAGCCCCTTTTATTTCATTTGATTAAATAAAAACCTTATTAATAATTTTACATGAAATCTTACTTTTTGTCACCTTATTTTCCCATAATTCGTAGTTTTTTAATAGATATTTCATGATAAAATGAAGTTAAATTTCCAAAAAAAGGAGTTGGGATAGTGGGTGAAGAAGACAAATTTTCGAATTTCAATCTAAAAGATAAAACTTTGATCATTGGTTTTGTTATTCTGTTCCTCATTGTAATTTTTGCATTTATATTTTTTATATATGTAGGAATCTTTCATATTACTGGTGTAGAGTATCGATCGCGCACTGCCTTACTTCTATTTTTTTTATTAATTACTTTCTTAGATGGTATTATATTTTTCATCTTCGTTTTCTTCAAGGCACTGCTATATCCAATGACACAAAACATGCCAAATTGGCTTTCTATTACTCTTTTCGCAATCATTGAAATTACGCTAGATTGGTTCGTCATTCATACCGCTGACGATTGGATAGAGAGCGTGCAACTATCCAACATAGCTGAATTATGTGTCGTACTATTCTTTTTCCTATTAAGTAAATTATTAAGTGACAAGAAAGAGTAAGAATACAAGCTTTTCTATATAAAAATTGGTACAATGAAAACAAATCATACTAAAGAGGTGTTACTTATGAACTTACAAAAATGGGCTGATAAAGGTATGTCCTTTGATACATATGTGAATGAAATGAAAGTAAATCAATACGAGCTACTGCACATTTACAATAATTTTTTAATTCCAAATGAATTACTTCCTGTATTAGAAGAACGTCAAAATGATGGCTGGCGTGTTATCGTATTAACAGCTGATTGGTGTGGCGATGCTCTTTTATGCGTACCTGTTATGAAACGAATTTCTGAAGTTGCAAATATTGATATGTCATTATTAATTCGCGATGAAAACTTAGAATTAATGGATCAATATTTAACAAACGGAACAGCACGTGCGATTCCAATCTTTATTTTCATTGATAAAGATGGAAACGAACAAGCCGTTTGGGGACCACGTGCTCCAAAAGTACAAGAGTTAGTAACTTCAATGCGCGCTACATTGCCTGAAAAAGAAGATCCAACATTCGAAGAGAAACAAAAAGAAATGTACGCTAATTTCCGTGCCACATTAGCTGATGACACTTCTCTTTGGGAACATGTAATGGAAAGCATGATGGAAAAAGTAGTAAAATAAAAAAAAAACTGCCGAACTCGGCAGTTTTTTTTTACATAATGAAGAAATAGAATACCGCAGCTAAAATGAAACGGTAGTAAGCAAACGGTGTTAGTTTTACACGAGATAATAATTTTAAGAATGAAACAATTGCAAGCATTGCAACAACGAACGCCGTAATAAATCCTGTTGCAAATAGCGGTATATCAGCCGCACTTAATATATCCCAGCTTTTAATTAAATCTAAGCCACTTGCAGCTACCATCATTGGTACTGCTAAAATGAATGTATATTCAGCTGCCGCTGTATGTGACACGCGAGCTAATAAACCACCACTTATTGTAGAACCAGAACGAGAAAATCCTGGCCAAAGTGCTAAACATTGGAACATTCCGATTGTAAATGCTTGCTTATATGTGATTTCATCTAATGTTCTTGCTGTACTTGGTTTTGAAAACTTCTCAGCAACAATCATTAAAATACCACCAGCCACTAAGCTAATGACAACTGGGCCTGGCCCAAATAAAACTTCTTTAATCGCACTATGGAACAATACGCCAAGTACGCCGGCAGGAATCATTCCGATAATAATATGTAATAAATTTAACGATGGTCCGTCTGTTACTTTCCCTATACCTACTAAAGACCATAGACGCTTCCAAAATATAACTACAACTGCTAAAATCGATCCCAATTGAATAACAACTTCGAAAACTTTCGCTCTCTCATCGTCAAATCCAAGTAAATGACCTGTTAAAATCATATGCCCTGTTGATGAAACTGGTAAAAACTCTGTTAAACCTTCAACAGCACCCATGATTATTCCAATTAACCAATCAGCCACGAGTAGTGCCTCCTTAATAACTAATAATATGTAATTTTTTCATACCTTACCATAATACCTTATCCCCTTTCAAAGTGCATCCTTTTTTATAGTCAAACCGTAGTTTTAATAAGCTTATTCCTTTTCTATTTTTTGATTAAATTGTATGATAGTAAGAGTTTTCTTTTTTACGTAGAAAGGGGATTTTATGAAAGAAACTAGTACATTCTCACAAAAATTAAAGCAATTTGTATTACTATTTTTCCCGATTTTTGTTACGCAAATGTCATTATTTGCAATGAGCTTTTTTGATACAACAATGTCAGGACATGCAAGCCCTATTGATTTAGCAGGGGTTGCTATCGGAACGAGTATATGGATTCCAGTTAGTACGGGATTAACAGGTATTTTGATGGCTACAACTCCAATTGTTGCGCAACTCGTTGGATCCAAGAAAAAAGAAGATGTTCCCCAAGTCATCATACAAGCAGTCTATTTAGCAATTTGCGCTAGCTTCGTCGTTATGCTTATTGGATTTTTCGCTGTTACACCCATTTTAAATGGCATGCGATTAGAAGAACCGGTAGAACGTATTGCAGCACAATTTTTAAGTATTATTGCAATGGGAATTATTCCTTTATTTACTTACACTGTTTTACGTGGATTTATTGATGCATTAGGAAAAACTCGCACAACGATGATTATTACGTTACTATCATTACCTATTAACGTAATATTAAATTATGTATTAATTTTTGGGCATTTCGGTTTTCCAAAACTCGGTGGTGTCGGAGCAGCAATTGCTTCTACAGCAACCTATTGGTGCATTTTAATTATTACCGTTATGATTATTCGTACGAGAGAGCCTTTTGCATCTTTCCATATTTTTAAACAGTTATATCGCCCTTCTCTTTCTAGTTGGAAAGAGTTCTTAAAACTTGGCGTCCCTATCGGATTTGCTATCTTTTTTGAAACGAGTATTTTCGCTGCAGTAACACTTATGATGAGTAATTTTAGTACGACAACAATCGCAGCTCATCAAGCAGCTATGAACTTCGCTTCCTTGCTATATATGACTCCTTTAAGTTTAGCAATGGCCATGACCATCTCTGTTGGATTTGAAGTTGGAGCGAAACGATATAATAATGCAAAACAATATGGATTTATCGGGATTGGCTTAGCACTTGCATTCGCCCTATTATATTCCATTCTTCTTTACTTCTTTGATGATGAAATTGCTTCTATTTATACGACAGATATACAAGTTCATCATTTAGCAAAAGAATTTCTTATATTTGCGATTTTATTTCAAATCTCAGATGCAATTGCAACTCCTGTACAAGGGGCACTACGTGGTTATAAAGATGTAAATGTCGCCTTAATTATGACATTAATCGCCTATTGGGTAATTGGTCTCCCTCTCGGTTACATATTAGCAACCTATACTGATTGGGCAGCAAAAGGATATTGGATCGGTCTTATTATCGGTCTAGCATTTGGAGCAACCTTCCTCCTTATCCGTCTCTTTCAAGTTCAGAGAAAATATACAACGCAAAACAGCCGCTCATAATATAGCGGTTGTTTTCTTTATGCATATTTTTTCTTGTAACGTATAATATAATGAAAAAGAAAGGTGGATACATATGGACGAAAAAGAAAAAAAGCAATCATTCGACGAAGAATTCGCCCCTGAAATTTCACCTGGATATCGGCAAGATGTACATAAACAACCTAAATATAAAAACACTTCGTTTTTAATGGGGATTACCATTTTTGCCGCTGTATTGCTTGTGCTTATCATTTTCGTTTATTTTTGATGGAAGGTGATTTATTATATGAAGAAACAAAATTCCAATCGTTCAAAAAGAACTGTAAAAACACAAAAAGGGTATGCAGGTGATTCTGTTCTTACTCAGAAACAAGTCGAGCAAGGAAATTTATATATTGCTCAAAAAGAACTTGGTCAACAAAATGAAAATCTTTAAAATCCCTCAAAGAACTGGGGGATTTTTTATTCCGCTATTTATGGTACTGGTTCATATTTCTCTTTATTGTACGTACTGTTTTTGTTCTAACACCTTTAATGCATGATTAACCTTTACAATTTTCATTTCATAATTCAATTTCATTTCGCTTCTCTTACCATTTTCAGTACCCGCCACGTACGCTACAGTTTGATAGAGAAAACTTCCATCCGTCACTTCACGTATCTCCTCGTTTATAAATTTATACTCTAAATCCTGAAAACGATTTGGATAATAATTTTTCATTAATTGTTCATACCCTCTATTTAAAAATAGTTCTTCACCTTTTCGTTTCACATCTTCTTTATTAGTAAACTCAAAAACTGATAGTTGCTCGGTCACAAAATGTTCTCCTACCTTTTTCATTTCATTATGAGTTAAAGTTTCTATACCTTTGTTTTTTAATTCCTTATTTAATCCGTACTGATCAATCGGTTTATAGCCCGCAAAAACCTCTTCTTTATATGACCAAAACAATCCAAAAACGATACAGAGAGAAGTGATTAATAGTCTTTTCTTTATAACACTCCCGCCCCTCTTCATAATGATAATTATATTTTAACATATAGAAAGAAAATTCTGATATCATAAAGTGGAATAACTTAGAAACGAGGAACAATTATGGACTCTTACAAACAATATATAAAAGAAGCTTTGCCTAATCTTTCTATACATTCCTATAAACAAAATGAAGAAGGATGGGATAATGTAGCGATTATAGTAAATGATGAGCTACTGTTTCGTTTCCCGCGAAAACAGGAATATGCAATGCGAATTCCGTTAGAAAAAGAACTGTGCACAATTCTCACTCAATCACTACAAGAAATCGAAGTTCCACAATATCACCTAATTTATACAAATGAATCTGATGAGGTTCCTCTTTGTAGCTACTATACTCTCATTCATGGTGAACCATTAAAAACAGAAATAGTTGCGAACTTAGATGAAAAAGAACGAAAAATAATTATTACACAATTAGCTACTTTCCTTGCGGCTCTACATAGCATTCCTCTAAAAAGTGTTACAGCGTTAGGGTTCCCTACCGAAAAAACACTTACCTACTGGAAAGAGCTACAAACTAAATTAAATGAGTATGTTACTAACAGTCTAACTTCGTTCCAGAAATCAACCTTAAACCGTTTATTCGAGAATTTCTTTGCCTGTCTAGCTACATCCAAATTTCAAAATACAATCATTCACGCTGATTTTACACATCATCACATTTTATTTGATAAACAAAATAAAACCATTTCAGGAATCATTGATTTTGGTGATGCTCAAATTGGAGATCCTGCCTTTGACTTTGCTGGGCTATATGATGATTTCGGACATGAATTTACTACATCAGTATATGAACAATACTGTACACTTACTTCACACCATGATCCATTACTCACTCACCGTATCACAAATTTTTATCAATACAGTCCTTTACTACATAATATAATTTATAACCTTGAAACAAAGAATGAACTTGAATTTTTAGCTGGTATAGAACAACTGAAAGCAATACTACAGGGATGAGATTACATTCTCTCCCTATATTCTCTCTCCTCATATAACATTAACTTTTTATCCATTTCAACAATGACTTTATACAGTTGAAATGCCTGTAAAATTTGCAGTTGAATTCCAAAAGGGGCATTCTGTTCTTTTAACCATTGAAATACTTTCGTTTCATCTTTCATTGATTATTCCTCCCTTTATTAAAATCTGCTACAAATATACGATACATGATGAAAAGCTTTTCATGTCAACAACAAAAAAGGATGCAAATTTGCATCCTTTAATGTACGATATTTTTCTTCTGTTTCGCTTCTTTCTTTACTTCTTCCCCTTGGCATTCACTACGAAATGCACAACTTATACACTCAGAACGAAAATGACGCTCTGTATAATGCTCAGGTTGCTGTAACATTTCTTTCATTCTAGATAAATGAGCCATTCCAGTTATAATATCTTCCTGTTTCGGAGTGTAGTCATACTTAGTTCCTTCTATTAAATTAATAACTTCAATTTTCCCTGGAAGAATGCCGAAAGCTTTATAACTAAATACTGTCATTAGCTTTTGACAAAGAGCAAGCATTTCCTCATCCGCATCGACAACATACTTTTTAATTACAAACGACTCAGTACTCCACTCACCAACTTCTAATGTCAATGACATGTGGACATCTAACTCTTCCATATATGTTTGAAATTTTTCATATAAAAATAACGGTGGTGTCTGACTATCATCTCTTTCAACAAACTGTAATAAGTGATCCGTTAGCTTCGCTAACACAATGTAATACTCCATCTTCGAAGCAAACATATTAACTCTTACTTTTTTCCAATACTTTTCTATTAATATTAAAAGTACAATTTTCGTTTGTTGGCCTGCCGGTAATGTGTAATATTCGTTAATAATTCGATTCACAATCATTTGTGCGATTTGTTGCCATTCAAACGAAGAAGGTTCTCTTCTTTTGATATGACGAAAATAAAATTTATGTGGACAACGCATAAAATCATACAAATGATAATCTGTCATCGTTTTAATTGCGATTTTCTCATGCACTTGCTCTTCATCTCCCTTCTGCCATTAAGAAAGGTGTTTTACAAATTCAGCTCCAAACTGTAAACATTTTTCTACATCTTCATCTTCTGGCGTTAATTCTACTTTTAATCCTTCTAACACAACTTCTGCCCCGCGTTCTTTTAGCTTTTCTATTAAAATGTCAACTGCCACGCCATATTTTGGATAAGCCGAATCACATGATCCGAATACTGCCGCTTTTTTCCCAGTTAAATCAATAGAATCCATTGCGTCATAAAAATCTAAGAAATCATCCGGAAGGTCACCATCTCCCCAAGTGTATGCACCTAAAATAATTCCATCATACTGTTCTAATATAGAAGCTTCTGGTGAATCCATAATATCAATCACTTCAATTTCATTTTCAGTTTCACGAATCACGCCGGCAATATGATCAGCCATTTCCTCTGTATTTCCACTCATACTTGCAAAAATCATTACTAACTTACTCAACTGAACCTCTCCCCTTACTTTGTATCTCTTTTTCTGTTTGAATGCTCTTCTTCTCATCTACATATTCAGAACGAATTACATTTCGTTGCCATTCCATATGCTGATCAACTTCTTTAGTTTTATCTTTTAATCCCCTCCGTAGAAGGTGAAATTTTTTTCTCATTAACATGTCGCATCCATCCTATTGATAATAATTATCAATTTCAACTATTTTTAGATTAATTGATATTGATTATCACTGTCAACAACTTTTTTTTAAAAATGATTAAAATGTACAAGCTTGTCCGTTAGCTATTCATATACTATAAATGAGCATAGTTCTTTCTCAGCCCTCTCTGACGGAAAGAAATAAAAGCAACTGCGATAGAGCGCAGTTGCCTTTTTTTATACTTTTCTATGATTTCAGTAACCTCATCGTTGTTTCTAAAAATAATTCCACTCCATAAATGAGAGCTGATTCATCTACATCAAATTTTGGATGATGATGAGGATAGCAAGTATCTATCTTTTCACTCCCCGTCCCCAATTTAATGAAGCAACCCGGTGCTTTTCTTAAATATGCTGAAAAATCTTCTCCTCCCATAGAAGGTTCAAGCTTCACAACACGCTCATTTCCAAACAAATGTAGTGCACTTTCCTCTACTACTTTCGTAATATATTCATCATTAATAACCGGATCATATCCATATCGATACGAATATGTATACGACCCTCCATGTGCTTCTGTAATTCCTTTCACGATTTTCTCAATTTTCTCTTCTGCTTCCAACCTTAATGCTTGATTAAATGAACGAACAGTGCCCATTAAAGTTGCTGCACTAGGAATAATATTATCAGCCATTCCCCCATGAAACTGCGTAACTGAAACGACTCTTTGCATAAAAGCACTTGTATTTCTTGATACAATATGTTGTAGATTTGTAATAATCTGCGCTCCGATAGCAATAGGATCTATCGTTTCCTCCGGCCTCGCCGCATGTCCCCCTTTCCCTTGAATTTCAACTGTAAATACGTCTGGTGCCGCCATCATCGGCCCATACGCAATGCCTATCTTTCCGCTCTCAAGTCCTGACATAACATGTAAACCTATTACATAATCAACACCGTCCATTACACCTGCCTCAACCATTTCTTGTCCCCCGCCGGGATATACCTCTTCTGCGTGCTGAAAAAATAGACGAATCTCTCCTGCAAAATCTTCCTTTATATTTGACAGTACTTCTGCTGTCCCCAACAAAATAGCTGCGTGAGCATCATGTCCACATGCATGCATCATTCCTTTATTCACAGACGTATAAGATTTACTCGTCTCCTCTTGAATTGGCAGAGCATCTATATCAGCTCGAATCGCAACTACTTTCCCTTGTTCCGTTCCTCTTTTAATTGCTAGTACACTATACTTCGTCGGTCTCGTTACTTCAAAAGAAGAAAATGTGCATAATGTATCATATATAAATTGTGAAGTTTCTTTTTCATGAAACGATAATTCTGGATACTTATGGAAATATCTTCTCCATTTCACGATATTTTCTTCCGAAATTAGATTCTTCCACACTCTATCCATGATAATTTCCTCCTTTTTAAAAGGGCTAGAAATGTAAAAGTTTACTTTGTCTCGAATGACTCATAAGCACAAATACTATATTTTACGTATTCTTCTAGTCCACTTTTATGTATTCACACAATCCACTTCCCATTTACATATCAAATCCATTACAAATTGATGCTGAATGTAATATAATTGCTAAGTTAGGGATTTTCTTTTTTAGTATTTAGTGCTAATATCAGAAAAGAGCCTTTTGACTTATTTTTACCTAAAATGTGGAATTTTGTTTTTTTCACAATAATGTAGGACATGATACCTACAAAGAGCTATTATTTCATTAAGAGAGGGAAAGACATGGAAAGATTAAAAGAGATATGGTCTCGACCACTCACACAATGGGTTGCAAAGACGGTTTATTACCTTGCAATTTTATTTGCATTACTTTGGTTGTATGGATTCCATGATACAAACACAAGTACATTTATTTACAATGAATTCTAGGGTGGGAACGTTATGAAGTTATTAGAACAAATTGAAAAGTGGGCTATTGAAACGCCTGATCAAACTGCTTTTGTTTGGCGAGATGCGAAAATTACGTACAAACAATTAAAGGAAGATTCCGATGCGTTAGCACATTGGATTTCTTCTGAGTATCCAGATGATCGTTCACCAATTATGGTGTATGGCCATATGCAACCTGAAATGATTATTAACTTTTTAGGATGTGTAAAAGCTGGACATGCTTATATTCCTGTAGATTTATCTATCCCAGCTGATCGTGTACAACGTATCGCTGAAAATTCTGGTGCGAAACTACTTTTATCAGGAACTGAAGTAACTGTAACTGATTTACCAGTTCGCATTGTAAGTGAGGACAACTTAAAAGATATTTTCTTTACTCATAAAGGGAAAACTCCAAATCCTGAACATGCGGTAACAGGTGATGAAAACTTCTACATTATTTACACATCAGGAAGCACAGGTAATCCGAAAGGGGTTCAGATTACTTATAACTGCCTTGTAAGTTTTACAAAATGGGCTGTAGAAGATTTCAACTTACAAACGGGGCAAGTATTCTTAAACCAAGCACCTTTCTCATTTGATTTATCTGTCATGGATATTTACCCATCATTAGTAACAGGTGGTACACTTTGGGCAATTGATAAAGATATGATTGCACGTCCAAAAGACTTGTTTGCTTCTTTAGAGCAATCGGATATACAAGTATGGACTTCCACACCATCTTTCGCAGAAATGTGTTTAATGGAAGCATCTTTCTCTGAGAGTATGCTACCAAACATGAAAACATTCTTATTCTGCGGTGAAGTGTTACCAAATGAAGTAGCTAGAAAATTAATTGAGCGTTTCCCAAAAGCAACAATTATGAATACGTACGGTCCAACTGAAGCTACTGTCGCTGTAACAGGTATTCACGTTACAGAAGAAGTGCTTAATCAATACAAATCACTTCCAGTTGGCTACTGTAAATCAGACTGCCGCCTTCTTATTATGAAAGAAGATGGTACGATTGCGCCTGATGGTGAAAAAGGTGAAATCGTAATTGTTGGTCCAAGCGTAAGCGTTGGATATTTAGGAAGCCCTGAATTAACAGAAAAAGCATTTACTATGATTGACGGTGAGCGCGCCTATAAAACAGGCGATGCTGGCTATGTTGAAAATGGTCTTCTATTCTATAATGGTCGTCTTGATTTCCAAATTAAGCTGCATGGTTATCGAATGGAATTAGAAGAAATTGAGCATCACCTTCGTGCGTGTTCTTACGTAGAAGGAGCAGTTATCGTTCCAATTAAAAAAGGTGAGAAATACGATTATTTATTAGCGGTTGTTGTTCCTGGAGAACATTCATTTGAAAAAGAATTCAAATTAACATCTGCAATCAAAAAAGAACTCAATGAGCGATTACCAAACTACATGATTCCACGTAAATTCATGTATCAATCTTCTATTCCAATGACACCAAATGGAAAGGTAGATCGCAAAAAATTATTGAGTGAGGTTACAGCATGACCGCATATGGATCATTTTATTTTTTCGCTATAGTGGGCATTTTGTTAATACCTACTATCATAGCTGGATTAAAAGGTAAAATGTTGCGTAAATATAATGCCGTTTTAACATTAGTCATGCTTGCTATTATCTTCTCAGATAAACCGAAGCAAGCGATTATGTTAGCCGCATTTATTATTTGGCAATATGCCCTAATTAAAGGCTATTTACTTTTAAGAAAACAAAATAATAGTACATTCACGTTTTGTATAGCTGTTATTTTATCAATTTTGCCACTTATTTTGGCAAAAATCGCACCATTTGCACCTGACCTAAAGTTTATTGTATTTTTAGGTATGTCTTATGTAACATTTAGGGCAGTACAAATGGTATTTGAAGTTCGTGATGGTTTAATTAAAGAACTATCCTTCTTTAATTTTTGGGAATTCGTTTTATTCTTCCCAGCAATTTCAACAGGACCTATCGATCGTTACCGTAGATTCCAAAAAGATATTCAAAAGCCACCTAGTGCAGAAGAATATCAAAATTTACTATATACTGGATTAAACCGTATTTTCCAAGGTTTCTTGTATAAATTTATTATCGCTTACTTAATAAAGCAATATTTTATGGATCCGGCATTTGCACAGCAAGATACAATCCTATCCAATATGATTTACATGTATAGCTATAGCTTATATTTATTCTTCGACTTTGCTGGTTATAGCTCATTTGTAATTGGTGTGAGTTATATGATGGGTATTAAAACGCCAGAAAACTTTAATAAACCGTTCATTAGTCGTAATATTAAAGACTTCTGGAACCGCTGGCACATGAGTTTATCATTCTGGTTCCGTGATTTTATTTACATGCGTTTCGTCTTTTTTGCAACGAAGAAAAAGTTAATTAAGAACCGTTACACTATTTCGTATATCGGGGCGTTTTTAAACTTCTTCATTATGGGAATTTGGCATATTACTGGTGAGCATGTGTATCAATACATTATTTATGGTCTTTATCATGCCGCACTGTTTATTCTATTCGATATTTTCGAACGAAAAAACAAAAAGCATAAGTTTTGGCCAAACAACAAATTTACACACGTCCTTGCGATCGTAATTACGTTCCACGTTGTATGTTTCGGTTTCCTAATTTTCTCTGGACACCTTAACAGATACTTTTAATGCACCCTTCTTATACCATTAAGAAGTTGCACATATAATATATTTCGGATATAAAGGAGATTTTAAAAATGGCAGAATTTAAAGAGCAAGTATTAGATATTTTAGAAGAAGTATGTGAAAACGATATTGTAAAAGAAAACTTAGATGTTCAATTATTTGAAGAAGGTATTCTTGATTCTTTCGCTGTAGTATCTTTATTAGTTGAATTCCAAGAGCGTTTAGATATTGAAGTTTCTATTTCTGATTTTGATCGTGACGAGTGGGCTACTCCAAACATGGTTATTAAGAAGTTGGAAGAAATCCGATGAACAAAGCAAAATTTGGTCCGATGCTTTTAGCATTGGCCCTTTTTTCTGTATTCCTACTTATTCCGACGCGCTTTCTACTCCCGCTTTTAAGTGACGAAAAAGTAGAACAAGCTGCAACTTCTTTAAAAGAAGAAAAGATTCAAAGTATGATTTTACAGCAAAAGATGTTAGCAGACTCGAAATACCTTCCGATGTATGGTTCATCGGAATTCGCACGTATGGATGCTTACCATCCATCAAATTATTTCAAAGTAAAGCCTGAAGGATTCACACCATTCCTACTTGGACGTGGCGGAACACAAGACCTTGTACATGTATTAAACTTTGCATCTACGATGGATCAATTGAAGGATAAGAAAATGGTATTCGTTCTTTCTCCGCAATGGTTTGTGCCACAAGGTATTGATGAAACACACTTTGCACCTAACTTTTCAAAGCAACAAGGTTACCACTTCATTTTCAACGATGATGTAAAACCTGAAATGAAAAAGCAAATTGCAAAGCGTTTATTAAACTTTGAGATCGTTAAGAAAGAAACTTTATTAAAAATTTCGCTTGAAGGTATCGTTTACGATGATACAAAGCATAAAGTAAAAGCACTTGCTGCTAAACCTTTCGCTTATATTTATCGTAACATTTTAGATCGTAAAGATTTATTTACAGCTATGTTTAATATTAAACCGCATAAAGAAAAACTTGACCCTTCATTAAAACAAATGAGCTGGGAAGAGGCTCGTAAACATGCAGATCAAACAGGTGCAGCAGAATCTGGATCTAACAATTACGGTATTGAAGATGGTTACTTCAACAGCAAAATCAAGAAGAAATTAAAGCAACGTGAAGGCTACTTAAAAAATGATGCTTATGATCAATCGCCAGAATATGAAGATTTACAAATTGCACTTGATTTATTAAAACAATCTGGTGCAAAACCACTCTTCATTTCTGTTCCTGTAAAAGGTCCTTGGTACGATTACGCTGGCTTCCCGAAAGAACGCCGAGAATTGTACTATAAGAAAGTTCATGAGCAAATTGAGAAAGCTGGCTATCCAATTGCCGACTTCTCAAATCATGAGTATGATAAATACTTCTTAAAAGATCATATGCACTTAGGTTGGAAAGGCTGGGTTTATATTGATGAAGCCATCCAACAATTTTATAAAGCAAACTAAAGAAAAGACCGCTTGAATTATTCAAGTGGTCTTTTTCTATATACATTTTGCAATTGTTCAATTACATTATCTGCTTCTTTCATCACTCTCTCCACTACATGCTGAGCTGATTCTATTCGTGCTAATGATGACGCTTGTCCTGCCCAAAGTGACATATATTCTCCATTATTTTGCTTTGCTGCTTGTTGGCGTATTTTAGAGGTTAATACATTTTGCACCGGATACATCGGAAGGTCTTCTTCTTTCCCTTCATGCTTCTCTATAAATTCATTACGAATACCTCGTGCATATTTCCCGGAAAACGCACGAGTCACAGTTGTACTCGTATCTGTACTACGTAAAACCGCTTTTTTATACACGTCATGCGTAATACTTTCTTCACTCGTTAAAAAGGCTGATCCCATTTGAACAGCTTCTGCTCCCAGTGTAAATGCAGCAACAAGCCCTTGCCCGTTCATTACACCACCTGCTGCAACAATCGGGATATGCGGAACTGCTGCTACTAGCTGCGGAATTAATGCAAACGTACCAATCATAGCGTCCTGTTCTTTCCCGATAAACGTTCCTCTATGCCCTCCTGCCTCGCTACCTTGACCGACAATAATGTCTACTCCTAATTCAGCAAGCACTTTCGCCTCTGCCACATGAGTAGCTGTGCCGATGACTTTTATTCCACTTCTTTTCAAATCATTTATCTCTTCTTTTTCTAACGTTTGAAACGCAAAGCTAACGACTGGTACTTTTTCTTCTACTAACACTTGTAATTGTTCTTTATAACTTTTTGGAAGCTTTACCTGCTCTTCTTCCTCTATACCGAATTCTCTATTCACTCCGCTAAGTAATCTCTTTGCCAAGTTTATCTTCTCTTCTTCTATCTGTATCTCTTTTGTTAAAAGTAAATTAACACCGAAGGGCTTATCTGTTAGCTCCCTTATTGTATAAATTGCTTCACGAATTTGTTCTGGGCTCATATAGCCTGCTCCAAGCGTTCCTAA
>NZ_MACE01000009.1 GCF_001883995.1 Bacillus paranthracis | reverse complement strand
TGCAACGAGTTCTGGCGTCGTAATCGCACCCGCCATACCGGCTTGAATGATGGGATACTTAATTTGTAATGTATCTATGACTCGACTTGTAAACATTGTTTCTCCTCCTATTCTCTTTATACCTTCTTTATTTGACAAACTTTTCCCTTCTTTTACAAGGGTTGAACTTCCTATGAAGCGAATATATTGAAAGTGAAGGAGGCTGAAAACAATGATACATCCAAATGCATTACAACAAGGTGATACAGTAATGATTATTGCACCGTCCGGCCCACCAACAATTGAAAATGTATTAAAAGGTGTAACTGTACTACAAGAAATGGGTTTATCTGTAGTAATCGGGAAGAGTGTTTCTGAGAAATATGGATATTTAGCTGGAAGGGATCAAATCCGGCTTGATGATATACATGAAGCATTTTCAAATCATGAGGTAAAGGCCGTTTTCTGTGCACGAGGTGGTTACGGTAGCGCTCGTCTCCTCCCTCACATTCAATATGAAATCATTCGGCAAAACCCTAAAATCTTTTGGGGATATAGCGATATTACAGCTTTACATACTGCCTTTTCACGTTATGCAAAGCTTATTACTTTTCATGGCCCAATGGTTGAAGAATTAGGGAAAGGGGTAGATTCTCTTTCTTTATCTTCTTTCAACCAACTATTTCATCCGTATTCAACCATCTTATCTGCTTCAGAATGTATCGTACCTAGCTCTTCCCGTACAGTTACAGGTCAGTTAGTTGGAGGCAATTTAGCGGTGTTAACGAGTATCATTGGCTCCTCCTACGAGATAAATACAGCCAATAAACTTTTATTGCTTGAAGACATTGGGGAAGAACCGTATCGCGTTGACCGTATGTTAAATCAGCTACTTTTATCTGGAAAGTTTCATGAATGTAGTGGTGTTATTTTTACAAGTTGTCATGACTGCACTCCTTCTAAACCATCTCAATCATTGCAAACAATACTATATGAATATTTCACTTCATATGCTATACCTGTCCTATTCGGTTTACCGATTGGACATATAAGCCCAAACATCGGAATCCCTCTTGGAGCTACAGCGACAATAAATACAAATAATAAAACACTCTCTATTTCTTCTGGCATAGCCACTCCGTGTTCAAATTAAAAAGGAAAAGCAATTCAGCTTTTCCTTTTATCCCGCTTTAATGGGCAGTAAGACCCCCACATCAAAATTCAGCGAAAGTAAAGAAGTTAGGTGGGGGTCGGGCTGCCCATTAAAGCCCGATTGGTTCAACTAATAATCAGTGGGGGATGAAGAAAACCCCCACTGATTAAAGCTTCACTTTATTTATAATAGTTAAAAATTCGTCCAGATGCGATATCTGCAATTTCTTCTGGAATAAATGTTTTACTTATATCAGTACCGACATTTAATACTGCTGTAGCATCTTTCTCAATGCTACCAAATAATTCTTTCCCACGTATCGTAATAAGGGGTGTTCCTTCTGGCAATACATCTTTCACAAATTCCATTTGTGTAAAGAACGGAACGATCCATCTACCCTCTCCTTGGAAATGACGCAAACGAAGTATCCCTTCTGTTGCACCTTCCTCTGCTTCTAATGAGCCAGCAACATAAAACTCAGTAGATAAGAGCAATTCATAAAATTCCTTTTGCTTTTGTTTGTCATCCCCTGCTACAACAAGTACTTCTTCTATTCTCTTTATCGGAATTTGCTCCATACGATGCCACCCCTATTTTTAAAATGATTGTACTTAGATTATACGAAATATTCTTATTTTTTTCTACATAATTCGCAATTATTTTCTTAAAATAATTTCAATACTTCTTTTGTCGTCATAATTGTAGCAAACTCTTCATGTAAATTTACAAGTGTCATATTATGAATATCTTCTGCACTATACTCTTTACCATCTAGACCATTACGGTTAAAAGTAGCCGTCGCATCACTCACTAAATATGTTTTAAATCCTAAATTCCCTGCCATTCGTGTCGTAGTCTCCACACAATGATTTGTCGTTAATCCTACAATCACTACTGCATTACATTTGTTCTCTCTTAATTGCTCTTCTAAATTTGTCCCAATGAATGCGCTATTAACAGATTTTTGAATAACCACTTCACCTGGTAGTGGTTGCAACTCTTCTTTAAAGTTGACTGTTTCCGCTCCCTCATAAAACATCGACTGATCATTTTCTTTATTTACATGTTGAATATGAAAAACTGGTCGTTTCCTTTTTCTCCATTCTGCTAACAAAATTCTCATATTTTCTTCAGCAAAAAGATTATTTCTCTCACCCCAGTATGGTAATTGAAACGCCTTTTGTACATCAATTATAATAAGTGCTATTTGATTATTCATCATTTTCTCCTTCTTTCGGCTGTAATTGAAATAGAAAACCAAATTGTTGTGACGCAGTAATAAAACAAATATACGCACAAAGCTCTACAATTTCTTTTTCCGTCCAGTATTGTTTCAATACATGAAACATATTATCATCTATCGCCTTTTTGTCATGAATAAATGTATGCGCAAAAGTAACTGCTACACCAATTTCTTCTACCTTTTGCATATCATCAGGCCTTCCCTTCGCCATACAGTACGGGCATTCATTCCCATACGCTAATGTTCTTCTCACTTGCTCCTTTAACTCTGCTGAAAGAGTTCCTTTATTGTATAATGTATTTTCTAATGTACTCCACGAATGTAATATTTCCGGATTATGACCTAATAACCTTTGAAACTTTGTATCTCCTACATTTGATAATGAAATTCTCTCCATTATTTTTCCTCCTATTCCCTTCAGTTTTATTGTAAAATAAATAAAGTTCTCTTTACATTTCATATGAATCTTAATTTATATTTTTCCTTTACAAAAATTATCATTTTACTGGAGGTATATTTACACATGCAACTAGATCGTGTTGATCGAAAAATTTTAAATGAATTATATAATGATAGTCGCCTTTCCATGCGTGAATTGGCGAAACGAGTAAACTTATCTGCTCCGTCTACTGCAGAACGTGTTCGTAAGCTCGAAAGTGAAGGCGTTATCCAAAAATACACAATCGATATCGATTATAAAAAAGCAGGACTTGTTTTAGACTGTATTTTAGAAATCACTTTAAAAAACGGTGATACAACGCGTATGCAACAGTTTATTCAGTCTTATCCGTCCGCAAGTTTTTGTTACCGCGTAACAGGAAGCTTATGCTACATTGTAAAAATTTCTGTTCCTTCACTCGTTGAACTTGAAGAATTTATTAATGATGTTTCTTCATATGCAACGACTGTTTCTCATATCGTATTATCAGAAATATCTCTTACTCCTGATATTGAACATATCTTTCCAGAAGATTAATTAATTTTTATTCATAAAATATATAAAAACCCCTTACAATAAGAATAAAAATAATATATTATGTATTAAAATACATAAAGTTCGAGAAAGGGGCTTTACATTGAAAATCTGGTTTTATGAAAAAACGGCACAATTAGATGACTTGCTTGGCATTTGGGACAATGTTCCGACTATCCCTCGAATTGGTGAAAAAGTTGAGATTTTAAAAGCAGTCCGCACTGTTACAGATATTAAATATGTAAAGAACGGCAATAATTTTCGTGTGGAAATTATTACAAAGTAAAAAGTAGCTCACAAGGAGCTACTTTTTACTTATCTATCATGCGCTTTCTTTATAACGATTTTATCGTCTTCTACAGATACTGTTACATAATCATTTTCTTCTAACCCGAGCTTATTTACAGCCTCATCTGGTAGCTCTACAGCCATCAATCTATCTGTTACAATCACTTGACTATACACTTCATTTTCTTGTGATGCACTCACTACTTTTTCCTCATTTATGAAGCGCACTGGTGGCACACCCACTTCTTTTACCGTACGCCATTGTTTCCAAACGTAAGGAATTAACCAAAGTAATCCAACAACTGTAAGACCGATACCGATCCATAAATTACTTTGCGCTTGTAATTCAGGAATTGAAATTGCGCTACTCTCTTCTCCGCCAACAAATTGCATACTTGTTGCAATTAAATTATTTAGAGCGTGTACAGCGATATTCGTCCATATATTTTGTGTCTTTATGTATAAAAGACACATAACAACACCAAACATGAACGCACCAATAACATCAAAATGTCCTAAGCCAAAAATAATAGAAGATATAATGACAGCTTTTTTAATCCCCCATTTATAAGCCATTCGCTGTAAAAAGAAGCCCCTAAAAATAACCTCTTCCATAATTGGTGCTAATACACATGCTGAAACGAAAGTAAATATCGTCATATATATGTTACTCGTATTAATAACATTTCCGTCTTCTAACATAGTAACTAAGAAATTCGGTAACGTATGTGCTAATATGTAAAATTGAATATGAGATATACCGACTGAAAAAATCATTCCCATTATCGTTGCTAATACAATTAATCCCCACGGTAAACGTCCTGGCTTATCAAAAAAACTATTAAATACAACATTATTTTTATTGGTTTTTACGTATAACCAAAATAACGGAAATACAAAAAACACAGTTATTTGTGAAATAACCTCCGTTGTATTCTCAGAAACATTTGATAGACCTAATGGGATCATCGTAAGGAACAGCCCTATGATCATCCATCCAAAAAAGCTACGTAGCCTTATACGTGAAAATGCATAGTGCATATAGAACACCTCCAAAGTTAGTAAAAGTAAATGGGCGGATAACTACATTATAATATGAATATAGTTGAACTCTTCCTATTTTTCTCAATTACTTTCAAACAACATATCTATTAAAATACTATATTACTGCTCTTCAAGTTGCACTACCTGAGCAAGTTATGTAATAAAAATCCCCGTTTTTACAAGCGGGGATTTCTTTTATTATAATACGTCACGTTTTTGGAATAATGCACTTGATGCTACAAGCAATACAACAAAGTATGCAGCTACAAGTAATAATGAAGTTGTAAACGTAAATTCTGTGAATGTAGGTTCTACTCCGCCACTAATTAATTTATTGCCATCGTAAGCTCTTAAATCCAAATGGAAGAATACTATAAACTTCGCTACGCCTTTTGCAAACATCATTAATACCATATTAATTGCTCCTTGTAAGAAGAACAGGAACATCGTAATAATTAATGGTAATACAGATTTTCTAAATACGTTTGCTAAGAAAAATGCAAGCGTCGCAAAGAAGAGCGGTGAAAGTACTTGATATAAGGTAGATTTCATTACGATTCCTAACGTTAATTCTGTTTTACTACCATCCATTACAATTAATCCAATAATCATAGCAATTAACGTACTAGCAAATATGATAAATACTATAGTAAGTAACACTGTAATATATTTAGAGAATAAAACTGTCATTCGTTTTCTTGGACGGATTAATAACTGCTTAATTGTACCTTTTTGGAACTCATCCGTAATCATACGCGAAGCAATCGTAATGCCAAAAATTGTTGCAAACAAAGTAATTAAACCAATCTCTGAACTTGCAAAATCTAAATAGGATCCTTTAAATTCACTTCCATCTCCCCATTTCAGCATCGCTAAAACTCCCAAAATCTCCAATACTGCAATAACACCAATTAAAATATACATTCCTTTTTTCGCATGCAGCTTTAAAAATTCATTTTGAATTAATTTAAACATTACGCTTTCACTCCCCCTGTAATCGCTAAGAACTCATCCTCTAACGTTTTATTTTGAACAGTAACTCCGTATACAAGCACATCGTCATTCACAAGTTTCTTTACAAGTTGCGGAATTTCTTCTTTCGTTACAGATACTACAATGACATTTCCTTGCGCCTTACCTTTAATGATTTCATTTGCTTTCTGTACTTGATCTACTTCAAACGCTACAACTACTGTCTCATCATGTTTTGCTTGTTCATGTAAGTTGTACTCTTGTACAAACTCACCTTGCTTAATAATAACGACGCGATCACACATGAGTTCAATTTCACTTAATAAGTGACTTGATACGATTACAGCAATATTCTCTTCTTTCGCTAGACGTTGTAAATAATCACGAATTTGGCGAATACCAGCTGGATCTAATCCATTTGTTGGCTCATCTAAAATTAAAATTTTCGGCTGATGTAGTAATGCCTGTGCAATTCCTAAACGCTGTTTCATACCAAGTGAATATGTTTTCACCTTTTTATGAATCGCATGCTCTAATTCAACCAGTTTTACAATTTCAGCAATGCGCTCTTTACTAATTGGTGTAATTGCCATGTTCGCAAAATGCTTTAAGTTTTGCATTCCTGTCATATAATCATATAGTTCAGGATTTTCTACAATCGCTCCAATTTTCTCTAGCGCCTTTTCACGCTCCGTGCGAATACTATGACCGCAAATTGTAATATCACCCTCTGTCATTGAAATAAGACCTGTCATCATACGGATCGTCGTTGTCTTACCGCTACCGTTTGGTCCAAGGAACCCGTATACTTCCCCTTCACGAACTTCAAATGATAAACCACGAATAATTTCCGTTCCACCAATTTTTTTTCGAACATTCTCTAATTTTACTACTACGTTTCCCAATGCTGATTCCTCCTTTAGACTTCTAGTTTTTTATCGATTATATAAGCAATTACATATACGATTAGAGCACTAACAATCACCATAAAACTTATATTAAAAATGTTTAATCCATTTTCTTGAAACATATCAATAAATAGACCTTTACTTTCACTACGATATTCTTCTCTTCGCAATCCTTGGAAAGCTGGGGCTAATTTCCCTAGCAATGTTGTCACTAAAGTAATCGCTATACTTACAATTAGAGAAATAATAACAATTAATATTTTTTGTATCTTTTTCTTCTTAGTAAGCAATTTAACCAGAGTAACTACTAAGAAAATTTGTAACACCGCAAATAAAAATTCAAACAAATCACTCATTGTATATATTAAATTCTTTACTATACCTACTTGCATAATTTCTTGTGCATCTATATATACATACGTCGTAGGAAATGCTAATACATAACCTACATAGAAAAGAATTCCACATATGCCATAACATATAGCCATTACAATAAAAAAGAAGGTGAGGATAGAAAAAACATATTGTTTCCCAGATATCGCCGCAACCCGTAACAATGGATTTGTTAGTAAACGTGAACATGACTTCATCGTTTGTAAAAACATATACAACACATAAAACATGAAGATCATAATAATAAATCCGAATATCGCTTCTTGTTTCACAACAGCTGTCTCACTCTTTTTTACAATCATTTGTGAAAATAAAATCGCTTCAATTAACACAAAAATTAAAAAAGTAACAATATATTTTTTCTTATTCACATTCCATAAATAAGAAAGTAACGACTTCACTTACTAAACACCTCCTTAAACAATTCATGAACTGCTTTTCCTCTCTGAAAACGAAGGTCTTCTACATTCTCATATAGTACAATTTCTCCATCTTTTAAAAAGATCACTTCATCAAAGATATTTTCAATTTCATTTATTAGATGAGTGGAAATTAACATTGTACAATCTTCTCTATAAAATTGTAATATTAAATCTAATACATGTTCTCTAGAAACGAGGTCAATCCCTCCAAGCGGCTCATCTAGTACATATAATTTCGCCCTCCGAGAAAACGTTAAAATGATTTGAAGTTTTTCAACCATCCCTTTTGATAATGCTGTAATTCTCTCTTCCAGTGGTATTTTAAATTCTACTATCGTATCTACCGCTTTTTGAATATCAAAGTCTTTATAAAAGTCTCGGTAGAAAAACAAAGAATCTTTTACAGTCATCCACTCATCAAATACTGACTTATCAGACATAAAAGAAACAATTTCTTTCGTTTCTAATCCTACCTTTTTACCAGCTACTGTAATACTACCTTGCGATGGATGCTGCAGACCAGCAATCATTTTCAATAACGTCGTTTTCCCGCTCCCGTTATCTCCAACAAGTCCAACAATTTTTCCTTCGGTAATCTCTATGTTTAATTCACGAATCACTGCTTTTAATCCGTATCTCTTCCATAAGTTTTCTATTTTTAATAGCTCTGTCATTCGCTCTCCTCCCTTTTCTCATGTAATGAAGAACGAAGGATTGTAAGAATTTCTTCTTCTGAAAAACCTAAATTGTCCATTCCATCTATAAAAGAATGAAGTAATTCTTTCGCCATCTCTTTTCGCAGCTCCATAATTTTCTCCCCTTCATTCGTTACATATCGTCCCATTCCCCTACGTGTTACAACAACCCCATCTCGTTCTAGCTCTTGAAATGTACGCTGGATCGTATTTGGATTTACTTGTAATTCACTCGCTAATTCACGTACAGAGGGAATTTTATCACCAGGCAATAAATGTCCTGTTACGATTTCTTTTTTTATGTATTCCATTACCTGAATGTAAATTGGTGTATTTGGAGAAAACTCTATTTTCATTTCTTCCCTCCTTTTGTATCGGTGTACTAGTTAAATAATACACCGATACAAAAGGATTGTAAATACCCATTTACTTACAAAAAAATTCTATCCGTTAGCTGGATAGAATTTTTCAACAGAAATCGTTATATGAAAATAATAGTGTTATGTAAACAAAACCATAAAGAAAAGCTGTCTTATCAATGAATAAGACAGCTTTTCTTTATGATCATATATTAAAAATTAAACACGAAGTCATCATCAGATAACTTTTCAACGTTCGTCGCTTTTACGTAACCATTTCCTTTTACAGAGAAGAAATCATGGTTTTTCGTATCTGTACGCAAACCATTTAAAACGATTGGGTTAATTTCTTCTTCTTCAAACTTTGGCTCAAGTCCTAAGTTCATAAGTCCTTTATTCGCATTGTAACGAACGAAACGATTTACATCCTCTACAAGGCCAATAGAAGTGTAAATTTCTTCTGTGTATGCCATTTCAATTTCATATAGTTCCATTAATAACTCTTGCGTTTCTTTTTGCACTTCTTGTTGATCTTCTGCAGAAAGTTCCGCGAAGATTTGTTGTGCTAAAATACCGACGAATACGCCGTGAATTGACTCATCCTTTACCTTCACATAGATTCGCTACTCCTATGCCGTTTATACAGCTTACAGTTTCCTGTAAGAAGAGACTATATCATCTACCTTCTCAGGTAGCCCTCCATTTCGATTTAAGGGATTCTCACCCACCGCTTGGCCCTACTCCTATTGCGGAATTTCACCGCCATTGGGATAGTCGTTGAACGTTCCTTTATCTACGTATCGCACCCACCACTGTTTATACAGCTTTCGGTGTCTGATACGGCTTCCTGTGCCGCTCGATAACCCATGTTTTCTTTCAATGGATGCATTTGATTCACCGGCTTGTAACATCTGAACAATGTCCAAAAACATTTCAAGAGTAACACGTCCCCTTGTTTTCAGTTGGTGCTCAGATTTTACCGGAATATAATTTCGCACTTTTTCCCAAAGATGTTTAAAACGTTTCTTATGTCGAATTAAAGACACATAATTAGGATGAAGATTATATATTTCAGCAATTTCTGGGTTTGTCTTGCCGTCCTTTAATAATTCTACAATCTCAAAAAATTGCGCATCTGTAATTTTGGATTGTGGATTTTTTTCACCTATAACACGTTGTCTTTTCTTTTCTAATTGTTCTTCAGTGAATTTAATTCCACCCAATCCTTCTCCACCTAAAGTTAAATTATAGCCATTATTATAAGAATCATACTGCCAAATATACTGTTGTTCAATCTCACTCAATTCTTCCAATGAACATTCTATCTCCTCTAGAACTCCATATTCTAAGGTGAATTCATATTTACAGTATGCTGCTTGTAAATACCTATTATAATGTGTGCCACTCTTTAACATCCACATATGTTCCTTAATTCGTTTTAAATTCGAAACTTGCACATCTTTACCAATATAATACTTCCCATTGATTTTCAAATAGTAAATTCCGTACATGTTATCGCTAGATAAAGGCTTCGCTGCTGATTGCCCTATCAGCTATTCTCCTTTCCATCCATTGATAGTTAGAGAATAACCTGAATGTATGTATTCATCAATAATATAACAGATAAATTTACAATAGGGGTTCCCAGCAATTAAAAGGGTTTTTCAATTGGTATCTCTACCAAAAGCCGCTATTAGTTAACGGATAATAAGGTTAATAATCTCACCACTTGCTGTTAGTTTTCCTTGACCAGCTAAGTAAAGTGGATAGAAGAATCCACTATAGAATAGGTAACTTTCTAAGAACACACTTGCTACCATTGCCATGTATAACTCTTTTTTCGTTACTTCAGGCTTTAATAAACGACGATAGTAACTTGTAATAATACCAGCCTTTTTCTCAAGTAACGGATGGTTGTCTACCCATTCGAAAATATCATCGATTTCTTCTTCAGTAGCTAACGTTGTGAAAATATGACTGTAACTCTTCGCATGTACTTCTTCCATAGCACCCATGAAAGCTAATACACTTTTTGCTTGTAAATTTTCAAGATGAACAAGTACAAGAGGCATTCCTTCGCCACCTTGTTTCGTATCTAAAAGTGTTAAACCACCTAATACACGCTTATAAGCAATTTGCTCTTCTTTCGATAATTGCACCCAAGTATTTTTGTCAGACGAAACCGCAATTTCTTCTTCTGTCCAAAACTGAGCGATGTTTTGCTTCCAAAACATTAAACTGAAATCGTCTTCTTTTTTATTCCAGTTAACAGCGCGCATTGAATCACCCCTATATCTATTATTGTTCTACTGAACGGTTAAATTTCCATCTAATAATGAAAAGCTAACCGTTTAGTAGAACAAACCAAGTATGAGCAGGGTTCATAACCCTGCTCATACTTTTGGGTTATTCATTTAGTATGGCAATATGCCATTAAACGGTACAAGCCACACACTCTTCCACGCTTAATTTACGTGTTCTCGTATAATACAGACTCTTTAAGCCTTTTTTATGTGCATAGATGTAGTAACGTGCTAATTCACGTGTTGAAATATCACTATTAACGTAAAGAATTGTACTAATACCTTGGTCAATATGTTCTTGAATTTCTGCGATTAAATCAATTAATTTAAACTGATTCATATCGTAAGAAGATTTATAGTACCAGAACGTATCTTTTGATAAATACGGCATTGGATAATATGTTGTCGCATTCGCATACGTTCTTGATTCGATTTGACTTACGATCGGCATTACGCTTGAAGTTGCATTTTGAACGTAACTGATTGATTGCGTAGGAGCGATAGCAAGACGATATGAGTTATATAAACCATTCTTCTGTACTTGCTCTTTTAAACTTGTCCAATCTTCTTTTGTTGGAATATGAATTCCTTCAAATAATTGCTGAACTTTTTCAGTTACTGGACTGTAATCTGTCGTTTCATACTTTTCAAAGTATGTGCCATTCGCATAATCAGATTTATCGAAGTCTTTAAATGTCTCGCCTTTTTCTTTAGCGATTTCCATACTTTTCTCAATAGAGTAGTAATTTAACATCATAAAGAATGTACGAGCGAATTCTTTCGCTTCTGCACTTTCATAAGCGATTTTATTTTTTGCTAAATATCCGTGTAAGTTCATTGCGCCAAGCCCTACTGAATGAAGCTCATCATTAGCTTTTTTCACAGTTGGTGCATTCGGAATAATCGTCATATCAGAAACAGCTGTTAAAGCTTCCATTCCCGCATGAACCGCTTCACGAATTTCTTTGTTTTCCATTACATTTACGATATTTAACGATCCTAAGTTACAGTTAATATCACGACGAATAATGTCATCTGTACCGTAATCATTTATTTCAGAAGTTTCTTGAAGCTGGAAGATTTCTGTCTCGAATGTTCAACCGAGTTCGCTACTCCTCAGTCCGTTGCTCATGCAACTGCTGTATGTCACCATACAGGACAGACTATATCATCACCTACAGCATTACCTGATTAGGTGCTCCGCTTTTCGAACGCCAATCGCTTGCGCTCTACTCCCATAAGGGATAGTCGTTAGGCTTTTACTTATCTTAATCTTTCAGAAAGTCTCTTATTACTTTATGTTGTCCCATAACTCTGCTATACAAAATAATAAGATACATTCTGAACTTTTATATTTTCATTCTAAGATAAGATTTAGCACGGTAGGTTACCTCAAATTTGAGGCTTTCCCCGTTTAACGGAGTTTTCGACTAGCATTTCTACTAGAAGGTGCTACATATTTAACACAAGTTCGACATCTTCACAGTTCCAATATCCTTCAGTGGATGTTGATTATTTGCATTTGATTTAAACATTAAGTACGGATAACCCGACTCAAGCTGAATCATAGCAATTTTAATAAGCATATCACGCGCACTAATATCTAGCGGCTTCTTCTTCACTTTCGGATTGCTCATTAATTCATCGTACATTTCATCGATATCAATATCATCTAAATGCTTTCCGTATTCTTTATACACCGTATAAGGCGCGAAAACATGGAAAGGTTCGTTTTTCTCAGCAAGCTCAAAGAACTTACTTGGAACGATAATTCCGATTGATAGAGACTGAATACGGCTCTTCTCATCGGCATTTATTTTTTTCGTATCAAGGAATTCAATAATATCCCAATGGAAAATGTTTAAGTATACTGCGCCAGCACCTTTTCGTTGGCCAAGCTGATTCGCATATGAAAACGAATCTTCAAGTAACTTCATAACAGGTACTACACCACTTGCAGCGTTGTCGATACCTTTAATTTGCTCACCGCGTGCGCGTAGCTTAGATAAGTTTAAAGCTACTCCTCCGCCGATTTTTGATAATTGCATTGCAGTATTAATGTTAAAGCCGATTGAATTTAAGCTATCATCCATCTCTAACAAGAAACAAGACACCATTTCTCCTCTTCTGCTTCTTCCCGCATTTAAAAAGGTTGGTGTCGCTGGTTGGTAGTTTTGTTTGACAATCATGCTTGCGAATTGTTTTGCCTTCGCAACATCACCGCGTCCTAAGTATAATGACACAATTGCTACACGATCTTCATAGCTTTCTAAGTATTGTTTTTGATCATTTGTTTTTAACGCATAATCTTTGTAGAACTTAGATGCTGCCATATAAGATTGGAACTCGAAGTTTTCACCATAAGCGATGTTATATACCTCTTCTACTTCCTCCAAGTTATACTCGTCCAGAACGTTGTAATAGTAATCATGTTCTTTCATATACTCCATTCGCTCTGCCACGCTATTAAAATGAACGGTATTCTCTCTAGCTTCTTCCATAAAGACTTCTAATGCCTCTTTATCTTTATGAAGCTGATAAAAACCGTCCTGCATTTGCGTGATTTCATTATTCAGTTCAATGTGTCGCAATCTCCCGCACCCTTTCCTTAAAATATTCTACATCGTTATTTGTTCCTGATAACTCAAATTTTGATACAATAGGCACTTCATATTTAGCAGAAATTTTGTCAGCACTTGCACCGAACATGTCTCCCCAGTTACGATTGCCGCTTGCAGATACGCCTTTTAATTTTTCATTATTGCGCTCTAAAAATTCTAAAACACGTTCTGGTACATTGCCAAAACCTGTTGTATACGTAATTAAAATAAAGTCTTCATCTATTACTAGATCTTCACCAATTTGAACGGCCGGCATATTTAATTTGTGGATGAAACGCTTCACGTTTCCTGTCATAGAATCATATGCAACTAACATTTCCGACCCTCCCTTTTCAATCTATACTCTCTGTATGTTGTTTCTTGATTTCTCTATATATTGTATTACGTTTCAAAATAAGACACAAGATATATGTATAAATTCTTTCTTTTTTTTAACTTTTACTTTTCGACAAGACCGTCGATTTTTTTCAATACAATGACTATGAAACAACATTCTAAAACTCATGTCAATAAAGTGCTTTTCAAAAAAGTTGTCAACGAATTTAACCTTATTTTAAAAAAAGTTAACAATATATTTTGTCATAAAACGGCAAATGCTGGAGGAATATATTTCTCCAGCATCACGCAAAAAAGAACAGACATGAAACGATAATCTGTTCTAAAAAACGATTACATTTATCAACTTTACTTTATTAAATATTATACATATACTTTCGATTCGCGTTACATACTAAAAGATAACTATTATAGAAAAAGATTATTATTATGGAAATTCAACTTATTTATGAAAAGATTATGCAGAGTGCTCAATACGCAAAATATCTTTTACAAATATATGATGTGGATTTTCATCTTTATCAATCATTGTACATACAGGAGCTTCTTCATCAAAGTACACAATCATTCCTTCAACGTACTGACATGTATGTTGAACTTGTACAGTTACTTTAATTTCTACAGCCTCTTCATATGCTCTTTTTATTTTCTGAAGCATTTTTGTCGAACACTTTCTTTTCTCTGGATACATGACCATTCCCATAAATCGGTTGCCGGCTCTATCTTTCCACATATAATCCCAATGCGGTAATATGCCTTGTTTAAAATCGCCCATAAGTCTCCTCCCTATATTCTTCTAGTTACGAACGTGGCGTTTCTGAGTATGTATAAATGACTTGTCCGCCGCGCTGTGCGTTACCAATGAAATGTTTAAAGTCTTCTCGATTTACTAAAACTTCTCTGAACGTATAAAATACATCTTTCGTAACAACATACTCCTTTATTTCACCATTTTTCAGCTGATCCAAAATTGTATTTGCTAATTCTTTATCCATGTATTTCACCTCTATGCAATATTTTATTTTAACTTATATTCTATAGGTCAACAACTGTAAAATTATCCAGATGCTATACCTTCATTTCATTTTCATTATTTTTCAAAAGATATCTCTTAATTATATGTCCACTAAATATCATATACTAACATAGCTACTTCTCTATATCAAACATTTCGACATTCAATTATGCAAAGTTTCACACCGCTATGCTACAATATATGAATAGAACTAGGAGGGATACTATGATTCGGAAAGCAAAAAAGACAGATGCGAAACTGGTAGCACCTTTATTGTATAACGCTCTGCACGAAATTGCTGAAAAAATCACAGGTAGCACAGTTGAGACAGAAGTATTACTAGGACTTGAAACATGGTTCTCAAAAGAGAAAAATCGACTGAGCTATGAAAACTGTTTTGTATATGAACAAGACGGGGATGCAGTTGGAGTTATTGTCGCTTATCACGGTAGTGAAGCAACAATGCTTGATGCACCAATCGTACATCACTTAAGAGAATTACATAAAGATGAATCGATTACGTTAGAAAAAGAAGCCGAGCTTGATGAATATTACATTGATACTTTATCCGTTTCAAGTGTATATGGCGGAAAAGGAATTGGTTCTAAATTAATTGAAGCTGCTGAAATACATGCAACTGAAAAGGAGTATGAAAAAATCGCATTACTTGTTAATTTAGAAAACAAACGTGCCTATTCACTATACGAAAAACTAGGTTATAAAAAAGATCAAATCGTTATGCTTGTAGGCGAACCTTATGCACATCTCGTAAAACCATTAAACATCAAAATTTCTGTATCTTAAAAAAAGCACACGATTTATATAAATCGTGTGCTTTTATATTAAATTCGTATTTAATACATTTCCATTCATCGCCTCATGAAACGTATATGTTGTACATCCCCATGGCTCTCTGTGCAAGATAGGAGAACCAGACCACCCCATCGCTCTCAGTTCGGCACCAATCATTCCATTCATATAATTATGACCTACAAGAGCAATACTTCCATGTACGAGAGCGTAACGGTGTAATACGTAAGCCGCCTGCTTTGCCCTTTCTCTTGCTTCCTTATAAGACTCAACATCTTTATGGTAACCAAGTATCCATAATGTTCGTCCGATAAACATCCATACGTTAGGCTTGCATTTTATCCATTTCGGAGCATAAAAGCTCGTGGGAACTGCAGCTTCTCTAAAGAGAGGATTTTGTATAAACGATAAAGAATCCATTAATTCAGCTGCTGACTGTACAGCACACCGTTGATCACTTGATACAATCAATTTTGCTGCCTCAACCACTTCTCTTGTTTCCATTGGTATAGGTGCTTTTTCTGTTATAGTATGTAAGTCATATCCTTTCATCCATTCATGAAAGGATGTAACCGTCATTGGTTCTATAGTACGATTTAAGCGACCATGACGAATAAAAGAAATCTTCATTCTTTCCACTCTCCATTCATCACTTACGAACTCTATTATGTACTATTTTTACATATCATACCACGCAAAAAAAGAAAGTTATACACCTTTACATATCCCCGCCACTCTCATGTGTGACCCCAGCATGTATACCATCCATCCCATCAAAATATGTAGTCGTTTCATGATGACGAATCTTTTTTAAATGTATATAAGAAAATACAAATAAAATTAATGCTATAACACTCCCCACAAATTCAAACATCATTTTACCGCCTCTAATTTCTCCCACTTTAATAGGTTATTGTATTTCTTTATTATAACTCTATATAAAGATTTTTTCATTTCTCCTATTTTTTCTCAAAAAACATGGCTTTTCTACATATTTTCTTACAAAAAGTGAATATTTTTCGAATTTTTACTTTGAAAACATTTACAAAACAGGAAACATAGTTCAAAATAAAGGAAAATAAAAAATCCCAAATTATTCTTTTTTGGAAAAACTGTAACAAGGAGAGTTGCTTATGCAGATCGCAGAAACTGGAGATATCATTGAATTTAAAGGTGGAATGCAAGGCCGTGTTCAAAAAGTAAATCAAAACTCTGTTATTGTAGATATAACAATTATGGAGAATTTTAGAGAACTAGATATGGAACCTCTTACAGTTGTTAGTCATAAAAACTATACTGTCATTAATCAAAATGCATAATATAATAGAAAGAAAGGATCTGTATAACATACAGATCCTTTCTTTCTATTATATATTAACGATTATCAATTGTTTCTGGATATAAATCATGGTTCATCATGCGGTAGTCAGCCATTTTTTCATACTTCGTTCCTGGGCGACCGTAGTTACAGTAAGGATCAATTGAAATCCCTCCACGTGGTGTGAATTTACCCCATACCTCGATGTAACGTGGATCCATTAATTTAATTAAGTCATTCATAATAACGTTCATACAATCTTCGTGGAAGTCACCATGATTGCGGAAACTAAATAAATATAGTTTTAAAGATTTACTCTCTACCATTCTTTGTTCTGGAATGTAGCTAATATAAATTGTCGCAAAATCTGGTTGGCCTGTTTTCGGACATAAGCTTGTAAATTCAGGACAATTGAATTTTACAAAATAATCACGGTTTGGATGATTATTATCAAAAACCTCTAAAATTTCTGGGCTATATTCAAATAAATATTTTGTATTTTGATTTCCTAATAATGTTACATCTTTTAAATCTTCATCTAATCTTCCTGCCATTTTAAACATCCCTTCTCATTATACTCCGCGTTTATTTCCCCATACTAACGCATGAAGCTGCGGCAATACTTTTGCATTATTCATTTCTTTGCAGTTAACCGCTTTTTCAATAAGCCACTCATACTTATCTAATAGCTTTTTAATCAACATCGCATCATCCACAGTTTTTGTATCATCATTTCCTACTTGTAAGAAAAATGGTACATCTGGATAACGTTCGTGCATCTTAACTGCATACTCAAAATCATAATCGTCAAATACTACTACCTTTAAGCTAATATCTTTTCCTGCTAGCTTCTGAATTACATCATCTAACTTCTGAAAATCAGTATTCATCGTCGAGCTTGGCGGCTTCGGAGAAATCGTTATTTCATCAATTTCAAGTAACCAATCTTGCCATTTGCTCCCTTGCGTTTCGATTGCCGTTCGCATTCCATTCTCTTTTAATATAGAAAGAAGAAACTCAATATTTTTCAACAATACCGGATTTCCACCTGAAATCGTAACATGAGAAAAATTTTCGCCGCCAATTTCTACAAGCTCATTCCAAACGTCTTCTGCTGTCATCTGTCTAATTTGATCTTTAGCCGATCCATCCCACGTAAAAGCAGAATCACACCAAGCGCAGCTATAATCACAGCCAGCTGTACGGATAAACATCGTCTTTTGTCCTACAACCATTCCTTCACCTTGAATAGTCGGACCAAATATTTCTAAGACAGGGATTTTACTCATCGAGCATCCACTCCCGTCTTACTTCTGCATAACTAGTCGGAGTCTCAAATAGACGAACAAATTCAACACGAGCTCCTTTATATTCATTCACACGATTATCTTTTGTTAACGCTTCTGCCATCTTTTCATAAATCCAAACGACCATATTTTCAGCAGTTGTATTCATCGCTGGTAACGTTTCGTTTAAATAACGATGATCTAAATAAATTTCTATTTCATTCTTCCAAATTTCTTTTATATCTCCAAAGTCAATTGCAAGACCGATTTCATTTACATATCCACTAATCCCAAATACAACTTTATATGTGTGACCATGTAAGTTTTTACATTTCCCTTCATAACAGTGTAAATGGTGTGCTGCATCAAATGTAAATTCCTTGCTGACCATTACTCGTTTATTATGATATTTGAGCTGTTTACGCTGAATATCCTTGTCCATTTTTTGCAAATTTTCTACGATGCGAAATCCAAAGAAATTATCCATTAGTTACTCGCTCCTTCGCGTTCTTGTAGGTACGTATCTAATCCTGCTTTACGAAGTTGACATGCTGGACATTCACCGCAACCATCACCAATGATTCCGTTATAACATGTTAATGTTTTTTCTCGAACAAACTCGAATGCTCCAAGTTCATCTGATAATTTCCATGTTTCCGCTTTATCAATCCACATAAGTGGTGTATGAATCACAAACGGATAATCCATGGATAAATTTAAAGTAACGTTTAACGATTTCACAAACACGTCACGGCAATCTGGATAACCACTAAAATCAGTTTCACATACACCCGTTACAATATGACGTGCTCCAACTTGTTTTGCTAATACAGCAGCAAATGATAAGAATAGTAAATTTCGTCCATCTACAAACGTCGATGGTAATTCCCCTTCTTCATGTGTAATCTCCATATCCGTTCTCGTTAACGCATTTGGAGCAAGTTGATTTAATAGACTCATATCTAGTACTGTATGTTTAATTCCTAGCTCTTTTGCAATTTCCGCTGCACAATCAATTTCTAACTTATGACGTTGATTGTAATTAAACGTTACAGCCTCTACTTCTGCAAACTGCTCCATTGCCCAAAATAAACATGTCGTACTATCTTGTCCTCCACTAAAAACAACAACTGCCTTTTCTTTTTTCATTTCACTCATTCTCCTTCTCTACTACGAATAAGAAGAAAGAACGTTCTTGAACTGTCACAATAAAAAAACAAAACAATACCTAAAGATATTGTTGTTTCCATAGTTTTTTATAGAGGGAGTTCGCGAACCTCTCCCGTGCATTGCACGGAATTCCTTCTTTCATTGACAAAGCTTATTGTAACATATTGTATACTACCAGAAAAAATTTCTGATTTTTCCGCTATTTCTCATTTCATTTCTTTCATTTTATAGTATGATTAATTTACTATAAGAAGAGAGGAGGCATCCCACTGAAATCCTTTATTATTTATCTCTTTCTAAATATATTATTCATCCTTGTTACAATGCTCGTATACCATTTATTTTGGAATCAAAAAGGGAAACGCTCTCCTAAATTAAATTCAGCTATATTTATTGTATTATGCTGCCTCGTTACTATACTATGTATCACTTTCGCAGCAAAAACAAATTATGGATTTCAATTTGATATGCGTCATATCGTATTAGTTGTCGGTACATTAACCGGAGGTCCTATTGCTGGTGGATCAATATTAGTTGTATTAAATATATATCGCTTCTTATTAGGAGGAATAGGTGTTTTCCCATCGCTTATCGGTTCTATCCTTCTATTTATTGTTCTACTATTTACATATAAATTTTTCAATCGAACTTCTAATCGTATAAAAATAATACTCGCTATTATATACAGTCTCACATACGGATTGAGTTGGATACCTTTCTTCCTTTCAAAGGTTACAAATAAGACTGATTATATACCACATATTATTGTGTATGAGTTATGTACGATACTTGGTACGATTCTTATTTTATATTTACTACACATATTACAAACTCAAGTTCGTCTCCAAAACGAACTTATGAATGCTGAAAAATTTCATTTAATTGGCGAAATGGCAGCGTCCATCTCTCATGAGATTCGCAATCCGTTAACTTCAACAAAAGGATTTTTACAACTTTTGCAGTCAGGTACATGCACTGAGCAAGAGCGAAAATTATATATTGACATAGCCATCAACGGAATCGAACAAGCAAATCACGTTCTTACAGATTATTTAACCTTTGCAAAACCAAGTATTGAAAAAGAACAAACATTACAGTTAGAAGAAGAACTACTGCATGCATTATCGTTAATTACACCGCTTGCTAATTTAACAAATGTGCGTACACATTATATAAAGCAAAGTACTTCTTTTTTTATCGCGGGAGAAAAACAAAAACTAAATCAATGTTTGTTAAATATTTTAAAAAACTGCATTGAGGCCATGCCAAAAGGCGGTGATCTTTATTTCACATTAGTTCCTGATCATAAGCATATTCAATTATATATAAAAGATACAGGAGTTGGTATGGATCAAGAACAAGTAAAACGTCTTGGATCCCCTTTCTATTCAACAAAAGAAAAAGGTACTGGTCTTGGAATGATGGTCGTATTCAGTGTTGTGCAAGCTATGAACGGAAAAATTGATATTATAAGTGAAAAAGGTACAGGTACAACTTTCTTATTAACTTTTCCACTCATACAAAAAACGTGATGAAATACTCATCACGTTTTTTCTGTTCCTTCAACTAATTCAGCAAAAGCTTTCACTTTTCCATGTGGTTTTTGATTTTCTTTACGTGCTTTCCAAGCGCGCTCTTCTTCTTTCTTTTTATTGGACATACTTTTCAACTCCTTCTTTTCTTTCTCTCTGTAGTATTCCAAAATAAGAAGAAAAACTATGCACATATGAAAAAGAAGTGGTCTCCCACTTCTTCCTAATTATCGCTGTAAAATTGCGTGTTTCGCTTCTTTTAACTGCGTAAGATGTCTTTGTTCATGCAAATCAAGAAATTGAACCCACTGATATAAATTCAGATCATTAAAAACAGGATGCTTTAACCCATTTTCAAATAGGTCTTTTTCATCTATAACGCTATGAAGCGCATGTAATAGTTCTTGTCGTGAATGTTCTAGTAATTGGATTCCTTGCTGTTTTTTCATTAGCGTTTCTGTTGGTTTCATTTGCTGAGGAGCTTCTCGTTTATGTGTGCGATCCAGCGTAAGTTGGAGGTCTTTAAATGGAGTCGTGTTTCTTTCATTTTTTTGTAAGGCATATACAAGGGCAGACGTGACAGATTGTTCAACTAAATGCAAGTGATGCAAAATTTGAATAATACTCCATTTATCACGACGTGGCTTTACATTCACTTCTGTATCATTTAACATTTCAATTTCTGACAATAGCGTGCTTCGGGTAGACTGTAATGAGTTCACTAAACTTTCTAAACTCACATCCATATTAGATTGAAGCATACTTCTTTCCCCCCTTTTGTTGGTGAAAAGAGGCGCTCCTTATCAGAAACACCTCTTTAGTATTCTGAATTTTCTTTTATTATCTCATCATTTTCTCATTATGTCGATGTTAAACATGTGAAAAAAAGCGCATGTTTTTTACAATTTTGTGTCGTCAATTGCTTGTAGCCATGCTTCGATTTCTGTAATAACACTTTTCACACAGCCTTCAGCAAATGGCGATGTTAAATTGGCAACCTCTACCAATTCCAAGAATGATTTACTTCCACCTTGTTGGCACAGATTCACATAATCTTCCCACGCCTCTTGTCTATTATCTCTTGCACGTTTCCAAAATTGCAGTGCACAAATTTGCGCTAACGTGTAGTCAATATAGTAGAACGGCGAGCTATAAATATGTCCTTGACGTTGCCAGAATCCACCGCGCTCTAAATAATCATTATCTTCATAATCACGATGCGGTAAATACTTTTTCTCTATATTACGCCATGCTGTCTTACGATCTTCTGGTGATGCTTCAGGGTTTTCATATACATAATGTTGATATTCATCAACAGATACACCATACGGTAAAAACAGAAGTGCTGAACTTAAGTGAGAGAAGTAATATTTATCTGCATCTTCTTCAAAGAATAACTTCATCCATGGCCATGTGAAGAATTCCATACTCATAGAGTGAATTTCACACGCTTCATATGTTGGCCAATTATATTCTGGAATTTCAAATTTACGACTTTCGTATACTTGGAAAGCATGGCCTGCTTCATGTGTTAATACGTCAATATCACCAGACGTTCCGTTAAAATTCGAGAAGATAAACGGCGCTTTATAATTCTCAATATATGTACAATATCCACCGCCAGCTTTTCCTTTTTTCGCAACTAAATCTAATAAATCATTATCTAACATGAAATTGAAAAATTCATCTGTTTCAGCCGATAACTCTTTATACATCGTTTTTCCATGATTAACAATCCAATCCGCATCTCCTTTTGGAGTTGGGTTACCTGTAGGGAATTCAAAGTTTTCGTCGTAATATGCTAACTTCTCTACACCGATACGTGCTTGTTGACGTTTTCTCAATTCCGTTGTAACGGGAACGATATAATCTAGCACTTGCTGACGATAATTTGCTACCATTTCCGCATTATAATCTGTACGATACATTCTTGCATATCCAAGTTCAACAAAGTTTTTGAAACCTAAAGATTTGGCGATTTTCGTTCTCACTTTAACAAGCTCGTCATAAATACGATCTAACTCTTCTTCATTCTCAGCTAAAAATCCGTAATACGCCTCACTTGCTGCTTTACGTTCACTTCTCTCTTTCCCTTGCATAAATGGAATAAGCTGTGATAAAGTTCTTTCTTCTCCTGCAAAATTAATTTTTGCAGATGCTAATAATTGTGTATATTGTGAAGACAATTTATTCTCTAATTGTAAATCCTTCACGACTTCATCAGAATATGTTTTTAAATCACACTCCGCAAGAGCAAATAATTGCTTTCCATAATACGCTTCTAATTCTTCACGGAATGGAGAATGAATTAACGCATTATAATATTTTGTACCATATCCTTGTACAACTGGAGAGAATTCATCAAAGAAATCTTGCTCTTTCTTATAAAAAGCATCTGTTGTATCAACAGAATGACGAATGTAACAAAGATTCCCCATTGTACCAAAATCGTTACGAATTTCGTTAATTGAATGAATGACTTGTTTTTGTTCCTCTACAGTTTTTGCGTTATCAAACCTCTCTAAAGCAGCTGTAAACTTCTCTTTTAATTCTTCAATATTTGGCCTTTTATATTCATAGTCTTTAAATGACATGAACGAGCCTCCTCTCCATTAAATGCATCCTTTACTATAATTCAATACTTACTTCCAAATCTCCTCTTATTCTTCAACAAAATACGGCATATACTGCCATCATTACATGTAAACAAAAAAGCTTTGGATTTCTTTATCCAAAGCTCCTTTGGAACATATTATTACTTTTCATACTTTCCAATCTTTTTTAATAGATCCAGTAATTCTTCCTTTTCCTCTTTCGTTAACATTTCAAAAGACTGATGAATAACTTGCTCATGCCCTGGAAAAATAGAAGAAATAAAGTTCTCTCCAGATTCAGTTAATTGTGCATAAATAACACGTCGGTCATTCGGGCATGGAATTCTCTTTACTAATCCCTTTTTCTCTAACTTATCTACAACATATGTAATGCTGCCACTAGCTATTAAAATACGCTCACCAATTTGCTGAAGTGGTTGACCGCCTTTATGATATAGCAGTTCTAATACAGCAAACTCAGTTGGATTTAAACCGTTACTTTGTATAGACTTATTTGTCGTATCCATAACAGAACGATGTACACGAGATAATGCAATAAATACTTTTAAAGATTGAGAAATATCTTCTCGTTCATTATTTGATGTCATACAACTTTCAACCCTTCACTTAAATTCTCAATAATAAAAAGAACAAAATAGTACTTCATATAAATTCCGAATGAGTATTCACTCATTCATTATCTCTCCCCAAATATATTATGAATGATTCTTGAATAAAAACATGACAATTTTAACATAGTTTATATATAATGATAATAAAAAAGAAGGAGTACCAAATTTGAAATTCAAATTCCACAGCATAGTTTTATATATATTGCTTGTTATCCTACCAACAACAGGGATTGGTGCTACATTTTATTCATATCATTCGTATAAAATGAAACAAGAAAATAAACAAGTTGCCCATACGGTTCTCTTTTTATATAGAGAC
Source organism: Bacillus paranthracis (assembly GCF_001883995.1). Taxonomy (GTDB): domain Bacteria; phylum Bacillota; class Bacilli; order Bacillales; family Bacillaceae_G; genus Bacillus_A; species Bacillus_A paranthracis. Next base: position 158,379 of record NZ_MACE01000009.1, on the reverse strand, counting down.
TATTTAGATCACCACCTTGGCGAAGCAATTTCTGCCCTAGAAATGCTCGCAAAGGTCGTAGGAACCGAGACTGGAAATATTAATGGGATGAAAGAAATTGTACATGATACAGATGGAAACGATGCACGTTTTTCTGGTCTATATTACGCTACACCAGAAGGTATCATTACAATCGCATCGGAAGGTGACCGACCACCTGTTGATGTCTCAGATCGTAAATATATTCAAAACGCATTACAAACTAAGAAAACAACTGTATCATCCGTCATTACAGATCGTGTTCTTGGCCATCAAGCTATTATGATTGCTTCCCCCATTTTTAATAAACAGAAGGAGCTCTCAGGCTTATTGTTAGCAAGTTTACGCTTTGACTACATTTCATCATCTTTAAATGCCATTAAGCCACAATACCATTTTGAAGTAACTGATAAGTATAATGTAGTTTTTCTAACCGATGATAATAACGAAACAAGTGATGCACATTCTAATATGCTTACTACTCCACTCCAAAGATTAGATTGGAAGGTCTCTGTTTCTCCGTTACCTATTCATCAAAAAACTTTAAACCAGTGGGTTGCCGTAGAATGTATAGCTACTTTATTTTTAATGTCAATTTTATTTTTACTCGCTCAATATATGTTGTTAAAACGACAAACAAAACTAGAAAGACAACAAAATGAACTACAAAAAATTGAATTAGTTGGAACTTTTGCAGCTAGTACCGCCCACGAAATCCGTAATCCACTTACCGGAATTAAAGGGCTCGTCGCTCTATTAAAAGAGAAATATAAAGATGAACAAGATCAGTTCTATTTTTCCATCATCGAACAAGAAATAGAACGAATTAATGAAATTGTAAGTGAATTTCTTATTCTGGGAAAGCCAACTGCAATCATTGAACAAACATATGATGTGAGAACCATTCTAAATGAGGTAGCATTAATTATTCAATCTGAGGCGAATCTACATAATATTGTATTCCATTTACATTTGCCAGACCGTCCTGTTCATATCCGATGCTCGAAAGACCATATGAAACAAGTGGTTTTAAACATTACAAAAAATGCAATTGAAGCTATGACTTTTGGCGATACACTAACTATTTTCGTAACAAACAATGAAACACACGCACAATTGCAAATTATAGATACTGGAAAAGGGATTCCAAAACATATTCAAAAACACCTCTTTCATCCGTTCTTTACTAATAAAGATACTGGAACAGGTCTTGGACTTGTCATATGTAAACGAATTATAGAGATGTACAACGGGCATATTTTTATTAACAGTATAGAAAACGAAGGAACGACAGTTCATATCGAAATTCCGTTACACATAGTATAATTATCCTTATCCCTAAAGGGTAATTATACTTATTTCATAAAACCAGCCACAAGCATTCGCCAAAAATTACTTGATTTCCCTTCATACCCAATTTGAAAAATAGGTACCTTTATAATTGATAACCATTTTGGTGTTTGTTTTTCTTTATAACACTGGTACTGTAAAATAAGCTTGTCCAATTCTTGACTAACTTGAATCGTCTCCGTACTATTTAACCCACTCGTTAAACCTAATTGAATCATCTCTTCACGTTTCATATGAATATCACGTGAAAGCTTTTCTAATGTGTACTTCCTTTTTGCAGTAAACATTCATATCCCCCTTATTATACTTCCATGCTCTCTACTTCACTTCTCCATTGAACTTTTAACTGCTTATCATATTTGAATTTGAAGAATCAGAAAATTAAACATTTTCTCCCTGTAATTTACAAATCTTTACCCTCACTTTGAGAATTATTACAAATTATTCTATCTTTGTAAATACATTCGCAATAATAGACAATTTTTTTATCTCCTTTTTTTACAAACACCAATTAAATAGCGGATTCCCTATTTTCCATATACTTTTCTTCGACATTTTTTGTTTAATTTATATAAAAACGCAAACCATAATGGTGATTGATAATATAGAAAGGAAATAGTTATATGCGCAAATATACGATTGCATTGCTTATTTTGACTATGTTTTTACCAGCCTTCTTGTTTCCTATTGAGGCTAAAGCCCATACAAATAAAGTAGCTATTGTCATTGATGACTTCGGCAATAATATGAAAGGAACTGATAAAATGTTATCACTTCCTATTCCACTAACTGTTGCTGTTATGCCTTTTCTTCCTTCCACAAAGGAAGATGCGATAGCGGCTCATAAGAAAGGACACGAAGTTATTATACATATGCCAATGGAACCGATTAAAGGTAAAAAAGAATGGCTTGGACCAAAAGCAATTACAACTGATTTAAGCGACGAAGAAATAAATAATCGACTCGAACAAGCGATTCAAGAAGTACCACATGCAATTGGGATGAATAATCATATGGGATCAAAGGTGACTGCAGACGAAAGAATTGTACGACTTATACTCGCAGCTTGTAAAAAACACGGTTTATTTTATTTAGATAGCAAAACAAATCCTAAGAGTGTCGTCCCAAAAATCGGGAAAGAATTAGGAGTACCAATTATTGAAAATCAATTATTTTTTGATGACGTGTACACAGCGGCACATATTTCAAAACAAGCCCAATTACTCATTAAAAAACTTCAAGAAAAACCGATTATGGTAGCTATCGGACATGTTGGGCCTCCAGGTGAAATTACATCACGTGTTATAGAAACCTCTATTCCTAAAATTCGTGAACATGCAGATTTTATTTTTTTATCCGATTTAGCATTATCTCCGCCTCCTGTTTCAAAATAAGATTCATGACTCAAACTAAAAAAGAGAGCAATCTGCATATAGCAAATTGCTCCCTTTCCTTTTCATCTTAAATATAATCTACATGACTCACCCTGAATCCTTTTTTCTCTATTTTTTCGATTAATTGCTTTAATCTTTTTTCATTTAACTCATCTGTTATATTGACAATAACGCGGCGAATATATTGATCGCCGTTATCTAGCGTAAATAGTCCACCGATATGAAATGCTTTCAACAATGTCCCAAGTTCTTTAATCGTTCCCTTACAATCTTGTGTTGCAATTGTTAATATATAACCACCCGTCCGCATACCAAATGAATCCTCAATAACATCAAATATATTGGAATGAGTTAAGATGCCAACAAATTCATTATAATCATTTAATACAGCTAAAAACGGCAAACGACGAATAACATAAAATGCTCTGAAAAAAGAGTCCTTTTCAAAAATAAATGCAGTGGAATCTTCCAGCATATGTTCCGTACTTAATTCCTCTAATCCACCATTACACTTCTTTTCTAAAAGATCCACTTTATAAATAATCCCCATGAATTTCTTTTCATCTTCTGCTAATACAGGGATTGCTCGAAATCCCGTTTCATTCATAATTTGCAGAGCCTTCTTACCTGAATCGTTCATTTTGCAAAATGTTACTTGCTGTTTTGGCAGAAAATGATATTTAACTCGCAAAATATGTTCCTCCTTACATGTCAACATGTAATCTATATATAATAAGGAGACCTATATTTTATGAGTAAAATTATTTTTAAAACGCTTTCATTTACTTATTGACTTGTAACGACATCACAAACATTTCATATAACAGAGCTCTTTGCACCTTTTATCATTAACAATTTTACATGGTAGTTCATTAAATATTCTATACCCTCCAACCATTTTTTCGCGTATTCTGGAGTTTTTCCCCACACAATCATGCCATAATTATGAACGAGAACTACTCCTCCACCTTCAATAAAATTCGGCACATTATTCTCTAATAAATCTGCGAATTTTTTCTCATCTTCTACAATGGGAATTGTCATTTCTGTTATACCTTCTTTTCCAAAAACACGTTCCACGCTACGTTTATCGAATGTTACTTCCCCTTTTTCTCCATACAACTCTGATATTAAATGACTATCTACAGTCTGTACTTGTAAAATACATTCTGCACTACTTTTTTTATAAATATCTGCATGCATAAATGATTCCGCAGCTGGTTTTTCTTCATTTTCAAATACTGGTTCACACATACAGTTTACAACAATAAAATCTTCTTCTGAAAATAACCCTTTATCTCTTCCTTCAACGTTTACTAAAAAAGTTAACGGCTCTTTTGACGTACAAAGTGATAAGCTAATTTTTGTACCATAAAACCAATCACGAAGTGCTAGTTCAGATTTCACATCTTTTAATTCATTCCATTTCTTTAGAAAAAATAACATTTCGTCACCCCCGGCGTAATATTCATATAATGTTCGAATCCTTTCTATGTAAAAGGAGTATTTTTTTGATTATTCTAAAAATTTAATTGAATTATCACATGAGAACGCCTTTTTGTCAATATAGTTTCACGTCTCTTCTTTAAAAAGGGCTATTCATATGTCTATACTCATGTATCTTGACTATTTCATTTTATACATAAAAAATACGTTATTCTTTTTCAATCAAAGAATAACGTATTTTCTCATCTTTTATTTCGTCATTGCGTTATATAAGAACTGTGCATATTGTTCACGTGTTACAAAATCATCACCTAAAAAGTTTCCTTTTCCATCACCTTTTGATATGTTATTGTCCGCTAACGCTTTCACATATTCTTCTGCCCAATGACCAGTTGGTACATCATTAAAGTTCACTTTATTATTTTCATCTTCTTTTAGCTGAAATACTTTATATAATACTACAGACATTTCGTATCGAGTTAATACTCCATCTGGACGAAACTCCCCAGTACCATCTCCTTGCATAATTCCAGCTTGCGCAACTGTAGCAATATCTTGCTCAAACATATGTCCTTTCGTATCTGTAAATCTCTCTTTCTGCTCTACTTTATGTTCTAATTTCAAATACCTTTGTACTAAAGACGCAACTTGTCCACGAGTAATACGATCCCCAAATCCAAATTGTCCATTTCCATATCCCTTAAAAATATTTTCTTTCGCTAAATAATGAATTGCTTCCTCTGACCAATGTCCTTTTGGTACATCTTTAAATTCTACTACTCCTACTTTTTCATCTTCTTTAGAATTATTGTCTTCTTTAGAATTATTGTCTTCTTTAGAAGTGTTATCTTCTTTACTTTCTACCACATTTTGAATCACAGATCCTGTGAAGAAGATTCCTGTATCCGCAAATGGATCTTTTACACCAAATTCATATACTTTCTCACCCGGTGTACTCCACTTAACTGCATCATTACTATACGTACCACCTTCGCTCTTTAAACGAACTTTTGTAGAGATTTTACCATCTTTCTCGTATATAGGTACTTTTACTTCTTTATTTACTTCTGTTTCCTCTAAAAATACTTTTTGATTTTGAACATTGATATAGGCTGTTTTACTTAGTTCTATAACTGGTCGAACATCACGAATTTCATTTGCAACAAAACTTAAGAATACTAACTTTTTCAAATTGCTAGCTGGTATTAAGTCTGAAATATAATTCGCTTCTAAATCAAGCTTTTGTAAGTTTACTAGACTTGATAATGGAGTAATATCCTTTAACTCATTGTTAGGTAAGTGTAATTGTTTTAACTGGGTCATCTTACTTAGAGGAGTAACATCTTTTATTTCATTTTTCCCGATCCACAATTCTTCTAATTGCTTCATTTGCTCAATACCGGATAAATCTTTTACTTTATTACGTGTTAATACTAAGTCTTTTAAAGGTAATGAATATAACGGTTTAATATCTTCAATTTGATTACCTGCTAAAGTTAAATATGTTACATTTTTCAACGCGCTTAATGGCGCAACATTCGTAATTTTATTATTTGCTAAATTCAAGTAATCTAGTTGTTCCATTTTCGCTAATGCTGTTACATCTTCTATTTGGTTACCTGATAAATATAAACTTTTTACATTTTTCATTTCAATTAGTGGTGCAACGTTCGTAATTTTATTATTACTTAAATCAAGAGAATCTAAATTATCCATCTTAACAAGTGGTGTTACATCTGAAAATTCATTACCACGTAAAGCTAAATGTTTCAATTGTTTTAAGCTCGTAAAGAATGATGGATCTTTTATCTTCGCATTCGCAACTGTTAAAGATTTTAAATTTGGCATATATTTTAATGCACTATAATCCAGTATCTCATTCGTATTTAAAAACAAGTCCTTTACTTGTAATAACTCTTCTTTCGTGATTGGTGTATTTAAATCTTTTCTATTAAATACCTTTTTATTAACAAGCTCTCTTAATTTATTATCTGTTATCATATTTTGATTATCAACTGGATGATCCGTCTCCATATTGCCTGAATTAGAGTTATCATCTCGTTTCTCTGTTTCTTTGTCACCTACAGTTGGATCTTTAATTTCAAATTGAACTTGATATTTGTGATCATATCCAATAGCCGGAATAAGTATATGCATTTGCATATTGTGCTTCTTCTCAAACTCGCCAATTTCAAATTGAACTACTTTCGTTCCATTCTTCCTCTTATCTTCTGACAAAACTTTCACATCATGAAATACGCCAGGTTGGTTTTTATCCTCTATTCTAAGGTATTGAAAATAATCGCTATCTTGCATTGTTACAGTTACAATTTTTTTCCCATCCGCAATCGTTACTTTAGGACCTTTTATATATTGAGAAACCATAGATGGCTCGTCTTTTTGATCCTTATATATTTTAATCTCAGTATCGTATGTACGTTCACTAGCTGCCGCTACCGATTGGTTTGCTTCAATTTTTATTGCTGCTAACGCTGGAGTAGAGTATGCAGCAAATGGAATTGCTAATGTTGTCGCTACTACTAGCGCCTTCATATAATTTTTTTTCAAAATAATATCCCCTATCATATATAATCTTTATAATTGATAAACATTATCAATTACTCATAAATAAATGATAATGAATATCATTATCGATGTCAACGAGAATATTACATTAAATTTATATTTTTAAAGGCAAAAAATAAAAAAGCCCTTTATTCAAAGAGCTTTTTTACCTATCGTATGAAGAATTTCATTTTTCTCCTTCTCATTGATGACACCAATTTTTTGCAAAATATTTGCATACAATACAAGTTTATTATATATCCGTTCTGACATACTTCCCCTTCTTTCCTTCGACCAACTTTTTTTGTATTGGTAAATTATATGAAAGAGATGGAAAAATGTGTCCACTTTTTTTGCATAAATACAAATCTTTTATCCCGCTATTTGCAGGCAGTAAAACTCCCACCTCACAATCAGGTGGGAGTTCTACGTATTTAACAAATTGTCCATTGAATATTATGCCTTTTAACTTCCTCTTCAAAACTATAGGGCATTTTCTTATCACAAATTACATGTTGAATGCGCGAAAACGCTGCTATTCGGTAATTTCCTTTTACGCCTACCTTTGTATGATCACATAAAATATATGTTTTCTCTGCTAATTTCATCATCGCTTCTGACAGTTTCGCCTTTTCTAATTCAAAACTAGAAACTCCAAAACCAGGTAATAATCCATCAATCGAAACAAATGCTTTATGAAAATGAAATTGCTGGATAACTTGCTGCGAAATAGATCCTGATACGCGTGAATGTTTTGGAGATACTTTTCCACCAATAAATAAAACTTCACCGTGAAACATCTTTTTATTAATAGAAGAAATTAATTGTGTCGCTACTGGAAATGAACTTGTTACAATCGTTAAATTTTTGCGATGTACAAGATATGGTACCATTTGAAGTGGTGTACTTCCGTCATCAATCGCAATCACATCTCCATCTTCTACAAATGTTGCTGCTTTATACCCAATTCGCTTCTTCTCTTCTATATGTAGCATCTCTCGTTCTAACATTGGTGCCTCTATTCCAGCTCCCGGAAGTTGGACGGCTCCACCATACACTTTCTTCAACTTCTTTTCACGATCCAATTCTTCTAAATAACGACGAATCGTCTCTGTTGATACAGCAAACTCTCTCGCTAATTCTGAAACTTTTACCTTCCCTTTAAACTCTACCTTCTCAAGAATGGTTCGCTTTCTTTCTTCACCTACTACAGACATAACCTCACCCCATTGATTTCTACCTCATACACTGCCTTACTTATACAAAGTTATAACTTTCCTTTTCAACGAAAACTTCCTCGTGAATATGAATACCACGCTTTTTTAGTTCATCAAAAATAATTTGTGGTTTGACAAAAGCTTCCTCGGGTGTCACAACACCAACTTTATTTACATTCCCATTTGCGATTAGCTCTGTAGCAATCCCAAATGGAATACCGACGTTTCTCGTATAAGCTCTTAATTTTTCCCATCCTACAACAGATCCATCAGATAACGGGTGTGTATGATATACTACACGTCTTTGTTTCTCATTATTTTTCATACCTATTACTTCTACATGAAGTGCATAACCGTAAATCTCTGTTTCTTGTCCTTCTTTCGATTGCAATAAATACTTCGCAATACAATCCATTATGCCGATTTCTTTTCCATTTATTTCAACTGGATCATTACGCAATATACCGTAATCATACAATGCACGTACGAGCTGCATATTTTGCTTTGGCCAAGTTCCTCTCGTCTCTATTAGTTTAACGCCTTTATTTTCTAATGCTTTTGCTAACGTAATCGTTTCAGAATGCGGTATGATATACTGCGTTGTCTTACCATAAGGCGCCGGTAATTCAATTTCTCTTGGACACGCAAACGGAGGCACTTGCTTAAACTCACCATCTTCATACACTGTACGCGATGGCAAATGTGGATCATATTCATATGTCGTTGTTTCTGTAATGGATGCAGAAAAAGCAATAGGACGATACGAACCATGACTTACACGAACTGACTCTACAGTATGTAACTGATTTGCTGCATGCATCGCCATCATTTGCGTTACACCTGGCGTCATACCAAACCCAGGTAAACATGTTTTTCCGTTTTGAACAAATATAGAATGCGAATCATTTTCTTCACCAAATCCATTTAAATTCACACCGTGACAACCTGCTTCTGCAATACATCGAGTAGATAATCCATTTAACTTAATTGTTGTACCATCCATTACAATGTCATAGCCCTTCATTTTTGCAACCGTATCCTCATGATTCGTTACATCTACTTTCACAAAATCAACGCGAGGATCGTTGAGCCATTCTACTACTTTAAGCCCCTCTTCTTCGTTAAAATCTGCTACTGTAATCGTCTCAAAAGATGAAAATTGCACTAAATCTAAAATTGCTTCACGACAAATTTTACCTGCTCCACCTAAGCAAAATACTTTCAACCTATAACAACTCCTTTAGCGATACTATCAACTAAGCGATGAATATCTGCCTCATGTACATCACCGATATTTCCAATGCGGAATGTATCTACTTTTGAAATTTTACCTGGATATATAACAAATCCATCACGCTTTAATTCATTGTATAATTGATCAAAATCAAACCATTCTTCTGGATAAATGAAAGATGTAATAATAGGCGATTGATATTTTTCATCTACTAGTGGCTTAAATCCGATTTCTCTCATTCGATTCACTAATAGTTTTTGATTGTTATCATATCGATTGTAACGTGCTTTTACTCCGCCCTCTTCTTCTAATTCAAGTAGTGCTTGATAAAAAGCGTGTACAACATGTGTAGGTGATGTAAAACGCCATTTTCCATTTTGATTTTCCATCGTTTCCCATTGATCGTATAAATCTAAAGATAATGAACGTGCCTGCCCTTTACATTTCAACAATTCATTGCGCTTTGCAATAACAAATCCGAACCCTGGAACCCCTTGAATACATTTATTCGCACTACTAATTAGAAAGTCAATTTGCAACTCAGCGATATCTATTTCAATACCACCAAAACTACTCATTGCATCAACTAGTGTTACTTTTCCGTATTGCTTCCCTAATTTACATACATCTACAATTGGATTGATAATACCTGTTGTTGTTTCACAATGAACAACTGCAATATGTGTAATCTCTTTATCTTGTTGTAATATCTTTTCTACTTCTACAATATTAGTAGGCTCCCACTCTTCTGTTTGACTGACCACCACATCTATATGTAACATCTCTGCCATTTGTACAATTCGCTTACCATACGCACCATTTGTACAAACAAGCAGCTTTCCGTTTTTTGGAATGACAGAACCGATTACTGCTTCAACTGAAAACGTACCGCTTCCTTGCATTAATACTGTTGTATATCTCTCTTCTTCCTTCGTTGCTAACGATACAAGTTTAGCTCTTACCTGTTGCACCATCATGTTATATTCAACATCCCACGTACACCAATCGTATAGCATAACTTCTTTTACTGTTTTTGTTGTCGTTAATGGTCCTGGCGTTAATAATAAGTAGTGATTTTCAGTCATGATCCTATTCCCCTTTTATGAAATAATAAATTCTTGTTTCTCGATTTGTTCAATTACGTTTTCGAGTCCCTGCATCGTTTCAATTGTAAAATGAGCCCCGTTTTCAACGAAACGCTTTCGAACTACTTCCATTTTTTCACGAAGTTCTACCGGATCCATAGTTTCAGCTGCCCACTCGCTTAAGCCGAGCTCACTACTACCGAGAATTACACCCACAGTCCACATACCAGCATTTCTGCCCTCTTTCATATCTGACACTGTGTCCCCGACTTTTATCATATGATTCATCGGATACACACCAAGTTCCATCGCATTTTTATAACACATCCAAGGGTACGGACGGCCTGCTGAAACATCATCTGGCGTCACAAGAACATCAGGTTTATATCCTTGTATTTCTGCTTCTTTTGCAACGATGTCCATCATTTCTCTCGTATAACCAGTTGTTGAGCCAATTTTAAGGCCTCTTTTACGTAATGAAGCAACCACTTCTTTCACCCCATCAATTGGCGTGGCATAGTGTGGCAAAATAGTAAAGAGTATTTCTTCAAACTCTTCATACATCTCGTGAATGTCTGCTTCTGTTGGTAAATGTCCGAAAACACGCTCCCACTCATTCGCAATACGAGGCATTTCTGTTAGTGCCCTTACATGATCGATCTTTAATAATCCCATCGGTTTACGGGCTTCTTCATCTGTAATTTTAACACCACGTTTACGAAAAATTTTTATGAATACTTCCAGTGGTGCAAAACATCCGTAATCAACTGTCGTACCTGCCCAATCAAAAATAACTGCTTCTATTTTCATTCAATCCATCACCCTTCTCACTTATCTTTTTTGCCATTGTGACGTTCGGTTACGAAGTGCTTTCGTTCCCCATTCATATACAACTCTTACTACAATATTTGTAACAACAATAAGTACACTCATTGCAGCTGCTGGCGCTACATTTCCTGCATCATCCATATTTACGATTGATACGGCAGCTAGTTTAAAATCAGCTGCGTATAAGAATACAACCGCTGACACAGTTACCATCGAATTGACGAAATAGTACATGACCATTTCTAAAATTGCTGGTAAACACATCGGTACTGTTACTCTAAAGAATGTTTTATAAAACGGAATGCCCATCGACTGCGAAACAAGCTCAAACTCTCGGTCTAATTTCTTTAAAGCAGTCGTTGCGGTAACGAATGTTACAGAATAAAAATGAATGATGTTTACTAGTACTAGCACAGCAATTGTTCCGTATAAAGAATGAAACGGATTCGTTACTGAAAGTCCAAGTATTTGAATCGTTGGTTGACTAAAGAAAAAGACGTATCCCAATCCAAGTACTAAACCTGGGATTGCTAAAGGGACAATCGAGAAAAAGTAGCCTGTTTTTCGGAAAAACTTTAGCTGATCTATTTTCTCAATCGCATATGCGAACATAAATGTTAAAATTGCCCCAATAACTGCTGTAACTGCTGAGACAATCACACTATTTTTAAATGCTTCAAGTCCATCTCCTGTTAAACTCGAAAAATTAAAATGCTCAAATGTAAAACTCATATTATATGGCCATACTTTCACACTTGCAGCAATACCAACCGCCACAAATAAAAGAATAATCATAAGTGTAATCACACTACAATATATGAATGAGACTACATCTCTTTTCTTATTAGCCGTTATTCTATATGGCACTGCTTTGGAAGATAAGAAATTTGCCTGCTTTCTTTGCGTAATGCGATCAACTGCAAATGCAAATATAGCTGGAATTAATAAAATCATTCCGACAGTTGCACCCATCGGCATATTTTGTTGTCCAATTACTTGTTTGTATACATCAGTAGCAAGTACATTATATTGCCCACCAACAATTTTTGGTGCGCCAAAATCAGTAAAACTAAGTGTAAACACAACAAACATCGCACTAATTAATCCATACTTTACACTAGGTAAAGTAACAGTGAGAAATTGCTTTGTTTTACTCGCTCCCAACATATTAGAAGCTTCATATAAACGATAATCAGAACCTTGGAAAGCAATTAATAATATAAGAAATGCTTGCGGAAATGTATACATGACTTCAGCCATTACAATTCCTACTGGTCCATATAAAGGGATTTGTATACCTTCAAATAAACCAAACATCCCTTTCGTTACTAATCCTTGATTACCAAATAAATATGTCAGTGCGATACCATGCATCATCGTTGGTGCGAATAATGGTAACAACGCGACATATTGAAATACACGCTTTCCAAATACATTCGTACGAGCGATCGCATAGGCGTAAGCGAAAGCAAGTGTCACTGCAATAATTGTTGTCGCGCCCGAAATCCATATCGTATTTTGTAATGATTGAACTAATGTTGGGGTTGTGAAATATTTACTGAAATTCGCAACACCAATGAAAGCTCCATCTTTATCATAAAAAGCTTGTGTAAACAATTGTAATAGTGGTAATACAAGCATAATCAAAAAAGCAAGAATCATACCAATAATTAATAGTCTTTGTATCCATTCTTCTTTACCGATACGTCTCTTAATCTTTTTTTTCGTACTTTCTACCTTTAAGTCTTCTAACATCTCCATCTATACAACAACCTTCTTTCCATATGACAACATATGATTTTCTGAGAAAGAGATTTGAATCGGATTTCCTTTCCTAATAGCTGTTTTTTCTACTTCTGATGCCAATATATCTACAACGATTTTCTCATTATATAGATGTGTTTTTTCATCTATAACTCGCACTTCTGTCCGGTATACAGATCCACGAAATTCCATACTTTCCACAACCGTTTTAATACCATCATTTTGTACAATCGTTACATGTTCAGGACGAATTGCATGTTCTTCATTATTTTTCGAAAAGAAATTAATAGAACCAATAAAATCTGCCACAAACGGATTGGCTGGTCTTTGATAAATCTCCTCTGGTGTTCCAATCTGCATAATTTCCGCATGATTCATTACAACAATTTTATCAGCCATCGTTAATGCCTCTTCTTGATCATGCGTGACCATAATAGTTGTTACTCCTACTTTTTCTTGCAAATCACGCATTTCTCTACGTAACTTTTCACGTACTTTTGCATCTAAAGCAGATAACGGCTCATCGAGTAACAAAATATCCGGAGACAGAGCGAGCGCACGTGCAAGTGCTACTCGCTGCTGTTGTCCACCAGACATTTGAGCAGGATATTTATCTTTTACATTCAGTAAATCAACTAGTTCTAACGCCGATAGCGCCTTCTCTTTTACTTCTGCTTTTCCATACTTTTTCGTCTTTAAGCCGTATTCAATGTTTTCAAGTGCTGTTAAATTCGGAAATAATGCATATGATTGAAACACCATTCCGAAATTTCTCTTTCCAGGAGGTAATGCTGTAATATCTTTTCCATTCACAGCTATACTGCCTGTTGTCGCCTCTTCTAGCCCTGCTAAAATTCGAAGCAATGTTGTTTTCCCACAGCCACTTGGGCCTAATAAACATACAAACTCATTTTTTTTCACAGTAAAAGAAATATCTTTTAACGCTGTAAATGCATCAAACTGTTTTTGAATGTGTTGAATTGATAAATATTCGCTCATTTTTTCTCTCTCCCACTCACTTACTTTTTCGGTTCTGCTTTTTGGCCAAACTCTTTTTCCCATTTTTCTAAAATTTTGTCGCGATTTTCTGCTGCCCACTTAAAGTCATTCTTTTTGTATAATTTTTCCGTCACATCTTTAGGGAATCCATCTGGAAGTTTATAATCATTTTTAATTGTCGCAAATCCATTTTTCTCGAAGTATAACTTCATTACATCATCAGTAATTGCCCAATCTAAAAATGCTTGCGCTAATTTTTCATTTTTTGCATTATCTTTTTTAATAAGTGCGTTCGCTTCTACTTCCCAACCTAATCCTTCTTTTGGCAATACAACTTCAACTGGTGCACCTTTTTGTTTCTCTTTCAAAGCACTATAAACCATCGATACACCAACTGGATATTCACCCGCCCCCGCTAATTTCGCTGGTTTTGAACCTGAATGAGTATAAGTTGCCATATTATCATGAAGTTTCTTCATGTAATCCCAGCCTTTATCTTCACCCATAATTTGTAACCATGCAGAAACTGTTAAAAATCCTGTTCCAGAAGATGCTGGATGCGGCATAACAAGCGTTCCTTTATACTCTGGTTTCGTTAAGTCTTCGTATGATTCTGGCATCGGTAAATTTTTCTTCTTTAATTCTTCTTTATTTATAGCAATCCCCGTCATAAATGCAGTATTTCCTACCCATTTTTCTGGTTGTTTATCATCTTTAAATTGCGGTAAAACGCGATCCGCTCCTTTTGGAGAGTATCCTTTTAACATATCTTTTTTATCTAAAGCTAATAGACTTGAAGCTGCAGTTCCCCATACAACATCTGCTTGTGTATTTTTTCCTTCAGCTAGCAATTTTGCTGTAATAACTCCAGTTGAATCACGAACAATATTCAGCTTCACATCTGGATATTTCTTTTTAAAAGAATCAAGATAAATTGGTACAAGTTCTTCTTCAATTGCTGTGTAAACAGTTAATGATCCAGATAATTTATCATCTTTTACTTTTGCCCCAGCACTTTCTTCTTTCTTTGCACCACACCCCATTAATAACGAAAATACCATTCCAGTTGCTACAGCTTTAAAGATTGTTTTTTTCACTGTCTCTCTCTCCTTTTACAAATCTTATGTACAACTCAAATATAAACAACTAGTGTAAAAGCAGTATTAAACCAACATTAATCTTTTGTTTGTTGTTTGTTTTTGTGTAATACGTTGCTACTTCTATGTTTTTTCGCATTTTTCTGCTAATAATGAACACTAAATTTACAAATAATTAAAAAAACCTTTATAATCCCACAAAAAAATGAGGCGTTTGTAAAAAACGCCTCACTTTTGTTTACCTTTTTTTGAATTACGATTTGCATACTTCGCGCTATTTTCTCCTTCATACTCTAATGCAAATTCTGCATCTGGTAAGCTTTCTTTCGGAGTTTTATTATTGTTGATTGCCGCATTTTGTTTCACTTTTCTTTTTACCAATACATTCACCTGCTCTCAAAAATTCACTTTCTACTCTAGTTTGAAGCGAGCTAAAATAATTATTACTGGCAAGTGTTAACAAGTACATAAGAACTGTTAGATGGAAATACTACATATGAAGAAATCATAATAAAAAGGAGCTCTTATTTTGAAGAAGAAAGATAAAATCCAGTCACCCATTTTAGATGAAACGCTCCCGCATCAAATGAATTTCCCATCTTTTAAAGGAACAGGAAAGAAGATGCAACAACCTTTCATAAATCAATATGACGTCGTAATCGGAGACAGTAAATATGATTCCGAGAACAGTCCACTTCACAATTGGAGTGATGATGTAGATCCTGCCATTATGGCTGGAGAAGAATGGATCCATCCTACAAATGATATTGGTTGGATTTCAGAAGAAAATCAAGAGTTACTAAAAAAAGAAGGAGATAATAAGAAGGATACTTTTATGCATCCGCAATTTGGCATTAATGACTAAAAAACCATTCTACCTATGTTAGGTAGAATGGTTTCATACTATCCAATAATAATTCTCTCTTTCGGATATTTATAGCGAGGTGGCTGTTCTCTTCCGCCACTAGCTAGTATAAATGTTAAAATACCGACACGCCCGATAAACATAAGTACAATGAGTACAAGTTTACCAACAGTTGTTAAATCTGGCGTAATACCTGTCGATAGTCCTGTCGTCCCGAAAGCAGAACAGACTTCAACAATTAAACTCATAAGCGGTACATTTTCCGTAATAGATAAAATAAATAGTGCTGTGGCACATAATAAAATCCCCATTGTCATAACGACAGATGCTTTCAGCACGTCCTCTTCATGTAGCTGACGTTTGAAGACTCTAACCGTTCTCCCGCCTCTTGCAAAAGTGTATAGTGACAATATACTAACAGCAAATGTCGTTGTACGTATCCCGCCCCCAACCGAACTTGGAGATGCTCCTATAAACATTAATATACTCATAAATAAAAGCGTCGGTTGTGACAATTCAAGTATATCCATTGTAGCAAGTCCCCCGCTTCGCGTCGTCACAGATTGGAATAGTGTATAGAAAACTGTTTCATGCCATGACTTTCCTGCTAAAAAATGATTTCGTTCTAGTAAAAAAATCATAATCGTTCCAACGACCACGAGCGCAAAAAATGTTGTTGTCGTCAATTTTGTAAATAGCGAAAAACGAAATAGTTGCTGTCTCCTTTTACTAAGGAATTGTTTCACTTCCATTAATACAGGGAAGCCGATTGCTCCTAAAATAATAAGTAACATATGAATCATTTGAACAATGTAATCTTTTTTATACGGAATTAGCGATTGTCCTGTTAAATCAAATCCGCCGTTCGTAGTTGCACTAACAGCTGCAAAAAAACCGTGAAAATAAGCTTCTTGCCAAGTTGGAAAGTAAAGTAAGAATCTTGTACCTAATAATATCGCTCCAATAAGCTCTATTGAAATAATTACAATTAAAATAGAACGCATCAATTCTACAAGACCTGATAAATTCCCTTGATTATGGTCTGCCATAATGAGTCTTCTTCTCTGCAAACCAATCTTTTTTCCTGTTATAATCCAAACGAATGTACCTAACGCCATAATTCCTAAGCCGCCCAATTGTAAAATAAGGGCTAAAATAATAATTCCTGCCGTAGTAAATGTATCTGAAATCGTAACAACAGACAGGCCCGTAACACTTACCGCACTAACCGATGTAAAAAGTGCATCTATAAATGTCCATTTGACACCAGGCTTCGTAACAAACGGTAAACTAAGCAATATCACCGATACAACTACCGCTAATAAATAAAACAGAACAATGAGTTGTACAGGGCGTAATTTTTGTAAAAACTTTTTTATATCTCTCATTCCATCACTTCGCTACCTTTTTTCTATCGATTAAATAAAGAAAAATCTTTACTTTCTTTATTTGTAAATAACTGCTCAAATATTTTAGCAAATACCATTCCATACACAGTTCCATTACCTCCATATGGCAATGCATAAAATAAATTATGTATCTTATTATCTTCTTTTAAAATAGGGAGACCATCATGACTACCGCCAAATGCTGCCGCCCAATAGTAGTCTGCCTGTATATCTTTATACTGCGGGAACATCTCTTTTATAATGTTAATAAGGACATCACGCTTATGCAATAATTTCGTATCACCGATTGTTTGAATTTGCATTGCTTCATCTAATCCGCCTACAATAATACGGTTTTTATACGTTCGAAAATATAAATACGGCCGTGCTGTTTCCCAAATTAATGATCGCTCATACCAACCTTCAAACTGATCTATTTCATTTGTTACAATTGCATAAGAAGTTTCTACTATTGTATTTTTTTCTTTCTTTCCAAAAAGTGCTTCATAACCCGTCGCCATAATAATATTCTTTACTACAATTTGATTTCCTGTTTTCGTATAACAAATTAAATCATTTTGACGTTTTTTTATATATATGGCCTCTGTATGTTCATATATAGTAGCACCCATTTGATTTGCTTTATGCAAAAGGCTATGCGCTAATAAATACGGATTTACCTCAGCATCACCGTGTGTATATAATGCCGCTTGTTTTGTAAAAGGATACCGTTCCTTAATATCAGATGCTGTAAAATACTCAACTGGAAACTCATAATTCTGTAACGTTTTGTATTCCTCTTGTAAAAATGAGACATCTTCACTTTTACTTGCATAATATAAACTGTTTCGCGGAATAAACTGGGGATCGATATCGAGAGTCGGTACAACTTTCTCCATTGTTCGTAACGCTTCATAACAAAGCTTATATGCTCGCACCCCTTTTTCTTCGCCAAATGTATGGATAAGTGAGGTTAACGATTTATCATGAAGAAATTGTAATAACCCTGTATTAGCAGCTGTGCTGCCACATGAAATCATATTTTTTTCAATAAGTGTAACGCACATTCCCATTTTCGCTAACGAATACGCTATTTGAGCACCCGCTTCGCCACTTCCAACTACAAGCACATCACATATCATATCATTTTCTAACGATGGATAACAAGGCATAGAAGCTCCTGTATCCCAAAACAACTTACCAATCATAAGCTTCATAATTATACTCCTAAAATATAAATTTCTCCTTTCTATGTTTTGTTATTTTACATAAAAAAATCCAACTAACATATGCTAGTTGGATTTTTTATTTTTACTTAGAGCGCTCGTCAAGCCAGTCTCCAATCGTCGGATACGTTTGTTTTACCGCTGTTCCACCGTAAACAATCGACATATGTCCCGTTGGTAAACATACATATTGTTTATCTGTGCTAGAAATATGATCTAGCAACGCTTCTACTTGGCACGGCAGGGCGATATGATCACGTTTCCCTGAAATATTTAAGACATTCGCCTTAATATTTGCAAGGTCTACCTTTTGTCCGCGAATCACAAGTTCACCCTTAACCAATTTATTATTTTGATAAAAATCACGAATCCACTGTCTGTATGATTCACCTGGGAACGGAATACCATCGCCAACCCACTTTTGAACTAACCTCCAGCTTTCAACGAAGCGCTCATTCTCTGAACGATCTACTAAAGCAACATATGGACCAACAAAGTTCGTAATTGGTTTTAACATTTTGTTTCCGAAATCAATCATTTCTGGCGGAATATTTCCAAATGTATCAACCGCTTTATCTAGATTGAAGTATTTCTCATCTAATAAAGGACCATATAATCCTGTTTCAGAGAAATCAAAAGGACTTGTCATAAAGATTAGGTTACGAATTGGCATGTGCGGATGAAGTGCCGCATAAATAGAAGTTAGCGTTCCCCCCATGCAATAACCAAGTAAAGAAATCTCGTCCGATTTTGCAGTTCGCATTACTTTTTTCACTGCTTTTGCAATATAATCAAACACAAAATCATCAAATTTCAAATGACTATCTTCTAAACCAAATGTGCCCCAATCAAGCATATACACATCAAAACCACGGTCCACTAAATATTCCACTAAACTATTTCCAGGAGTTAAATCCATAATATATGGTTTATTAATAAGAGCATATATTAATAGAATTGGGACTCTTTGTGTTTTTTCTTGTTTTGGAATGTAGCGATAAAGCTTCGTCTTATTCTTCGTCCAAATAACCTCTTTCGGCGTTAATCCTACTTGTGGCTCTGGTTCACGTAATAAAATTTCACTCGCCCTTTTCACTCGGCGATATGCTTTTCGGTACTCTTCTGGGTATAGCTCTAATTGCTTTTCCCATTCTGTTGCGAATGTAGTCATTTTTCTATCTCCTTTTTGGTCAATTTCCTTCTAAAAAAAGAAGTGCATTCCTGCTATGGATATGCACTTTTTTCTTACTTCATTACATATATAATCCGCCGTTAATGTTTAATTGCTGACCTGTGATATAAGCACCGTCACGGCATAGGTATACTACACCTTTTGCAATTTCATCAGCTTGACCAAAACGTTTTTTCGGGATTTTCGCAACGATTTTTTGGCGTACTTCTTCTGGTACTTCTGCTACCATTTCAGTATCAATAAACCCTGGGCAAATAGCGTTTACAGTTACATTTGTTTTTGCAAGCTCTAATGCTAATGATTTTGTAAATCCTAGCATACCTGCTTTCGCTGCTGAGTAGTTTGTTTGTCCAAATCCACCCGCTTGACCAATAATAGAAGAAATGCTAATAATTCTACCTTCTTCCGCTTCCGTTATGTATGGAAGTACCGCGCTTGTCGTATTAAACACACTGCTTAAGTTCACGTCAATTACGCGTTCCCAATCTTCACGATTTAACTTTTTGAATGTACGATCTCTTGTAATACCAGCATTATTAACAAGAATATCAACTTTACCAAAATGATTCACTGCTTCTTCTACAAGTCGGTTTGCGTCTTCTACTTTAGAAACATCTGCTTGAACTGCATAAACGTCATGTCCTTCTTTTCCTAGTTCATTTACTAAGTTTTCAGCTGCTTCTTTACTGCTGTTATAGTTAATAACAACTTTTGCGCCCTCTTGTGCTAACGCTACTGTGATTGCTTTTCCAATCCCTTTTGCCCCACCTGTTACGATTGCTACTTTGCCATTTAATTGAACCATTTCTTTTCCCCCTTAAATGAATTTGTGAACGACTATTATGAATCATTTTGGTACTCATACTATGGAGTCCCTATATAATTATGTTTCGCTGTTTATACATAGAAAAGAGATTCTCCCTTTCTCTTTCATATGTTATAAACAAGCGCTATTATCACTTTTTATTTTCTGGCTTATTCGTAGGTTTTACTTCTTCTTTTACAGGTTCTTGTAGTTTTGCTAGTACTGCATTTTGCTTTTCTAGCAATTCTAAAATTTGATCAACTTTCGTTTCTAATGTGCGAATATCTTGTTTTACTTTCGTAACATCGCGCTTTAATGTAGGAGCTTGTCCTACTGACTCTACCTTATCTTCTAGAAACTCCTCAATGTTATCCACTTTATTTTCTAAGTTAATAACAAGCGTAGCCACTCTAGCGATATCCTCTTTCGTAGGCACATTTACCTGCTCTAAATAATTTTTTGTCGTATCATTTAATGCTTTTTGATAAAACAAATTCAAATCTAGAACGCTGCCCATCCAAGCAGAATATTCTTCTGTTTTAATTGTTTCATTGAGCGCTTTTCCCCAAAATGTTTCGGTTTGTTCATAAGCATTTTTCCATGCTTGTAGTGGATCGAATTTTTGATCAATCACTTTACCTACACTCCCTTTTTCGTTTTTGAAACAATTCAACCTATTCATTATTTTCTAATATTCTGAATAAAACTTCAAGTCTATATTTTATTTTTTTCTATTTTCTAACAAATGTATTGACTTTAAAAACAGATAGGTGTAAATTGCACTTATAAGCAAAAAATTCCATCTAACTGATTCATGAGGTGATGCACAATCATGCTACATAATGAACCAGAACAACGCGAAAGTTTGGAGAACAACCAAGCAAAACAACCAAACTCCATGCCAAAAAACTTCTTAGTTCCCTTCTTACTTCTCTGTCTTAAAGACTGGAGTCTTCATGGTTACAAACTTATTCAAATGCTAATGGATATCGGCTTTTCTTCTGTTGACCAAGGTAATGTGTACAGAACACTACGCAAATTAGAAAAAGAAAACCTTATTTCTTCTACTTGGGATACAAGCGACGGAGGGCCAGCAAAAAGAATTTATTCTTTAACTGAATATGGAGAGCAATATTTAACAACATGTGCGACTTCTTTTGAGCATTATCAAAATATGTTGCGGACGTTTTTCACGTTATACACCAATGCATTCTTTCCATTTTCTACTTCTCCAGAAAAGGATGAAAAAGATTCTTCATCTTCACCTGGTGATACAGCAGAGTAATCTGCGTTCACAATATGTAAAAAAACATTTGGGGGTCAAACAATGGAAACTAAACCATACGAATTAGTCGATGCATTTTGGAAAAACTGGTCTCAATCACTTTCCCTTTTCTCTTCAGCTGGGAAACAATTAGAGCAACTTACTTTAGAAACATTAAAACAACAACAAGATGCTTTGCATAAATTAACATCAGGAGTAGATGAACTAGAAAAAGAACTGCAACAATTTACTACTCAATTCAATAATCAGTATACAGATTACGTGAAGCAATTAACTGGAAACTCCTTAAATGATCAAATTAATGAGTGGCAAGACAAATGGAAAGAGCTTTCTGCTCATATGCAACAGCTAACTGTTTCTCCTACAAAAACATCTTTGTCTATCCTTACTCAAACAAGCGGTCAATTTGAAGAAACAACGAAGCAATTTATTGAACAACAACAATTACAACGTGAAGAGGCTCAAAAACAGTTAGAAGGTTTTTTGGAAGATTTCAAGACAAAACAGTTGGAACTCGCAAAAAAGTTCGAGGAAAACTCAAAAAATCTATTTACTTCCATCAAGTAAGAAAAATGTGGGAGCTAACTGCAGCACAAACAAAACTCTTTCTTCCTCCTACTACATCAAGATGGCTAGCATTTTTCGATATGGAAAAGAAGGAGGACAAAATGAATCTATTTCAAGAAGCACAAACCGTCCCGGAGCTTCGTTATGATGAGATTCAAGTCGGTGATCAAGCATCACTTACAAAAACGATTACGGATGAGGACGTTATCAATTTTGCAAAATTGACTGGAGATGTGAATCCTATTCATATTTTAGATTCTTTTGCAAAAACGACAATGTTTAAAGAACGTATTGCTCATGGTATGCTCGTTTCAAGTTTTATTTCTACCATCCTTGGAACGAAACTCCCGGGTAAAAATACGATTTATTTATCTCAAAACGTTTCATTCCGCGCTCCTGTCAAAATCGGCGATACACTTCGCGTTGTGGCAGAGGTCATCAAAAAACGTGACGATAAAAAAATCATTACGTTGCAAACAAATATATATAATCAATCGGATGATATTGTCGTGGAAGGTACAGCGACAATACTAAAAAAAGAGTAGCAAAAATTGCTACTCTTTTTTCTATCCAATAACTTCTAATCACACCGATTACTTCCGCGTATGAGCACGCCGGTTCCACATAAAATAACGGTACCAGTTCAGATACATACTTAGCTGAACTGGATTACTCATAAGGATGTGTATCATCATGGCAAAAACAAACAAATTACTAGTTCCAGGTGCTGAACAAGCACTTGATCAATTTAAATATGAAATTGCACAAGAATTCGGCGTAAGCTTAGGGTCTAATACTGCATCACGTTCTAACGGATCAGTTGGCGGTGAAGTAACAAAACGTCTTGTTTCTTTAGCTCAACAACAATTACGTGGATAACAATATAACATATGGCTTAGAGGCAGATATTCTCTGCCTCTTTCTATTTTTAACATACATAATGGTGCTTTTTCACATACTAGTAAAAGCAAACTGAAAGGAACGATATGTAACATGAAACGGATTAACATTCACATGAGTCCTCCCCGTGTTCTTACTTTGTCTTTTATTATGTTATCAATTATCGGTACATGCTTATTAAAATTGCCAATTGCTACAACGACGTCTATTTCATGGCTCGATGCTTTATTTACAACCGTTTCTGCTTGTACGGTTACAGGGCTTGGTGTTGTGGACACTGGGAAAATATTTACCTTATTTGGCCAATGTGTCATTTTAATACTTATACAAGTGGGCGGACTTGGCATTATGAGCTTTGCCGTTTTAATTGCGATTATGCTTGGCAGAAAAATTGGCCTTCAAAACCGAATTTTATTGCAACAAGCATTAAATCAAACGAATATAGGCGGTGTCATTCGTCTTGCCAAAGCATTATTTTTATTCTCTTTTACAGTCGAATGTATCGCTGCTTTCATTCTTTCTTTTGAATGGGTACCGAAATATGGGATTGCTAAAGGGATCTATTATAGCTTTTTTCATTCCATCTCTGCTTTTAACAATGCAGGTTTTTCTGTTTGGAGCGATAATTTAATGTCCCACTCTCACAGCATTCTTGTCAATCTCGTCATTTCCTCCCTCATTATTTTAGGTGGGATTGGTTTTACAGTAATCGTAGATATAAAAAGAAAGAAAAATTTTAAAAACCTTACATTACACTCAAAACTTATGCTCTCTTCTACTCTAATCATCAATATTATTGCGACTGTTTTTATTTTTATATTCGAGTTTCACAATTCTCTTTCTATGAGAGGCTTTACCCCATTTGAAGAAGGCATGGCTGCTTATTTCCAAGCTATTTCAACGCGTACTGCCGGGTTTAATACAGTTGATATTTCCGCATTATCAAAGCCTTCCCTTTTATTAATGATGCTTCTAATGTTTATCGGAGCCGGTAGTGCTTCAACTGGCGGTGGGATTAAATTAACAACCTTTTTAATCATGTTTTTTGGGGTATTTAAATTTTTACAAGAACAAGATGATATTGTCGTGTTTAAAAAATCCATTAAAGATACTCTCATTGTCAAATCATTAACCATCGCTATTATTTCTATTTCATTTATTTTTTTTGCTATTTTAATTTTAAGCATTACTGAGCGAGTTCCTCTATTGATGAGTGCTTTCGAAGTATTTTCAGCATTTGGGACTGTCGGTCTCAGTATGAATTTCACACCACACTTAACGATGATTGGAAAAGCTATTATTATCTTTATGATGTTTTTTGGGAAGATGGGGCCTTTAACATTAGCTTTTTCATTTGCACGTAAAAAGAACCGGAAAATAAAATATCCGAATGAAGACATTTTAACAGGTTGACAACCGTATAAATTATCCATATAATGAGAGTACAATAGCATATCTCCAAAGGGGAGTAGCGTCCAAGAATATTTCTTGGAAACAAAGTCGTCATTACGTAGAACTTAGTTCTTCCGGCTTTGTTGGCATTTTCATTACATATGTCTAGCAAGACCTTTGCCTATTAACGGCAGAGGTCTTTTTTGCATTCATTACCAAATTCTTCCAAAGTTAATAGGCAGGAGTATGGGGAAACTAAATAGTGGGGAAATTCTTCACTTATTTAGTACTTATAGAAATGAGAGGAGAATGTACATGGATGTATCATTATTATTGGAGTATGGTTGGGTACTACTCATCCTAATTGCACTAGAGGGGATTTTAGCGGCTGACAACGCTCTTGTTCTTGCAATTATGGTAAAACATTTACCAGAAGAAAAAAGAAAGAAAGCACTATTTTATGGATTAGCAGGGGCATTTGTTTTCCGTTTCGGATCGTTATTTATGATTTCGTTCCTAGTCGACGTATGGCAAGTGCAAGCAATCGGTGCCATTTACCTTATGTTTATCGCTGGTAATCACTTATTTAAAACGTATGTTAAAAAGAATACAGATGAAGAAACAGAAGAAAAAGAAGCAAAGAAAAAACAAGAGAACTTTTGGTGGACTGTATTTAAAGTTGAAGTTGCAGATATCGCCTTCGCAGTTGATTCTATTTTAGCTGCTGTTGCATTAGCAATGACTTTACCAAAAACAGGATTAGGTACAATTGGTAGTCTTGATACTGGACAATTCGTTGTTATCTTTGTAGGTGGACTTATCGGATTAATCATTATGCGATTTGCGGCAACTGCTTTCGTACAAATTTTAAAACGTAAACCAGGACTTGAAACTGCGGCATTCTTAATTGTAGGTTGGGTTGGTGTGAAACTAGCAGTTTATACGTTAGCACACCCTGCATTAAATGTAATTCCGCACTCATTCCCAGAATCTACACCATGGAAGCTTACATTCTGGATTGTATTAGTTGGAATCGCAGCTGGTGGTTGGTTCTTCTCAAAAGAAGTAGAAACAAAAGTAGAAAAGAATTTAGACGAAAAAGCGCTGTAAATACAGTGCTTTTTCTTTTTTCCTTGTCCCCTCTCTATGTCCAGAAAAATTCTATTATACTATCTTCCGTAAACGCTTTCTTAATATATGTATGTCCTTTTTGTGAAACATTGCACAAACTTATTGAAACTATAAAAGAATCCATGTACTTTATTCATATAAGGAGTATTTATAGATGATGTACTAAAGGAGCGTATTACTCATGCTAGAACAAGGATTAGATTATGTTGTCAAACTGGCTAAGGGCAAAAAACAAATGTTAGATACAAACCCGATGCAATATTTCATTCGTGCAGCACTTGCGGGTATTTATATCGGTTTTATTATTGTTCTATGCTTTAAATTAGGTAACTTTTTTCACATTGCAGATTCACCAGCAACTTATTTAGCTGCTTCTATGTTTTTCGGAATTGCTCTCGTACTTATTATATATGGTGGTGCTGAATTGTTTACTGGAAACACAATGTACTTCACTGTAGCAACATTAAGAAAAGAAACAACACTATCTGATACACTTCGTAACTGGTTTGCTTGTTATGCAGGCAATTTAGCTGGTGCTTTATTCTTTGCCTTACTAT
Source organism: Bacillus paranthracis (assembly GCF_001883995.1). GTDB lineage: Bacteria > Bacillota > Bacilli > Bacillales > Bacillaceae_G > Bacillus_A > Bacillus_A paranthracis. Next base: position 132,074 of record NZ_MACE01000009.1, on the reverse strand, counting down.
TTTACGCAACTGGCATTTTTGAAGCAATTGATCACGGTCATTTCATGAATAAAGTAGTAGAAGGAAAAATGAATACACCTACAATGCAACTATTCTTTAAAGCAATTTTATGTAACTGGCTTGTATGTCTTGCTTGTTTCTTACCTTCTCAAGTTAAAGGTGATACAGCAAAAATTATGATGATGATGATGCTCGTTTTCACATTCTTCTTATCTGGTTACGAGCATAGCATCGCAAACTTATCACTGTTTGCTTTATCCTTAGTTTCACCGCATCCTGAGACAATTTCTTTTGCAGGTGCTATTCATAACTTAATTCCAGTTACAATCGGTAACATTATTGGTGGGTCTGTATTTGTCGGTATGGTATACCATTACTTAACAAAGAAAGTACCTGACGTGAAACAAGAAGAAACTGAATTAGGAGCAGCTCAACAAGAAGAAATCATTCCGTTGCAAGCGCATATGAAACATTAAAAACTCCAAAGTTTTACTTTGGAGTTTTTAGCTCCCCACATATTTAACAACAAGATTAGGATTAATCTCTCCTTCTTCCTTTCCCTTATTCATTCTCTGTTTCATCTTATGCATACCGATGACATCATTCGTATGAAAGTGTATTTCATTTACATATAAACCCTCTTTACAAAAAGCTTCGACAAAATCTAATCCACTTTTTTCTCCCCATCCCATATTGAAATCAAGGGAAAGAACATTCACCTCATAATCTCGTACCATTTGCAAAGCACATTCTACTGTAGTTGCGAGCACGTAACCGTACGGACAACTTCTTTGATCATCCATATATACATTCATTTTCTATCCCCTCTCTATTTTGCATACGTGACCAACATGTAACATATTGCCCCAAGACTAATAAAAGGACCAAACGGTATTTGAGTCCTCATTTTCATACGTTTTAATACGAGACCAGCTCCAAAGAAACAAAGACTAAAACAAGATGCTAAAAATAAAACGATAAAAATCCCTTTCAGTCCCACTATAAATCCAAGTAACGAAAGTAATTTTATATCCCCTCCCCCAAGCCCTTCTGGATATATCTTTTGCATGCAGTATAACAAAATGAATATAACGCAACTACCAACTATACTATCTATCCAGGTGACTAACGGTATAAAAGCACATTCTAAAATGAGTAAACAAGCAAACCAAGCTAAAATACGATTTGGAATTAACATATATATGTAATCTGTAACTGAAATAATAAGAAGTAACGAAAAAAGTGATAAAACGATAATAAGCTCTCGTTCCACCCCAATCATATATACAGTAAGAAGGCATATCATTCCAGTTACAAGTTCAAATACTACGTACAAAATTGAAATTTTCCTCTTACAATTCGTACAACGCCCTCTTTGCATACAAAAAGAAATGATTGGAATCAATTCTTTTGGCTTTAGCACATACTTACAATAATGACAATATGAACGCGGGGTTATGATAGACTCCCCTAGCGGAACTCTCATCGCAATTACCATAAAAAAAGAACCAAACACCATCCCCGCTAACAATGCATATACATAAGTGAACATCCCTTCCTCTCCTTTCCAGAAGAACATAGCAAAAAAAGGAGAGAACTTCTACTTCATATTATCTCTATTCTATTAAAAAAGCAGGCCATTTTCTGGCCTGCTTTCCCCTATTTTATACGATGAAATATACTGCTTTTAATGGTCCATGTACTCCGACAACAAGATTCATTTCTATATCTGCCGAGTTACTAGGTCCTGTAATAAAGTTAATACAAGATGCCACTGTCTCGCCATTTTCTACACGCTTGTTCATATCCTCAACTGCTTGTGTAATACGAGGTACAAGTGTTTCACGTGGAATAATAGCAAGGTATACAGTCGGTAAAAAGTGTAAAGAACGGCCTTGACCTTTATGACTTTGCACAACGATCGTACCAGATTCGGCTAAAGTATAATCACTAAATGCAATTCCAATATTCGCTCTTTCCGCGATACGCATATTCTCTTCTTTTTTCTCAGGATCCCATACGTTCACTTCAACATTTTGCTTTGGAAGTTCTTCTTTAAATAAAGAAGTCAATCCATAAGAATCAAAACGTTCATCTGCCGATAACATAATAGGTCCCCCGCCGTTTTCAACGATTACTTTTTGAATATCTTCACGTAAACGGTCATTTGTCGTTTCCACAACAGTTGTATGAATGTTTGTACATTGATTTTTAAATACTTCTAACAATTCTTCTTGTGAATAATTTTTTAACGTTTCTTTATTCACATTGTTTTTCCATACTGGACGTTTTACACCATCCGTTTTACGCGCGCGTCCAAGTTCTTTTGCAATATTTTCCAGAAAGGACTCACGGTTTTGAATTAATCCTGTCATTATTTGTCCCCGCCTTTCTTATGATCTTTATACCAATCACGGAATCGTTCTTTACTTGGAGCCGGGAATTCACGAATATCTGTCCAATTTTTAAGTGGCCCAACACCTTTTGATACACGGTTACCAGATGTAAATGGACTCATTGCTGCTGGCGCCATCTTTGATCCCATTTTATATAAAGCTGCTGAAGATGCACCCATACTAAACATTTTCATTGCTAATTTTTCTGCAAGTGGAGCACGCCCTTCTTGCTCAACGATAACTTGACGATGTTTTAATAATAAATCATGCAATGGAATTTTTACTGGACAAGCTTCTGTACACGCTCCGCATAAACTAGAAGCATAAGGAAGCTCTTTGTAATCATCATATCCACCTAAAAGTGGTGTTAATACCGCCCCAATTGGTCCTGAGTATATAGAACCATATGAATGTCCACCAACATGTCGATATACAGGGCATACGTTCACACAAGCAGCACAACGAATACATTGCAACACTTGACGGAATTCAGATCCGAGAATTTGAGAACGACCATTATCAACCACAACTAAGTGGAATTCTTCTGGGCCATCTACTTCCTCTTCTTGAATTGGTCCCGCTACCGTTACATAACTTGTTAACTTTTGACCTACTGCACTACGACATAGTAAACCAACTAAAACATCTAATTCTTCCATTGTCGGAACCATACGTTCCATACCCATAACCGCAATTTGTGTTTTTGGAATCGACATAACAAGGTCGGCATTACCTTCATTTGTTACTAAACAAAGAGAGCCAGTATTTGCAACAGCGAAGTTACAACCTGTCACACCAATTTCAGCATCCATAAATTTTTCACGAAGTTGTTTACGAACAAACTTTGTCATTTCGTATGGATCATCAGAATTTTCATAGCCAAGCTTTTCTTTAAATACGTCACGAATTTGCGTTCTATTTTTATGAAGAGCAGGCGCAATAATATGTGAAGGTGGATCGTTATCTACTTGCAGAATATACTCTCCTAGATCACTTTCTAACACTTCACAACCGATTTCTTCAAGCGCATGGTTCATACTAATTTCTTCTGTTACCATTGACTTTGATTTTACTACCTTTTTTGCCTGCTTCTTTTTTGCAACGTCTTGAATATACTTTGCTGCTTCCTCTTTCGTTTTCGCAAAGTACACATGTCCGCCTCTTTTGGATACATTTTCACTTAACTGCATTAAGTAATAATCAAGATTTTCTAACGTATGTTGACGAATTTCTTCACCGAGTTCACGCCATTCTTCCCAGTTCCCTAATTCATCTGCTGCTTTTAAACGATTCGTATATAAGCGTGTTTGTGCAGAAGATACTGCTCCGCGCATAAACGAATCTTGAATTCCATCGCCAACGCGATCATTAAATTTTTTCTCACTGATTTTCATAGACATAGCTTATGTTCCCCCTTCATGAGCGACTATTCAGTACCTCAGCAATATGCATTACTTTTATTTCTTTTCCTAAACGCTCAATACGTCCGCCAATGTTTAACAAACACCCACAATCTGCACCGATTAAATAATCAGCGCCTGTTTCCATTGCACTATCTACCTTTTCATCTACCATTTGCTCAGAAATTGGAGTCATCTTCACTGAAAACGTTCCCCCAAACCCGCAACAATTTTGCACATTTGGTAACTCTCTCACAGTTAACCCTTTTACATTTGATAATAAAATTCCTGGTGCCTCTGTTACTCCAAGCATACGTGTCATATGACATGATTTATGAATAGTAGCAATCCCTGGTAAACTTGCACCAACATCAGTAACCTTTAAAACGTCTACAATAAATTGTGTAAATTCATATGTTTTATCAGCAACTTTTTGTGCACGTTTAGCCCACTTCGGATCATCTTTAAAAACATGCGGATACTCATGAAACATTGTCGCACAAGAACCAGATGGCGTAACGATATATTCTGCATCTTCAAAAGTTTCAATCATATGTTTCATCGCTTCTTTTGCAGCTTCTACATGGCCGCTATTATAAGCAGGCTGACCGCAACAAACTTGTGCTTCTGGAAATTCAATTTCACAACCTAAACGCTCCAACACCTCAACTGTTGCTTTGCCGACATTTGTTTCAAACATATCGACTAAACAAGTAACAAATAAAGTAACTTTCATAATTATTACTCCCCCTTTTTACAACTCCACCAACAAACATATGGTCATCAGATGACTAAGGAGAGAAGAAATAGGCTCAACCATGGCCTATCCTCTCCCTCTTCTAAAGAAAACGCTTACTTAATCTCTCTCTATTTTATCAGAAAATTAGATTTTTAAAAGATTAAATTAAGAATTTATATCGTTGCTACCTGTGACAATATGTTCTACATTTGTTAAATGATCTAGCATTGCTTGCTGCGCTAATTCTACATCTTGCTTTAACACTGCATCATATATAACTTGATGCTCTTCTATAAGTCGTTCTGATGTTGTTTGTTCACCATATAAAATAATGCGTCTTGATTCACCAATCGTTTCAGCAATCATCTCTGAAACATGATTCATGAGTTCAAGCAAAATGTTGTTATGCGAAGACTCCGCAATTCCCATATGGAACTGAAAATCTGCTTTTTCGCCAGCCTTTTCATCTCCAATGCTCTTTGCCATTTCATCTAACCAATGCTTCATATTTTGCAAATTATCTTCCGTACGTTTTGCCGCAGCTGCTCGAACTGCCCCCACTTCAAGCACCTTTCGTACTTCTAATAAATTCAAAATATCTTCTTTCTTCATCAATAATCTATTGTTTAATGATTTTGTTAATGAAGAAGAATCAAAATTCTTCACATATGTACCTTCTCCTTGTTTCATCTCAATTAAGCCCATCGCTCTTAGCGCACTTAGCGCTTCACGAACAGCAGATCTGCCAACTTGAAACTGCTCAGCTAATTGATGTACAGGAAGTAGTTTGTCACCAGGTTTTAACGTACCATTTTTAATCATTGTTAAAATAGCTTCAGATACTTCTTCGTAAATTTTTTTCGGTTTAATAGATTTGTACTCCAGTTAAATCACCTCAGTATCTTCCAAACAACAATTGAAACGATTTATAAGAACTTTGCATCATAACCATTTTAGAACGAATTGGTAAGAAGTACAAATGTTTTGTTCATAAAATCGTCAAAATTTCGATATTTATTACATATTAATTAATACTTTTACGTATAACTGTTTTCTAAAGAAGAGCATGCCCTAAAAATTAGAACATGCTCTCCTCATCCTGTACTTTCAATTTAATACTAACCGTCGTGCCGTTCCCTTTTTCACTTTCAATTCGCCACTGTCCTTCATGTATATGAACAATTTGTCTTACAATTGCCAGGCCTAAACCTGTTCCACCATGTTGACGACTTCTCGCTTTATCAACTCTGTAAAAACGTTCACCAAGGTTTTCTAAATGCTCCGTATCAATACCGATTCCTGTATCTTTTATGTTCAATTCACAGTAATCATCTATCTGCCTAAGCGTTATCATAATATCCCCGTTTTGATTTGTATACCGTATCGCATTATCTAACACGTTATGAAGCACTTGTTGCATACGATCCTCATCAATCATTACAATGATTTCTGGATTTAAATTTGTTGAAATACGAATTTTCTTTTCTATAAACTTAATCTCATACGTATCTAACACATCTTCAATTAGTTGTGAAAAAACGATAGGTTGTTTCTTTAAAGGGAAATGTTCCCCTTCTAGTTGTGCTAAATCTAATAAATCATGAACGAGACGCTGCATACGATCTGCTTCTTTATGAATGAGCTGTGTTACTTTTTCCTGCTGCGGTCCCTTCGCTACACCATCTAAAATAGCCTCGCTATACCCTTTTATATAACTAAGCGGTGTTCTTAGTTCATGCGAAACGTTAGCTAAAAACTCCTTACGCTTTACGTCTTCTGTCTCTAAAGAATTTGCCATCTTATTAAATGCTTTTCCTAATCGTCCAATTTCATCTTCAGAAGAAATTGTAATTCGTTCTGAGAAATCTCCCGTAGCCAAATGATTGGCAACTCGTTCCATTTGCGAAAGTGGTTTCGTAATAGCAATAATAATTTTTCTACCAACCCATATTGTCAGTAAAGTTATAGCAAGTGCTAACGGTGCTAAAATAAGACCCATATCATATATTAAGTCTTTTATACTTTTTAAAGGAATATAAGAATATACAATACCAACTAATTTTTTATTTTCTAAAACAGGGATGACAACCCCCATAATATTACGGTCAAAATGTTCCTCGTATCCTATCTTTGTCACAGTTTTTCCATCTAATAATGCTTGCCTGTCCCCTTCACTTATAAGAGAATGATGGTGCACATCAAATGGTAAACATGCACTTAAATCACGTGGGTTCGATACGAAAAGAACGTCTGAACTAGATATTTGATCAAATGCTCTTACTTTCTCTTCAAAAATTGATATTCCTTCACGCTTATCATATTGCGCAGCAAGACGCTTCCCTTCCATTACTAATGAATCTTTTAAATTATCAACGTATAGTTTTTCATACGAATATAAAGATACAAAGTAAAGAAAGGAAACTGTTACAAATACTGCACATACTACTGTCAGCCAAAGCTTCTGTACCATCGTAAACATACGTTACACCTCAAATTTATAGCCTACACCCCAAACAGTTTGAATGTAGTTTCCACTTTCTCCAAGCTTCAAACGCATCGTTTTCACGTGCGTATCTACGGTTCTTGTACTTCCGGCATAATCATATCCCCATACCTTTTCCAGCAATTGTTCCCGGCTAAATACTTGTCCTGTATGTTGGCAAAGAAAATAGAGTAAATCAAACTCTTTTACTGTAAGAGAAATCGGCTCACCATCCACCTCAATTTTCCTGCTTTTTTCATTAATAAGGATCGGCCCAAACTGAAATTCCTCTTGTTGCTCTTGCTTTGTATAACGCCTTAACACAGCTTCCATACGAGCAATTAATTCGCCAGGACTAAATGGCTTTACAATATAATCATCTGCTCCCATACGTAAGCCGTTCACCCTATTCCACTCTTCACCTTTTGCTGTTAAAAATATTATTGGTACATCTGACGTTTTTCTAATTTCTTTACAAACTGAAAGTCCATCCATCTCTGGCATCATAATATCTAGTACAACGAAATCATAATGATTTGTCTCTAATTTTTTTAGAGCTTCTTTTCCATTTTCAGCTTCTTCCCACTCGTATCCGAAATTATCTAAGTACATTCCAACAAGTTGCCTCATATCACTTTCATCATCTACAACTAGCACCCTATATTTACTCATTGTCCTTCCCTTCTCTCTCTATGAGTTGAAACGGTCCTTTTCCGACTTTAATTGTTTGTTTTATTTTCAAATTCTTCATATCCATGACGCAAACTTCATCACTATCATAGCTTGCTACGTACCCTTCTGCTCCGCTCTTCAAAAATGCAAATGGGTTTGATCCTACTTCTACAGAAGCCACCTCTTTATACGTGCTAACATCAAACTTTCTAAGCGTATTCGAACCGTGACTTAATGCATATACGTACTTATGATCCTTCGTAATATTCACAGGCATAAACGGAGCGTGTAAAGAACGTACCATTTCTCCGCTCTGCAAAGAATACACTAATACTTTCTCATTTACCTGATTTCCATCACCATGTCCGCCAATCCATATTTCTTTCCCATCTGGACTAATTGTCGCCCCCGTTGACGCTGGTGGAATCATAAAGGTTTGTATCACTTCTTTTTTCTTTGTATCAATTGTCGTTAGCTTCGTATCATAAAAGTTTAATACAGATAACTGGTTATGGTACTCTACCATCGTTATTGGCCCTTTTCCGGTTGACACACTTCCTGTCTCTTTGCCTTTTATCGTAAAGAACCTTACCTTTTGGGCATTTTGATCGGCAGCAAATAATTGTTTTTTATCTTCGGATACGATTACATTTACAATACCTTTTCCAGTTTTATATTTCTCCACTTGTCTTCCTTCAACTAGTGAATATACATACATGTACTCTAACTGCTTTCCATATACAAGTATGTCTTCACCATTTGGAAGTAGTAGGATTCCTGCCATCGGCTCGTTAAGTTCCCATGTCGTAATTAACTTTTTAGTTTGCTTATCGACAAAACTAATACTGCCTTCTTTTATATTCGTTGTTATAATAACACTTTTATCTTTAGCAATCGGTGTATACGAGCTTCCTTGACACCCTACTAATAGAAATACAAAACAGAGAAGAAAAACAGACTTTCTCAAAAGATTCCCTCCATCTTCGGATGATTTCGTTATAATTGTAAAATAACAAATAAATGTGTGGAAAGTGTGAAATTTCCCTTTCCTACTTCATTTACATATATAATGTACAACAAATAGAATTTGAGGTGTGCCAATTATGCTTTTTCCTGATTTAGCAAATAAAATTGTACGAGAAGTACGCAGACTAATTAAAGAAAATATTATTATCATTAATATACAAGGCGTTATTATCGCAAGTACAGATATAGAAAGAATCGGTCAATTTCATGAAGGCGCACTCCGCTGTGCGAAACAAAAGAAAACTGTCATTATTACAAAAGAAGATGAACGACGTTTGCATGGCGTAAAAGCGGGTATGAATCTCCCTTTACTATTCCATGACGAAGTAATTGGTGTCATTGGAATTACAGGCGAACCTGAAAACATTTCCCAATACGGAGAAATATTACGTAAAATGACCGAACTACTCATTCACGAAAACTACTTTTTAGAACAGCTAGAACTTGAACACCGTTCTTATGAAGCATTTGTCTTTGATTGGCTCCAAAATACAGACTGGTCTCCAAGCTTTCTCGATCGTGCCAAAACACTTGGTATTGATTTATATAAGAAGAAACAACTTATTTTGTTCTCTATCGATCAAAATGACACGATGCTTCAGCGTAAGATTTGGCAACACGTACGCAATCTATTAACAAAGGAGCATCTATTTGTTCGCTGGGGAAATGATCGATTCATTTTATTTACAGCCACGAACTCCAAAGAGCAAACATATCAATTTTTAAAACGATTAAAACAAGACTGTGAAACTTTGTTTTCTGTTCCTTTATATATCGGGATTGGACAATCTGTTACGCCAAACAATATGAATTTATCGTACGAACAAGCATTACAAGCTCTTTCCGTATCACTTGAAACGAAAAAGATTGTATTTAATGAAGATTTACGTTTAGAAATGTGCTTACAAGATATTTCTGCGGAAACGCGGGAACAGTTTCTAAAGCGCACCATCGAAAACTTACTATCATCGCCTGAGCTTATGCACACTTTACGTTTATTTATCGATTATAACCAATCCTATAAACAAACAGCGGAGCAATTACATATACACATTAACACATTGCATTACAGACTTAAAAAAATTGAGGAGTATACAGGACTCGATCCGAAACAGTTCAAAGACTTAAACATTTTATACTTCTCGCTCCTCTTATTAGATAATCATACAAAAAAGAATGATAAAACAGATTAATCTTTAGATGATTATACATAGAAAGAATCCCCCGACTTTTTTATCATTATAATGAAAGCACTGTGACAACGTTTTTTATTATGACTCATTACGTTAACAGTTTGAGGGGGATTTCCAATGTTAGAAAAACAAATTATTGATTCATTCGTATCCATTGTTGGCGAAGATAATGTAGATACATCCAATATGGGGCGTTTAACGTATAGTTATGATGCCACTCCAAACTTCCAAGCAATGCCTGATGCAGTCATTGCTCCTCGTAATACAAATGAAGTAGCTGAAGTATTAAAAGTATGTAACACTCACAAAATCCCTGTATATGTTCGTGGGTCTGGAACAAATCTTTGCGCAGGGACATGTCCACTTGAAGGCGGTATCGTCCTTATCTTCCGCCATATGAATAACATTTTAGAAATTGATGAAGAAAATTTAACAATTACTGTACAAGCTGGTGTTATTACGCTTGATATTATTAAAGCAGTAGAAGAAAAAGGTTTATTTTATCCACCAGATCCAAGCTCAATGAAAATTTCTACAATTGGCGGTAACATTAATGAAAACTCGGGTGGATTACGTGGATTAAAATATGGCGTAACACGTGATTATGTGATGGGGCTTGAACTTGTCTTACCAAATGGTGATATGATTCGCACTGGTGGTAAATTAGCAAAAGATGTAGCTGGTTACGATTTAACTCGTTTATTTATCGGTTCTGAAGGAACACTTGGCGTCGTAACAGAAGCAATATTAAAACTTGTTCCTATGCCTGAAACGAAGAAAACGATGCTTGCACTATATGAAGATATTAATGAAGCTGCACGTGCTGTTTCTTCTATTATTGCAAATAAAATCATTCCAGCGACACTTGAGTTTTTAGACCAGCCGACAATTGAAGTAGTAGAAGAGTTTGCTCAAATCGGTTTACCAACTGACGTAAAAGCAATTTTATTAATTGAACAAGACGGTCCACCTGAAGTTGTTAATCGAGATATTGAAAAAATGGCTAACGTTTGTCGTTCCATGAATGCAGTTGATGTTCGCGTCGCAAAAGATGAAGCGGAAGCAGATGCGCTTCGAACAGCTCGCCGTAGTGCACTGTCAGCACTGGCAAGATTAAAACCTACTACAATATTAGAAGATGCAACGGTACCACGCTCACAGATTGCTCCGATGGTTGAAGCTATTAATGCCATTGCCAAAAAATATAATATTCCTATTTGTACGTTTGGCCATGCTGGCGATGGCAACCTACACCCAACTTGTATGACAGATGCTCGCAACGAAGAAGAAATGCACCGAGCTGAACAAGCTTTTGCTGAAATATTTGCGAAAGCAATTGAACTTGGTGGCACGATTACTGGTGAACATGGTGTTGGTGCGATGAAGGCTCCGTATTTAGAAATGAAGTTAGGTAAAGAAGGTATTGCTGCTATGCAAGGAATTAAACAAGCCTTCGATCCAAATAACATTATGAATCCAGGAAAGATGTTCGCGAAGGACACTCGTAAAAGAGTGGTGGTTGAGCGATGACAACATTAAATAAAGAAAACATTCAAAAGGAATTTAAAGAACGATTAAGTGAAGATGAACTACTAAACTGTATGCGATGCGGTTTCTGCTTACCAACTTGCCCTACTTACATTCAATCTGGATATAAAGAATCACATTCCCCGCGTGGACGTATCGCATTAATGAAAGCGGTCGTTGACGGCTTAATTGAGCCAGATGAAGATGTTGAAAACACATTAAATGTTTGCCTCGGCTGCCGTGCTTGTGAACCTGTTTGTCCATCTGGTGTGAATTATGGACATTTATTAGAAGAAGCTCGTGATATTATAAATCAAAACAAAAAGTTTTCAATGCCAGTGAGAGCTGTTCGTAAAGTCGTTTTTGAAGGACTTTTCCCGCATCAAAATCGAATGAGAACATTAACAGGATTAATCGGATTTTACCAACGTTCCGGTTTACAAACGCTAACACATAAAACAGGGATTATGAAGTTATTCCCTGAAACACTTGCAACAATGGATCTCGTTTTGCCTAAGGTCCCTAAAATGAAAGCAATGAAAGATCGCCCTGAATTTTTACCTGCTGAAAGTACGAAGAAGAAACAAGTTGCATTCTTCACAGGTTGTTTAATGGATACAATGTTTTTAGAAACAAATAACGCAACGATGAAACTGCTTCAGTTAGCTGGTTGTGATATCGTTATTCCGAAAACACAAAGTTGCTGCGGGGCATTACATGGACATGCTGGTGAGAAAAATGGGGCAAAGGAATTAGCAAAACGCAATATAAAAGCATTCGAAGATTTAAACATCGACTATATTATTACGAATGCTGGTGGTTGCGGAGCTTACCTCGTAGACTACGATTACTTGTTAAAAGATGATCCACAGTGGGCTGAACGTGCAAAGCAGTTCGTTTCTAAAATTAAAGATATTACTGCTATTCTAGTAGAACTAGATTTCCATAAACGTAATGACTTACGAGTCACGCCGCAAGTTATTACGTATCAAGACTCTTGTCACTTACGCAATGTTATGCGAACATCTTCAGAACCTCGTATGTTACTAGAAGCAATTCAAGGCGCAACATACCGCGAAATGAAAGATGCAGATCGCTGCTGTGGTTCTGCTGGTATTTATAACATTGTTCATTCAGAACTATCTATGGAATTTCTAGATTACAAAATGGACCGTGTGCATGAAACAGAAGCAGCAACCATTGTTACTGCAAATCCAGGTTGTTTATTACAAATGAAATTAGGCATTGAACGAGAAGGTCTTTCTCATAAAATGAGAGGAATTCACATCGTTGATTTATTATTAGAAGCAATTGAAACCAACTCGTAATAACTCGTAACATACGTAATAATAGGAAAACGGCTATCTCCTTCGTCTATGTAAAGAGATAGCCGCTTTTTTGTCCGCTACAACATTAAAAATATGTTACTTTATTATAAAAAAGAACAACAGAAACATTACAGTTTTGTAAAAATCAATCCAGTATATTCCTCAAAAAAACGCTCAAACCATTGATACAATAGGATTCTTCATTTTCAATATAGGTACATTTATCCAAAAAACGCGTCTTATAACCAAGTATAAAAATGCTGAAAATTCCTTTTATACTCTATGTTTCTCTTATTTTTCCCCTTTTCCCCTCTTAGGATAAATTAGGTAAATTTTAAGTCTATGAATTTTTTTCCATCTTTTTTCTCACAAAATCTATGCTACGATGAATTTGTCAGTCAGACAGGCTGTCAAAAACAAATCGTGTGAAAACAAATTAAAACTTTATATAGGGGGACACACATCATGAAAAAGCGTGTTTTATTATCTGTAGCTGCTGCAACGGCTCTTACTTTAGGAGTATCTTCTCTAGATGCACAAGCTGCAACAGTACAACCATCTAACATCAAGGTTCAAAATATTCAGCATTCAAAAGTGATGATGAAGCAAATGAGCCAACAAGAATTACAAGCATTCTTACAATCTATGGGCGTTGAGTCATTAGCACAATGGCAACAAGGAAACTTCCAACCAAATTGCATTATTCCTGGTCAACAACCTACTGAAAATGTTGTAACTGAGCAACCGACAGCTAAGCCAGAAACTCAAAAGCCTGCTGAGCAAAAACCTGCCGAGCAAAAGCCTGCTGAAGAAGTTCAAAAACCAGAAGCTCAAAAGCCTGCTGAAAACAATAATACGCAAAAACCGGCTGAACAAAAACCAGCTGAGCAAAAGCCTGCTGAAGAAGCAAAATCTTTAAGCGAGTTCGAACAACGTGTTGTTGAATTAACAAACGCTGAGCGTGCAAAACAAGGTTTACCAGCTTTAAAAATCGACACTGAATTAAGCAAAGTAGCACGCATTAAATCTGAAGATATGCAAAAAAATAACTACTTTGATCATAACAGCCCTACATACGGGTCTCCGTTTGACATGATGAAGAAATTTGGTATTTCTTATACATCTGCAGGTGAAAACATCGCCCAAGGCCAACGTACACCTGAAGAAGTAGTACAAGCTTGGATGAACAGTGCTGGACACCGTGCAAACATCTTAAATAATGGATTCACTCACATCGGTGTTGGCTATGTAGAAAGCGGCAACTACTGGACACAACAATTTATTACGAAGTAAATAGATTAAAAGAGTCTTCTCATAATGAGAAGACTCTTTTTTACGTTTCATAACTTTCTATTATGTATGAGTATAAAGCGTAGAACATAAACAAAATAGAACCACCACTTATTACGCTAAGTAACACATAAAATCCCCATTTCAAGTTCAAAAACAATGAAAACAATATACTACATGCCATCACTTGAAAAATCCGTCTACTCACTAAACGGATCTTTTTTAATTTGATTGGGTCTTTTTCCGTACTCTGAACTTTTTTAAACGCCTTACTAAGCATAAAAAGAAACATACTAATCCCTATTGTTAGTCCTGTTTGAAAGGATATCATGCTTCCAAAATTAATAAAGAGAATGAGCATATGGATAAACAACATAAATAAAGTAATCGTCTTTAGAAATCCACTTATAATGACATGCTCGTCTTCATTAAACTTATATATATTATGTGAAATAATATACATCAATCCATGTAAGAAAATAATAAGACAAGGAATAAGTGCTATAACAACTTGTTTACTCATAAACTCGTTTGGCCGACCATTTACATCCCAATGTACCGCCATATGCTCTTGTAAATATGGATAGAGACATAGAGTAACTAAAAGACAAGCGAAAAATATTCCTAGTATATATTTATATTTGATCAAGTGATTCTCACCCCTCTTTTCTCTTAACGGCTTCGCTTCTTTTAGAGAAATTCCTGCAAAAATCTACTTTTCTCAACTTTAAACTTACACTTTACGCATTTACTCTTTGAAATTCTTTCATTGTGTCATTTAATTTTGTAGGAAATGGTACATCCACTTCAATCTCTTCTTTCGTAATTGGATGTAAAAAGTTTATCTTCATCGCATGTAACGCTTGCCTAGACATATATTTCGTTCCTCCACCATATAAAACATCCCCAACTAACGGATTACCATTATAGCTCATATGAACACGAATTTGATGGGTTCTACCAGTTTCTAATTGTAACGTTACAAGCGTAACATTTTGTTTTCTAAAATACTTCTCTACTTTATAATATGTAATTGCTTGATCTCCCTTTGGAGAAACACGTCGTCTCGTCGCATGATGGCGATCTCTTCCGATAGCCGCATCAATTGTTCCTTGCTTTTTTTTCACCTTGCCTTCTACAAGAGCTGCATATGTTCTTTTAATTTTTCGTTCCATTAATAAACGATCCATAATTGCACCAGCAATTCTATGCTTCGCAAACACGACACCACCTGTCGTATCTTTATCTAACCGATGAATATGACGAACCTTCGTCTCTAAACCTTGCATTTGAAAATGAAAGGCAACAAGGTTTGCAAGTGTTCCCATCCCGCCTTTTTCAGAAGGATGCGTATCCATCTTCTCAGGCTTATTTACAATGAGTACATGATCGTCTTCATATACTACATGTAATTCACCATATTCAGGCTCTACATCGTATTCTTCCTCCATAAACATATGAACTTGCAACTTATCGCCTTCTTTTAAAAGCTCATTCCATCTTCTCTGTTCCCCATTAACGGTAACACCTTTTTCCATACGAAGCTGATGTAACAACTTTTTCGGTATTTCCCATTCTATTTTTAATAACGACTCAATGCTTATACCATTCCATTTCGCTGGCACAGTCATTTCGCACCATTCGCCCTTCTTCTTCGTTTCCATACTGTATCACCTTATTTCTATTGATTCTCTCATTGTAACGGAAAATACACTTTGATGCACCGTCAAAAATAGAGGACAGTCTTATAATAGACTGCCCCTCATGCTCTACGCCTTCTCATTTCCTGCAACACTTCTTCCGCTTTTTGTTCATATGATAAATCTTTAAAGAAATCCGCCAACCTCTTATAATCGTTATACGTATCTAATAAGTCATCCATCTTTTCTACTTTCATCACTTGTTGTTTTTGCTTCATTTTTACCGGATAACGATAGCCCGATACTTCTTGTATTTTGTAATACTCATCCTCTACTTGAATGACCTTTACAAGTTCCTCTTCTTCCGCATCCATCGTATACCCATCAAAATCTCTAAGCAATTCATAAATAATATGAGTCCATTCATCTTTTGGATAAAATCCTTTTTCTAACCGATAACCGACAATGCGATACATATGCCCATCGTTTTCTGCAAACTGTACTGTATCATTTAGCTTAAATTTAAAATAACGAAACATTGCCTTCACCTACTTATATGTAATGTTCTTATCACATACTATTTGCAAAATGTAGGTCTTGCTATTCATAAAAAAATACTCATCTATAAGATGAGTATTTTTTACGATGATTTTTCTTTTTTCTTTCGAAATGGTAACCACCAGTTCCAGTCTCCAAACAATTTCATTAAACTTGGTACGAGCATAAGACGAATAATTGTTGCATCAAGAAATATCGCTAATGCAACGCCAAGCCCCATTTGTCGTACTGGTAAAATATCAGTAAAAGCAAACGCACCAGTTACAACAATCATAATTAATGCAGCTGATGTAATAATTCTACTTGTTGACACAAGTCCTTCTAACGTCGCCTGATCGTTATCCCCTGTTTCTTCATACAGTTCATGAATACGCGAAATAAGAAAGACTTCATAATCCATGCTAAGCCCAAAGACGAGGCCGAAAATGAAGATTGGTAAAACAAATAGAACTGGACTTGCTTCTAAACCAAAATGACCACCTTCGAATAACCAAACAACAATTCCAATTGTTGCGCTTAAACTAAGTATATTCATAATAATCGCCTTAATTGGAATGAGTATAGATCGAAATGCAAATAATAATATAACAAAAGTCGATCCAAATATAACAGACATACCAATTGCAACTTTATCTTTAATTTCATCTTCTAACTCTTGTTGGAACGTCGTCATTCCGCCTAGATAATATGTAACGTTCGTTTCTTTATAATTTTGTTTAAAATCACGCACCCACTGTTTCGCAATTTCTGTACGTGGTTTTGTATGTAAAAAGACTTCGATTGTTGTCTTATTTCCTTTCGTATACGATTCAAATACCGGAGCTATTTTAGCAGCTTCTGGCGACTGTAACATCCCCGCAACTTGCTCTGATTTCATTCCATTTAAACTGTCGTATAAACTTCTTACTTCATATACTTTCTTATCATCTTTTAACTTTTGAACGACTTCTTCTACCTTTTGTAAACTTTCTTTTTCTTTCATATCTTTTTTCGTCTCTACCACTAACGTAACATCAGCATGTGTTTTTGCAGTTTTATTAAATGCCTCTTCGTACTTCTCATATGCAATTCTTGTATCACTTTGTTTAGGTAAAGCTTCTACGTCAGGGAACTGTAAATTAGCTGTACGTAATGGTAATAAACAAATCACAATAAATGTTGTAACAACAATAATCATCGCAATTGGATGTTTCATTACAAATTGTGCAAATGTACGCCATGCCTTTGCCGGCGTATGTGCTACTTGATTCTTTTTTAATATTCGTTTACCAATTAATGATAATAACGCTGGAAGAAGTGTGAGCGAGAATACAATACTCATAATCACAACAATCATTCCACTAATTGCGACAGACTGAATATAATCGATTTTAAAGAAAAACAAACCGGATAGGCCAACGAATACACATAATCCTGAAAATACGATTGCCCGCCCTGCTGTCTGATATGTAATTGCTATTGCTTCTTTTACCGTTCGCTTTGCAACTTCCTCTCGAAAACGATTTACAAATAATAGCGCAAAATCAATAGATAGCGCAAGTCCGATCATCGGTGCAACATTTAGCACAAAGATAGATAGTTCCTTATCACTACCTATAAAATATAATATGCCCATCGTACTAATAACACTAAGTGCCCCATTTACAATTGGTAAAATAGATGCCAAAAGGCTACCGAATGAAAATAGTAATACGAGAAATGCAATTGGTAACCCAATCATCTCTGCCACTTTTAAATCATTTTGCGTTCTTTCATTAATCTCTTTATTAATTTTCGGAAACCCTGTAGGTGTTACTTTTAATGCTGTATTACTTTCCTTTTCAATTTTATCAGCAAATTGTAATGTCTTTTCCATTCGTTCTTTATTGGTTTTTCCGGAAAATAAAATTGTCGCATAGCCGATATCATCTTGTAACATTTCTTTATTTTGCACTGGATGATGGAAAGATTCATATGTCTCTTTCTCTTGAACATTCTTTACAATTTCCTCTAACTGCTTTTTAAATTCCTCATGTGAAACACCTTTATTTTTTTCAAAAACGAGTAGGAGCATATCTTGAGACCTCTTAAAATCTTTATCTAAAATTTCTTTCGTTTTTTGATAGTCCCCTTCTGTTTGGAAACCGTCACCACCTAATACTCCCGGTAGCTTTGGAGCGAAAATACCGAGCGCTATCGCAACCAATAGTAATGCTACTATTACTGTATAACGAAACTGATACAAAAAAGCTCCTAATTTTCCCCACTTATCTACTTTATGTACATTTGTTTTCACACATTTTCACCTACTTTACATCATTCAATTGTTACTTATAATGTATCACATCTTCATGCAAACAAAAAACGTCTGGAAACACTATAATGATAGTTTTTCCAGACGTCTTTTTATCTCTCTTTATTAAGTCCCAATCTCTCGGTAAGTAAACGATGGCAATAAATCGCCATAATTAACAAAATACCACCTACGCAATAACCTGCTAAAATATCAGTTGGATAATGTACATTTAAAATAACTCTACTTAATCCAATCGATACGATTACTATTCCCATGAAAAGCGTTATCACATATTTTCCGGTCACACTCTTCAAATTTGCCACAATGATATAAGTAAGAAATCCAAATGTCATAATAGATAACATTGCATGCCCACTAGGGAAACTATATCCAAGCGCATCCAACGTTTCATTTAACGACGGACGATCCCTTTTCATAATTTCTTTTATCCCTTTATTCACAAGATGTGTTGTTAAAATGCCCATTGGATATACAATCATCGCAGCATAATAACGTTTTCTCCAAAAAACAAGTAAACTTATAATAAGCACAGTTACAATCCCAATGGCAGAACCTAATTTTGTATAGTGTGAGAAAAATGTAAGCGAACTTTCTGTTTGTAACCCTTTTACTACCCCTCGGACATATGTATCCATCACTGTAACGCCGCCAGCATGTACTCGCCAAGCAACAATGCCAAATACAGCAAATAATAAACCGATACACATTACCTCATATTGATGCAACTTCTTCAAACGATTTCCTCCTACTATGAAAAAATGCGATTTCTACTGTAGAAACCGCATTTTCTTACTTATTTACCTTTTGTTTTTAACTCTGTCCAGTAACGGTCGTAGTCTTTTAGCTTATCGTCTACATCAACAAGCCATTCTGTACGATCTAATTCTTCTTTCGTTAAGAAGATCATGTGGTTATCACGATATTCTTTACTATGAAGAGGGTGAGCTTTTTCATTTGGATTACTGTATCCAATTGACTCGTAGTTTTTCACACTTACTTTTTCATCTAATAAGTAGTTCATAAACTTCTCTGCAAGCTCTTTGTTTTTTGCACCTTTTGGAATTGCTAACGTATCAGCCCAAATTGTGCCGCCTTCTTTTGGTACAACGTACTCTACATCTTTATTATCTTTTGCGATAAATGCTGCATCCCCAGACCAAACTGTTCCGATCCAAGCATCTTCTGTAATGAATTTTTGTTTAATATTATCTGTATCAAATGCTAATAAGTTTGGAAGTAGCTTCTGTAAATCAGTTGCTGCTGTCTTTAACTGTGCATCGTCTTTCGTGCTGTTTGAGAATCCATGCTTCTTAAGACCCATTCCTAACACTTCACGAGAATCATTTAATAAAGTTACATGCCCTTTATATTTCTCATTCCATAAGTCAGCCCAGCTTGTAGGTGCTTCCTTCACATACTTTTTATTGTATGCAATACCTGTTACGCCCCAAGTATATACTAAAGAATATTTATTCTCTGGATCAAACGCAGGTGTTTTGAAATTAGAAACCATGTTTTCGATATTTGGGATATTCTTTTTATCTAACGGCGCTAATAAATCCATTTTCGCCATCGTTTTAACCATATAATCCGACGGCTGAATTAAATCATACTTAGCGCCACCTGCTTGTAATTTCGCAAGCATTTCTTCATTACTTGCATACTTATCATAGTTAATTTTCACGTTATATTTCTTTTCAAAATCTCTTAGCACTTGCTCATCAAAATTGTCAGCCCAGCTATAAATGTTTAACTCTTCTTTTTTTTCACCACAACCAGCAAGTACACCAGCAACAAGGCTAAAGCTAATTGCTGCGCCGGCTAATCTTTTCATTAATTTCATCGGTTTTATTACCTCCTCGTACTTTCTATATCGTTCGTATTATAAAGGAAGGTGTCCTCCAGAGTTTTCTTCACCATCTGCACCTTTGTTACGGAAGATTTCAGATAGAACCATTAATCCTACGATAGCCACAATTAAAATTGTAGAAAGTGCATTAATTTCTGGTGATACTCCGCGCTTAACCATACTGTAAATGTATAATGGCAATGTTGTTGATCCTGGTCCTGATACGAAGAAACTAATTACAAAATCATCAATTGATAATGTGAATGTTAATAATGCAGCCGAAATAACTCCTGGTGCAATTGCTGGGAAAGTTACAAAACGAAACGTTTGCCACGGCGTTGCTCCTAGATCGTTCGCAGCCTCTTCTAAATCACGTCCCATACCAGAAAGGCGTGCTGCTAAAATAACGACAACAAATGAAATACTAAATGTAATGTGTGCAATAATAATTGTTGTTTTACCAAGTTCCATACCTAATTGACTAAATAAAATAAGTAAAGATAATCCCATTAAAATATCAGGAATTAAAATTGGTAAATACACAAGACCATTAATAGCACCTTCATAACGATATTTATAACGATGTAATGCAATTGCGAAAATCACACCAAGAACAGTCGTTACAATCGTCGTTACGATCGCAATCGTCATACTATTTACAAATGCATCAATAACATCTTGTTTTTGAAATAAATCTGTATACCAATGGAATGTGAACCCTTCCCATTCCGCATTAATGCGAGAATCATTGAAGGAATATACCATTAAAACCATCATTGGAAAATACAAGAACAATAAAATTAACCAAGAATAAGAAACTAAAAACTTCTTCATTTTTGCCTATTCCCCTCCGTTCCCATCATATTTATATACTTTCGTTGCACGATAATATAAGTAAATTAACAGAACAGAGAATAGAACAACGATCATAGATAACGCAGATCCAAACGGCCAATCACGCGCTCCTAAGAATTGATTTTGAATTACGTTTCCGATTAATGCTACTTTCGATCCACCCATAACGTCTGATACAACAAACATTCCGATAGAAGAAACAAACACTAAAATAGAACCGGTAGCAATCCCTGACATCGTCATTGGTACTGTAACATTCCAAAATGCCTTTACTGGTGTTGCCCCTAAATCATAAGCTGCTTCTAGCTTACGCTTATCAAGCTGCTCAATCGCTGCATACACCGGTAAAATCATAAATGGTAATAAAGAATATACCATCCCAAGTATTACAGAAGGTGTATTGTATAGTAAATTTAAGGGTTCACTAATAATGCCTAGCTTCAATAACAATGTGTTTACAAGACCTTGTGAACGTAAAATAACAATCCATGCGTAAGAACGAACAAGGAAGTTAATCCAAAACGGGATCGTTGCCAATAATAAAAGAATGGAACGATATTTACGATCAACAATTGTAATTGTATATGCAAATGGATAACCGATCAGTAAACATATTACTGTCGTGATAACCGCAATTTTCACTGTTTCCCATAACGTCCCCATATATAATGGGTCAAATACACGTGCTATGTTCTCTAATGTAAATTGCATTTCCACTGTCCCATATGCTCCGCGCTGCATGAAGGCAAATGCCAATACAAACAGAAGGGGAATTAGGAAGAAGATTAACAGCCATGCGACTGTAGGTAGTGCGAGTAATTTCCCTTTTTTCAATTTAAGGTCACCTCGTCCTCTTGCTCCCAGCCTACGTATACATTATCTCCAATGCTCCACTGCGCTGCTTCTTCAGCAGTTTGATATGCCATTAGTAATTCTGATGTTTTCTCATCACGTACATAAAGCTTTTCCATATTTCCAACAAACTCAATGTCTTCAATATGTCCAAGGTGGTATTCTTTTAAAATCTGCTCTTCAACCGAACGCACTTTTACATTTTCAGGGCGAATTGCTACATAGCCTTCCCCGTTTTTCACAATATTATTTTCACCGATAAATGTCGCAACGAACAACGTTTTCGGCTTATTATAAATTTCTTTCGGCGTTCCGATTTGTTCAATATGGCCTTTATTCATAACAACGATACGATCACTCATGCTCATCGCTTCTTCTTGGTCGTGCGTTACGTATATGAACGTAATTCCTAAATTACGTTGTAAGTTTTTCAATTCACGTTGCAAGTCTTTTCTTAACTTAAAGTCTAATGCTCCAAGTGGCTCGTCTAGTAATAATACACGCGGGTTATTTACAATCGCTCTCGCAATTGCTACACGCTGCTGCTGTCCACCAGAAAGCTTTGCAGGTTTACGATTACGGAACTCAAGTAACTGCGTTAAACGCATTGCCTCTTCAGCACGCTCTTTTTGCTCTGCTGCCGGTACTTTCTGCATTTTCATACCGAAACAAATATTTTTCTCCACATTCATATGTGGGAATAACGCATAGTGTTGAAACACTAAGTTCATATGACGCTTATATGGTGGCAAATCGTTAATCTTTTCATCATCTAACAAAAGATTCCCTTTAGTTGGTGTTTCAAACCCTGCGATCATACGAAGTAACGTCGTTTTCCCGCAACCACTCGGCCCTAAAATCGTTAAAAATTCCCCTTCTTTAATATCTAAAGAAAGCGGTGGGATAATCACTTGATTTCCAAAATGTTTTTCTACTGCTTCAACTTTAATAATCTTTTTCATTTTCCCGTCCTATCTACCTCAAATTTAAATTTTTATATTCATGAATACATATTTATGTTCTATAGACTATTTTTTGTTTCGATCCAAACAAAAATGGTTATTTAGCAAGCGTTCACTTCTATTCTTTATGTAGTATGTTTGATTCATTTTCGCCTGATACATAATGTCGAACAGAAAAACCCCTTCCATTGCGAAGGGGCTTTTATCATACGGCTACGCCTACTGATAAACACCATCATCATTTTAACAACTTTCGTATGAATTTTAAAGCACTTTTTGTAGAAGAGTAGCGAATTTTCATATCGAATGCCGTAGATTGGGCTAAAATGCTTTTATAATGTGAAAAAGTCCGAAAACTTTCTTCCCCATGATAACTCCCTAATCCACTACTTCCAACGCCACCAAAAGGTAAATATGGCGTTGCAAGATGATAGACGACATCATTAATACAGCCTCCGCCATATGAAATATTACTCGTCACTTTCTTTTGTACCTCTTTATCTTCAGAAAATACATATAACGCTAACGGCTTCGGATGTTGCTGGATTGTGCCAATTACATCTTCTATATTGTCATACTCTATGATTGGTAAAATCGGACCAAAAATTTCATCTTCCATAACGGAACTTTTCCATGTAACATTAGTTAACACTGTTGGTTCTATATGTAAAGTCTCTTTTTTATAGTTCCCACCAATTACAGTTTTCCCATCTTTCAAAAACGTACATAAACGTTCAAAATGACGCTCACTCACAATTCTTACATAATTATCATTGTGCAGTGGCTCTTTTCCATACTGCTCCTCAATTTCATGTCGCAACGCTTCAATTAACTGTTCTTTCACGGAAGCATGCACATACATATAATCAGGTGCTACACATGTTTGTCCTGCATTTAAAAACTTCCCCCACACAATCCTTCTTGCCGTTACATCTACTTTCGCATCTTTATGTACAATACATGGACTTTTCCCGCCAAGTTCTAACGTAAGCGGCGTCAACTGTTTTGCTGCTGCTTCCATGACAACTTTCCCAACGCCCACACTACCTGTGAAGAAAATATAATCAAATGGTTCTTTCAGCAAAGCTGTACTCTCTTCAACGCCGCCTTCTACTACCGCTACAAGCTCTTCTTGGAATAAATCCTCTAACATCCTTGTAATCACTTTGGAAACGTTTGGCGTTAACTCCGACGGTTTTAAAACGATTGTATTTCCAGCTGCTAGAGCTCCTACAAGCGGTGCAATTGCTAATTGAAACGGATAGTTCCACGGTGCAATAATAAGTGTCACACCGTACGGTTCGGGCACTACTTTCCCCTTTGATCCAAAATGAGTAAGTGCTGTTCGAACACGCTTCGGTTTACTCCACGATGAAATATGCTTCAATTGAAAAGAGATTTCTTTTAATACATATCCCACTTCCGTTGTAAATGACTCATGAACTGACTTATTTAAATCTAATTTTAACGCCTGAAATATTTCTTCTTCAAAACGCTGAATGCCTTCATAAAGCTTCTTCAAATTATTCTTTCTCACTTCTACACTTCTCGTATGGCCATTATAAAAATATTCCTTTTGTTTATTTACAATAGAAGAAACACTCATTCATTCACCTTCTCCCACTATTTTCATCCAATTCTTTCATTATTTATATAGACTTCATATATAATAAATTTCTATTCGTAAAGTTACATTATATATAATTTCTTTTTGTATATAAAATTCATTGCTCACAAAAAAACTACCGAAAGAAAATCTCTCGGTAGTTTTGCTGTATTAACGATATAAACGAACAGCACCTGCAGAATTATCATCAGCTTGTCCTACTACTTCAAACTTCAGGCCAAGATTCGGTAAAATACGTCCTGCATCTGGAATCTGTTGATTAATATATGTTTTTGAATCATCAAACTTCGGTACACCCGCTAAGCCATCATACGTAAATGTTCCACGCGTTGGAGATACAACTTTCCAAGCTGGTGTTTTGTCGAATGAGAACGCCGCATCAGCAATTTGGAATCGTGTACTACTCTTAACTGTCGGTTTACCATTTAAAGTTCCTACAATTGCTTCTGGGTGAGAATCAACTACGCCAAGGAAACCGTGTCCTGGATGTACGCCAACCCAGTTATCTGTGTAAGCTGAATCCGCATACCATACAACCATACCAGTGTTAAATACTGGACCGCGTGCAAATTTCAATGCGTTATCTGCACCAGCATAGTTTCTCCACTCTACATAATAGTTATGTTTTTTCTTCTCAGTTCCGTTAGATACAACGAAGCCGTCTAATTTTAATTGTGGTGTCCCTTCTGCATCATCAGAGAATACTACTTTACCATCTACTGTTAATGAAGCATTATCAAGCGCAAATCCATTTAATGCTAAACCACCATCAGTAATGTAATCAAATGTTAATTTTACTTTCTTACCTTTGAATTGGCTTAAGTCATATGATTTGTCAATCCATTTTCCATTTGTCGAATCTGCATTTCCACTATTAGCTTTCTCACCAAGTCTTTCAATTAACGTTTGTTTACCATCTTCTGTTACAGCATGTACTTCAAGGAAGTCATACTCTGCTTCGATTTCATATAATGATTTGAAATCAAATTTTGCAGTAGTTGCATTCGTTAAATCGAACAGCGGTGTTTCCATCTTCGTATGAAGATCGTCACCTTTTGTGCTGTAGTAATACTGTTTTCCAAATGCAGGATCAATTGTTTTTACATCTTTATCAGGTAAGTTAACACGAATCATACCTGGGCGGTTAGATTTCGTAACACTTTGGTCTAAATATGTCGCTAAACCGATACCTTTATTTAATTTCTCGTAATCCACTTCTACGATATTTGCCCAGTTACCACCGATTGTTTTTTGGAAAAACTCTTTATTTTGCGGTGAGAAACTCGTTGGCGTTGTTCCTGCAATTTTACCAGCCCAGCTTCCGCCACTCATAACAGACCAAGCTTCAATTGGCTCACCTTGACCGCTATATTGTGTATCGTACTCATCCGGAAGGCCTAAATCATGACCATATTCATGTGCGAATACACCAACCGCTCCATCTTCTGGTTCAATTGTGTAGTCAAATGCTGCAATCTTTCCGCCCCAATATGGAACTTTTGCTTGCGTGCCTTCAATTGGGAATGGCTTTGGTCCAACAGTCCAGCGATGTGACCAGATTGCATCATCACCTAATTTACCACCACCTGCTTCTTGTCCAACACCCGCATGAATAATCATTAAGTGATCGATTAAACCGTCCGGTTGATTTTGATTTCCATCACCATTTACATCGTATTGATCGAACTGGTCAAACTCTGATAAATCAATGCCGCTATCTACAGCTGCTTTTAATGCATCTTTTACTAAATCACGAGGTCCTTTTGGCCCTTTATTATCATGACCACCGCTCGCAGCATCTGCACCGTAATCAGCAGCTTTACCAGGAACTGTTAACCATTTTGTAACTGTTCCGTCTACTGTATAACTACCGCCAGATTGCTCTTCATAATATTGTTTAAACGTTTCGATTTTACTTCCGTCATCTAATGTGAATGGCTCATTACCGAATAACATTTTTTCATAATGTTCTTTGTTAAAGTCTTCCGAATACATATAACCAGGTTCTTTATCGATATTGTTATGTTTAAAGTCAGCGTACTCTACAAGTAAAACGAGTACTTTATCTTTACGAACATCACCGTTATACGCTTTTTGCTTTGCCGGAGATGTTGGTACTTTACCATTTAGACCACCTTTAACTGGTCCTGTCGCTGCTGGTGTTCCTGTTGCAGGTTTGTCTAACTTTTCTTTCGTATCTGCTTTCGCATCTTTCACTTTCTTTATAAAGTCAGATGCTTCTTTCGTAAGTGGATCCCCATTTGATACTTCTTTCCCAGGATTTTCACCCTTTTTGTTCTCTACGTATTTTTCGACAGCTTTCTTTGTTTCTGTCTCTGAAGCCTTCGAATCAATTACCCCGCGTTTTTTTAGCGCATCTGCTAAACGTTCTTCCGGAATTAAATGATCATCAACTGGGCTCGTAGCTGTCTTATTAACAGGCGTTTCAGCATATGCAGACTGACCACCTGCTCCGAATGAAAGACCTAATACAGCTGTCAAAGCGATCGATGATAAAACTTTGAACGGTTTCTTGTTCATCCCTTATTTCCTCCCCTAATAAATAATATGTATTACAAATTGAATTTTATTAAAAATTCAATATTTTTTCAATATTTAGTCATATTATGTAATGTTTTTAATATATTTGTAAAAATTCCATAGTTAGCATACGAATATATCACAATTCAACAATGTTTTCTGAAAATATTGAAAATATTTGTCAGAAACTTTATAATCGCCATAGAGGGAATTTAATGGGGATTTTATCTTTGTTTTATCTACAAAATATTTGATAATTCACTACATAAATACAAAATCTGATTGTATTATCACGTATTCTGTAGCAGCAGTTATGACCGATAATTAGGGAGGAATTACATTTGTACAAAGATAAGACTGACGCATTGGATCAAGAATGGATTGATTTAATACTTGAAGCTCTAGACGCTGGTATCGCCTTGCAAGATATCGAACATTTTTTCCAACGTATGAAGCCGGCCACTCAGGCTCAATAGGTTTGTTCTTTTTAGCGAAGTTTATGTTATAATAATGACATCATAAGACGACGACATATTGATAGAAAGGTGCGCAAATATGATTGGAGAACGTATAAAACGCCTGCGTTTACAAAAAGGTATTTCATTAACTGAACTTGCCGAAAAAGCTGGCGTTGCTAAATCTTACATTAGTTCTATAGAACGAAATTTACAAAAAAACCCTTCCATTCAGTTTCTTGAAAAAATTGCAGCAGTTCTACAAATTCCAGTTGATACTCTACTTCATGATGAAACAACAAAGGAAAATCACTTAGACTCCGAATGGACACAACTCGTTAAAGATGCAATGAACTCCGGCGTCTCCAAAGAACAGTTTCGTGAATTTCTTGAATTTACAAAATGGAAGCAAGATCAAAAATAATAAATAGAAAGAAGTGCTTACAATCGGCACTTCTTTTTTCTTTATAAAAAAAAGCGGGGGATACCCGCTTTTTTATTATTTTTCTTCTCCAGCTTCTTGGTTAGCATTGAACGTCCATTCTAAATTCAATGAATCACCTTGGAAGATATTTTGGTCTTTTCCATCATCTACAAATTCAAATTGTACCCATAAATAATCCTCTGTACCAGCTTCTAATCCACCCTTTTCTCCCCACTCAGGAGCAAAGATGTCTTTAGCTAAAAGATCTGGATCAGTTTTTTGTAAGTCTGCTAAAGTTGTTTCATATACAGGCTCACTTTGTTTATCCCAGTTCCAAAGGAATTTCACTTTAACGTGCTTACCAAAGTCTTCACCAGCATTATCGCCCTTTGCATCTTTCACAGTATACTTTGTCGCTAGTTTAACGTCTTTAATTGTTAATGAACCGCTATTCTTTAATAAGAACTCTTTCTTAACAGAATCCCCTGGTTTTAAATTTTCAATATTCACAAGCGTTGTAGGGTCTAATGTAAGATCTAACGTCCCAGCTGCAAATGTATTGTTCGATACTTCTTTATCGCTAAAGTATGCGAATGTTCCTCCACCAATTAAAGATAACCCCAATGCTGCTGATGCAACTCCCATACCTAATTTCTTTTTCAGACTCACAATCAATTCCCCCTAGCTGTTTTTTTATATTTTTATTGCTATCTCTTATTTAAAATAAGAGATGTAACTAAAACTATATTAGCATTAGCTAATATTTGTTCTTTTTTAAAAACCTTATGTTCATTATAACGAACAAACCTATATAAATACAACAAATATTTATTAATATTTTCAGTTATTTTTATTTCTCAATATTATTTTGATTTTTCTGAATTTGTATACATATATTTTAAGAAACGGAATAAGTGCGAGGGAAAATACTCCCTCACACTCATTTACATCATTTTTCCCATAACTGGAGTCCGTTTATTCTAATGATTACTTATGCTTTTCATGAGTTCCTTGCTCAAGATTTTTAGCTGTCTCTACTTGTTTCTGTTCTTCTACTTTCTTCTGTTCTTCTGCTTTCTTCTGTTCTTCTGCTTTCTTCTGTTCTTCTGCTTTCTTCTGTTCTTCTGCTTTCTTCGATTCTTCTGCTTTCTTCGATTCTTCTGCTTTCTTCTGTTCTTCTGCTTTCTTCTCCTCTTCTGCTTTCTTCGATTCTTCTGCCTTCATTTGAACTTCTGCCTCTATCGCATCATTTAATTGTTGGTGAAGAATCTGAATTTGTTCATCAATCGCTTGCAAACTAGCTTCTTTCATAATATAATCGCGCTTCTCTTTTATACTGTGAAAACCTTCATTCACATATACGGCCACTTGTTGAATCGATTCACTTTTATTCACTTTTAATTCTTCTTGTATTTGATTATAAGGAGTTTCTATTTCAATATATACATTTTGTAGCGCTTCCTCCTCAGAAGCAATTTTCTCACGTCCTTGTTGCCACACTACAATTGCCTGTTCAATTTCTTCTATAGAAGTTACTGCCAACTTCCCCTTCATTTCTCCATACTCATGCTCAATAAACTGTTTGTGTTTCTCAGCTTCCTCTTTTAACGTATCAACTGTTTTTGGAAATATAATCGCTGTAGAAAGAGCGGCTTCCACTTTCGTTTCATGAATAAATGCAGCTTCTGTATACGTCATAATTTGAGATCCTAAATAAAACGTAATAGAGCACATACAAGGCAATATAAGCATCTTTTTTAATTTCCGAGGTGTTTTCAGCATCTTAATCTCTCCTATCGAACAAGATGTTCTCTATATAGAACGTTACTTTTATTATAATAAAGAACGATACAAAATGATAGCTATATACTAGAAAAATAGAAAAAGGACTATCCATTCGATAGCCCTTTTTCATATTATTTTGCTTCCCCTTCTGTTTGTTGTGCATCAAACGTCCAAGTTAATTGTACCTTATCGCCTTGGAATTCGTTTTGATCTTTTTTATTATCAACGAATTCAAATTTCACTTTGAATTTATCAGATTTACCTGCAGAAATACCTTTTTCATCCCAGAACCAAGCTGATAAATCGTTATCAACCGCTGTAAGTGTATCCTTCTTCAATTTATCTAATGTGGTTTTCTTCACAATAGTCTCATGTTTATCTACATTTTTTAAGAATGTTACTTCAATATGTTTACCGAAATCATCTTTATTATCTTTCTTTGTATCTTCTACTTTATATTCTGTTTGTAATAAAACCTTTTTAATATCTAAAGAGCCTTTATTTTCTAGTTTAAATTCCTTTTCAATTGTATCGCCAGGTTTTAAATTCGATACATTAACAACTGTTGATGGATTTAATGATAAATCAAGCGTACCAGCCGCAAATGTATTGTTTGACACTTCTTTATCACTGAAAAATGCAAATGTTCCTCCACCAACTAATGCTGCCCCTAACACTGCTGATGCGATACCCATACCTAATTTTTTCTTTAAAGTCATGTCCATATCCCCTTAATCTATATATTTGTTAACTTCCTAAACGGAAAGTATAACCAAATGAATTAGACGGATTGTTCTACTTTTTTCCCTTTCTTTTCGCCGTCAATGCTACGAATCGCACTAAAAATAGTAATAGCGGAATATCCTAGTAAAAAGACTCCTGGAATAATAAGAAGCAAAGCCGCTCCAGCTTTTGAACTAGCATAATTTAATGCATACCCTACATAAGGAACTGTAATATCCGCATATTTCCCAATTACATTCTCTGCACGTACTGGTTCTAAATCTGGGCCGTTGTTGTTATCCCCTTTTGTTTCATACGTTACTTTTCCATTTGTATCTTTCACACCGATAATACGGTGAGTGATAATTTTTTCATCTTTCTCTTTAAAGGTAATCACATCACCTTTTTGATATTTAGAGCCATCTTTCGTCGGCTCTATCGCAATGATTGATCCCGTTAAAAATGTTGGTTCCATCGATCCTGATAAAACTGATTTAAATTGATATCCCATCACCGTTGGATCCCCACCGCTCGCTTTTGAAGAAATAACTACAAATGCTAAGCAAATCATCAATGCAAATAAAACAAATGAGATAACGTTGCTAATCACCTTCCAAATTAATTTCATCGTTTCTCTTCCTCTCCGTTGTTTTATATTATTTGAAGTATGCAATATTCACCTTTGTTCTTTAACAAGAACACAAGTAAATAATATAACGAACAAACTAGAAATGCAATAAGAAGATTTACAATTATTAGTTATTTTTAATATAAAAAAAAAGACTGTGACAAATTCCCTTCACAGCCCTTTAAACTAGTATTTATTTCTCTTCTGACTTTATTCCTTTTGTATTTCTACGTAGTACTACAAATAAAATAGCGCCAAATAATAGGGCAGCACCTATCCCAATACTTATTATTTTCACATTTGATTCGTTTACTTCAGGCTCGACCGTATCTTTTTTAGGCATCGCAAAAGTAACATCTTCTTTAGAAAGAACATTTACCGTCGCAATTGTTTGATTATTCTTCGTAATATCAACTGCCCCAACAACCTCACCACGATGAATTCCTTTATGATATAAAGAATCTTTATCTAATGAAGCCGCCCTGAACGTCGTCTTCACATTTTTCCCTTCATCTTTCTTGAGCATCAGTTCTGCACTTTGTTCAAGTTCGCTATCAATATCTTTATTTAAATACGTTGTCTTTTGGTGCCAACTATGTTTATCGAGTACAGTTTGCTTCACAAATTGACCAAAAGAATAGTCCGCCATCTGCTTCAAGTCTTCATAAATTTCAGGTCTTTGAGAAGCCATTACTACATTTATAATACGATTTCCATCCTTCTCATTTAATAAAACGAGCGTATTGCGTGCTTCATTTGTAAAACCCGTCTTACCGCCAATACTATATGGATTTTCAAAATAAGTAGATTTATTAAAAATAGACACCGTCTGTCTAGATGTAGTAACTGTCGTTCTTTTCGTGTTCATCGCTTGTAAAATCTCAGGGTACTTTTGCACACCTCTCGTAATCATAGCCATATCAAATGGCGTAGTATAATGGTTCGGATCATGCAATCCATTCGGTGTGACAAAATGACTATCGGTAGCGCCTAATTGTTTCGCTCTCTCATTCATCATATTAGCGAAATTCTCAACACTTCCGCCAATACGCTCCGCAATCGCATACGACACATCATTTGCACTCAGCACCATTAAAATCATAAGTGCAGTATTTCTATTAATCGTCTCACCAGGTTGAAACTCAATTTGATAATTACTCTTCTCTTGATCTAATGCTAATTGTGAAAACGTAAATTGATCCTCTGGCTTCGTATGCTCCATAAGTAAAATCGCCGTTAGTACTTTCGTCATACTAGCCGGAAATGCGCGATGATGTGCGTTTTTATCATACAAAACATCTCCAGTTTTCGCATCAATCGTAGTTGCAAACTGACTAAAAACATTTGGTCCTTCCTTAGGTGGTGGCGCCACTTGTTCTGGATTCACTCCAATATTCGTCTCAGCACGTAACGTCATAGGTGTCAAAAAAAATAAACAAATAACGGTAACAAAAGCCAAAATTTTCTTTAAATTTACCATATGACTCTCCCTTTTCACTATACTCTCACAGTTTAAAAATTGAATCTACCAATCTATATGTAATTTGTATTAAATTGGAAGAATATTCACTGTTTTTTACTATATCATACTTTTACGATAAAGAACATAAATACACAATAAAAAATAAGAAAGAATTATTCTTTCTTATCCTTCTCATCAATCAATGAATCTATTAAATTTTGACTAGCTTCCTCAGGTGTAATCTCATCTGTCATCCCCATAAACGACCAACCTTTAGAATCGACCCACTCAACAAACTCTTGTAAAAACTCATCATGTGTAACATCCACATCAAGAATTGAGCCATTAATTGAAATCGTTCTATTTCTAGATACGCGCATCTTGAACGTCTTCCTTACCATTACAATAATTCTCCCTCTACTTCTGAATAATTATAAAATAATCTTGTATCTCTGTTATACATGATTTTCAGTAAATTGTAAAAAGGATATATTGGCCAATTTGGATATTAAACGTAGAAATCTCTTATCCTACATAAACCTCGTACGATATACAAATGGTCATAGTATTCAACAATTAGACCATTTAGATGAATAAAAATTATGGTCTTTTGGAAGATATCACGCAAAATAGTATAATTTGAATAAGAGCACTAAGGCAGCTCCTTTTAGATGAACTTTTACGTTGTAGACTTAGAGACTGATGCGGAAATTACTATTTGGTTCCTATGTCTATACATAATATTGCTGGAAAGAAGGTAGTACGGTGAAAACAACAGAAAATTTTACTGACAAGGCCGATATATATGCGAAATATCGCCCTAGTTATCCTAATGAATATATTGATTATTTGCTTTCGGCTAACGAACTAAATGAGAATCAAATTGTGGCCGATATTGGTTCAGGTACGGGGATATTTAGCCGCCAGCTGCTTGAAAGTGGTTTACATGTTATTGGAGTTGAGCCAAATGATGACATGAGAAAAATGGCAGAACAATCGTTAAACCAATATCCTCGTTTTCAATCTATAAAAGCAACTGCTGAAAATACCACTTTAAAAGAAAATAGTGTAGATTTAGTGACTGTTGCCCAAGCATTTCATTGGTTTGATAAAGAAGCTTTCAAAATCGAATGCCAACGAATTTTGAAACAAAAAGCACATGTTGCTCTTGTTTGGAATAGTAGAGATGTAACTAGTCCACTTATTAAAGAGAACGCAGAAATTTGCCAGAAAACCTGTCCAACCTTTAAAGGCTTTAGCGGTGGAATAGATGAAACGCCAGAAATGTTTAACAGCTTTTTTAAAGATGGAAAATACGAGTTTAAAGAATATCAAAATGATTTACTTCTTGATTATGATGGATTTTTAGGAAGGAATTTATCAGCGTCCTATGCTCCGAAAGAAAATGACGAACAGTATAAAAACTTTATTTTTCTCCTATCAGAGCTATTCGAAAAATACAGTAAGAATGGAAAAATTATTCTCCCAAACTTAACGCGAAGTTATTTGGGCAATGTGTAAACGCCGGACATATAATTAACCCTCACCAATCGGGCATGATCATTGAATAAACCTTAGCTTTATTGTTATATGTTGAGTACAATGCAGTACACTATATTGAAAATTAAGCAAGCATACTCCCGGTCTGGAATTAGGACGGGGGTATGCTTGTTTCGTGTGATGAAATTTAATAGCTTTATTATCTTTTTATAAAAAACTCACATTTTATCACACGAAATACACTTGACTTTATTACAATGAAATGGAATATATTAGAAAATACCGAAAACCGAGGAGGAACTTCATGGCGCACTGTACGTATTGTAAAACGAAATGGAAAGTAAAAGATGTATGGTCGATACTCGTAACATTTGAAAAAGATTGTCCGTATTGTTTCGGAAGGCAATACCTATCAAAGAAAACAATAAACGCTATGCCAGAACTTATAAGCTTACCTTTACACTTCTTATTCCCTTTTCTTGTTCATTTAAGTGATGAGGGGCCTTTAGATTGGTATCGAAAAAAATAATATAACCGCTTTATTCAAACCCTCTTTTCATTACATTCTCTACTTATATATTCCTTAATACACTACTAACTTGATCCCAAATTCTTTCCTTTCAAAAGATGACTATAAAAATATTGTAAAATTTCAGTTAATTATATATAATTGCTTTAACATAATGAGTAAAGATGCTATTACATAAGTATTTTTGAAGATCCCGTAGCTCAGCAGGGAGAGCGCCACCTTGACAGGGTGGAGGTCGTGAGTTCGAGCCTCTCCGGGGTCATATCCTTTTGTATCAACTGTTGATAATTTCATATTTTGACCAAAACTAACGGTGAGTACCGCTCATGTTTTGATTGAAACTCCTCCTTTAACTCTAAATGAGAATGAAGGAGGTTTTTTTATGTCTTTAACATACTTCACTGAAAAAGAAATCGTAAAAAAACGACAACCCCACAAACGAAAAACAAGCAAAATTTCAAAAGAAAATTCTGTTGAGCGTGTATTTGAAAGATTTATTGATAGCAAAGTAAAACAGAATTTACGTCCCAAATCATTAAATCAATTCCTTCTTATGTTTAATAGTATAAAAGCATTTCATGAAACACAAAATGCTCAAACATTTTATATGACTGACATTACAACACACTTCATTTCTGACTGGGTTTATTGGTTAAAAAATGAATATGTACGCTTTGATGGTCATGCTTACGTGCCTGAAAGTGCTCAAACTGTTGGATTAGCGGATGAAACGATTTCCAGTAGAATCAAACGTTTGAAAACATTCATCAATTGGTGTTTACGCCAAGAAATCATCAGCAAAAATCCATTCAATAAATTTGACGGATTCCGTAAAGATAACACGCAAATTGATATTCTCTCAGTTGATGAATTGAACAACTTATTGAAAGTGGCGAAATCATATTCCAATAAGAGTTTCAAACATTTTCGTGATTACGTATTATTACACCTTCTCGTTGATGGCATGTTTCGTATCACTGAAGCATTGTTGTTATCGCCATCAGATATTGACCATACAAATCGAGCGGTAATTATTCAATCCAATAATGCCAAATCACGCAAAACCCGTACTGTACCATTATCAAATAAAACCTATCGTTTACTAATGCAATTGCTAGAAGAAAACGAAGCATTTGAAGATGATGTTGATGATTTAATTTTTCTATCACTGAGTGGTCGTATGCTAAGTAAAAACAATGTATTACGTGATATGAAGAAATACGCCATTGAAGCAAAAATAAAAAAACGTTTTTATTTACATTTGATACGTCATTCAGCCGCTACACATTATTTATCATCTTCTGGTGACGTTGAATCGTTGCGGAAAATCCTTGGACATGCTGACTTACGAACAGTGCTCATATACAGTCATTTAGCGGATACTACCGTTCAAGAAAAACATGCTACTCATGGATTTTTCGGAAGTGAAAATGTAATCAATCGTAAACGAAATAATAGAAGAAAATAAAAATAAAACCGTCTACTCCCCCACCGACCAAAGTTTGGGATTAAACGGTTCAGCACAAATCCCAGAAGGACTTGCTTATTTAATTGTAGCAAAGTTTCTTCTCCATGAAAAGGAGAACACTTATGTGTATTAAAAATGAAATCAACCACATTCAGAAACGGTTGCTTGAACGACTGCACGTTAAAAATGGATCGACGTTATTTACTATTATCAGGGCAATTTCTCAACAAGCATACGCAAAAGGCTCATTCGTAGTGTCACAAAAAAATTCCACATTAGCGGTTAAATGTGATGTGACCGCTTCTACTATTTCACGCAACTTAAAGAAAATTAAGGACAAATGCTCTGATTTAATTCAAATTGAGCAAAATCGTAATACATCAGAACAATTCGCTTCACTAGTATTTACGCTGATTCCACAAGCCAACTTAGGCGAAATGTCTCAGTTAAATGATGAACGTCAAACGGTAATGTCAAACGGTGAACAAACGGAAGAATGCAATGATGATGCGGTATTTCATGATATTGCTGAATCGCCTTCTGAAAATTTTTCTATTCATTCCGAAGTATATATTTCTAATCCTAATAAAGTTATTGATACTAGTATTGTTAAACAAGAGGACGTTATACAAAATGCTATTATTCACGAGGAATATGTACATGCACGAAAAAACGGAATCAGTAAAAACCTATTTTTTAAAGTGATTGATGGAATTAAAAATAAACGTGGCATTAATAGTTTAAGGGCATATATCCGTGGAGCAATCAATAATGTAATACACCATATATCGTTCCGTCGTGGAGAAAAAACATACGATAATCCAATGAACCAATTCTTTTATGAATGGCTGCACGAATGAAATAGGTCGAATTTTCGGCATATCTAGCGATATTTAAGCATATTTTATTGAATATTAATATTCAACGAACAGTCGTTTGAATGACCGTTTTTCCTAAATGTGGTAATAATGATGTATGCCATATAAGGAGTGATTGTATGCCATCTGATGAAGAATATGAAAATATGACTATCGCTGAAGGTTTAGGAGAATATAGTAAATTAATGAGGATGTTTAAAAAGCGTGGTGCTACGAGGACAAATAATTTCGTAGGAGACATGGGTGAATCTATTGCAATTGAACATTATAATAATTCGCCACAACTACCAAATTTACGTATGGTTGACGTAGGAATGAAGTACATAGATGCCATTAGCGATAATAATGAACGTTACAGTATAAAAGCGACACGTACTAAAATGACAGGAGTGTTTAATGGATTGAATGACCCTGATTCCGATATGCCACAAGAACAATTATTTGAATATGTGATAGTGGTGTTATTTGATGAAGAAGTTTCGCTCAAAGCGATATATGAGGTTGATTGGGAAGCGTTTATGTCATTGAAGAAGTGGAACAGTTCAAAACGTACATGGTATTTAACCATCACCAACGTGTTGAAGCGTAAAGCGAAAATAATATATGAACAGTAAACAAAAAAAATACCACACACCAAATTAATGATGTGTGGTCGTTAGAACATTGACATAGACTTCGCTATCTAACCGAAAAGAGCAAGTAACAGAAATGGAAGGTTTAAGTTACTTATACTACTATTATAGGGAATGGATCGGGTTTGTAAGGAAGCCAAATAGAAAAAGATAGAACTTTTTTCATATGTTTGCTTTACAATTGAAATCAATCCACTACAATAGCATTGTGAAAAGAAATTGACCTTTGATAATCTAATAAAATGCTGATTTTACTCATAAAAAAAAATAGGAGCCGATTTCTCGACTCCGTATTGATTACTTCATTTTTAAAGCTTTGATAGCATCTTTATTTAATACTTTACCATCCATGTAACCATCTAATAGCAATAAGTGAGAACCACGTAATGCTTGAGTTGTGTCGTCAGAGATGTGTTTTAAAGTTAAACCTTTTTTAGTCATTGTAGCATAACCTTCACCAAGGTTCACGAATAGAATCGCACGTTTACCAGTTTCCATGTTTGGCATAGCTTCTTGGATTAATACAGGTTGTCCAAATAATTTGTAGATTGGGCCAGTTGTTGCAACGTCACGTACTAGGAAGTAGTCACCGTTAGTATTTTTTAATTTTGAAATTTTATTAAATACTGGACGAGACATTACCCAAACTGCTTCACCGATGTACTCAGGGTTCATTGAGTTGTAAACATCTAAAAGGTCGTCGATTGTAATTTCAGTAGATGAAGCTGAAGTGATATCTTCATATGTTACGTTGTTTAAGATACCTTCAAATTCACCTTTTGTTTCGTCACCGACTAAAACGGTAGCATCAAGTTTTAT
Source organism: Bacillus paranthracis (assembly GCF_001883995.1). Taxonomy (GTDB): domain Bacteria; phylum Bacillota; class Bacilli; order Bacillales; family Bacillaceae_G; genus Bacillus_A; species Bacillus_A paranthracis. The sequence goes on along the minus strand of NZ_MACE01000009.1, from coordinate 93,538 downwards.
ACCTAGACGACGAGATAAGATGTTGATAGCATAGTTAACTACATCAATACCAGAGTCATTTACTAAATGTTCTGATAATTCGATAGCTGAACCAACACGTTTTTGGTCTAAGCGGATTTTATCCAGTGTGAAATCATTTGCCATGCTTTGTGTGTTCATTTCACCAACGAAAGCTGCTGTACCGATTGATTTCTCACGTAGGATTTCTAAAAATCCATTTACAGGCGTAAAGTTTTTTGTACGACCAAAAATTTGTGCCGATTCATTTAATTTTTCAACAATGATATTTGATAAATGAGTTGGAACTGTTAAGCTACCTGGTGTTGCTCCAGTAGTTACCGCACGAACTTCACGAATTTCATCGCCATCTGTTTTACGTAAAAATTGTTCTACCGCACGAATTTCTTTTTCTTGTGTTAATTGAGTATTTGTCATTATAATTTCCTCTTTTCTTTGAGATAGGTTTCTTGATTCAACAGATTGAATTTGCTCTTTGACCTTTTGAACTTTGTCCCAAATTGCTTCTTGACGGAGTTGTTCAGAAGGAGTAATAGAACGGTTTTCGGTTTCGACTTTGTCGTCAATTTGTTGTGATTCCGCTAAAAGTTCTTGTTTGTATTCATCCAGTTCTTTGACTGACATAGAATTTAATTTCATAATTTTCTGATTCCTTTCTTCGAGATTAGGCACTTCAACGTCCTGACGAATATCGTTTGAACGTGCTTCCACAGTGCTTTGTGTGTACGCTGGGTCTGAAACAATCGAACATTCGTATAACGCCAATTCAGTGATGGAACGCTTATTTACGCCATTTTCTTGTTTCCAATCATCGTCGAGGACGACCATTCCAAAGGACATGTTGTTTAATGTCCCTCGTTTGATAAGAGCGTGAATGTGTTCTGATTGATTGCTCGGAACAAGATTTGCTTCCATTTCCAAACCTCTTGATGTTTCTGTAAGTTTCAAAGTTTCATCTTTTGTTCGTGCCAGTAACATGTTGTTGTCATGTTCAAGCAAAAGTTTTACGTCATTGCCACGTTTTAACGCATTTTCAAATACACTTGGCATTACACGTTCAACGAATGGATTACCGTGTTTGTCGTATAATGTTTGTGACCATTCACCAGTTGGATTAACCAAACCACGCACAAAAAACCCGTCAGATGATTGGTTAACCTCTGACAGGCTGAAACTTCGTTGTTCAATTTTTTGGTTCGTCATTAGCAACGACCTCTTTCTTTTTATTTTCTGTGCCACCGTCCATGTTAGGCACTTTCATATCATCCGTTTTTGGATTGTATAAAACATGATTTAATCCCCACATGAACACATTCTTTTCGATGTTTGGTAAATCAAGTTTTTCACGGGCTTCATTGATTGTTAATAACCCCTTTTCGAGTCCTAAAGCAATTGCTTCTGTGCGCTCTTTTTCTGTAGCACGTAACAATTCACTGACATCGAAACGGAAGAAATAACCCTTCACTTTCTTTTCTCTGGTCGTTAATAATTGACGGTCAAACGCTTGTTCAAGAGCGACGAGAATAGGAGCAATTGTGTGCTTTAAGAAATGCAAACTGTTTTGTTCGACAGAATTGTATTTGTTTGCTTTGGAACTAATCATGCTTTCAGGTACGCCAAACAATTTACATATTCTTGATTCAGTTCTATCCATTGTTTCATTCATTTGAATTTCATTAGGATTCATTGAAATTTTTTCATATTCCATACCTTCTTCAAGAATTACAGTTTTCGCTGAATTGCGAACGCCACCGTAAAGTTTTTGCCATGCGAGACGTAAAGCGTTGATTGCTTTTTCATTCAATCGTGCTTTCGTTTTTAAAATTCCTAAAGGCAATGCTCCACGTTCGTAAATGCCATTTGTATGTTCAATTTCTGCTAATGCTTGTTTGAATAACTTATCACCACGTACCAATAAACCTTCGCCTTCAAATGCGTTAATCGGATTGTTCAATACTCGCAATAATTCATTTGGTTTGAACGTTTTGTGTGTATTTCCACCAACATATTGACCTGTAAATGCGGTCAGTTGATATTCGACATCTGTATGTTTGATGCCATCGTTATATCTTTTTGTGATTTCCATATTTTTTGCGGGTAAATAATTCAGTTCTTTTAATGTACGTTTGAGCTCACCACGAACCGTTTCATGTTCATTTTGCTTATATGCAAATGCTTGTCCGTGTAATAAGTAATCTTTGACCATGTTTTTTATTAAATCTCGAGAAGACATGTTTTCTTCGTTTTCTTGGTTCAATAAAAAATGACGGTCATCTTTTTTAATTTTCTCAACCGATCCATCTTTGTTTTGTTGTTTTAAATCAATCGGCAAACTTGCGATTGTATTTGCGATTAAACTTACACACGCTTCGACAGTTGGAATTTCCATTACTGTTTTTTCATTAACGGTCATTCCACCGAACAACGCACTGTTTGTTGTAATTTCAACGCCACCGAATGTTGGTTTTTCTTCGATACTACGTTTTTCGGTTTTATTCCAAAACGCCATATTATCAATTCCTTTCATTAGAGATAAAAAAATAGACGTAACATCACGTTACGCCTACGTTAAATATTTAATTGCTTTATAATGCCAACAAATGGAGGTTGTTGACACTAAAAGAAATTAAACGGGTTGTGTGTGCAAATGTGAAGAAGTGACATTTACACGCTCCGAAAAACAGTAACAGAAATGGAAATAACGGTTACTGTAAATATGGTGTAATTTCCGTTACACCAGTTATCACCGTAGGGGAATAAAACGATGATAATTGCTATAACGGAAATCATTTAAATTCATTCCACCAACCTTTAATCCATGACAATGTAAACGGTGGTCGGTCATTTTCCGCTAACATTTCATTAATTTTTTCTAATGCTTCCACTTGTTTTAATTCTGTTTCTCTTTCTCGTATTTCTTCAAGTTCCATTACTGCAAGAATCCTGTAATATTCATCTTCGCCAATGATTTTAATTAACGATTTATCAAGTACTGCCATGTGGTCACCATCTTTCATAAAAAATATCCCGCCTTTTTTCCGATAAAGACGGGACGATTAAAAATAACCTAAGGAGAATGCTTATGTCAGAAGCATCAATTTGAAGGTCGTGCTAAGTGACCCTCATAACATATATATACTAAATGGTAGAATATAAAGAGCAAAACGCAAAAAACCGAAAATTTTTTACAAAGTAATAAACCCTCGGTCTTCATATACGCTTTTACCTTCCAATAGTTCAAGGTTCCATAGATGTACAGCATTTATTGTTGCTGCTAACATATCAATCTTACCTGTTGATTTCTTTTTATTTACGTAACCACTCAAATTGTTATCAAGCACTTCACGAGCGTTCGCTACGTTGATTTCAAATAGTTGGTTTGCTTCATATTTAAATTTTTCATTGAGAACCATTTCTTTCAGCAATTTTGTAGCGGGGTGTAAAACAGATGAATGTTGTTTGATTTCAACAGTATTATATCCAGCATCATTCCATTTGTTAGCGGAAGAAATGGCATTGTATCGGTCATAACCAATTTCACCGATGATTACTCTGTAATTATCTTCAAGATCCATGACGAATCTTTCAATATCACCATAATTGATTACTTTATCACCGCTAAAGATACAGAAACCTTGCTTTTCATAAATGCGATAATCAACTTTTTCATCTTTCATTTTCTTTTCCACTTGACCCTCAGGTAAAAATGCCCACACTTTAGTGATGAATTTATCTTCTTTTTCATCGTATGTAACCATTGATACTGCGGTATTATCATTACTTTGTGATAAATCGACTCCGATGTGAACTTTACGACCTGTCCAATCGAAATTGCTGATTTTTCCTTTACGTAAATCATCAGTGGAAACATATACTTCGGCAATATCGCCATCTACGAAAATATTAAGATGTTTCGTTTTAAAATTGGTTTGTGCTGATGGCATTGCAATTGCCTTATCACGCTTCTTTTTCAATTCGTCCAAGTTCTCGGGCAATTCAATCGCTAGAGGATTCGCTTGAAGTAATGCTTCATCGCTTGTCCAATCTTTCATGTTGTCGGGTTTGTAAAGCAATGCGAATAATGTTTCATCGTTAATATGACCATCCATTACTTTTTGAGCAAATTCGATTTGGTCAACCATTGGATTGTGCATTGTATCGTATGCGGTAGAAATCAGGATTCCTAAACGGTTCACTGTGTTCAACTGTGATGATTCCATTGCTTCAATAGGATAAGATGTTTTTAATGCCCCAACTTCATCAGCGACAAATCCTGTTGCGAGTCGTCCGTCCATTCGGTCATTAGATGTTGCTAATGGTTCGAATTTATTTTTCGTAATCAAGCAACGAACTTCTTTGAGAACAGTTTTAAAATGTTTGCTGATTCCAGGGCTTGCATCTAGCATTTTTGCAATTTCCTTTTTGATGATAGAAGAGAGGTCACGGTCAGGAGCAACGGAATAAAATTCACTGTGCTTTGGTTCGATTAACATTAAAATCAAAATTAACAATGCGGTTAAAAATGATTTACCACTTTTACGAGCGATTAATAACACACATTTCTCGTATCGTCGTTTAGTCGGTTTATCTTTGTGTTTCCAACATAATGCGTTAACAATAAAAAACCACTGAAAACCTGCGAGTGCTTCATAAGAGGAAACACCTACACGTAATCCAGTGGGCATGTTAATTAATTTGGTTATGTTCTCAATCAGTTTCAATAAATCTTCATCAATGAAGTATTTACAGTGCGGATCGAAAATGTCATCTATAAAATTCTGACAGGCCTTCTTAATGTATTTTGCGGAAACGACTTTTCCGTCAACTACATCTTTAGCGTATTGATATGATTTATGTTCCAGTATATACATTTTATATAGTGCCTCCTAATAATTGTAGTAGTGGGTCGGATTCTTCTTGTTTTTTATCAATTTGCATTCCTGCTAATTGGGCACGAGAAGAAGGGGACATTCCAAGTTGTGTCGATAGCGATTTGAATTGATTCATGTACGCCATTTTTGTTTTCACTGTTGGATGTTCTTTCATGATTTCATTTCCGTTACGGTCAAATTGTTTAATGAGGATTCCTTCAGTGTTTAAAATATCGTCGCATTGTCGCAACTTGCTTAATGAATCTGCGGTTTGCTCTAGAATTGGTATATCGAGATTGGTTAACAAACCACTGATTTCTAATTCCGTAGTTAAAAATTTGTAATATGCCTTTGCGAGTGGGTCGAGATAATCAGGGACAGTTTTCAATTTATCCGTGTTTCCCATCAGTCGTTTTTCCTGTTCTTCACGAACTTGTAATTGTTGTTTATTTTCCGAACGACCTTTTTTAAATCGTGCGGGCTTACGTGGTCTTGCCATATGTATCACCTTTCTTTGTTTCAAATTTTGACCAAATATTTCGTTTAGGGAGTTCCATAAAAAATTGTTCCCCCTGTTGTCCGTACACTCCCCATAAGATTTTTTTAGTAACATAGTGGGGGATATCTACTTAATTGCATAAAAAAATAGAGTTCATCATTTTCGATAAACTCTACAATTTGTATTCATATTCGTTTGGTATTTCATAATTAAAATCCAATTGTTCTCGAGTTCCTAATTGCCTATTACATGTCATACATAAACAAACTAAGTTGCTTTCATCGAAGAACAATTCAATATACTTTGATGCTGGTTTGATGTGATGTGCTGATAGTTTGCTTGTCGTTATGATGTTGTATTTAATCCAACAACGCTGACATATACAATCATCACGCTCAATAATCTTTTCACGTAACCTTTTCCACCTGCGAGTGTTACGTAATTTATCTACATCATTTGGTTCACGCTTGATACGTGCTACCGTTTGTTTATTACAATCACATGTAGTTCCTATTGGTATCAATTTACCGTGACTACACGTCGTTAGCATTGCCATAAGCACCACTCCTATATAATTGTATTAGTAGAATAATTGAATATAGATATTCAACTTTCATACCTAATTTCATATTTACCTTCCGATGCAATGTCTTGCATAATAAAGGTGTCATGTCTGTTAATGTCAATTGTACTTTTGGTTCGCTTTAAGAACTCACGAACATTCAATGTATCAACAATCTTACCATTATGTGCAATAACAAATTCCGCTACATACGTACCATCGTAATCCTGTTTATCAAACACACGGAAATACATTTGTTTTATCGGTTGTTCCTCGGTGGTTTCCTGTGGTTCTGGTGGTAATTCTTTAACACCATCAGGTAAACTATCATTGAATTGCTTCTCTTGTAGTTGATAATCTGCTGTGTCCGCTTTTGTATCAAACATTCTTTCATCTTCTAATTGTTCGTTTTCAACTTTACGTTTGGTAGATTTTTTACGATTTTTCTTTTCTACCATTTGTTGCGCTTCTTTTTTCATTTGGGTAGTAGTATAATCGCTATCCAAAAAGAATTGATCTTCGCCATCGTAATCAGGTGCCATAACATAATATTGACTTGTACTTTTGTCTTTGCGTTGTTTCACTCTCAAAAGTCCTAATGCGTATAAAGGATTTGTTAATTTATTTAAAATACGTTGTGTAGTTGAATCACTGACACCAAGTGCCACCGCTAGTGATATATATGATGATTCGATATATACATTTCCCTTTTCATCAACTTGTCCTTTATGTAATGCTTTCATGGATAAATCGTACATTTCTTGATACAACAATTTCTCCGTAGGACTTAATGTTTTACGATATTTGTCGCCTTTCATAACAACTTTTGGTGCTGAATAATACACACCAGTTTTTTGCTCCTTATCACGTAATTTATCAACGTAACCTTGTGTAATGTATTGTTTTTTCATCAGAATATTTCCTCCAGAATTTAATCGTTTTATTTTTTCATTGAGTATTCCTTCATTAATCGTTTTACCTGTGGTGTTGCTTCAAAGTAATAAACCATTTCTTTACTTTTGAATTTGTTTCTTTTTATTTCTTTCATCGGCACATTATTTTTTAATAAATGATTTGCCATCCCAAATGTGTGAACAGTAATTGGTTCCATGTTTTTCATCTCCTAATTTATAAAAATATGAGAGTCACCGAAGTGACCCATTCAATCTTGATTGAATCCAATTTTCTTTTGACATTCAATCATTGTGCTTTGATTTTTAATAATTTTCTCTTGGCATTCAATGATATTATCAGCGATTTCATTTATTTCTTCTTCTCTATTGATAGTGAAACATAAACTTGAAATCAATAATTCTAACATTGGGATTGAATAAGAACTCCAATTTTGTGTAATACACATTGTTACAATATCAATGATTGCTAAACCCAACCATAACCAACCGAAAAACTTATTGAATTTGAATTTCTTCTTTTTAGGTTTTGTTGTTTTTACTGCCTGTTCCGTTTTTTCTCCATTTACAATATCTTCAACATAATTTGTCATAATAATTTTCCTCCATTTAATTTTTGAATATTAATTTTCAATTTTGCCTGCTTTTTTCAAATCCGCACGAACCAATTGTTCGATATAAACACTTCTGCTGAATCCCAATTCTTCTGCACGTTGTTCCGCTAATGGTCGGATTTTTTTATCAATTTGTAAACTTAATTGTATTTTAGAAGCCATATAAACTCCGTCCTTTCATCGTTATAAAATATATATACACTGCTCGTACGAAACGAAAGAGGATTTGTATATTTTTTATATGTTTTTCGAATGCACGATTATTGTATTGTTTATTTAAAATTTGTAAACATGGCTCGGTCATTTTGTTGGAATTATTTTTTTCTTCATTATATAGACCTCAAAGAAACCCCAACGGGGAAGAACGACAGGTAAAGGTGCAACCTTTACTAATATATTTTTATTAAATATTTTTATTTCGTACTCATTTTGAGTACAGCAATTAACTCAATTTGAGTACAGATTTTCGTGTATTAACTCATTTTGAGTACAGATCCATCGGATAATTTATGTACTCATTTTGCATACAGGATTATTACCTCTTGTCAGTAGGTTTAGAAGAGTCATATAATAAAATTAATATTTTACCAATATATGGTAGTTAGGAGATGGAACAAATGAAAAGACAAAGCGTACATTCATCAATTTCCGCTTTAACGACTATATTCTATGGACATAAGGACAAAGAATTAGGAATTGCGACTTTAGAGTTCTACATTGAGAATGGGTTATTAAATGATAAAGAATTGATAGCCGAGATAATGGAACAAACACAATGTTATGACCTATTGAATGTAATTAAGTTGTTCGATATGGTGGCTGCTGAACAAATCGAGGACATCTTGAGAGGTGTTAAATCCTAAAATTGTTTGAAACAATGTTGGATTCCAAACGTGCAAAGTTTGCACGTTAAGAATTTAGAAGTGTAAGTTATGCACTTCTGGATTTTCCGATATGCAAAGTTTGCATGTCAGGATTTCAAATTTAGTCTCACAATTTTGTGAGACTAAACATATGAATCATAACGAAAAAATACGCTTTGACCTCGCAAAATTGCGGGGTTAAATCATTTTATATAAGGAGCGATACTATGGACGATGTATATATAATGCAACCATTTGATAAACGAGAATGGGCTCGTGAGAATATTTTATTAACTTCGGAAGCAATTGAGATATTGGGTATCAGTCGTTCACGTATGAATATGCTATTGAAAAAAGGTCAACTTGAACCCATTAGACGTACGACAGGCGTGAATCTGTTTTTACGTGATGACATTGTGAAGAAGAAGGAAGAACTCATCAAGAAACGCAAGCAATACGGTTATAGGAATGATTGACCTGCTACACATAAAGAGTGTAGGAGATATAACCAGTAGTTATAACACATACATGAGTGCGATACTATCGCCTTCAGATGTCCACAATTTTGTGGAGATAGAGCGAAAAATCGGCACATCTTCAAATGACCAATTGCAAAAAAGGGAGAGATACATATGAAAAAGAAAAAACCATTAAAGAACGTATACAAAAAAACTTTAGCGATTGAATTAATACGATTGGGTCATGACTTAAATCATACAATGCGTAATAGGAAAGATGAGAGATTCCAAGTGTATGCTTTCGTGGAAACTCCTGAACTGATACGAGATATGATGGAAATAAATAAACGAAATGATGAAACATACGCTAAGTTATTTAAACGATGAAATCACGAATTGAGTTGATCTTGTTATTTCTGTCAGTTGTAATAATGATGATGTTGTTTATGTATCAAATATACAATAACCTATTCGCTAAAGATGATGAAACGATACGGATAGAACAAGAGCGAGAAGAAAGGCGGATTCAACGTGAAGAATGGTTAAAAAATATGGAGTGAAGGGTTCTCATAATGTGAGAGCCCTTTTTGTTATTTCAAGGGTAGTCACAATGTGACCACCGTTGGTAAGGTATGCCCTAAATTGGGGTAGACCTCATAAGTGTGCTTTAAATTGAAGCCTACCTAACAGGTATACGGTGATTCACCGCACACCTACTATTTCCATAAAATGTATTGAATATTAATATTCAGAAAATTCTTCTTTACACGGTTAACATTTGTTGGTACTATAGAAATATATCGAATATGACAAAGTTCGACAAATTACACGAATACCTCCAATTACACGAATGAATTAAATTATAATTCTTGGAGGAATATATTATGACAACAAATCAACAAAGTAAAGTAATGACAACTAAGGAAGCGATTGAAACATTCGCTAGTTTTGAACAAGCACAAAAATATGGACAAGCGTATGTTCACATTTTTAATGTTGCTAGAGCATATGCAAAAAAAGAAAAGAAACACATTTTCCAATGTAGCAAAAAAAGTAAGCAAAGCATGGCTTTAAATTCGTTGGAACAGTTAGTGACCATTATACCAACCGAACCAATGGATAGTATTGCTTCTGCAAAAACAATGGATTATGTTATAGATTTTATTGAAGCACATGATGAAAGAATTGTGCTATTACCAGAAATCATTGATATGATGATTGACGAACTTATTAAACATTTTGATGAAATGCACAAAGCCACCAACGAGGAACAGTATTTTTCTTACAAAGAAAGTGCTGAAACGCAAAAATGGATATGGGAAGGCATGATAAAACTTCGTCATGCTAAAATAACTCCTACTGCTGATGGATTTGATGTAGTTGAATAATATAAATTGAATAAATGGATCGAAACCAATACATTTTGTATTGGTTTTTTTGTTGTATATATATGAAGAAAGTCGACTTAGAAAAAGTTTTTTAAAAAAGGTTCATTTTCGACCTTACAAATCGTACGAATTAAATACAATAGTCGTGTAAACAACGTCAAAACGACGTCACAATAAAAAATCAAACACACGGAGGAATATATATTATGAAAACAACAACAAAATTAAACGATACGATTCAAGGAATTGCGGAAGATGAAATAGAACAATACGCACGATATATAAAAAAGGTAAAAGAAATTAATGAAATGAAAACGATGGAAGAAATTTTAAAAGATGTGAAAGAATCATTTGATGATGAATCGCTACCATATGAAACACGCTCAAATGAAATACAAGCGATGTTCTACAATAAAATACAATTAGCTGATGAAATTGAAGAAGGATTTATTACAGATGTAGAAAAAGCAAAAAAATGGTTGGAATTAATTGAATTAATATATGAATGGTCGCTCGATGATGAATTTGAAATGGAACACCGATTACACTTCGACGAGGGTGTTCTTGAACTCGACAGTATTTCCGAATACTGCGGTGGAGATTGGATTCTTGATTACAAAGATGGAGTGCTTTATTTAGATGGTGAGAATCACGGTGATTCAATTTTACACTTATTAAATTACATCGAATCAACACTATAAGATACATGACCGCTGACTCTATGAGTTGGCGGTTGATAAAACAAAATTGATCCCAATGAAAATGTTGCCACCTGTCACATTATAACAGGTGGTTCCTTTTTCATATCATTCATCATCTATAGTAAGTAAAATACCTTCTTCAACTTTTCTCATTTTAAAGTTTTTTAAAGTATCTGCGCTTTCCAAATTTAAAACAATATCACTGATGTCACCAAGATTTACTGTCAATGAATCGCCTTCTACAGGATGTGAAGTTATAATGCGATATTCTTTTTGTGCCTTGAAGAAATTTCTTTTGTAAAAGAATGCTTGAATCATATTTTTTTCATATTCTTCTCTTTCGAATGGGGTTTCCGCATGTTCATCAAAATATTTAACAGAACCATGACTAGCATGAATATTTTTTTCTTTCAAAGCATTGTGTAATCTATTAAAAAACTCATCTTCATTTGTTATTAATATCGGTATTCTATTAGGAAACTCTTCTTTCAAATATTCTATTACTTCATTTTTTATTTTTTGTGTATTATCATCAATATGTTCTATTTCTTCTCCAAAAATACCTGTAAAACAAGTTAATTGAAATTGACGTACTGCTTCATATGTTTGAGTAAAATAACCTTTAGTAACATTTATTTTATGCATTTGTCCACCTGGGAGCCCAATATGGATTTCCCCTTTTGTCGGGTCAAAATGTCGAAAGTGAGAACCTTCATATTTATCGCCAATTCCTTTATCACCATACTTTTTTTCTAAGTCGATAAAATAACCTGTATTTTTGAAATACAAATTCCCATCTAAGAACATTTGAAGGTATTGTGGTTCAAAAAATTTAATTAACATCGCAAACACCCCTTTTCCGCTTTATTCCATTATATCATATTTTCATAGAATGAACGTTCGTTCCGTAACAAACATATCACTAACATTGTTTATTTTCGTTTGTGGTGCATTTTATCTGATTCACGACAATTACTATACGTTTCAATTTAAAGTCCGATACAAATGAATCTGAACGGTCATTTTTTTGTTTGGTTCTGTCTGACAAATCATTTTTTCTCAATACAATACTACTACATTAGTATTGGAGGAATTAACATGACAAACAAAAAGAAACATCCACTATATCAAACATGGAAAAATATGAAGGATAGATGTTATAGTAAAACAAACGGAAATTACAAATATTACGGTGCCAAGGGCGTAACAGTCGCTGAAAGATGGCATGATTTTGATAACTTCGTGTATGACATTGACAATCGAATGCTAAATGGACATTTATTATATAGTCGTGACTACCAACTGGACAAAGATTTAAACGGTGGTAATATATATTCTTTTGAGAATTGTGTTGTTATGACTAAAGATGAAAATTGGAAAATGGCATATCAAAAACAACAAAAACAAATTGTTGCAATGAATGAAAATGAAGAAATTACGTTTCGATCCATTTCCGAAGCGGGTCGAAATTTGAATATCCCACGAAATACAATTCAACATTATTTAAAAAATGGAAAGTGTCACCCTGCTGGTTATCAATTTAAATATTGTTGTTAAAATCCCTTGTAGGGTTTCAATCAAATATGTATAATTGTGTTAATAGAGTTATCGGAAACGTTGAATTATCAACAATTATACATATAATGATACCCTATATTCACTGTCAAACCTTGACAGGGTGGAGGTCGTGAGTTCGAGCCTCTCCGGGGTCATATAAAAAAGAGACACCATATCAACCTTCTACGTGATATAGTGTCTCTTTTTTATCTAATTCAATTACTTCCCACCAAAGATCTTCTCCAAAGACTTCGCATTTGCAAACAATACTTCTTTTAAGTTATCGTCAGCAACGATTTTATAGTCGCCATCTTTGTCTTTCTTTAAGTTCAATCTAACTTCGCGAGTTGCCATTGCTGCATCTTTATCCGTTAAGTTTTTGATGATAGTTGAGGTCATTGTTTTTTCGATTGCTTTTTCAGATTGTTCTTTGTCTTCACTAAATGCGCTAGCGAAGGCCATTGGCATAACTTCTCCCACTGCTTTTGTTACAGCAACGGATAGATCAGCAGATGTAATTTTCACTTTCACTTCTGCTTTGTCATCCTTTTTCGATACTTCTTCTATCTTTTCAAATTTAAAGTTCTTTGTAATTGCACTTAGCATTTCTTTTGCCTCAGCATCATCTGTTTTTTCATTTAGCTTATTAAATTCCTTGTCACTCTCAACAAATGTACGAGCCTTTTCTACATCACCTTTTTGTATCGCTGTTAAAAATTCTTCTGTAGTATCTTTCGGATTTGCACACCCTGCTAAAACACCTGCTGTTAATCCCACTACCATCATTAATAGCAATAATTTCTTTATCTTTTGCACGCTCATTCTCCTCTTATCTTTTCTAGTAAGTCAGCATTATATAATAGTATGAAACTGACATTACAAACATTTTTTAGTATATCATTTATATGATTCGTTTTCTATTAATTCCCAAAAGATAAAGGGCCTTGCAGCATTCCTACAAGGCCCTCCTCTATCAATCCGTATCCGTAGCACAAATGAGCCACATTTTCTGCTCCTTACTATCTAACACCATCCAAGTAACATCCCACGCAACATCGTAAAACCATTCTGTCCAAGGGCGGTAGCTTTGGAACACTTTAATATCTTCGTATCGATCTTAGAACATGTATTTACATACATTTATCGCTATTTTTCTAGTGAAAACCGGACGTTCTTAAAATTCTATATGTACCCCGCTCCACTATACAAGTATTCTTCCTTAAATGTAAGCATAAATTACTCAAGAGATAAATGATTCATTTCTTTTTAAGTATTACTAATTACCCTTTTCCATCTTTAACTTCTTTATACTTTAAATTTTATCTATACGCTTTTCTTCTTTTTCTTTTTCTTTTTCTTTTTCTTCAATATATATATCTAATAGATTTAAAAGGTAATGACCTGATTCTATAATCTTTTTAAACCTCTTTTCTAAAAACCAAAATGAAAAAAATATAACTGTAAATATCCCACTACACATTATTACTACAAAAGGAGCATTATCTTTTGCATTTATTGTCAAAACTGTTGTTAGCATTATTGTTATAATCGCAACAGCAAATGTTACCACAGTATTGAAATGTGGAGTAGGCTTCATTACTTCTAACTTGGATTTAATATACGCATTCATCATTTTCAAATCATTTACTTCCATATGCTCTATCCCTATACTTGATACATCTAATTTACACTCAATTATTAAACCCTCAATTTTCTTTTGTAACTCTCTCTCTACCTTTCCTATATAAAAATATTCAGCTATTTTCATATTACTTTCCCCATTTATATAACTTATAGTATATATTAGAAAATTACTCTTCAAAGCCTGTCCTTAAGAAGTTTAGTTTCCTTGTATATTATTTCTTATACACAACTAAAAACACAACAATCATCCCAAGCACATAATGCCCCGCTACCATCCACATACTCCGATCAAAAATCATAAGCGATAACCAAAGCGATATATTAATAGCAGCAAATAATACGTATAAAATGAAGTCTCTCTTTTGTAGCGCCCCTCTATTCATTACAATGTAGATTGCACCGATTGGTGGAAGGATAAAGCAAAGGAAAAAGACAAACGCTTTTCTTAACGACCATGGATATGAAGTTACTGTCTGCATAGGAATCTCCTTTTCACTTTATAGTACTTTTAACATTGGCCTCACAATTCTATATTCCTCACCATCAGGCTCCTTTATGATTAAAGGTGAGTGGGGACCTTTTTCTTCTTCTATCATTGTGAATACTTCTGTTTTTTCCTGTACTATGTTGGATTCACTATTTTTAATAGGTTTTTCACTTGTTTCAATTTTCTTTGTTATTTCTCCTAGCCTTTGCCCCACTTCTTCTGCTTTGGCCGGTTCATTTGTTATGTAGTATTCTTGCCCCTCCCATACTAACATAGGTGGCACTTGTTCTCGTTTGTTACATATTATATAAGTAATACTAGCTATAAGTAGTAGGCATGTTAATAAAAAGAAGATAGTTTTTTTATTCATATACTCTTCTCCCTATCTATCATTTTATTAAATTATATAATATCCATTATATACAGTAAATGGATATAGTAGGAATTTTCGGATTTTACAAAAAAAGAGAAAAACCTTACTGCTGTAAGGTTCCATTTTTATATTCTATAGTGACCGATTTATTAAAACGATCATGACGATAATCGCTATAAACATAACAACTAAACAGCCGATCATTTTATAAAAGCCTCGTTTCGTTAACGTCCCACCTTGCACGTCTTTACGAATAAATAAGAATACGGCTAAAAATAATACAAGTCCAATGCCAAAAGCATACATCATTTGCATATGTTAATCTTCCTTTCTCTCTTCCATCTTAATATCTTTTTGCCAAAACAACAAACGAGATAAAGACGGTACTCATCGTGAGTGCCATAAGTATGTTCAGTAGTTCAACTGCAGATAGTGTAATAACATTTAAGTTTAAGCCAATAGAGAAAAGAAGATAATACGCTGTTAATGCAAAAAAGCTGAAGAACATGCCTTTATAACGAATTAATTTCATCCGCTCGTCTTTTTCTTTAAATTGCGGATGTAAGTAGCTTAAGCAAAAGCACATGATCATCATCGCAAGCACTGTATAAGTTGGAGTTGGTGGTGCAGAATGCGTCATTATTCCTGTTAGGATCATAAATCCACTCATGAATAGAAAAATAATTCCCATGATAACGAAGTACTTTTGTGAATAGTTCATCTTTATTCCTCCCCTTCTTTTCCTTCATAAATAAATACATGTTCTATCGTTGTCTGAAATGTTTTCGCGATTTCAAATGCTAACGGAAGTGACGGATCGTATTTTCCCTTTTCAATTGAAATGATGGTTTGTCTGGAAACGCCAAGTTTCTCAGCCAATTTTTCTTGTGATAGTCCAAATTTTTTTCGGTATTCGACCATTTTATTTTCCAAGGAAATTTCTCCCTCCTTCCTTATAACGAGTATATATGTAAAGCAAACTTTACGTCAAGTTTCCTTTACATCTGTTTTGTTTATTTTTCGTTCTATTTATATAGAAGAAACTTTTTAATTTCAGCACGTCTATTTTGAAACAAAATACGGAACACTGTAACTAACAGTTACTATATCTCCTCCTCTCTTTTTTTAAAATTTAATATCTCCATATTTGTTTTATCCTTTTAAAATATTTCATTTATCCCTTTATTCGGCGAAATGTGTTATTGGTTTTACGGTGTTTTTCGTCATATTTATAGAAACTAACTGTTTATAAAGCATTTTTTATGTTTAGCAACTTTTTTTGTAGAAATCCTTCACTTTCCTTTCAATATTTAACACTATCTAAATAAAGTTTACGATAAATTCATAATTTTTTATTTTTTATACTATATTCCGTTATATTGTTGTATAATATCAATGAAAGCGCTTATTATTTCAATATACATAATTCGAACTCATTTTTATCAAAACATTCTAACTATTATACTTATATTTACATGCTACAATTTTAGTTATTTGTATAGGTATACCAAATATATCCACCCTATTTTTCTGTAAAATTACTTTATAACATGAAAGATTAACTTGGGTGATAAGTTATTGTGAATGTTTTTTTACAAAACAGATAAGTAATAGTGTTTGGTATTATGTAAATTATTGTAATAACATAAGAGTAAAGAAAAACATTTACATTGATTATTGGTTCATCAATTATTGAAAAGAGCAAAATGCACCTTTTTGTATGGAAAAAGGATTATATGCATTGGGAGGTTTAAACAAATGACGAGGAAGAATACAACGACAAACCCTTGGGCCAAGTTCCACGGTCCGAACCTTGGTTATGTTATTGAACAGTATGATCTTTACGTAACTGGAGCAGGTTCTGTTGATCCGGAATTACAAGAGCTTTTTGAAATTTTTGGAGCTCCTTCGTTTCAAGATGATGTCGTAACAGGGGACAACACAGCAACACATTTTTCTCCTCAAAACACAGGGAACATTGAAAAAATTCTTAAAGTCGTTCAGCTTGTTGAACAGATTCGTTCTTTCGGGCATACGTTGGCTCACATCAATCCGATGGAAGATGCTGCAAATGGACAATCTCTTCTTGAGAAAGCAATGAACGAACTGAGCGACGCTGATTTGAAAGCGATTCCAGCAAAAACAGTATGGCAAGATGCACCAGAAGGTATTCACACTGCACTTGATGTAATTCATAGATTAAAAGAAGTGTATACACAAACTTTAGCTTATGAATTTTCTCATATACAAGATAGTGAAGAACGCGCGTGGTTGCATCAAATGGTGGAATCAAATTCATTGCGTCAACCACTATCAAATCAAAAACGAACTGCTCTTTTAAAACGTTTAACAGCTGTTGAAGGTTTCGAGCAATTCTTGCATAAAACATTCGTTGGGCAAAAGCGTTTCTCTATCGAGGGCGTTGATATGCTTGTACCCGTTCTAGATGAAATTGTGCTAGAAGGTGCTAAAAACGGCGTAGAAGATGTCATGATTGGTATGGCTCACCGCGGTCGCCTAAGCGTACTTGCACACGTATTAGAAAAACCATATAGTCACATGTTTGCTGAGTTCAAACATGCAAAAATAGAAGGCGCAGTAGCAAACTCTGGTTGGACTGGCGACGTAAAATACCATTTAGGTAGAGAACAAGTCGTTAGTAACGAAGAAGTTAGTACTCGCGTTACATTAGCAAATAACCCAAGTCACCTTGAGTTCGTGAATCCTGTTGTAGAAGGTTTCGCACGTGCGGCTCAAGAAAATCGTAAAAAATCTGGTCTTCCAGAACAAGATACTTCAAAATCATTCGTAATTTTAGTTCACGGTGATGCTGCATTCCCTGGTCAAGGTATTGTATCTGAGACACTCAACTTAAGCAGATTGAATGCATATCAAACAGGCGGAACAATTCATGTTATCGCAAACAATGCAGTTGGTTTTACGACTGATAGCTATGATTCTCGTTCTACGAAATATTCAAGCGACCTTGCAAAAGGTTTCGATATTCCGATTGTTCACGTGAACGCTGATGATCCGGAAGCTTGTCTTGCTGCTGCTAACCTTGCGATTCAATATCGCATGTTGTTCAAAAAAGATTTCTTAATCGATTTAATTGGTTACCGCCGCTACGGTCATAACGAAATGGATGACCCAGCAGTTACACAACCACAAGTGTACAAAAAGATTAAAAATCACCCAACGGTAAGAGCAATTTATGCAGATCAATTACAAGCTGCTGGTGTTCTAAATGCAGATGAAATTGAAACAATTACACAGTTTACGCAAGAGCAATTAAAATCTGACTATGCACAAGTACCGCCAGCTGATACGAGCGATGCAACAATTCACGTTAAAGTGCCAGATGTCGTTGCAAAGGGCATTCAGTCAATTGATACTGGTGTTGAGCTTGATTCACTTCGTGCAATTAATGAAGGTCTGCTATCTTGGCCAGAAGGCTTTAACGTATATCCGAAAGTGAAGAAAATTCTTGAGCGCCGTAAAGACGCTCTTGAAGAGAACGGTAAAATTGAATGGGCACTTGCTGAATCATTAGCATTCGCTTCTATTTTACAAGAAGGTACACCAATTCGTTTAACTGGTCAAGATTCACAGCGTGGTACATTCGCGCATCGTCACATCGTATTACACGATACGGATACAAATGAAACATATTCACCATTACATCGCTTACCAAACATCAACGCTTCATTCTCTGTTCATAACAGTCCATTATCAGAAGCTGCTGTTGTTGGTTACGAGTATGGTTATAACGTATTCGCTCCAGAAACGCTTGTTATGTGGGAAGCGCAATATGGTGACTTCTCAAATACTGCGCAAGCATTATTTGATCAATATGTTTCAGCTGGAAGAGCAAAATGGGGTCAAAAATCTGGTTTAGTTCTTCTATTACCACACGGTTATGAAGGTCAAGGGCCAGAGCACTCTAGTGCGCGTCCTGAACGTTTCTTACAGTTAGCTGCTGAGAACAACTGGACAGTTGCAAACTTAACGAGCGCGGCACAATATTTCCATATCCTGCGTCGTCAAGCATCTATCTTAGGAACAGAAGCTGTTCGACCATTAGTATTGATGACGCCGAAAAGTTTATTACGTCACCCACTTACGCTTTCAACTGCTAGTCAGTTAAGCGAAGGACGTTTCCAACCTGCTTTAGAACAAGAAAACCTTGGCATGAAACCAAACAAAGTAAAACGTCTTGTTTTAAGTACAGGTAAAATGGCGATTGACTTAGCAGCAGAAATCGAGTCTGGTAAGCATGAGTACAACTTAGATGAAATTCATATCGTTCGTATTGAACAGTTGTACCCATTCCCTGCTGAGAAAGTTCAATCTATTATTAAACGCTTTAAAAACTTAGAAGAAATTATTTGGGTTCAAGAAGAGCCTCGTAATATGGGCGCATGGCATTACATGGCTCCAATTCTGTTCGAACTAGCTGGAGATAAAGTGAAAACAGGTTATATTGGACGCCCAGATCGCTCTAGCCCATCTGGCGGCGATCCATTCGCTCACAAAGCTGAGCAAGAACTAATTGTTTCACACGCTTTAGACGTGAAGTATAACTTCCGTCAAGATAAACTAGAAATTGAAGTTTTCAGCAACTAAAAAGTAACAATGAAGATTTCTAGCTTGTTCCTTGGGCAGATATTCTGCCCAAGGTCAGGCTAACAAATGGAGATTACCGAAGACAAAAGAAGAAAAAACACACCGTTAGGCAAATAAGGGGAGGACATTTAAAATGATCGAAATTAAAGTACCTGAGCTTGCAGAATCTATTACTGAAGGAACTATCTCACAATGGCTTATCAACGTAGGCGACAAAGTTGAGAAAGGTGGCAGCGTTGTTGAGCTTGAAACTGATAAAGTCAATGTAGAAATCATTGCAGAAGATTCAGGTATTGTATCGAAGTTACTAGGCGAACCTGGGGATACAGTTGAAGTTGGCGCAACTATCGCAATTTTAGATGCAAACGGAGCACCAGTTGCAGTAAGTACGCCTGCACCGTTGGCTGAGCAACCAAAACAAGAAACAGCTGAAGCACCAAAAGCTGCGGCACCAAGTGCTGAACAAACTGCAACTTTACAAGGTTTACCAAATACAAACCGTCCTATCGCATCACCAGCTGCTAGAAAAATGGCTCGTGAATTAGGAATCGACTTAAACGACGTACGTAGCACAGATCCACTTGGCCGTGTGAGACCACACGATGTACAAGCTCATGCTGCAGCACCAAAAGAAGCACCAGCTGCTCCAAAAAGTCCAGCTCCTGCTCCAGTTGCAAAAACTGAATTCGAAAAACCAGTTGAGCGCGTGAAAATGTCCCGCCGCCGTCAAACAATTGCAAAACGTCTTGTAGAAGTTCAACAAACATCTGCAATGTTAACAACATTTAACGAAGTTGATATGACTGCAATCATGGAATTACGTAAAGAGCGTAAAGATGCTTTCGAGAAAAAACATGATGTACGTCTTGGTTTCATGTCATTCTTCACAAAAGCAGTTGTTGCAGCATTAAAACAATTCCCATTATTAAATGCTGAAATTCAAGGCGACGAGCTTATCATTAAAAAATTCTATGATATCGGTATTGCAGTAGCAGCTCCAGATGGATTAGTTGTTCCAGTTGTACGCGATGCGAACCAATTAAACTTCGCTGAAATCGAAAGCGAAATTCGTGAATTAGGTAAAAAAGCACGTGATAACAAACTTTCACTAAAAGAACTACAAGGTGGTACATTTACAATTACAAACGGTGGTGTGTTCGGTTCTCTAATGTCAACACCGATCCTAAACAGCCCACAAGTTGGTATTTTAGGAATGCACAAAATCCAAGTACGTCCAGTTGCAATCGATAACGAACGTATGGAAAACCGCCCAATGATGTACATCGCTTTATCTTACGATCACCGTATTGTTGATGGTAAAGAAGCAGTTAGCTTCCTTGTTGCTGTTAAAGATATGCTTGAAGATCCAAAATCATTATTATTAGAAGGTTGATAGATTTATAATCTATTACAAGCTGTAGAATATATCATTCTACAGCTTTTTTTATTGCATTCATACGGGACAAATCGCATGACATAAGTTAATAATGTATGCCTAAAAAGTAAGGAGGATTAAAATGAGTAACCTTCCAGCACATGCAAAACTAAAAGCAAATAAAGATACTTTCTTCCTCCCCGACTCAAACGGGGGTGTCTATTTTCGAAATAACGCCAGTTCATTTCGTATGGACGGTGACGGAATTTATAACTGGATTGAAAAATTAATGCCAATGTTTAACGGTAATTATTCTTTAGCAGAAATAACGGATGGTCTCCCTCTCCCCTATCAAAATCGTGTATTTGAAATTGGAGAGATTTTATATACAAATGGGTTTGTCCGTGATGTAAGTCAAGATGCACCTCATGAATTAAACAGTGCATTACTTGATAGATATGCTTCGCAAATTGAATTTCTAGAAGCAGATTTTCATTCAGGCGCTTTAAAATTCGAAACGTACCGCAATGCAAATGTACTTATAATCGGCTCTGGAGATATGCTTACTTCCTTAGTTTCTTCTTTATTAGAATCCGGATTACCTACCTTTCATTACCTTGTGACAGATTATGAAGAAACGAATTACGACCGTATTCACGAGCTAGTAGAACTTGCGCATGAAGTAGATGATGCTGTACTTGTTCAAGAAATAGATACAACAATTGATCGTCCCCTGCATGAAGTGTTCGAGCCTTTCGACTGGATTTTATACGTTTCGCAAAATGGAGATATCGAAGGACTAAGAGCAGCTCACACGATTTGCAAGGAAGTAGGAAAGAACTTCATACCAGCCGTTTGTTTATCAACACTTGGTATAGCTGGTCCTGTCGTAATGGCTAATCGTGAAGAATGCTGGGAATCCGCATGGCATCGGCTACATGAAACAACTTTACAAAATGAATATTCATCAGCTTCATTTTCACCAATTACATCTGCAATGCTAGCAAATATAATCGTTTTTGAATTATTTAAGCACGTTGCTAATGATTCTTACCGAGAAAAAGAACCTCAATTCTTTTTATTAAATTATGAAACACTCGAAGGAGCATGGCATCCTTTTATAAAACATCCTCTCGCCACTGATGAAAGTTTTACAATTGATACGATAGAAAACCTTTCTGAACAACTTGAGCATCGGTCTAACCAACATACCTCAACTGATTTATTCCGCTTTTTCGATTCATTAACTTCTAAAAAAACTGGTATATTCCATGTATGGGATGAACAAGATTTATATCAATTACCATTATCACAATGCAATATTCAAGTAGCTACACCGCTATCAGATGGTCCAACTTCCCTCCTTCCTCTTATGACTTGCGCTGGTTTGACTCATAACGAAGCGCGCCGAGAAGCTGGTTTAACAGGAATTGAAACCTATGTAACAGAAATTATGCACCGCCTTATCCCTGAACATAACGATATCGGTATTGGCGCTGGAGAAACGATGACAGAGGGTGTATACCGGGCACTACAACAACATTTAAATCACAAATTGTATGAACGACAATCACATATGCTAGAAGAAATTACGACGGTCGACTTAACGGACATTCATGATAAACATTGTAGATATTATTACGATGCCCTCGCTACCATTCATGAAACACCTAAAATCGCAATGGGTGAAGAGATTCTCAGCTTTCCAGTCGTTTGGGTTGGTATACATGATCGATGGTACGGTGCATCTAATATTAATATGACGTTAGCGTTACGAAACGCACTACAACTATCGCTTCTTCATATTCAAAATGAAGAAACTCCTTACAGAGCTAATATCTTGCCGGAATCCTCTATTATTTTATATGACACGGATTCTTTTAGGTTAGAAATACAAGCAGAAGAAGAAATTCCAAGTACGCAATCTGTACAGCTTGCCCTGCAACATTTAGAAGAACATCATTTTTATCCATTCGTGTTTGATTTAGCGATTGAATCATTTTTGAAAGAAAACTTAGATGGTGTGTACGGGGTATTAATTGCAAAGGAGGACGGTCTATGACTCAAAATATATTACTTATAGGGGATGGCATTCTTGCAGACTATGTACATGATCGATTATGCAAACAATATTCCATCATTCGCCAACATACAATTGCAGACGAACTCCCTGAAAATATCGATCTCGCTCTCGTATTACACGACGGCTCTCCTTCTACTATTCATCATGACGCTGAGCTAATTTTCCGTTCAAATCATATTCCGTGGCTACGTGGTTTTACTTCATTTGGTGAAGGTATTATCGGTCCTTATATTCATCCTCTTGCAGCAGGATGTACTCATTGTGCCGATGGACGACGCTTTATCGCTGGATTTGATCAAAAAGAGATGTGGGAGCTACAACGAAAATATGCGGTAAAAGAAGAAAACGTAACAAGGCGTGATGTACGTGCCACCCAAAATGGCATTCTGCAAATGTGCCATCTTATTTGCGCAGAAACAGAGAAAATATTAACTCATACTCATTCTTCTTTAGAAAATGAACTCATTTTACTAAACTTACAAACACTGCAATGTACGCGGCATTCTTTTCTTCCAGATCCGCTCTGTCCTGTATGTAGTAATTTGCCTGATGACACGGCAGATGCAGCAGCGATTTCATTACAACCGAGCTTAAAAACAAGTGATGCAACATATCGCTGTCGTTCCATTCATGAACTAAACACATTTTTAACGAAGGACTATTTAGATTACCGAGTCGGTATGTTGAACGGAAAAATGCAGCATTCTTTATTACCATTTGCTGACGTTATTATAAACATGCCATTAATGTTTGGAAATGAAGGGGTTGCAGGCCGAACTCTTTCATTTGCAATAAGTGAAGCAACTGCTATTTTAGAAGGTTTAGAGCGATATTGTGGTATGTCACCTCGAGGGAAAAAGACAAATGTGCATGCTAGTTTTCATGATGTAGAGGATCATGCACTAAATCCCCTTACGCTCGGTGTACATACAAATGAACACTATAATCGTGATGGTTTTCCATTTAAACCGTTTGACCCTGACTATGAACAAAACTGGGTATGGGGATATTCATTGTCACAAAACCGTCCAATTTTAGTTCCTGAATCAATCGCTTATTATAGCCTCGGTCATCGAGATGCTTACGTATATGAAACATCAAATGGATGTGCTATTGGTGGTAGTTTAGAAGAAGCAATTTTTCACGGTATTTTAGAAGTTGTAGAGCGTGACGCCTTTTTGCTCACTTGGTATGCCGAATTACCTCTTCCCCGCCTTGATCTTAGTTCAGCAAATGATACGGAATTACAATTAATGATTCAGCGGCTGTACACGATTACCGGTTATGAATTACATGCTTTTAACGCAACGATGGAACACGGCATCCCAAGCTTATGGGTAATCGCGAAAAATACGCGTGAAAATGGAATGAACGTTGTTTGTGCTGGAGGCTCTCATTTGGACCCAGTCCGTGCTTTAAAGAGTGCCATCCATGAAATAGCAGGCATGTTACTTATAACAGACGATGAACTCGAACAAAAAAGAGAGCACTACGAAAATTGCTTACAAGACCCTTATCTCGTAAATAAAATGGAAGACCATAGTATGCTGTACGGATTGAAAGAAGCAGAAGAACGTCTTCACTTCCTTTTACGTGACGATGCTCCGGTGCAATCGTTCCAAGAAATGAACGGATTACAATCAGTTGATCTGGATTTAACATCCGATCTTAATCAACTTGTAAACCGCCTGCAGCAAACCGGACTTGACGTAATCGTTGTAAATCAAACAGTACCTCTTATAGAAAAAAACGGATTGCATTGTGTAAAAGTCATTATTCCAGGCATGCTACCGATGACGTTCGGTCACCATCTCACTCGACTTACAGGGCTAGATCGAGTGTATACCGTACCGATGACACTTGGATATACAGACGAACCTTTAACGACTGAACAATTAAATCCACATCCGCACCCGTTTCCATAGTAAAGGAGGGGATTTCATGCAACTAGATACTTTTTTACATCATCTCCATTTCTCTATCGATGAAATTATGCCAAATCATGAAATAGACTGGGAAGATGCACCGCTTCCTTATAAATTATATCGAAACTTACCTATTATCCCTCTCTCTTTAGAAATCCCATTCTCTTTACCTAACTCTTCTACTACACCTACTTTGAAAGAGATTGGTCATTACCTTTGGTGTTCATTTGGTTTAACCCAGTTATGTCAGCTAAATAGCGAGAAAATTTTATTTCGAAGATCTATCCCTTCCGGCGGCGCTTTGTATCCAAATGAATTGTATATATATTTAAAAATTGACGATTATCCAGACGGCATTTACCATTACGACGCCGCGCATCACCGACTTATTTTACTTCGCGAAGGAAATTTCGATTCTTACCTTACAGAAGCACTCGGCAATCGTTGTAACATACAATCTTGTTTTGGTGCTGCATTCGTATCCACTATGTTTTGGAAAAACTACTTTAAATACAATAACTTTTCGTATCGGCTTCAAGGGTTAGATAGCGGTGTTCTCATCGGCCAATTACTGGAATGTGCCAAACAATTTGGTTACACAAATGGTGTATATTTTCAGTTTCTAGACCGTGCAATCAATCATTTACTCGGACTGTCAGAAGGCGAAGAAAGTGTGTATGCTGTCGTTCCTTTCAGTACAGAACCGCAATCTAATTGGTTTCACAATGATTACCGTGAACATAAAACAATTACTTCTCATGAGCTATTACAACAAATTCCGCCTTTAGCACATGAACATTTCGTTCGCTCAAAGCATGTAAATGAGTATCCGATGATAACAAAAATAAATGAAGCTTCTATGATCGAATCGACAGCACAGTTCCAAACACTAGCTCATGAAGAGCACTATCAACATCATGCGCATGCTGTACAACTGCCGAAAGTAGAGCGTTTATCTTATGATTTCTTACAACTTTGCCGAAAACGGTATTCCCCTGATGCTGACTTTATTTTTACAAAATGGGATGCAGCCGAGCTCGCTACTTTACTACAAGAAGCGAGCCTCTCCTTCCCTTATTACAACGACATTGATGGTACGTATGTAAATGAAAATGTGCGCGTCTCATTATATGGATGTTTCTATAACGTAAAAGATATAGAAAACGGCGCTTACACTTATAACAGTAAAACACATTCCATACAATCACTTCGATATGGGGACCTTCGTTATCCCCTTCAATCTAGTATGACGATGGATAACGTAAACCTTTTTCAAGTACCACTTTGCTTACATGTAGTCGGAAAGAAAGATTACTATACAAATGCATTAGGCTATAGAGGGTACCGTATTCATCAAATGGAGGCAGGTATACTCGTTCACAAACTCGTTTTTGCAGCGACCGCAATGGGGATGGGCGGGCATCCTTTACTTAGTTTTGATACAAATTCATGTGATCAGTTGTACGGAATAGATGCTGGGAATGAAACGTCACTTATTCAAATTCCTGTTGGAGCGTATCGAGCGCGGAATTGGTTAAAAGGGGATTTGCGTATTTAGAAGCACGCCGCTCATCGGCGTGCTTTTTTTAAAGGACTTACTTAATAAAAAGAGAAGTGAGTATATATTCTTACATAAAAGGAGAGTTTAACTTGAGCATTTTACAACGATTAATCCAGCAAGCAAAAAATCCTCGGGGGACAATTGGTTCTTCCATGCTTTGTATTATGAACAGTGCACATACGAGACTAACCAATTGGGCATTACAAAAAGTATATATAAAGAAAGAGGCAATTATATTAGATATCGGTTGTGGCGGCGGTAAAACGATACACACTCTTTCAAAACGAACTCCACTTGGAAAAATATACGGGATTGATTACTCCTATCAAGCTGTAAAAAATTCGATACAGACGAATATAAAAGATGTTCAAAAACAAAAAGTCATTGTTCAACAAGCAAGCGTTTCTTCTATTCCCTATCATACGAACTTCTTCGATCTCATTACCGCTTTTCAAACACACTACTTCTGGCCTGATGTGGAACAAGATATAAAAGAAGTATTTCGTGTCTTGCAACCGAAAGGATCCTTTTTATTAGTGGCTGAAACTTTCAAAATTCAATATCATATGGAGAAATGCAAAACGAATGAAGAATTAGTAAACCTATTTTATAAAACAGGATTTACAAGCGTGAAATGTTATGAAGAAAGAGGATGCCTTTGTGTAATAGGGACCAAGTAAAAAAACAGACCCTTTGAGGTCTGCTTTTTTTACTAGATTAATTTGAAAATGCTCTTTATTTGTCTCGCAAATAACCAGTTTTTCGTACCGTAGTTATCATTTAAACTATCTAAATTGATAGATTGTCCGTTAGCAAACTTTAATTCTAACGTTGTATTTTTATCGTTTGTTTTTAAGTTACTATGTGTAATAGCATCATACTTTAATTTTTCAATTTCAACATATTCGTCTTTTTCTTGTCCGATCACGACATGGTCTTGGAAGAAGAAAAATACTTCTACTTTCTTACCGAAACAAAATACGTTTTTCGTATAAATTAATGTCGCGTTATCAAGTCCAACGCATACTTCTTTCATCTCTTCAATAACGTGTCCAAAGTCTTCTTCCTGTCTTGCGTTTGATTCAGCAATCCATTCTTCGATTGTTTTCATGTTAATTGCCATACTGTGCCCCCTGGTTCGTTCATTGCTTTGTTAAAAAATAAATACTATATGACAATATAAGCGATACGTACTATGTTTTCAAGGGTGAACGGTATATTCAAAATAAAGTTAAATTTCAAAGTAATATACAAGTAGAATCCATTTCATTATATTTTAAACGTTCGCACGAGACATTCTTCCTCATCGATTAACTGTATTTTCTCATCAAATTCGATGTTTAGTTCCCTATATACTTTCTTCCAAAAAGAAACGGCTGGTACATTTTTCACAAGTTCGATAACGAAATATTGTCCTCGTTTCTCTTTTAGCAAACTCTCAATAACTTGTTTACCGATTCCTTTTCCTTTGTACTGATTCAATATGAAAATGTCATTTATACCAAAATCGTTTTCCTTCTTCAAAAACGGGCGTTCCAGTAGTAATAAAAATCCTACAATCTCATTATCACTTTTAATAAAATACGGAGTGATTCCATCATTTTCCCAGAACATATGTAAATCTTCGTATTCAAAAAATCCATTTGCTCCAATCGTTATATTAGGTGTGAACTTAGAGAGGTCATGTAGATATAGTGCGTACAAATTACGTAATATCTCTTTTTCTGATTCTTGAACTGCTTGAAGTGTTATAAACATTTTTAATGATCCCCCTTCCCTATATGTAACTATTTCCCAACCCTCTTCATTCGACAAAAATGATGATTACCCTTTAACGAAAAAAATAGCACTTAAAAAGTGCTATTCCGCTCGTCTTGCCGCTTGCTGAATTGGATCCCAAACGCTGTTATATGGTGGTGCATAACTTAAGTCGACATCTTCTAAATCGTGAATGCTCATTTTATTGAAGAGTGCCATTGCGATCACATCAATCCGTTTATCTACACCTTCTTCTCCAATTACTTGTCCGCCTAATAATTGTTTCGTGTCAGAACGGTATAGTAATTTCAAGTAAAGTGGTTTCGCATTTGGATAATAGCCCGCCATATTTGTCGAATCTACTTTGACTGTTTTATACGGGATATGTAATCCTTTTGCTTCCTTTTCATTTAAGCCTGTTCTTGCGAGCGTCAAATTCATAAATTTAATAATGCCTGTACCCAACGTTCCTTTAAAAGCTCTTCGTTTATCCAGCATATTCAGTCCAGCAAGTCGCCCTTGTTTATTTGCAGTTGTTCCAATTGGAATATGATCATGAATTTCTTTTATAACGTGATAATGTGTCGCACAATCACCAGCTGCATATACGTCTTGCACATTCGTTTGCATATATGCATTTACCTCGATTGCCCCTTTATGATTTGTACGTATATTCGTTCCTTCAAGAAAATCAGTATTCGGCTTCACTCCGACAGATACTAGAACAAGATCCGCTTTATACGTACCTTTATCCGTTTCAACTGCTTCTACTCGTTCATTCCCTTTAAACGCTTTTACATTTTCATTCGTTAAAATTTCAATATGATGTTTATCTGCTTCTTTATGTATATATTCCGCCATATCTGCATCGTAAATTGTACCAATATGATCATTTCGCTCAATCATTCTTACCTTTTTACCAAGTTCAACGAATGTTTCTGCCATCTCAAGCCCAATTGCACCGCCGCCAATAATGGTTACATCTTCAACTTTATTCGTTTCTAGCGTTTTTAATATGCGCTCAGCATCCGGAATTGTTTTTAAAAGATGAACACCTTGTAAATCTCGACCTTCCCATTCTGGCATAACAGGACGCACGCCAGTCGCAATTAATAAACGATCGTACGGAAATTCAAAGACATCTTTCGTCTTCGTATGCTCTGCGTATACCATTTTCTTTTCCGTATCTACTTTCGTTACTTCATGTCGTACTTTCGCATCAATTCCGTATTTATCACGAAACATCTTTACATTACGCGCGATTAACTTTTCCGTTGAAGCGATAGCACCACTAATGACATATGGTAACCCACACTGCGCGTACGAATAAATTTCACCTTTTTCTAACGTTACAACATTTGCATTTTCATCGTTTCTAACAATTTGCATCGCTGCACTCATACCAGCTGCATCTCCGCCAATAATGACATAGTTCACTTTACCACTCCTTCTTTTTTACATACTCTTTACGTTTTCCATATTTTATAGAAATAACACCTACTTCCATTGTAAAGAAAGAGAATTTCATCTTCAAATTTGGTGCACAAACCTATGCCTGAATAGGTAACCGTCGTGTCTTATAAACAACATGTTTAATATGCTATAACAGTAACAATTGAAAGTAGGTGAAACATACATGTGCGCCGGCCTTCTCGCCCAGCTTCCAGATGAACCGCAAGAACCAAAAGAACCGAAACCCGCCGTCTCACTTGACCAAGAATTTTCCATTAATGCAACAATATATAGCGCTCGTGCTTGGTTATCTAACGATGATACATTTGCGCAAGATATTTGGAAAGCTACCCAATTCGCTTCAGCATCACATGCTGGCAAGTCCATCTTTCCAGTCGGTTCTGTTAAAATTATAAACTTCTCTGATGATACAATTACTGTTATTGCTTCACCAGAATCAGATCATGCGCTCAAAATAGTCGTCCCACCCCATTCCGAGGCAGCCCTAACGTCTGGTCCTTTATCACATATACAAGCTAGTACATCAGGAGGATCCAGTAAAGTCACATTTCTCTTTCACATCTTTTTCTCAAGGGATCCTGGTTCAGATAAATAACGATAAAAAGGTACAGTTATGCACTGTACCTTTTTATCGTGTTTATTCTCTTGATTTAATGAGTTCAACATTATAAGATTCAATATCCGTTAGCTTTCCTTTATAATACTTGTTTTCTCTATACCAAGACTGCTTTGAAAAATATGTCCATGCCTTGCGTATATTTCGTTTCTCTCTATTTTCAATTGTTCTTTCGATAAGTATGTTAAGTCCCCACTCGTTAATTTTCGGATATCACTATCAGGAAAGATGAAGCCATTATATACATACTGAGGTTTTGACAAAATTGAACACCGTCTTCAAAATGAGTGCCACACTTTGTACATACATTCATCCACCTTTTCGTTAGAAGCCAGTGAATCCCTGTGTAAAGGTTTGAATTATCGTGCTAATGTAAGACCATAATACAATGAATGTTGCAATTCCAATTAAAACATTTGCGATAAGAAGTGTATAAATAGGGTCTAATCCGCCGTTATCTAGCTTTACTATAGCGACAATTATGCTAATTGACATATACGTTGTAGCCAGCCCTAATAAGATTGGTAAGAAAAAGATTAATAAAAAGCTAAACAGAAAAGAAAGAACTAATATAGCAATAGCTGGCGTCGCTATCGTTCCCCACACACCGAATACTTCAAGAAATGAAAATGAAGATTTCATCATCTTTCCACTTACAAAAATAATAAATCCGACAAATAAAGTTAAAATTAGTAAAAATAAAAAGACCGTTACAGAGTCCCAAAAGAAATTAGGAGTCGTTATATCTGGTGCAAATGTTCTCGTAACAGCAGCTGCTGTGCTCATCATTCTATAAAAAATACATGCTCCTAAAAAACAAATAAGAACAAGACTTACAATTCCATTTCGTACTTCAATCTTGCCGCTTTTCATAATCGCTGTCGGTGCTTTGAAAGCATGTTTAAAAAACTGAAAATATCCACTCGCAAATCGCTTCGCTTGCTCTACCGTTTCATTTGTTCGAGTTTTCTTTGCTAAAGCTACGCGTTCCTGTTGCTCACCTTCACTCGCTACGGCTTCCTCCGTTAACGAATGTCCACAATTCCCGCAAAACTTTGCCTCTGCTCTATTTTCTGTATGACACACCAGAC
Source organism: Bacillus paranthracis (assembly GCF_001883995.1). GTDB lineage: Bacteria > Bacillota > Bacilli > Bacillales > Bacillaceae_G > Bacillus_A > Bacillus_A paranthracis. The sequence continues at coordinate 62,084 of NZ_MACE01000009.1, read as the reverse complement.
ATTTCATTCTCGCATTCCCCCCCTTAAGCAGATACCGTATAGGGTGTTACAAATTCAATATATGACTTTGTACATAAAACATGACTACAAGAAAAAGATTCTGAAATCCTCCTTCCGAAAGAAAATATATGTGCTAGCAATCTTGAAAAAAAATGCTATTATGAAACAGAATAAAGTGAAACTTTAATCAGTGGGGGTTTTCTTCATCCCCCACTGATTATTAGTTGAACCAATCGGACTTTTATGGGCAGTTGATCCCCTACCTAACTTCTTTGCTTTCGCTGAATTTTGAGGTGGGGGTCTTACTGCCCATTAAAGTCGGATAAATAATGTTTCTAACAGATTGGATGACTGGCAATGGAATTGGTAAACTCAATTTTTCAAATACTCCTTACAAGCGTAATCCAATTATTTTCTTTAATTGGCGTTATCATTGTAATCGGATTTCTATTAGGCTATTTAGAATCACTAACACGGATGTATTGGTCGAGAGCATTTGGAAGAAAAGGATTCCTTTTGACTGCTTGGATTGGTGTTCCTATTCATGAACTTGGACATGCCATTATGTGCGTACTATTTCGTCATAAAATTGTAGCAACGCAGTTTTTCCCAACAGATACAAGCCAGGGCGCTTTAGGCTACGTACAACATCAATACAATCATAAAAGTGTATATCAACGAATTGGAAACTTCTTTATCGGCATCGGGCCTATTATTTCTGGTATTACCGCACTAATCCTTTTAATGCGCTATTTCGTACCAAATTCATATTTTTTATTTCATACAACTCTCGAAAAAACAATCACTTCTACTTCTATTAATGTAGAAATGGTTCAAAACATGCTCTTGTCGACGTTCGTATTATTGAAAAGTTTATTTACAATAAATAATGTATTGAATCCTTCCTTTTGGCTATTTTTATTTATCGCCATTTGTATTTCTGCACATATCGCTTTAAGCAAACCAGATATTCAAGGATCAATAGACGGTGTTATCGTCATGTTTATCGTGTTATTTTTATTCAACATCATAGCGGGATTGTTTCAGTATGATAGCAACCAACTAATTGGAAAAGTGATGAAGTATAATATGTACCTCATTGCGTTTTCTAGTGTAGCACTGCTGTTCTCTTGTATTTCTACACTTGTTAGTTTTGGGTTTTATAAAATAAGAGGAGGGCGTTCTTTTTGAACGCCCTCTTCTTCTCAATTATTCCTCTTATAATCACAATGCTCAACCGGCACACGAGCATGTCCCTCTTCATCGGTACACCATGACTGTGACTGGAAGGCAAGGAATATACCGATCCATTTTTCTTCCTTTTCAAAGTGAATGAGTATTCCTCCGTCTTGCCATATACCATTATCACCTTTCCATTTTTCTACATTCCCTTGATTCATGTGAATATCATGTATCCCGTTTCCTGGTTCGAAATGAAAGTAAGAATCGGGTGTATTTTCTTCTGGTCCCCATCTTTCACCGAATGCGTAAATAATTGCTTTTTCTTCTATTGCTTGTTTTATATAACGTTCTATTTTTTCATTTAAATCATTATCCACTCCTGCTTTTTCAGCAGGTAAAGGAATCATTTGCTTGGAATCAAATAAATTACCTCTTACGTAGTCTAAAGCTACTTTCGGTTCATTGTTTTTTATTTCTGTAAAACCAAATGGTAATGTTGGTAAAATATGAATCGCTTCTGACCGAATATTGTCGCTTGCAAAATATAAAACTTCTGACGGATAACTTTGCGACTTTACGTTAATTGCAATACGATAATCTACTTCTGCTTCGCCTTGTAAATGAACTTGATAATGAGGTGTTTTCCCTTTTCCGATTTTAGATTGTATAACTGTACCTTTTAACACGCCATAGTTTTTTAGGGGCATACATTTCATCTCCTATTCATTTAATAGAAGCTATTCATGTTTAAAACATTATCCACTCATAACAAAAATCCTCCTATGTCAGGAGGATTTTTAATTTCTCAACATATACCAAACAACAACCTCTACCACTATAAGCAACACCGCACCAAAAATCATTAACGTCGTCTTCTTTAATAGTTCATTTTCACGATACGGAATATTACATAAATACGCACCTAGTGTAATCCGTGACGGGCAAGCGATCGTCGCTACTGATGATGCGGTGTTTTGCAATGTTGTGACGTATTGCCACGGGAGTGCTACATTTTGTGCCGTTTGCATTTGTAGTTTTATGAACATCGCATTTGAGCCTGCATTACTACCTGTTAAAAAGCCACCGATACCACCGATAAACGGAGCAACGAAAACGAAAAATGTTCCAAATGTTTCACCAGCCGTTTTTGCAAGTAATGAATGCATGCCAGATGCACCCATTAATTCTGAAATGGCGATAAACATTGTCGTCGTAATCGCAAAAGGAATCCATTGTTTGATCGTTTGTGAGAGTGATTGTTTAATAATATTAGACGGGATGCGGAAGAAAATAATAGTAAATAAGCAAGTCATACCGAGCCAAAATCCTGGTGAATATAGTAACTCTAGTTTGTAAGAGTATGATTTCAAATCAAGAACCGCATATGATCTGAACAAATCATGTAATGCTGGAACGAGGCGAGAAAGTAAAATACAAACTGTTAGAAATATATAAGGGCTAATAATTTTTATAATAGATACTTCTCTCTCCGTTGCAGCCGCATGCTCTGTTATAAGATTTTGCCCACTTTTTCCTTTTAATTTAATGATAAGAAAACCAAATGTAATCGTAATGATAGAACTTAGTATACCTGCTAGTTCAACACTTACGTATGCGTTAGAAAGATAGATTCCGAGAGAAAATAATAGAAAGAAACCGAATCCTTCCTTCCACTTTTCAATAACCGCCTGCCAGCCGCCAACAACGTGTAAAGAAAGAATGACGAAATAAGCAAACATCGGGATACTTAATAGCGCTGTATTTGTACCGAGTGTTGTAAGCGGCATATTGATAAGTTGCGAACCGATAATCGTACCAGTTGCCATTGCCCCCCATGAACTAGCTAGTAAGCCGATAAACGAGAGCAGTACAGCTTGGAACGGTTTATAACCTAATGAAAGAAAAATAGGTGCTGCAACCATAAAACCAATTCCGAATCCACTTACCGATTCAATTAGTGGGCAAATACCAAAGCACATAAGAAGCATTTGTAATAAACGATCTTGCGTCACTTCTTCTAAAAAACGCGCTACTTGGTCGATGTACCCCATTTTGTTCATGAGGTGAAATAAAAAAATACCGAAAAATAAAACGTACCCGACAATAAAACAAATTAACCACCCTTTAATCGTTGCGTGCACAGTTTCACTTATCCCTAATTGAAACGTTGGCGAGAGTAAAACGATTCCAACACATACCGCATAAGAAATTAACGAGGATCTTAATGACGTTTGTTTCAATAAAAATAAGCAAATGAAAATCATCATAATTGGGATAAGTGCCAAAAATATGGCCATGTTATCATCTCATTTCGTTTAAAATACAATTTTTAACTATTATATAACAGATGTCATAATTTTCAATTGTTTTTACAACAGTTTCAAAAAAGAGCCGTTTGGCTCTTTTTTGAATCACTCCCATTTTCTATTATCCTGAAAAACTGTCTGCTGGCCGACTATTTTGTCTAACACAACAAACACAATATAAGCACATATGACTTGCAATACAGCATTCCCAAATTTCATGAATTCAAATGAGTGGATCCATCGGAATAATTCATTTAACAATACAATCGAAACGATACTAAATAATTCTATACTAATCGAAAATATACATATTTCTAAAATAGATTGCTCTTGAATGCGATTTAAGTTGGAAAAGATGAATACATATCCTAAAAATAGAGCCATCAACTCTATTTTTGTCATGCTAATGAGCCAAGCGTATAGTGGTACAGTTAGAAGTAGATATAATAGTTTCCGTCTTAGCATGCTTTCTCACCCTCTAAATTACATGTATTTTCTGTATATTTTAACATTTATTACACAAAACAAAAAGAAGAGACTTATGCCTCTTCTTTTTGTTTTGTTGCCTGTATGAATTCACATATTTCTTCTCGTTTTTCATTTTCTAACAGTTCAATAATTTTACTTCCAACGACAACCCCGTCACATATTGTAATCATTTCTTCTACATGTTCCTTCGTTGAAATACCGAACCCTGCCACTACCGGTAAATGCGTATGTGATTTTACTTTTTCTAAGTAACTATGAATCTCCTCTTTAAAATTTTGACGTACGCCTGTTACGCCCGCTACTGTAACGGCGTAGACGAACCCTTCTGATTCACTCGTAATTTTCTCAATTCGCTCAATTGGGCTTGTAACGGTAACGAGTGGGATTAAAGCGATATTTGCAGTTCGGAGAAGCGGTGCAATAATGTCTTGTTCTTCATACGGTAAATCTGGAACGATAATACCGTCCACACCTGCTTCTAAGCATCTCTCAATGAAGTGTTCTTTTCCGAATGCAAGTACTGGATTTAAGTATGTCATGAGTACAAAAGGAATTTGTACTTCTTTTCTTACTTCTGCTAACGCTTGAAAAATGCCCTTTAATGTTACACCGCTATCTAGTGCTCGTTTCCCTGCTCTTTGAATCGTTGGGCCATCTGCGACTGGATCTGAAAACGGGATACCAATTTCAACGATGCTTGCTCCTGCTTCATCAAGAAAACGAATTCTTTCTTTTAATTTTTCAAGGCCACCATCTCCGCCCATTACGTACGGAATAAATGCTTTCTTGCCATTTTCAAATGCTGCTTTCATTTTTTCTACTCCCATTGTTTACACCTCTTCCATATAACGTTTTATACTCTCTACATCTTTATCACCGCGGCCAGATAAACAAATGACAAGCCCTTCGTCTTTCTTCATTTGCGGCGCTAATTTTAAAGCGTACGCGACAGCATGCGAGCTTTCTAACGCCGGGATAATTCCTTCTTTTTTCGTTAATAATTGAAATGCTTCTAACGCTTCATCATCAGTAATGGAATGATAAGAAACGCGGCCAATATCTTTTAGCAAGCTATGTTCTGGCCCAACACCAGGGTAATCAAGTCCCGCCGAAATAGAGTGAGCTTCTTGAATTTGTCCTTCTTCATTTTGCAGAAGATACATCATCGATCCGTGGAGAACGCCAACGCTTCCTTTCGTTAAAGTAGCTGCATGCTTTTCTGTATGAACTCCTTTTCCAGCTGCTTCTACGCCGTAAAGAGCAACTTCTTCATCGTGTACGAACGGATAAAACATACCCATCGCATTACTACCACCGCCAATACAAGCAACGACTGCTTCTGGTAACTTTCCTTCTAACGCCTCATATTGTTTTTTCGTTTCATTTCCAATTACACTTTGGAAATCACGGACAATTTGCGGGAATGGATGTGGTCCGAGAACAGATCCCATAATATAGTGCGTATCATGCACGTGTGAAACCCAGTAACGAAGTGCCTCGTTTACCGCATCTTTTAATGTACCGCTACCTGCCGCTACACTTTCTACTTTCGCTCCGAGTAATTCCATTCGGAACACATTTAATTTTTGACGTCTTACATCTTCTTCTCCCATAAAAATGACGCATTCTAATCCGAGTAGAGCACATACAGTAGCTGTTGCAACTCCGTGTTGTCCAGCTCCTGTTTCAGCGACAACTTTTTTCTTGCCCATTCGCACCGCAAGAAGTGCCTGACCAATTGTATTGTTAATTTTATGAGCTCCTGTATGGTTCAAATCTTCACGTTTTAAATAAATCTTTGCACCTCCGCAATACTCCGTCATATTCTCAGCGAAATAAAGCGGTGTTTCTCTTCCGACATACGTTTTTAAATAATGATTTAATTCCTTTTGAAACTCTTCATCTTCCATTGCCTCTTTATATGCTTCTTCTAATTCTAATACAGATTGCATTAACGTTTCTGGAACGTATCGTCCTCCGTATATACCGTAGTGACCTTTTTCATCTGGATATGCGTAGTTCATTTAGAACACTCCTTCGCTTTTATAATAAATTGTTTTATTTTCTCTACATCTTTCTTTCCTTCTGTCTCTACTCCGCTGCTCACATCGACCATATATGGCCTAACAGTTCGAATTGCTTCTTCTATATTGAGAGTGTTTAATCCACCAGCTAATATCGTTTTCTCTCGTAATTCTTTTGGCATATGTGCGAGTAGTTCCCATGAAAATTTCTTTCCATTTCCTCCGTGAAACCTTTCTTTTGGGCTATCAAATAATATATAATCCGTTTCATACACTTGAGCATTTTTCATATCAATCTCTGAAGTTACTCCGAGCGCTTTTATAGACGGAATATTCAATCTTCTAATCAGATGATTATCTTCGTCCCCATGTAGTTGCACATGTGTTAACCCGCATTCATCTGCAATTTTCTGGATCACTTCTACTGATTCATTTACGAAAACACCAATTTTTAACACGTTGGCTGGAAGTTCCTGAATGATTTCTTTCGCTAGCCCTGGAGTAATTTTTCTCTTACTTTCTGCAAAAACAAATCCGAGTGCATCAGCTCCGTATTCGCAAGCACGTTTTGCTGTTTCCATATCAGTGATCCCGCAAATTTTCACTTTCATATGTTCACCTTACAATCTTCAAAAAAGGTACGAATAGAAGATGATGTCATAAGTGCTTCCCCAACTAATACACCTTTTGCTCCTGCTTTTTTAACACGAATAATATCCTCTTTTGAATGAATCCCGCTTTCGCTAATCCAAAGTAATTTCTCCTCATTCAATCGTTTTCCAAGCTTTTCTGTTTGGCCTAAATCGACTTCAAATGTTTTTAAATTACGGTTGTTAATACCGATAACGTGCGGATTTAATTGAATTGCAATTTCTAATTCCTGTTCATCATGAACTTCAACAATCGCTTCTAACCCTTTTTCTAATACGTAGCTATACAACTCTTTTAATTTCTCTTTCGTTAACGCCGCTACGATTAGTAAAATAATATCTGCACCAGCTTCATACGCTCTATCAATTTGAATCTTATCGATTATGAAATCTTTACATAAAAGCGGAATGCTACTTTCTTCTCTTGCCGTTTGTAAATCATAAAATGATCCTTTAAAAAATTGACCGTCTGTTAAAACAGAAACTGCACCAGCGCCGCATTCTTCATATGTCTTCACTTGTTTTCGTACATCAACATGTAAATTAATATCTCCTTTTGATGGTGATGCTCGCTTTACTTCTGCAATGACAGTAAATTGCTCTAGAGCCTTTACAAGTGAGCGCGTTTTTCTTTTTTCTTTTACTGGTGTATATGTTTCATATAATGTCGCAACTTCCTTTTTCTTTTGATCTACAATTTTGTCTAAAATCGTCCCCACTTTAATTCACCCTTTCTAATTTTTCATTACTTGCTGCAATTAATAAGTTTAGTTTCGCTAATGCTTTTCCAGAGTCAATGCTATGTGCTGCGAGTGTTATTCCTTCTTCAATCGTCTTTGCTTTTCCATTTGCGAAAAGAGCAAGCCCTGCATTGAATAAAACAGTATCACGGTAAACACTCTTTTCTCCGCTTAATACTCCGAGCGTAATCTTTGCATTTTCTTTCGAATTCCCTCCTCTAATCTCTTCGTTTTTCACTATTGAGAATCCATATTTCTCAGGTTCAATACTCGTTTCTACTATTTCATTATCTTTTAAAATGACAACATGATTTTCTCCTTGCAATGATGCTTCATCTAAAAACCCACTTCCGTTTATGACAAGTGCTTGTTTTCTTCCTAGTTTCTGTAGTACTTGCGCAACTGGTAGTAACATATCTCGTTTATAAATGCCGACAAATTGTGTTTCTAAATTCACCGGATTCGTTAACGGTCCAATTAAGTTAAAGATCGTCGGAACGTTTAATTCTTTTCTTATTTTCATAATGCGCTTTAATGCTGGATGCATCGCTGGTGCGAATAAAAATGCGATTCCGACATGCTCTAATAAATAATCAATTTCGTTTGGCGTACTACTAATATTTACACCGAGTTCTTCTAATAAATCTGCACTTCCTGTTTTACTAGAAACAGCACGATTACCATGTTTTGCAACCTTTACGTCAGCTCCTGCCAGTACAAATGCTGATGTTGTGCTAATATTAAACGTTTGGGCACCGTCACCACCTGTCCCGCAATTGTCCATCGCGCCTTGTATATGATTCGAAAACGGTAATGCCTTTTCGCGAAGAGCTCGAACGAGACCGTATATTTCTTCTGCCGTTTCACCTTTCGCTTTCAGTAAGACTAAGAAAGCTGCAATTTCACTTTCCAATATGTTTTCATTTAATAAAAGAAGCCCCGCTTTATACATTTCCTCTTCTGTTAAATGTTGTCCCTCCACCAATTTACGAAGATAGTTATTCATACTCTTTCCTCCTCTTTCACTTCGCCTAAAAAGGCACGTATTAACTTTCCGCCTTCTTCTGTCGCGATTGATTCCGGATGAAACTGTAATCCGAAGAGCGGATAATAATTGTGACGAACTGCCATTATTTCTCCATCGTCCATCGCTGTCGCTAATATGTCAAAACACTGTGGCAAGCTCGTTTGTGCTGCAACAAGAGAATGGTAGCGCATCGCTGTTAGCGGCTGCGTCACATATGAAAAGATTGACGTTCCGTTATGTTTCACACGCGATGTTTTTCCGTGTTTAATGCGCTCTGCTCTTACAATCTCTCCTCCAAACGCTGATATAATTGCTTGATGACCAAGGCAAATACCTAATATGGGAACGTTCTTATAAAAATGATGAATCACTTCAATACAAATGCCAGCATCCTCTGGTTTTCCTGGTCCTGGCGAAAGCACAATTCCTTTTGGGTTCATTTCTTCTAATTGTTCTATCGTTATTTGATCATTTCTTACGACAACAATTTCTTCTTCGTATTCGCCTAATAGTTGGTACAAGTTATATGTGAATGAATCATAATTATCGATCAGTACAATCATTTCATTACCTCCAATAGCGCTCTCGCTTTATTTAATGTTTCTTCATATTCAGCTACTGGATCTGAATCGTAAACGATGCCCGCTCCTGCCTGAACGTATGCTTTTTCATCCTTTACGACCATTGTTCGAATGGCGAGCGCCATATCAAGATTCCCTGAAAAACTAACGTATCCAACTGCACCAGCGTATACATTTCTTTTTTCATTCTCTAGCTCATTTATAATTTCCATCGCTCTAATTTTCGGAGCACCTGATACCGTCCCCGCTGGTAAGCAATACGCTAATGCATCAAATCCGCTCATTCGTTTTCGTAATGTTCCGTAAACTTCAGATACAATGTGCATAACGTGAGAATATTTTTCTACTTTCATATATTTATCTATCGTAACTGAGCCGATTTCACTCACTCTACCAATATCATTTCGCCCTAGATCTACAAGCATCATATGCTCCGCTCGCTCTTTCTCATTTTCTAACAGTTCTTTTTCAATTTCCGTATCCTCCTGCTTCGTTTTCCCTCTCGGTCTCGTACCGGCAATTGGATTCGTCATCACTTTATCCTCTCTTACTGATAACAAACTTTCTGGCGAAGAACCGAGTACAACATAATCTTGAAAATCGATATAAAACATATATGGTGATGGATTGGCAATTCGAAGTTTTCGATATAACGCGAATGGATCACCAATACATTCGCTTTGCAAACGCTGAGATAATACAACTTGAAATATGTCCCCGGCCCCGATGTGTTCTTTCGCCGTTTCTACCATCACGCAAAATTCTCTTTCCGTTACAGAAGAAGTGAATGATAATGTTGATCTTATTTCAGTTACTCCCGCTTCTTCTCCCTGTAGTACTTCCTGTTTGTATACTCGTAGCCTTTCGTATACTTCTTCATAATCTGCTGAATCATCTTCCCTGCATACATATACAAACGACAACCTTTGGCGTAAGTGGTCATACACGATAAACTCACGGTATAGTAAAAGGTGTACTTCTGGAATATTCAATGGATCATATAAATCTGCTCCAATGTTTTCATATTGCCGAATGACATCATAGCCAATATATCCAACTGCTCCCCCGCAAAATGGAAAAGGACTATCTACCTGAGCTGACGCGATTATTTCTTCTAACACTTGTAGTACGTTACTTTGCAACTTTTCTGACCTGCCGTAAATCGTTCGTTCCACTTCCGTACCAACACTTTTCACTTCCCCATACGGATTACACCCTAAGTAAGAATAGCGTCCTTTATCTTGATGAAGCTGTGAGCTTTCTAATAAAAATTTCTTTTTACCTTTCATACGTCTATATAAAGAAATTGGCGTAATGCTATCTCCTTCTTCTTCAGTGATTACTAAAAATGTCTTTCTCTCTCTTTTTTGTTTTATAAATTCTTCTTTCGTCATCATGTCCTTCACCTCGCCCTGAAAAATAAAAAAGTCCTCTACATATCGAAAATATGTAGAGGACGATAAATATACCGCGGTACCACCTCGTGTTGGATGCAAAAGCATCCCGCTTTGTTCAGGTACAAAATTTATACCTTATCCTTGTAACGGCGGAACCCGGGTTGCCTACTGAAAATAATTGTTCAGCATACCTCTCGTAAGCCCATTCCGTATATGGCACCGCACCGGGCTCCCACCTATCCCCGGCTCTCTGTAACGTCTCCAATATACGTACTCTTCTTACTTAAACGATTTCATTTATTTAATTTTTTATACACAAAAAGGGAGTACTCATCCTATAGAAAGGACGGGTACTCCCGTGGTGCCACCTTAATTCGTTACGAACGTAACGCACTTTACCGTATCAAAAACAATACGTGTCTCTTGTATCGATGAGATCATGTCGCCAAAGCCTACTTCTTTCGTTTCGGTTTGGAAGCTCCGAAGCCCATTCCACATCAATTCCATACTGATTCGCACCAACCATCAGCTCTCTGACATGTTCATCATGTGTACTCTTCTTCATCAACGCTTGCATTTTTTTAAGTTGCACTCATTATAGACCTAACTTTTTTCACAAGTCAATACTTTTTAAAAAATTTTATTTTTCTCTCCTTTCAATATTATATTGACAAAACAACCTCTTTTTATGTAAATATAATAAATACTCTATTAAAAATAAGGTTTTTTGTATGAATATTATATATTAAAAAAGTAAAATGACATCGAAAAACGCTTACATTTCTGAAAATTCATATTTCTATATGGATTTTTCAGAATAATCATGATAGATTATAAATATGCATAACGCATCAAAAGACATGACAAAAGGAAGGGGAACTACATGAGTACGCAGATGTTAACTTTAACTTCTATCTCTATTTACATGCTCGGGATGTTAGTAATTGGCTATTTCGCCTATAAACGAACGTCCAACTTAACAGATTATATGCTTGGCGGGCGTACACTAGGCCCCGCAGTAACAGCATTAAGTGCTGGAGCATCCGATATGAGTGGTTGGCTTTTAATGGGCTTACCCGGTGCAATGTTTAGCGTTGGATTAAGTAGTAGTTGGATTGCGATCGGCCTAACACTAGGCGCATACGCAAACTGGCTATATGTCGCTCCTCGCTTACGTACCTACTCAGAAATTGCAAACAACTCTATTACTATCCCAGAATTTTTGGAACACCGATTCCAAGACAAATCCCATATGCTACGCTTAGTATCTGGACTTGTTATTATGATTTTCTTTACTTTTTATGTAGCTTCAGGATTAGTTTCAGGCGCTGTATTATTTGAAAATTCATTTGGTATGAACTACCATGTTGGATTATTCATTGTTGCAGGCGTTGTTGTTGCTTACACGTTATTTGGTGGTTTCTTAGCAGTAAGTTGGACAGACTTCGTGCAAGGAATCATTATGGTAATTGCTCTTATTCTTGTTCCTACTGTTACAATTATGAATGTAAATGGGCTTGGTCCAGCATTTAGCACAATTAAATCAATTGATCCAACATTATTAGACATTTTTAAAGGCACTTCTGTATTAGGTATTATTTCATTATTCGCATGGGGCCTTGGTTATGTTGGACAACCACATATTATCGTACGATTTATGGCAATTTCTTCTGTAAAAGAAATTAAAAGTGCAAGACGAATTGGTATGAGCTGGATGATTTTCTCTGTTGTTGGAGCTATGTTTACTGGTCTTATCGGTATTGCATACTACTCAGACAAAGGATTAAAGCTATCCAACCCAGAGACAATTTTCCTTGAACTGGGAAAAATTTTATTCCACCCGCTTATTACTGGATTTTTATTAGCCGCTATTTTAGCAGCAATTATGAGTACAATCTCATCTCAGTTACTCGTTACTTCTAGTGCCATAACTGAAGACTTATATCGTACTTTCTTTAAACGTTCTGCTTCTGATAAAGAGCTTGTATTTGTCGGCCGTATGGCTGTACTTGTTATTGCATTAGTTGGATGTGCATTAGCGTTTAAACAAAATGATACGATTTTAGCTCTTGTTGGATACGCTTGGGCTGGATTTGGCTCTTCATTCGGACCTGCTATTTTATTAAGCTTATACTGGAAACGTATGACGAAGTGGGGCGCACTTGCTGGTATGATTTCTGGTGCCGCTACAGTCATTATTTGGACTCAATTCAAATTCTTAAAAGAATTCTTATATGAAATGATTCCTGGTTTCACTATTAGTTTACTAGTAATCGTAATTGTTAGTTTACTAACACAGCCTTCAAAAGAAATTGAAGAGCAATTTGAGAATTTCGAAAAACAACATAGTGATAATCTATAAAGGAAAAGCTCTGCTGTTATCGTATCAGCAGAGCTTTCTTTTTTCTCAAAGTTCGACAATCTTCTGCTCGAATTTAACAATTTCTTTATGTTTCATTAAATTAAACGTAACACTACTCCTTTATAGTAATACTATCAGCACTTATACAGAAAGGGGACTCCAACATGTTAGCAGCTTTCCAGCAACAACAAACACGAAAATTTTCACCTATCACCAATACTTCTGCGTCTTGTTTGAACATACAACCTAATCCACCTAAAATTTCAATCGCTCCTTCTGTTATTTCAGTCATCGGTGTTCATATGGAAAAAAATAAGTTGAAAATAAGAACTGGCCAAAGCACTGAGTTGTCCGCCACTGTTTTGCCAGTACAAGCAACCAATAACGAACTTATTTGGACAAATATGAATGCTGATGTTATCACACTGTATCCAAAAGGTGATACAGTAACGATTACTGGAAAAAGTGCAGGTAGAGCAGTCGTAATTGTCACAACTGCTGAAGGAAAGTTCCGTGACCTATGTATCATTCACGTACAACCTTATATAACAAACCCAAAGTAAAAGAGTGGCTTCGTAGCCACTCTTTTACTTTATTTCAATGTGTGGATTCTTATTTTTTACCTGACTAATAAATTGCTCTTTATCTTTAGGAGAAATAATTTCTGTTTGATTTGTATCGTAAACAATTTCAAGTCGATCAAGTGACAATGCATAGGCTGCTATTGGATTTTTCGTATTTGAAATTTGTTTGATATCTCGTATCAATATGCGCTTTTTCACGAAACCGGATCTAATAGTAATTGTTTCTTCTCCGACAATATATTTTGTTGAAAACCAACTCCAAATAAATACTATGGCTAATGGGATTGTGAAAAATAAAAGAAAATATTCTCTTCCTGCAAATATGGGAGCAAAACACGCTCCCATGACAACGAAAAAAATCGGATATAACCAGGCATCTTTTTTTGATAGAAACTCCATTTCCCTCCCCCTTCTACGCCCGTATTTCTATAAAACAAAAAGAGAAGTATCACAACTTCTCTTTTCTCTCTTAACATTATAATTCCTGTGTATAAGCAGGCTCGTTTACGACATTTTTTGCTGTTCTTTTTTGTTGCTGCAATAAGAAAACAGATACACCAAACAATACGAGTATGCTACCGATCATTTGCATAGCATTTAATCTTTCCCCAAGTAAGAAGAACGCTAGTATTGATGCTCCAACTGGTTCCCCTAAAATACTCATCGAAATTGTTGTTGCATTTACGTAGTTTAATAACCAATTATTAATGACGTGTGACACTGTCGGCACGACCGCAAGTAAAAGAAAAACGGTCCAATCCCACTTTGTATAACCTGTAAAAGGCACTTGCAATACTATATTATAAATTCCCATAAAAATACCTGCGAATGCAAAGACTGTAAAGCTGTAAATCCAGTGTGATACTTTCTTTACTGTCGTTTGCCCGATAAATAAATAACCGACAACTGCTATTACACTTAAAAAGGATAATATATCTCCATAAATTGCTTGTTTACTTAGTCCTAAATCTCCCCAACCAATACACACTACACCTAATATCGCAATTCCCATTGTCGCAATGGCTGAGTATGTTGTTCTTTCTTTAAATAAGAAAAAACCTCCAACTAAAGATACGATTGGTTGAAGCGCTAAAATAATCGTCGAACTCGCAACTGTTGTATGCTTTAAAGATTCAAACCATAAAAGAAAATGAAGTGCTAAAAAGAAACCAGATCCAATTAAAAATCCCCAATCTTTTATTTGAATCTTACTAAACTCTTCCCGTTTTTTCCAAACGATAGGCAGCATAAGAAGTACGATAATCCATAATCGATACATACTTAATATGGAAGATGGTGCTGAGGACATCTTTACAAAAACTGCTGCGAATGAAATGGCTATAATGGAAATGGCTAATGGTAGTGCGATTGATCTTTCTTGTTTCAAATTCCGTCTCCCCTCTCACCTGTCAAAAATCCCACTTCATTATATCCGTTTTCTTTCCTAACTTAAATACTAATTTTTTAGATTCTTCGTACCATTATGGTAAAATAGAAACGAAAGCACCTATTAGTGAATATTTCTTTCTTTTTCACTACAAGCGTCGCTCTTACAATTATTACAGTAAATTTTTATTTAGGGGGATCTACATGAATCAAACAATTGGGAGAATTGAAGAGATTTCATTTTATAGTGCATCACTTCAAGAAGATGTTACACTTCTCGTTTACTTACCGGTAAATTACACACCGCTGCACAAACATACAGTTGTCATTGCACAAGATGGCAGAGATTATTTTCAGCTTGGGAAAGCACACCGTGTAATTGAGCGCCTTCGTGAAACTGAAGAAATTGACCGTACAATTATTGTCGGTATTCCATATAAAAATGTACACGATCGTAAAGAAAAATATTTCCCAAACGAAGTAAAAAACGCTGCTTATATTCGTTTCCTTGCTCATGAACTTGCGCCATATATCGATGAAAATTATCCAACGTACCAAATGGGAAAAGGTCGCGTGCTAATTGGAGATTCTCTTGGCGGAACAGTTTCCTTTATGACTGCACTTATGTATCCGCATACATTCGGTAAAGTCGTTATGCAATCACCATTTGTGGATGAAACAGTAATGAACTTAGCAAAAGACTTCAAAAATCCGGAGGCGCTAGAGCTTTATCACGTTATTGGGACAGAAGAAACAGCTGTAAAGCGCACGGATGGACAAGTATCTGATTTCGTAGGGCCGAACCGTGAGCTTCATACGCTTCTGACAGATAGAAATTTCATCACGCATTACGAGGAGTTTGAAGGTAATCATACGTGGAAATATTGGCAAACTGATTTACCGAAAGCTTTCTCTCATATGCTATCAATTAAATAATAGAGAGCAGTATTCAGAATAATTTGATATAATAGATTAAGAGAGTTATTTTCTCAAAATCTAACTAGACTTACAAAGGGAGGAATTGGAACATGAAATTAGGCATTGTAATTTTTCCATCTAAAATGATTCAAGATAAAGCGAACGGATTGCGTAAACGTTATGATCCGCACTACGCATTAGTTCCGCCACATATTACATTGAAAACACCCTTTGAGACGCAAGATGAACAATTAGAATCGATTGTAAACGAGTTACATACAATCGCAAGTAAAACGAACCCTTTCACCCTTCATGTTGGAAAAGTTGGTTCATTCGCACCTGTTAATAATGTTATTTATTTTAAAGTAGAAAAAACACCTGAACTTACTTTCTTAAATGAGGAAATGCATAGCGGATTCTTTACACAAGAACGCGAATACGCTTTTGTACCTCATTTAACAATTGGACAAGGCTTATCAGATGCAGAGCATGCTGATGTACTAGGTCGATTACGTATGAAAGATTTCTATTACGAACAACCAATTGACCGCTTCCACCTTCTATATCAATTAGAAAACGGAACATGGACTGTACACGAAACATTCCGCCTTGGAAAGGGGAACAACTAATTTGCATGCACAGATCGTACAAACGGACGAACAACTAAGAGATGCATTCTCTGTACGTAAGCAAGTATTTGTGAAGGAACAGCAAGTTTCTGCCGAAGAAGAGTATGATGAGTTTGAAGAAACTTCCATACACGTCGTTATATATGATAATGATGTTCCCGTTGGTGCTGGGCGTTTTCGCACCATTGATGGAATAGGAAAAATGGAACGCATTTGCGTACTAGCTTCCCATCGAAAAAAAGGCATCGGAAAAATTGTTATGAATGCACTTGAAGCATATGCGAAGGAAAACTCGCTACCAAAATTGAAGCTGCATGCTCAAACACATGCAGAAGATTTCTATAAGAAACTTGGATATGTAACGAATTCTGATGTATTTATGGAAGCAAATATTCCTCACATCGTTATGATAAAAGAATTGTAATTTGAAAACAGGAGGTATCCCCTCCTGTTTTTTACATTGCTATTTTCTTTTTCTTCCGCTAAAGTTAAATGTTGATGCTATAGTTTTGAAGGTGAATATATGACACAAGAAAAATTTTCACAAAAATCATTAACGCACGCTGATATCCCACGTGCAACATATCATATTCCGAAAACATCTACCCATTTAATTATGGAAGAAGATGCAGATGCGGCGTATTTCCGCGCTCTCGAACAGCAAAATGTATTTTTAAACGAAAAACAATTAGAGGCTGTACGAACGACAGAAGGCCCTGTTCTTACACTGGCTGGTGCTGGAAGCGGGAAAACATCTGTTTTAACAACTCGCGTCGGTTATTTAGTAAATGTAAAACAAGTTCATCCGCGAAATATTTTATTACTTACATTTACACAAAAAGCGGCTGAAGAAATCCGAAATCGTGTAGCGAATTTACCGGGTATGAATCATGCGGCAAGTAGCTACGTTGTTGCCGGTACATTCCACTCTGTCTTTTTAAAATTGCTTCGTAGTCAAGGATATAATCAGCAAATTTTAGCAAACGAAAAACATAAACAAATTATGATAAAGAAAATTTTAAAAGAATTGCGTTTAAAAGACGATTATGATGCTGAAACGATGCTCGCGATGATTTCACTTGAGAAAAACAAATTAAATCGTCCGAAAGATGTAAAAGCAAAAACACCCGTTGAACAAGAATTTAAAGAAGTATACGAGCGTTTTGAAGAAGTGAAACAACGATATAATTATATTGATTTCGATGACATCTTATTAGAAACATATTATATGTTAGAAAATAACGCTCCTTTGCTTACCCAATTACAACAACGTTTCCACTATATTGAAGTAGATGAGTTCCAAGATACATCGTATGCTCAATATGAAATTGTAAAATTGTTAGCTTCGCCAAGAAATAATTTATTTATCGCAGGTGATGACGATCAAGCGATATACGGTTGGCGAGGAGCAAGTCACCAAATTATTTTATCTTTTCCAAAAGAATTTGATAACACTACGATTATCGCCCTTAATACGAATTATCGATCCAATCCTTTTATTGTCGGACTTGGAAATGAAGTTATCAAACTAAATCAAGAACGGTTTGATAAAGAGCTATATTCTGTTCGTGAAGAAGGTGTACAACCTTTTTACGCAAGACCGGCTACGACTCTTGATGAAGCAAATCAAATTTTGCAGCTCATTCAAGAAAAAGTAGATAGTGGTGAACGAAATTATAAAGATTTTTGTTTGCTGTATCGCACACATTCTGTAAGCCGTTCGTTACTTGATCAGCTTACCATTCATAAAATCCCGTTTATTAAACACGGTGCGAGTCAGTCATTTTATGAACATTCTTTAATTAAGCCTGTATTGGATCATTTACGACTCGTAATTGAACCATTTCGATTAGAATCACTTTCAAACATATTGCCAACGATGTATATCGGGCGTGATGATTGTATTTCATTTATTGAACGTGAACAATGGAAATATGGTGAAGGCCGTTTCCCTTCTCTTCTTCATTTCTTATTATTAAATCCGAACTTAAAACCTTTTCAAGTGAAAAAGGTAAATGAGCGTATCGATTTTATTAAATTTATAAAAGAATTAGAACCGAAAAAAGCATTAAAAGAAATTATTCATGGTAAAGGAAAGTATTTAGAGTACTTACAAAGTAACGATCGTTCTTCCTTTACAATGCATAAAGATATACAAGAAGAAATGTTAGAAGAATTAATGGAGTCTGCAACTCGTTTCACCGACATTCCAGCTTATTTACAATTTATTGATGAAGCCATTCAAGGGCAAAAAGAAATGGAAGCATTAAAAACAATGCCGCAAAAAGATGCTGTTTCACTTATGTCTATTCATAACGCAAAGGGCCTTGAATTTCCATGTGTCTTTTTACTTGGAGCGAGCGATGGTATTCTGCCCCATACTTCTTCTTTAAAAGATGCAAATGATCGTGTTACAGAGACTTCTGAGGCTTTAGAAGAAGAACGCCGACTGCTTTATGTCGCGATTACACGTGCAAAAGAAGAACTATACATTTCCTCTCCGCAATTTTTCAGAGGAAAAAAATTAGATATATCTCGTTTTTTGTATACTGTGCGAAAAGATTTACCTGAAAAGACATCCACTCAATAAGGATGTCTTTTTTTTATATTGCATTATGTACATCCCTCCTATATAAATTCCCTGTTTTCATCATGATAATTAACGTAATATCAATCATATCCCGTTCATATTGTAATAGTGTATGTCAGAACTCACGAGAAGGAGTGAACATAATGAGTTGCAATTGTAACGAAGATCATCAACATGATTTTGATTTCAACTGTGTATCTAATGTCGTTCGTTTTATACATGAACTACAAGAATGTGCAACGACAACATGCGGATCTGGTTGCGAGGTTCCATTTTTAGGAGCACATAATAGCGCATCCGTAGCAAATACGCGTCCTTTTATTTTATACACAAAAGCTGGAGCACCTTTTGAAGCATTTGCACCTTCTGCAAACCTTACTAGCTGCCGATCTCCAATTTTCCGTGTCGAGAGTATAGATGATGATGATTGCGCTGTATTGCGTGTATTAAGTGTAGTATTAGGTGATACTTCTCCTGTACCACCTACCGACGATCCAATCTGTACATTCCTAGCTGTACCAAATGCAAGATTAATATCGACTAACACTTGTCTTACTGTTGATTTAAGTTGCTTCTGTGCTATTCAATGCTTGCGTGATGTTACGATTTAAAACTAAATAATGAGTTAAGCATGGATTGGGTGGCAGAATTATCTGCCACCCAATCCATGCTTAACGAGTATTATTATGTAAATTTCTTAAAATTGGGAACTTGTCTAGAACATAGAACCTGTCCTTTTCATTAACTGAAAGTAGAAACAGATAAAGGAGTGAAAAACATGTTCTCTTCTGATTGCGAATTTACGAAAATCGATTGTGAGGCGAAACCAGCTAGTACACTACCTGCCTTCGGTTTTGCTTTCAACGCGTCTGCACCTCAATTCGCTTCATTATTTACACCACTACTATTACCTAGCGTAAGCCCAAACCCAAATATTACTGTTCCTGTAATAAACGATACAGTAAGTGTAGGAGATGGCATACGAATTCTACGAGCTGGTATTTATCAAATCAGTTATACATTAACAATTAGTCTTGATAACGTACCTACTGCACCAGAAGCTGGTCGTTTCTTCTTATCATTAAATACACCAGCAAACATTATTCCTGGATCAGGTACAGCGGTTCGTTCTAACGTTATTGGTACTGGTGAAGTAGATGTATCCAGTGGTGTTATTCTTATTAACTTAAATCCTGGTGACTTAATTCAAATTGTACCAGTCGAGTTAATTGGAACTGTAGACATCCGTGCTGCAGCATTAACAGTTGCACAAATTAGCTAGTAAAAAGCGGTATTTCTAATACAGAAATACCGCTTTTTTATATGTATAATAAAAAACACTCACAGTAACATGAGTGTTTCATTCTTCATAGTGTTTTATTGTGTTCTTTTTTTTCCCACAATTACATCCCTTTTTCTTCACAAATCCTTGTTGCTGTAATTGTTCTTGATATGCCTGTTGTTGTGCTTGGTGTTGTTGCTGCATGTGATACCATTGCTGCAGGTCATATGAATTTTGCCTTGGATTATTGCTCACAGCAAACATCTCCTCTACTGTCAATTCTGTCTATTTACTATATGAACAACTCTTTATTTCCGTTCCCTCATTCTTTTAAACTCCGCTTTTTCTCGTATTATGGAAATATATTATTCTCCCATAAAGTATCCTGTAATCGTTTCAATGATTGCTGCTGCTCCTGCAATAGCTAATAATGCAAGTAACGGCTCTGCAACGATTGGAATCCAATTATATAAGACTAATAAAAAAGCACTAACCCATACACCTGTACACCAATAACAGCTTAATAATTCGCCAACCCACTTTCTTAATCCTTTACCTTTTACTTTTGTAAAAGTTGATACACTTCCATCCGGCTCTGTAATTTCTAATTCATCAATAAATGGTCTTCGCAAAAAGCCTGTAATTTTATCATAAACAATTAAACGAGTGAGCCTAAAAGCAGCTAACGCGAAAATAAAAAATAAAAGCCAGCTTGTAAACAGCATAATTCCACCTTCCCTTATCCTCTTTCGCCTATTTAAAAAAAAAGGTCTTGAGATTGTGACCAAATCTCCTCAACTCCAATATCTTATTAATGTAAATACAAACAAGAAGATAAGGAGTGACATTAATGAGTTGTAACGAAAATAAACACCATGGCTCTTCTCATTGTGTAGTTGACGTTGTAAAATTCATCAATGAATTACAAGATTGTTCTACAACAACGTGTGGATCTGGTTGTGAAATTCCATTTTTAGGCGCACACAATACTGCATCAGTAGCAAATACACGCCCTTTTATTTTATACACAAAAGCTGGAGCACCTTTTGAAGCATTTGCACCATCTGCAAACCTTACTAGCTGCCGATCTCCAATTTTCCGTGTGGAAAGTGTAGATGATGATAGCTGTGCTGTACTACGTGTATTAAGTGTAGTATTAGGTGATAGCTCTCCTGTACCACCTACTGATGACCCAATTTGTACGTTTTTAGCTGTACCAAATGCAAGACTAGTATCGACATCTACTTGTATTACTGTAGATTTAAGCTGTTTCTGTGCGATTCAATGCTTACGCGACGTTACTATCTAATAAGTGAAGTAAACTAAAAAACTATTGAGGTGGTAGAAGGTTTCTACCACCTTTACATATTTAAAAGCCGGCCATATCAATCGATTTTATCTCCTCTATAGATAACCTAATATCTCTCATACTATTTGGCGGCATAATGGCTACAATTCCATTACGATACGAGATGATTGATCCAACATATGAGATTGTAGCTGTTTTTATTCTGCACCTTACTTTCGGAATATAATGAGGACGATTTAATAAAAAATGAATCTTCTCTTCATTATTCATATCCTTAAATGATTTATTATACGGGACAGTTCTCACTGGTTCTTTCTGTTTCTGTTCCAGTTCCTCTTCTTCTTCTATTTTCTCTTCTACTTGTTGCTCTTCTTGTTCTTCTATTACCTCTTCCACCGCACTACTTACAACATTTTCGTTTCTATTACTTTCCTCTTTTTGATCCTCATTTTCAAAGTTTGTTAAAATAATTCTTTTTATTTTCGGTGCAGCAAGTTCCAAACTTACTTGCGCAATATATAACAACGGTTTTCCAACTGTTGAACTTTTATTTTTATTCTTCACACTCGTCCCTCCCACTTCCATACGTAGCTGAATAAATCGTGTACTATTATACTTATATTCATAACGTGGTAAGAACTTTCGTTAAAAATCGTTCTTTCTAAGAACAAATAAAAAGGACAATCTCAACATGTAGAGATTGTCCTTTAAAATTAATATTATATTTATCCTAAGATATGATACCCTGAATCAACGTGAATGTTTTCTCCTGTTACGCCGCGTGCTAAATCACTGAATAAGAATACTGCTGTATCCCCAACTTCTTCTTGCGTTGTTGTACGACGAAGTGGTGCGCGCTCCTCAATTTCTCTTAAGATTGAGTTAAAGTCGCCTACACCTTTTGCAGATAACGTACGAATTGGACCTGCAGAAATAGCGTTAACGCGAATGCCATGTTGACCTAAATCGTTAGCTAAATATTTCACGCTCGCTTCTAATGAAGCTTTTGCTACACCCATAACGTTATAGTTTTTCACAACGCGCTCGCCGCCAAGATATGTTAACGTTAAAATATTTCCGCCTTCTGTCATTACTTTCTTCGCTTCTCTTGCTACAGCTGTTAAAGAGAATGCACTAATATTTTGTGCAAGTAAAAATCCATCGCGAGAAGTATCTACAAATTCACCTTTTAAGTCGTCACGATTTGCAAAAGCAATACAATGTGCTACACCGTGAATTGTACCAACTTCTTGTTTGATTGTTTCAAAGCAAGCTGTAAGTTCTTCATCATTTGTTACATCACAAGGTAATACAAGTGACTCTTGTCCTTCTAATGTATCCGCTAATTCACGAACGTTTCTCTCTAAACGTTCTCCTGCATATGTGAAGATTAATTTTGCACCTGCATTATGCAAAGAGCGAGCAATTCCCCATGCAATACTTCTTTGGTTCGCAACGCCCATAACAACAAATGTTTTCCCTTGTAATAGTTCCATGATATATCCTCCCAGAAATACTTATACTTGTTATTAGTACCTGATACTATAATTATAGTAACATAAAACCTCTTAAAGGCAAACAAAAAAGTCATTAACTGAAAATTGTTAATGACTTTTTGTTTCTATAAAAAAACGCTCTAATCCTTCTTCCCAAGAAGGCATTTGTAAAAAACCATTTAATCGCAGCATGTTGTGTTGGAAAATAGAATATTTCGGCCTTGCTGCTGCAGCCCCAAATTCTTCGGTTGAAAGAGGTAACACATTCACTTTCATATTTGCATACGAAAATATTTTCTTTGCAAATTCAAACCAAGAGCATGAACCTCTATTGGATACGTGATACGTACCGTATAGAGAAGTGTGAATAAGCTTATTAATCATCGTATTTAAATCTGCCACATACGTAGGAGAGCCAACTTGATCCGCTACAACTGATATTTCATCTTTTTCTTTCCCTAACCGCATCATCGTTTTCACAAAATTATTGCCATACTTACCATACAGCCACGATGTGCGAACGATAAAATATTTATTATGTAACTCTTTGACAAACTGCTCTCCCGCATACTTAGAAGCTCCGTATATATTTATCGGTGATGGATTATGAAATTCATCGTACCCTTCCGGTCTATCACCTTGAAATACATAATCCGTACTAATATAAACTAACTTTGCCCCTACTAATTGTGAGGCAACTGCTACATTTCGAGCTCCTATTGCATTTATTCTATAAGCAAGATCTCGTTCTTTCTCAGCTTGATCAACCTTCGTATACGCTGCACAATGAATAATGATATGTGGACTTATTTCTTGTACTACTTGCTGCACTTTGGATATATTTGTGATATCTAGTAACTTTTTATCAAATGGATATATGTCATATTCTTCAGGATTTAACTCTTCTTGTAGTTGCTTTCCCAATTGACCATTTGCTCCTGTTATGATAATCCGTTCTCTCATTTATATGCCCCTTACTTTTTTAATGGTTTCCACCATTCCTCATTCTTCTCATACCATTGCACCGTTTCTTGTAACCCTTGCTCAAACGTATACTTCGGTTCCCAATCAAATTCATTCTTCATTTTCTCTGCATCAATCGCATAACGGCGGTCGTGTCCTAAACGATCTGTCACATATTCAATATCCTTTTCCGTTTTTCCTAAGAGAGTAATAATTTGTTCCACAACATCTATATTTGTTTTTTCATTATTTCCACCTATATTATATACTTCTCCTATACGTCCCTTATGCAAAACAACGTCAATCGCACGACAATGATCCGTTACATGTAGCCAATCTCTTACATTTAATCCATCGCCATATAACGGTAATTTTTTTCCTTCGAGCGCATTCGTAACCATTAACGGAATTAATTTTTCAGGATATTGATACGGCCCGTAGTTATTGGAACAACGCGTTACGATAACTGGTAATTGATATGTTTTATAATAAGATAAAGCTATCATATCAGCGCTCGCTTTGCTTGAAGAATATGGACTATTTGGAGCTAACGGGGTTTCCTCGGTAAATCGCCCTGTTTTTCCTAAAGATCCATACACCTCATCCGTTGATACTTGCACGAGTTTAATATGCGGATATTTTTTTACTAATTCTAATAAGGTGACTGTCCCAATTACATTTGTATCATAAAAAGGAAGCGGATTTTCAATACTACGGTCCACATGTGATTCAGCTGCGAAATTGACAATGACTTGCACATCACGTTCCTTAATAACATGCTCCAGCAGCTCTCCATTTTGAATTTCACCTTTTACAAAATAGTAATTCGGATGATCTTGAATAGACTTTACATTATTTAAGTTTCCACTATATGTTAATGCATCGAAATTAATAATTTTATATGTTTCATAGCTTTGTAACATATAATGCACAAAATTACTTCCAATAAATCCGGCCCCACCTGTTACTAATATATTCATACACAACTCTCCTACTCAAAAACTATCTTCACATTCCTGAAGCGATGGTAATATTCGATCTTTATCAGACAAAATAGGGCTTGTTACCGGCCATGGAATTGCTAAGTCTTTATCATTCCAAAGTACCCCTGAGTCATGATTAGCACTATAATACTCATCTACTTTATACATAACAATAGTATGCGGGACAAGTGTACAAAAACCATGTGCAAATCCTTTTGGCACTAATAATTGCCGATGATTATCCGCGCTTAAAATATATCCTCTCCATTGTTTAAACGTTGGTGAATCTTTTCGCAAATCAACGATAACGTCATAAATTGCTCCTTGCATAACTTGAATAAGTTTCGTTTGTGCTTTCGGATTTTTTTGAAAGTGTAACCCCCGAATCGTTCCCGCTTCTGTCGAATACGAAACATTATCCTGTACAAATGAATACGTAACTCCTAATGTTTCTAGCACCTTCTTATTATAACTTTCAGTAAAAAAGCCACGCTCATCTCCAAATAACCTCGGTTCTAACAATTTTGCGTCGGTAAAGTTTGTTTCTATAACTTCCATATTCTCACCTATTCTCCGTTAAACTGTTTACCAAAGTTTATATCCCGCGCTAACATATTCGCCCTTTGAAGAGAAACATGAGTTCCTGCATCAGTCCACCAACCGCTCATTTCATTATAAGTAAGTACCTCACGTTTTAAATACCAATTATTGATATCTGTAATTTCAAGCTCTCCCCTTGCGGAAGGTTTTAATTCTTTTATATAAGAAAAGACTTTCGAATCATACAAATAAATTCCTGTGACTGCATAGGAACTTTTCGGCTCTTTCGGCTTTTCTTCAATTTCAATTATTTTGCCGTTTTGAATATTTGCTACGCCAAATCTCTCCGGATCATCTACAGATTGCAGCAGTACTTTCGCACCTTCTTTTTGATTTGCAAACTCTTCAACATACGGACGAATATCATCCGAAAAAATATTATCACCTAATATAACTACCATGCGGTCATTCCCAACGAAATCTTCACAAAGCCCTAATGCTTGCGCAATTCCACCAGCCTTATCTTGCACACGATACGTAAAGGACACGCCAAACTCTTGACCGCTTCCTAAAAAACTAACAACATCTCCCATATGCTCTTTACCTGTAATAATCATAATATCTGTAATCTCGCATTGTTTTAGCTTATATACCGCATGATAAATCATTGGATAGCGTCCAACAGGAAGCAAATGTTTATTCGTTACTTTCGTTATTGGGTATAACCTCGATCCAGTACCGCCTGCTAAAATAATCCCTTTCACTCTGCATCTCTCCCTTATGATGGAGATAATATATCTTTATACTGTTCTACAAACACTTTTCGATCTTTCTCATATGTATCCGCATCAAATTCATCTCCGTTATAATGAATACACCATAAATTTGATTGATTTGGGATACCAATTAAATAACCAGCCCTTTGAAACTCTAAAGACTGTGATACATCATAAAAGTGGAACCCTTGAAACAAATCTTCTCGCCACGGAATATCATACTGCGTTGCCATGAATAAGCCATCAATTGCCTGCACCGACATAAAAGATTGGCTTCCATAAAACCCCTGATCTAAATTTAATAGTTGATAATTCCGTCTTCTATACTCAATCACTTTCCCTACTAAATTTTTCCCTTCCCACCATATCCCGTTACTCGGTAAAAATTGGGCTCCAGCTACTCCAATTAAGCCGAGCTTTTCATTATCTTTAAACAGAGAAATAAGTGTATAAAACATCTCTCGATTAATAAGATAAGTGTCCTGATGTATATAAACCTTATACTTCGCGGGATATGAAAGCGCTCGGTTATATGCGCTTGCCATACTTTTCGCATCTCGTATCGGAAAAATTTGCACGACATAATCAGGGGGAACAAAAAGGTTTCTTATTTGTCTCTCGCATTGTTCAAATAGCTCTTCATTATTTACACAGACAACAACTAATATTGTACGATCCTTCATTTTGTAGCCCCTCTATTCGTCTTGATTTACATCTGACATATAGTTCTCCACAAATATCTTTCTATACTTGTCATAGTTGGTCATATTTACATCAATATGATAGTGAATGCACCACGCATCACGCTGTACAGGAACCCCAACTGTATAGCCAGCTTTTCTAAATTCAAATGACTGAGATACATCATAATAGTCAAACCCATCAAACAAGTCTTCTCGCCACGGAATATCGTATTGCGTTGCCATCAATAAACCGTCTATACATTCCACAGGCATAAATGTTTTTGACTCATGGTACGGTTGTTCTTGCGTTGCCATATAAAATAAATCGTTCATATAACCAATTACTTTCCCAACAACTCCCTTGCCTTCATTCCATATCCCGTTTGGAGGAACATACTGGGCTCCAATCATTCCAATCATTCCAAGATGTTCATGTTCGTTAAATAATTGAAGTAATCCGTATAAAAATGCCACATTCATAATGAAAACATCTTGGTGTATATATACTTTATATTTCGCTGGATGCGAAATCGCTTGATTATATCCGCTCGTCATACTTTTCGCATTCCGAATTGGCATAAATTGTACAATATATCCTGGAGGCACTGCCAATCTCAATATATGCCGTACACACTGTGCATACATTTTCCGATCATTTATACACGTAACAAATAATATTGTTTTTTCACCAGCACTCATAACTGTGATTTTTCTGCTTCAATAATATACTGAAATACGACCGTCTCAGCCATGAAGCCACTTCCAAGACGATATTTCTTACAAATTCCATATAACTCCTCAATTAACGGTTCATACACTTTATGATCAATATATACACGATCTACTTTACTAATCGAATATCCTGCTTTTAAAAACATTCGGAGCATTTCATTAAATGTAAAGAAACGAATATGCGTTTTATCTAATAAACCATATTCTGTATACGTCCAATTTCCAGCAAGTAACGGTGCTAATACTGAAATGTGAGCAACGTTTGGTATACTTGCTAAAATCACACCATTTTCTTTTATATATGGCTTTACTTTTTCTATTACAGCCCAAGGATCAAATAAATGCTCTAATACGTCACCAAATATAACGCAATCAAATTGCTCCTCCTCGTACGGCATATCCATTGTTTCTATATCGCCTAAAACGACATGATCTAGTTTTTCTTTTGCTTGTTCTGCCGCCTCTGGGAATGCCTCAATTCCAGATACACGTGTGCCATTTTCTTTTATGGCAGCTCCCAATGCACCACTCGAGCAACCGATATCAAGAACTTCTTTCCATTCCTTTTTTATATGCTTTAATAAATTCGGATTCACTGCATTATAATAATGCCCAGACTTTTCTTCGTATAAAGAATTTTTTGGGGAATTCATTTTACACACTCCTTATGCAAATTGAATTTGAAATATAAATCTCATTTAAAGTCTATAAATGTAACCTGTACTAGTTACATTGCCGATACTTTACTATATAGCCAATCTATTAGAGTTAGAATCGCGATGAGCCATTTCTAAAAAAGCTGCCTATAACGATTTATATTGTTTATCAAAAACACTCCGAAAATATTTGCGGTTATATTCGATTGCAGCATTATTTGGAACATAAGCAGCCGCTAATTCGTTGTAATAATAAGCTTTGTCTTGATCTCCTAACTTGCTATAACAAATACACATTTGTAAATAGGGAAGCCATGTGTAGCTCGCTGGACTATGAAATGGACTCTCCGTCGCCATTGGTACTTCCGTTGCAAGTTTAAACCAAAATATCGCTTCGTTATATTTTTGTTGTTCCATATATATATATCCTATTCTTGTACAATTCTCCCCTCTAGGAACATCATATCGAAACGACTTCACGCAAGATTCAATTGCCTTTTCCCATGATCCAAGCTTTGCATAGCAATCTCCTAACTTACCACATGCATAAATTTTCTCTTCATACCATCCTTCATCTTGATTAAGAAATGTTTCATATAGCATAACTGCATCATCATATTTTTGGTTATCCATAGATTCATTAGCGTAATAAAATAAATCTCTCGGACTCAATTCTTCTCCTGCAGCTACAGCATTTTGAAAAATTTTCAAATTACGATTTGTTACCTTTTTTTCTTTTTTATGTGTAATAGCAACATTACTACTAAAAGTTTCACCAGAAATAGCTAAATACTCATGAACCTTTCCAAACCATTGAAATTGTTTTTCACGCTTTACAAGTCGATTTCTTTTTGTACAATATAAAGGTTTCCCGCTAGAATCCAATGCAAGATGATACGGCATCGAAACAGCATCAATTTTAGGATCTAATTCTCTTTTTAAAAGTTTCAATGCTTCTTGAGCATCTTCTAATAATACGTCATCTGCATCTAGCCACAATATATACTCTTGCGTTGCTTTTGAAAAAGAAAAATTTCTTGCTGCTGCAAAATCATTAATCCATGGAAAGTCATATATGTTAGAGGTATATTGAGCTACAATTTCTTTCGTTCGATCAATGGAACCTGTATCAACTATAATAATTTCATCAACAATTTTTTCGACTGCATCTAAACATCGACCTATTGTATCTTCCTCATCTCGAACAATCATACATAAACTAATTGTAATTCCTTGCTTGTTCAACATAATCACCCTCTTCCAAATCAATCATATGTTATACATACAATAAACTTTCCACTTTTTTAACTTGCACAAGCAGTTTAAGATTTCTTTTCAATAATTCAAATGTCCGTGTCATTTTCTTTCGGTTTTGCATCTACTATATAATGAACGCTTTATGGAGGTGAATTTATGTCAAATAATAATTATTCAGATGGATTGAATCCCGATGAATCTTTATCAGCTAGTGCATTTGACCCTAATCTTGTAGGACCAACATTACCACCAATACCACCGTTTACCCTTCCGACTGGACCAACTGGACCGACTGGACCAACTGGGCCGACTGGGCCAACTGTACCAACTGGGCCAACTGGACCGACTGGACCGACTGGGCCAACTGGTACAACTGGACCAACTGGTGCTACTGGACCGACTGGGCCAACTGGTACAACTGGTACGACTGGACCAACTGGGCCAACTGGTACAACTGGTACGACTGGATCAACTGGGCCAACTGGTGACACTGGTGCTACTGGACCGACTGGGCCAACTGGTACAACTGGTGCTACTGGACCGACTGGGGCTACCGGACCGACTGGGCCAACTGGACCGACTGGACCATCAGGGCTAGGACTTCCAGCAGGATTATATGCATTTAACTCCGGTGGGATTTCTTTAGATCTAGGAATTAATGATCCACTACCATTTAATACTGTTGGATCTCAGTTTGGTACAGCAATTTCTCAATTAGATGCTGATACTTTCGTAATTAGTGAAACTGGATTCTATAAAATTACTGTTATCGCTAATACTGCAACAGTCAGTGCATTAGGAGGTCTTACAATCCAAGTGAATGGAGTACCTGTACCAGGTACTGGATCAAGTTTAATCTCACTTGGAGCACCTATCGTTATTCAAGCAATTACGCAAATTACGACAACTCCATCATTAGTTGAAGTAATTGTTACAGGGCTTGGATTATCATTAGCTCTTGGTACGAGTGCATCCATTATTATTGAAAAAATCGCTTAAATTTTTACTTAGCAGTAAAACTGATATCAGTTTTACTGCTTTTTCATTGGTAAATTCAATCATTAAATCCTTCTTTTCTACATAGTCATAATGTTGTATGACATTCTTCAGGAGGCACTTATATGGAAAATAAATCGGCTGTCCAGCTTTATCTCGAGTTATTAAAGAAAACAATTTTATTTGAAATATGGTTGGAATACGAACCATACTTACCTGCTTCGTTACATATTTCTAAAGAACTATCATATGAACCAGTTACGGTTCCCCTTCCTTTATTTCTTAAGCAGTATATAGAAAATCACAATTTAAAAATCGTTAATCCTAACGTTTCAAACAATGAGCGTCAAGGTGGCAAGGATTGGCCAAGAGCTGCACATAGTATGGTTGGGCGAAAACGTATGAATCAATTACAAGAAGCGATGGAAACTGTAGTCAGGGAAAATATAGAAGGTGATTTTATTGAAACTGGTGTATGGCGCGGAGGATCATGCATTTTTATGAATGGGTTTTTACAAGCAAACAACATTAAGGATCGTACTGTATGGGTTGCCGATTCGTTTGAAGGTCTGCCCGCACCTAACTTAGAACAATATCCGAAAGATTACGGTGATTATTTGCACACATTCGATTACTTACGAGTTTCTTTAGAAACAGTGCAAGAAAACTTTAGAAAATATGATTTATTAAATGATCAGGTGAAATTTTTAAAGGGTTGGTTTAAAGATACATTGCCTTCAGCACCGATAGAAAAAATTGCAATTGCACGCCTTGATGGTGATATGTATGAATCAACGATGGATAGTCTTGTAAATTTATACGATAAAGTTTCAATAGGTGGCTTTATTATTATTGATGATTATGGACTGATAACATGCGCAGAGGCTGTAACAGATTTCAGAAGTGAAAGAAACATAAAAACTCCTATGACTCAAATCGATGATTTCGGTATTTTTTGGAGAAAAGAATAGAACAAAAAAATATTTAGTTGAGGGGTACTATTATACTACTAATTCATGAAAACCAATCTTGTAATGAATAAAAGCAAAGCTCCCCTCAATATAAAGTAGAAATTTCCTACTTTACTATAAGAAAGGTGTGAATTTTTTGAACGAAAATGAGAAAAAAATCACATTAATCCCACCTCCAGAACTTGTTCAATATGTAGGTGGTCATTTTGAAGAAGTTGGAAAAGAGTTTATGCAGTATTTTATTGAAATTGGCAATTTAAAATCAAATGAAACAGTGTTAGATGTAGGCTGTGGTATCGGCCGGATGGCGGTTCCATTAATGAACTATTTAAGCGATGATGGTAATTATTATGGATTTGACTTATTTAATAAGGGAATTACATGGTGCAAAAATAACATTTCAACACGCCGTAACAATTTCCATTTTGAACATGTCGATATATATAACCAATTCTACAATCCCGATGGAAAAGAAGATGCTTCCCAATACAAGTTTCCATATGAAGATGAATCATTCGATTTTATTTTTTTAACGTCTGTATTTACCCATCTTCTTCCGAAAGAATTAGAACATTACGTACGCGAGATTGCACGAGTTCTGAAAAAAGATGGGAGATGTTTTATTACTTTCTTTTTAATTAATCCTGAATCTTCCTATTACTTAAATGCAGGACTAAGTCCGTTAGGTTTTTACCATCAAATTGACAATTGCTATGTTCTAAATAAAGATATCCCGAATTTCGCAGTTGCCTATCTTGAGGAAGATATTCGTACTCTATTAAATAAATATGGGCTAGAAATGCAGACTCCTCCCCATTATGGTTCATGGTGTGGCAGAACTGAACACACAAGTTATCAAGATATTATTCTTACACAGAAAATTTCTGAAAGGTAGTTGTATATGGAAAACATAAAAAATGTACCTCTCGTTTCCATCCTTATTCCTACCTATAATCGGCCACATTATTTTAAAATTGCTCTAGAAAGTGCATTAGCACAAACGTATTCAAATATTGAAATTATTGTAGGAGACGATAGCACAAATAATGAAACAGAAAAATTAATATACAGAGATTATTTACATAAGCATAAACATATAACGTACATTCGAAACCCCTCTACTTTAGGACAATTTCATAACGCCCTTATGCTTTTAGAACAATCAAATGGAGAGTACATAAATTTCTTAATGGACGATGATATATTTTATAATAATAAAATTGAAAAAATGATGTTTTATTTCCAAAAAGACTTAGATCAAAATCTCGCACTTATTACATCTTATCGTACTTGGATTAATGATGATGGAGAGATAATTGAACAACACCCCTCCATGAACAGATTATATGATGAAGATACTCTATTAAATGGGAAAGATCTTGGAAACCATATGCTTATACTAGGACAAAATATTATTGGTGAACCTACGACTGTACTCTTTCGAAAACGCCTATTAACAGAACCTTTCGGTACTTTAAATGGGAGAAATTATAATTGTAGTGTGGATATGGCTTCTTGGATCAGTTTACTTTCCAAAGGTGATGCAATCTATATTACGGAACCTTTAAGTTCTTTCCGCCTTCATACGGGACAGCAAGTACATCACAAATACCTTGAAGGTTGCGAAGATTTTTCACATCTCGTTTTACATTCAAAAAAATATGGTTTTCTACAAGAGACTGACTATTACAAAACGAGTCTGTTAAAAGCTTGCGAATGGTATAAAAACGCTACAACATTTTATCAGCTATATCCAGAACTCATTCCAACGACCGATACACATACTCGCCTTTCTCATTGTTTGAATATAGTTACAAAAGAACTCCATGCAATCTAATCCATCACAAGGGGGAATTCCTCCCTTGTGATGTATGACTTCCCGCAAATAGTGGAATAAATGTATGCATAGTCTGCTTGTATATTATTTTTTTCATGACATAACCCATATATTTACTAGGCGATAGAAAGGAATACATACATTGAAAGATCCAAATTCTCAATATCAAATAGACTACGTATTACTATGCATTTTATTTGCCATTGGGACTGTTAGTTGCTTTGCAATTGCAAGTGCACAAGCCTCTTTACCACCATTTTTGCAAAATGTAAATTTTGTATTAAAGCAAATCCAGTGGTACTTCATTGGATTCATAGCCATTGGTGTTATTATGATTATCGATTTCGATCGTTATCAAAAAATTGCTTGGTATTTATATAGCTTTGCATTGGTACTACTAATTGGACTAGAACTTCAAGTACCAGGTGCCATTACAATTAAAGGTGCGACCGCTTGGTACAGGCTCCCAGGCATCGGAAATTTCCAGCCTTCTGAAATTATGAAATTGTTTTTAATTATCGTCACCGGACGAATTATAGCAAATCACAATGAGAAATATTTTTACCGAACAATACACGATGATTTTTTATTACTCGGAAAAATATGCGCAACAAGTTTGCCGCCCCTACTACTTATCGCAAAGGAACCTGATTTAGGAAACACAATGGTAATTTCAGCTATGCTTGCAGCAATGATATTAGTTTCTGGTATACGTTGGCGTTTTATTTTCGGGATAGCTTCCGGTATCTTTGCAGCTGGCGTTACATTAACGTATATTTTTTTCACTCATACAAAATTCTTTAAAGCACACATTTTACAAGAATATCAACTAAATCGCTTCTACGGCTGGTTAGCGCCATACAAATATGATGCGCAAGGCTATCAATTAAGACAAGCTTTCTTAGCTACCGGATCAGGGGAAATGCAAGGAAAAGGTTGGGAAAATGGACAAGTATACTTTCCAGAACCACATACAGATTTTATTTTCACGAACGTCGCTGAGCAATTCGGATTTTTAGGCGCAAGCGTCATTATTGCGCTTTTTTTCCTACTTATTTTCCGCATGATTCATATCGCTATAGAAAGTAATGACCCTTTCGGAAGTTACATCTGCGCTGGTACAATCGGAATGTTTACTTTTCAAGTATTTCAAAATATCGGGATGACAATCGGATTACTACCTATTACAGGCATCACACTACCCCTTATGAGCTACGGAGGAAGCTCCTTACTCACATACATGATAGCGATTGGATTTGTTTTAAACGTCCGCTCAAGAACGAAAATCTTTATGTTCAACTGAAGCACAAAAACGGTATATTTTTATCTCTATCCTTTTTTAGATATACTAATGAAAAATATGATGGAGGTTTAAATATGAAATATGACATTATAGGGGATATTCATGGATGCTTCCAAGAGTTTCAAGATTTAACGAAAAAACTCGGATATAACTGGAATAGTGACTTACCGATTCACCCTGATCAACGCAAGCTTGCTTTTGTTGGCGATATCACAGATCGCGGTCCTCATTCATTACGTATGATTGAAATTGTATGGGAACTTGTCATAAATAAAAAAGTAGCGTATTACGCTCCGGGAAATCACTGCAATAAACTATACCGATTTTTCCTTGGACGTAATGTGACAATCGCTCATGGACTCGAAACAACTGTTGCCGAATATGAAGCACTACCTTCTCATCAACAAAACATGATAAAAGAAAAATTCATCACACTTTACGAGCAATCCCCTTTATATCACGTACTCGATGAAAAAAGGTTAATTGTGTGTCACGCCGGCATTCGGCAAGATTACATAGGAAGAAAAGATAAAAAAGTACAAACCTTTGTATTATACGGCGATATTACAGGAGAAAAACATGCTGACGGTTCACCTGTCCGTCGCGACTGGGCGAAGGAGTATAAAGGAACATCTTGGGTTGTATATGGACATACACCCGTAAAAGAACCTCGCTTTGTAAATCATACAGTCAATATTGACACTGGTGCTGTATTTGGTGGCAAACTAACTGGACTACGTTATCCTGAAATGGAGATTGTTTCCGTTCCTTCCTCCCTGCCTTTTGTCCCTGAGAAATTCCGCCCAATTTCATAACTCATATGTGTAAGGATTACCGTATCTTTTAGGCGTCTCTCATATAAAGTGAAACTTTAATCAGCCCTCACCAATCCCACTTTAATGGGCAGCCCGCCCATTAAAGTGGGATAAAAATTGGGTAAAGTCATTAAAAAAAGATGCAATAAAGTGCATCTTTTTTTAATGACACGGCATATACTGTCGCAGGAGGTGACAGAATGAAGAAAAAATCTTCTAAACAAAAAAGAAAATGCCCGCCTTTTTATCTGCCCATGTACGGAATTAACAACTGGTGCAGCATTCGAGCTGCAGCTGTAGAAGAACTGGAAGAACAAGAGGCTTCCACAAAAAACAAAGATAGACCAAAATATGTCTCATTACAGAATGCTGTAATGAGCCGCATAATTGATAATAGAAAAGCAAAGATGCAGCAAAAAAATAAACCTCTCTCTACTCATATTGAACAGATTGTGCCTTCTGAGCAAGTAGAGAAGAATACAGAAGAAAACAGCCCTGTAGCAATAAATAAAAAAGCGGAAGCAGAAATTCCAGCTGCTATTATAAATCAAGTAAAAAAAATTAAAGAAGCATTAGCACCATCAGGTGATATACAAACAGAAAAAACGATTATCATTCAGACCCCTACATCTGAAAATACAAAAGTAAAAAAAGATGGGCGGTATGCATATGCAGAGGGTCTTCACTCTCATGCAGAGGGTACAGCTTCACATGCAGAAGGACTTCTGACACATGCAAAAGGTTCTTTCTCTCATGCAGAAGGATCAAAAACAAAAGCAACTGGACATAGTTCCCATAGTGAAGGAAGTGAAACGACAGCAGGTGGCTCCTATTCTCATGCGGAAGGTAAACATACAATCGCTTTAGGCGAAGCAGCACATGCAGAAGGAACCGCGACTATCGCTAACGGATTCTCTTCTCATGCGGAAGGTAATCATACATCAACAGCTCATTTTGCAGGTAGCCATATTATGGGGCGCTTCGGCACAGCAGATGAATCTTATTCTTGGTTTATTGCAAACGGCACAAATGAAACCGATCATAATATCGGTGCAAAGTGGCTTGCTCATAATGGAGAAATGTACATTGAGGGCGCTTCTTACAATGCAAGCGGAACTGATTTTGCGCAAATGTTTGAAACAGTAGACAATACTTTTATTGATGTAGGTTATTTCGTTACATTTAGTAGCGAAGAAAAAATTCGAATCGCTACTTCAAACGATTCATTCATCTTAGGAATATCTAGTGCCACCCCCGCTCTTATAGGAAATAGCGGTGCTTTAAGTTGGCAAAAACGCTATAAAACAGATAGCTTCGGAAAACGTCAATATGTACGTACGGAATCGCAAGACATACAACCTCTTTTAAATACAGAATGGGATCCAGCTTGCAAATATATAGCAAGAAAAGACCGTAACGAGTGGCTTCCTGTCGGATTAATCGGACAAATGTTAGTACGTGATGACGGTACTTGCGAAACGCATGGATATTGTCGTCCAAATAACGATGGCATTGCTACAAAATCTGAAAGTGGCTTTTTCGTTATAAAGCGCACGGGCGACAATCAAATTTTAATATTATTCCGCTAAGAAAAAGGGAACAAAATTCTTCATTACATAAGAATTTTGTTCCCTTTTTAAGTATGTCTTAATACCGCTTGCATATCGCTTGGAATCGGTGTAGTGAAAGACATTTCTTTCTCTAAAATAGGATGATAAAACGTCAAGGATGTACTGTGAAGCGCTTGTCGTTTCATTTCATCTCTTTTTCCACCATATAAATTATCGCCAAGTAGCGGATGTCCTATGTACGCCATATGCACACGAATTTGATGCGTTCTCCCTGTATCGAGCTCAAGTGATACGTGCGTCTTATGATTGACACTATCGATCACTCTAAAATGAGTAACGGCTCTTTGCCCCTCCTCACAAACGGTTCGCTCAATAATGCTATCCGATTTTCGTCCAATCGGTGCGTCAATCGTTCCTTCTCTTTCTACCATCTCACCGTGAACAATCGCTTCATACGTTCTTTTCACAGCTTTTTGTTGATGCTGTTTCGATAAAAGATGATGTACGAAACGATTTTTTGCAATAAGCATAAGCCCTGAAGTATCACGATCTAACCTCGTTACGATGTGAACCGTACTTGTAAGATGTCGCTTATCATAATGAGATAAGAGCGCATTCGCAACACTTCCTGCCGGATGTTCTCTAGACGGGATCGTTGACATGTTTGCCTCTTTGTTTATGACAAGAACTGCATCATCTTCATATACGATACATAAAGGAATATCTTCAGCAATCATCCCTTCACTTCTTTCCTCTACTGGAAAAAAGACACGTAATTCTTCACCAGCTTGCAACTGATGACGAACGCTCGCATGTTGACCATTTACTTCTATAGATCCGCCATGAAACTTTATATCCGTTAATGCAGCTTTGGAGATTCCTTTTGTTTTTAAAAATTCTCTAACTAAAGTTCCTTCCTCAGCCGAGTCTATATCCCATTTCAATGTAAATCTGTTCAAATATATAAACCCTTTCTATTTATCTGCAACAAACGAGTCACGAACTCGTTTCCAGAACGGAAATGGACGGAAACGAACGAATCGTACTTTCTCATTTGCCACGCGATACTGAATTGATTTCACATCTTGATGAACCATCGTTAAATGGTCCACCGTAATTTGTAAGTTCATTCCTGCCGTCGGCTTCAGCACGCATGTATGATGTTTCGGCAATACGAGCGGCGAACCTACCGTACGAAACACCCGGTTATTAATAGATGCCATTTCCGCAATTTGAATCGCTTCAATAGAAGGGTGAATAATTGCTCCGCCAAGCGCCTTATTATACGCAGTACTTCCCGAAGGAGTAGAAATACAAAGGCCATCCCCGCGGAACGTTTCAAAGTACTCTCCGCGTATTTCCACTTCTGTTACTAATGTACCTTCTGCACTTTTTACAGTCGCTTCATTCATCGCTAAATACTGCGACTCTTTACTCCCATTCACATAGCGAATAATCACTTCTAAAAGCGGATATTCCACCACTTGGAATGGTGTTTTAGCAATTGCAATTACTAATTTCTCTACTTCTGTCGGTAACCAATCTGCATAGAAACCTAAATGCCCTGTATGTACACCAACAAATGCTGTTTCATCCAATCGATTATAATAACGATGAAACGCATATAAAAGCGTTCCATCTCCCCCAACAGAAATTACAATATCGGGTTCCTTTTCATCCATTATAAATCCAAAATCTAGCAAGTATTCTTTCATCGTGCTTGCCAGTGCATCTGATGATTGATCTCCCTTTGACATAATTGTAAATTTCATCGCCCAACACCCTTTAGTTTATGATTCGGAATCTTTCGTTTCTTGCTTTCTTGAAAAAGCTTTCTGCGCTTCTTGAATTTCAAGACGGATAGAAGACATTTCTTCATCTAATAAAAATGCTGCTTCCGCTGCACGTTGCAAGCGTATTTTAATATCTTCAGGAAAACGTCCACTATATTTATAATTTAAAGAATGCTCAATTGTTGCCCAAAAGTTCATTGCTAGCGTACGTATTTGGATTTCTACCAATACTTTTTGTTCACCTTGAATCGTTTGAACTGGGTAACTAATGACAACGTGATAAGAACGATAACCGCTATCTTTCTTCTGCGTGACGTAATCACGTTCTTCCACGATTTCAAAGTCATTTCGTTTTCGAAGATATTCTACAACAGGCTTAATCTCATCAACAAATTGACACATCATTCGAAGGCCCGCGATATCTTGCATATCTTCTCTTAGCCTGTCTAACGGTACATTTCTCTTCTCCGCTTTATCAATAATACTTGCAACAGACTTTACCCTTCCTGTTACAAACTCAATTGGAGAATGCTCTGTTAACATTGCAAATTGAGTACGCATTCCTTTTAGTTTCACTTTCAGCTCTGCCACCGCTTGGTGGTAAGGTGCTAAAAATTCTTCCCAATTTCGATTCATTTCAACCACCACCAAAATCAATCCATTTGCTTATAGAAATACTTTTTCTACAGCAGTTACTAGTTCTTCTCCGTAATTTGCATTACCTTCAATATTTTCAACTAAATATTCTACTTCTTCTTTTAAACCTTCTAATTCCATTTCAATGTCATTCACGCGAACGAACATAACCACGTCGTTATTCATCGCTTCATGCATTGCTTCCCAGCATGTATGCGGAATGCTTACATAAATGAAAGATGATTCGTTTTCTAAGATATATAAAAATGATAAATTATCTGAGTCTACAAGTACGTGATTACGCGCACTTAACTCCTTTACCTCTATTTCACTATTTTCCGCACAAAAAATAAGAGCATTCTCTCTCTTTTCTACGCTCTTAACTTGGATTTTATTTTGCATGCTCTAACTCCTCCATCTCAACTTCCTGTCTTACTTAACAGTATTATTGTATCATAACATGGACGCAAACAAATAAAACATTGAACCAAATTTGTGAAAAAGCGATAATGTGTAAAGAATTATTTTTCAAAAGGAGCGCGCATACAATGACACAAGAAATTGAAATTGAATTTAAAAATATTGTTACAGAAGAAGAATTCAATACATTATGTAAATCATTCTCTATTGAAGGATTTACGAAACAGGTGAATCACTACTTTGAAACACCGAGCTTCTCATTAAAAAAAGCTGGCTCTGCACTTCGTATTCGTCATAAAGGAGAAACTTATACATTAACATTAAAACAACCTGCAGAGGTCGGCTTGTTAGAAACGCATCAAGTTATAACAACAGATGAAGCAAGATTGATGATGGAAACAAATACAATTATTCAAGGCGCTGTAGTAGATCAACTACACACATTACAAATTCCTGTTTCTGCTTTAACTTATATGGGTAGTTTAACAACTGAAAGAGCCGAAACACTATTTGAAGGCGGAACGCTTGTCTTTGATCATAGTTTCTATTACAATCACGATGATTATGAAATTGAATTTGAAGTGCAAGATGAAGAAGCAGGCAAAGCTGCCTTTATTCATTTGTTAAAGCAACACGACATACCAATCCGTCATACAAATAATAAAGTAAAACGCTTTTTCCTTGCCAAACAAAACAAAGCACGCTAAAGTGAAAATTCCACTAGTGAATACGTTCTACTAGTGGATACATCTCACTTTTTGAAAAAGAAAAGATTCTTTTACATCTGTAGAATAAGCAAAGAACGTTATGAAGGCGGTTTATTTGCCCTCCCTAACATTCCATTGCTACAATAGATATACATTTCATGGAAAAAGGAGTTTAAAAGGATGAGCAAGCAACCGATGACACCATTTGAAGCAATTGGCGGTGAACAATGCATTGCAATATTAGTAGACACATTTTATTCCTATGTCAGTAAACACCCTGACCTATCTCCCATCTTCCCGGATGATTTAACAGAAACAGCTAGGAAGCAGAAGCAATTTTTAACACAATATTTAGGTGGTCCTAATTTGTACACGGAAGAACATGGTCATCCTATGTTAAGAGCACGCCATCTCCCGTTTGAGATTACTCCAAAACGAGCAGAGGCTTGGCTATCGTGCATGGAGCAAGCAATGGATGACACAGGAGTGCACGGTCATATAAGAGAGTTCGTTTTTGAACGTTTAGCATTAACTGCTCAGCATATGGTTAATACTCCAGACGAAACAG
The DNA here is from genome assembly GCF_001883995.1 of Bacillus paranthracis. GTDB lineage: Bacteria > Bacillota > Bacilli > Bacillales > Bacillaceae_G > Bacillus_A > Bacillus_A paranthracis. Next base: position 20,925 of record NZ_MACE01000009.1, on the reverse strand, counting down.
GTGAAATATAATGGATAAACAGGAAGCAAAGCATATCAATATGCCATCTCCTTCCGCATGTGAGCATAAGTCTGTAGAAGCATATTTATTTATTGATCCACTTTGTAAAGATTGCTGGGAAATTGAGCCCTTTATTATTAAACTATGGCTTGAATACGGGAAATACTTCTCTATTCGTCATATCGTAACAGGAAAAGTGGACGGAACGAACGCTTCCTCACACAAATGGAATAAACCTGCTAATATTCGATTTGTGTGGGAAAAGACAACAAGTTTACAAGGTTTTTCATGTGATGGAAAGGTACATATGCAAGAAGCATCGTCAACACCATATTTAGTTTCGATGGCAATTAAAGCAGCGGAGTTGCAGGGCCGAAAAGCAGGTTCGAAGTTTTTGCGAAAACTCCAAGAATACATTTTCCTTGAAAATGTATCAAATCCTGACTGCGAATTATTACTTGCATGCGCAAAAGATAGCAATATTGATGTAGAAGAATTTAAAAAAGACCTATATTCCGCTAGCGCAAAAAAGGCTTTCCAATGTGACTTAAAATTCACAAATGAGATGCATATTACAGAAATACCTTCTCTCGTATTCTTTCATGCAAATTCAGATGAAGAAGGTATTAAAATCGCTGGAACGTATTCCTACGACGTCTACGTACAATTATTGAAAGAACTTGTAAAATGTGAAATCGAGCCAGAGCCATTACCACCTTTAGAAGTATTACTGGAAGCGACACAATTTATCTCTTCAAAAGAAGTAGCATTTATATATGACTGCTCGAAGCAAGAAATTGAACGTGAACTAAAAAAATTACAACTGAAACGAAAAGTACAAATGATTGACGTAAAATGTGAGCGTTATTGGAAATGGATAGCAAAAGAAAAAGACCTGGTGTAAACACCAGGTCTTTTTCTTTACGGCTTATAAAAATATTAAAGGGGATGGGAGAAATTTTCACGTTCAAACAAAGGGGTATATGTTTGTATGTGAATTCGTTCACGCTTATTATATTACAAGATTCGACGTCAGATGACAACCCCTTTTGTCGAATTTCACACTTTTGTCACATTCTAAACGTTTTCATTTTTGAATAAGCTATAAAAAAGCTATTTTGGAGGTGTTTTGTATGAAAAAAACGTATATTTTACTTATCATTCTAGCTATCATTGTTTCTTTTTTCTTGTACATCCTCTCCCTACTACAAGCTTTTCCTAAAATGATTGCCTTTCCTCTTTTATTTGGAGTCATTGTCATCGCTCTCTCTTATTTCAACCATAAAAAACGATTTAAAGGGTTTTAATGAACTGTAAAACTGCCTTCTAGTTTAGAAAAAAGAAGACAATTCGATTTATTTTCTCGACAAATATCGACAAAATGACATCAAGAAAAAGACGAGGCAAATTCCTCGTCTTTTCTATTACTTCTCTTCAAATAATAATGCTTCTAATTCATTTAATTTCTCTTCAAATACTTGCAATGCTTCTTTTACCGGTTCTGGAGATGCCATATCTACTCCAGCTTTTTTCAGCACTTCAATTGGGTAATCTGAGCTTCCTGCTTTTAAGAACTCATTAATGTAACGTTCTACTGCTGGTTGCCCTTCTTCTAAAATTTGTTTAGATAGAGCCGTTGCTGCACTAAATCCTGTTGCGTATTGGTATACGTAATAGTTGTAGTAGAAGTGCGGAATACGAGACCACTCTAAACCAATTTCTTCATCAATTACTAAAGCATCACCGAAATATTTCTTATTTAAATCATAGTAGATCTCCGTTAGCATGTCTGGTGTTACCGCATGTCCCTCTTGTACTTTCTTATGAATAATATGCTCAAACTCTGCGAACATCGTTTGACGGAATACAGTACCACGGAATCCTTCTAAATAATGATTTAATAAGTATAGACGCTCTTTCTTATCTTCTGTCGTTTTTAATAAATAATCGTTTAGAAGCGCTTCATTACAAGTTGATGCTACTTCCGCAACAAAGATTGAATAATCCCCGTATACGTGCGGCTGCGTTTTTCTTGTGTAGTAACTATGGACAGAATGGCCAAATTCATGAGCAAGTGTAAATAAATTATTTACATTATCATGCCAGTTCATTAAAATATAAGGATTTGTTCCATAGGCACCAGATGAATATGCTCCGCTTCGTTTTCCTTTATTCTCATACACATCTACCCAGCGATTTTCATATGCTTCTTTCAAAATATCAACATATTCATCACCAAGTACATGTAAAGACTTTAATAACATGTCTTGCGCTTCTTCATACTTCACATTCATTTTCACTTCTGGTACAAGTGGTGTATATAAATCATACATATGAAGCTCATCAAGCCCTAGTGCTCGCTTACGAATATCAATGTAACGATGTAGCAAGTGTAAATTGTCATTTACAGATTGAACAAGTTGATCATACACCGCTTCAGGAATATTATTATTACTTAATGCTGCTTGACGTGCAGAGTCATATTTACGAACGCGTGCATTAAAGTTATTACGCTTCACAGCTCCGCTTAACGTACTTGCAAATGTGTTCTTATATTTCCCGTACGTTTCATATACAGCTTTGAATGCATCTTCACGCACACGACGATCATCACTTTCTAAAAACTGAATGTAACGGCCATGTGTAATTTCTACTTCTTCTCCATCCTCACCTTTAATAGATGGGAATTTCAAATCCGCATTATTCAACATACCAAATGTATTACTTGACGCACTCATTACTTCAGATGCTTCTGCTAATAAAGCCTCTTCCGCTTCAGATAATACGTGAGGGCGTTGACGCGTAATTTCTTCTAACGCATGTTCATATACACTTAAGTCTCTATTTTCTTTCAAGAATGTTTGCAATGTATCTTCTGAAATCGATAAAATTTCAGGCACAATATATGCTGTGCTACTAGATACTTGTGAATATAAATTTGTCGCGCGATCATTTAACGCTTGATACACAGAGTTTGTTGTATCTTGATCGTAACGCATATGTGCATATGTATATAACTTACCTAATCGCATTGAAATTTCATCTTCATATTGCAATGCTTCAAGTAAATTGTTCGCAGAGTCACCAAGTTTCCCTTTAAATTCAGTTAACTTCGGTAATAGCTCTTTAATAGCTTGGAATTCTTGTTCCCATTCTGCATCTGTTTGGAAAATATCTTCTAATCGCCACGTACTTGATTCTTCAATTTCGTTACGATCCGGTAATGTTTTTGTTGTGTTTTGTTCAGACATGCTTTAAGCCCTCCTTTAAATATCTCTACTTACATACAATTCGATTTTTCTTATGTAATTCCTTCACGATTAGTCTTTATTATATCCGCTTTTCCTTCTCTCATGTTGTACTTTGCCTCAAATAAAGATAAGGCATACGCTAAACTCCTTTCATCATATTTCATAACTTCCTCCTCTGTTTTTAACATGGATATCCCCCGTATTTTCCGGTACTTATAAGTCCCTACTCTCTGCAAGACACCTACATAACATAAAAATGTCATATATTCAGTAACTGCCACTTTCCATATATGCTGTGAAAAGTACGGGAGCATACGCCTTTTCGTATACTTTTTTATATAACTACACACGTACTTGAGGGAAATACAATCCCCTACCGCAAGCTCACCTATACACTTCATATATAGAAAAGCTTGCCATATAAATGAATTTGTTTGAAAAGCAAATGAGGACGGGAGTGGCACACCAATTTCAGAAGGAAAATTTGCTGGGGTACATTTACATTGATATAAGAGGCGTAATAGTGACTTATCATTATACTTCAAGATGGGCAAAGCGTTTTGACGAAAATAATCCTTTCGCTTCTTCCATTCTCGGTTTAATACTTCCCTTTGGAAAGGAACAGGAGAAAAGAGCATTTCAAAAGTAGTCGTTTCAATTGGTAAATATATAATATGTGAAAAAGCAACGCTTGTAGAAAATGATGTAATAAACGTGCATTTCATAAATGATTTTTGTTTCGAACAGAAGAAAATAAGAAGTGGCTGAGGATAAGATTGTAAGGAGAAAGCCATAATTGAGGAGAATTTCATCCAGTATGCAGAGTGCTTTTTCAATTGATTTCCACCAATAATCCAAATGACTTGTATACCAGCTTTCCAATACGAATAGGTTCGTTTGCAGAGCTGCTCTATAGAAAGATTGGCGCATTGATATTCAATCGCAATTTTTCTCCCTGCTCTCTCTATAAAAATATCCGGTCGTTGCTGAATCTCTGGTAGATAATGCTCTATCTCTACATGAACATTTTGACGTTTGAACCACCGATATAACAATTCTTTACCGTACATATGATATGTAGATTCTGCTTCATAAAAGGCTAAACATGAATCTACTTTCTTATGAGCAAAATGCCACCTTTTTTGTTTTCCTAATCTCATTAGTACTTCCTTCCCGCAAGCTATGCAAAAGAAACTTTCCCTTTTACGCATATGGTGTAAAAGCTCTTCATCATGATGATCGAGTAGATGAATTTTTTCTCCGTTTTCTCTTTTTGCGATAAATATTGGAATCACACCCTTTCAGCTCCTTATATTCTACAATTTATTACAAATTCCTTTTAAAAAAGAGATGTCCCAATTTTGGACATCTCTTTTTATAATAAAGGCGATAATAACCGGTACGTTGATTCAACGATTCGTCTATGAAGACGCCTTTTATGAAAACGATCGACATGAATTTCACTTGATTCTTCTAAATCGTCTTTAAAATCTTGAACAAGTTTTCGAATGCTATCTGTATCATATAAAAAGGCATTTACTTCAAAGTTCAAATGAAAACTTCTCATATCCATATTTGCTGTCCCAATTGAAGCTAAATCAGAATCGACAATGACAACTTTACTATGGAGAAAACCTTTTTCGTATTCATATATCTTTACCCCTGCATCTAAAAGCTCTGGGAAGTACGATCTCGATGCGTAAAAGACAGTTCTCTTATCAGGCTTACTCGGCATTAACAACCGAACATCAATACCAGCAAGTGCCGCTACTTTTAATGCGGATAAAATATCATCATCCGGAATGAAATACGGCGTTGCAATCCAAATGGATTTCCGCGCAGAAGCAATCATGGCAAAATATAAATGTTTAATTGTTTCCCATTTATTATCCGGCCCACCTGCAACGAGCTGCACGCCGCCCCAATGCTCCCCCTCAACTGCTTTCGCTTGTAAATATTCAGGGGCTAGCACAGCCTCGCCAGTCATATAAAACCAATCTTGAAGGAAAATAAGCTGCAAACTTTGCACAGCTTCCCCACGCAAATATAAATGCGTGTCTCGCCAAAAGCCGAAGTACTTATCCTTTCCTAAATATTCATCACCAATATTTAATCCACCTACAAATCCTTCATTCCCATCAATAATAACGATTTTTCGGTGATTTCGATAATTAATCTTATCGTTTAAAATCGGAAAACGTACAGGGAAGAACGGAATCATTTCGACACCTGCGTCGTTTAATTCTTCAATATATGATTTTGATAATTTAAAACTTCCAACCGCATCATATAAAAAACGAACGACTACGCCTTCTTTTGATTTTTGTATTAAAATATCTTTAATTTCTGTTCCAAGTTTATCATCACGCACAATGTAATATTCCATATGAATGTGATGTTTCGCTCGTTTTAATCCATCTAAAATAGCCTGAAACGTTTCATCTCCATTTGTTAATGTTCTCGTTTCAGTTTGAAATGAAATATTTAAAGCGCCTAAGCGATCCGCTAAACGAAATAACAGCTCTTGATGCTTATGATTGCGCAAAATCCGTTCTTCGTAATCTTCATGCCCCTTATATTGTAAAAACGCTTGTTCATCGAGCAACGCCTTCTTTTGGAACATTCTCTTCCTCCGAAAGTTCTGTCCGAATAATAAATAAGCGAAGAATCCAAATACCGGAAAAATCCCTAACACAATGAGCCATGTAAGTGTTTTTGACGGATGACGGTTCTCTAAGAAAATAACGCAACCAATTAAAAATGCAGATACCGTAAATAAAATACTAATAATACCTAAAATCGAAACATCTTTTATCCCAATTACATCCGAATAAAACGCTACATCAATAAACATACGTAATGACACAAATAATGCGAACAATAGTAAAACAAAGAAAATCAACTTTAACGTATTTTTCATCTCTTACCTCCTTACTAAGAAAGCTTTCCTATTCTTCATATAAAAAGCCGATTTCATACTACAGAAATCGGCCTACGTTTTAGCAGGAAAATTATTGCGAATTGTTTCAAGCGCATGCTCTTTCACAATTTGTTTCCCATACTCACTTACACGATGAATTGTTAAAGTTGATTCTTCCCCGTATTCTAAAACAATGCTTAAAATGCGATCAATTTCTTCTTCATCATGTAGCACTTCATCGAATTCCACATATACATAATAGCGGTCCTCAAATGAATACAGCTCATCTTTTATATCTTCAAAGATAAGACGATGACTTAATGAAATGACATCTTCAAAATCATTAAACTTAATTAAAAAGCCAAACGTACCATCTTCGTTAAAGTTTGTACCTGCTTGTTCCTCTACCTCTTCCACTAATTCTTGCTGGAATAATGATTCAATACCTTCATCTAGAGGAATGTCTATAATTTTATCTACACCTATTGGTAGTTCTAGCTTTTGTCCATCCTTTGAAAGTTCTGCTTTCGTTACAAGTACTTCAATCCCTTTATCGACTGCTTGCACTTGAATCCATAACGGCCCATCAATAAAGAAATCGTCATGATCACGAGCTTCGTCCATCATTTCCCAAAAGAGCTCTTCGCTTCTTTCGCGGTCATACCAAATTTCCTCACGATTAAAGCCTCTGTCCTCTATATCAATGTACGTAATAAAAAATTTCATCGTATGATCATTAATTCTTTCAATATCCAAAATACAACTCTCCCTTCCTGCTTAGAATTGTTATGAAGGGATTCCCCACTCATATGACAAATCAATAGATTCTTGTACTCTCATTTTATGATAAGATTCTCCAGAATGGAAATAAAATCGATTTATTTTACAAAAATAGTTATATACCTATCTTCATTCAATGGTATACACAAATATATCATTGTCGCGATGCCTCACTTATAAAAAATTTGGACATACATTTCCATCTTCCCCCGTACACTGTAATAAAGTGAAACTTTTATTAGAGAAGATGCTTTAGTCTTTTTCACCACATACATATAGTTCGCTTATTAAAACATCATAAATGGAGGCAGACGAATGGACTTAGAGTTTTTAACATCTGTACTAATGATTGTCGGTATCGATGTTGTATTAGGTGGTGACAACGCAATTGTCATCGCACTAGCTAGCCGAAATTTACCTGAATCGAAACGAAATAAAGCTATTTTGATCGGTACTCTTTTAGCAATCGTACTAAGAATTATCCTTACTATACTAGCTGTCTATTTGCTCGACATTCCATTTCTGCAACTTATCGGGGGCATTTTACTTACATTCATTGCAGTAAATTTACTAACTGATAATAGCAACGATCTTTCTTCTATTCAAGGAAAAACAACTTTATTTCAAGCTGTGCGTACAATTGTATTCGCGGACCTTGTTATGGGATTTGACAACGTTATCGCCATTGCAGGGGCAGCTCACGGAAGATTTTTACTCGTAATAATCGGTTTACTCATTTCTATCCCGATTATTATTTGGGGCAGCAAACTCATTTTAATACTTATGGAACGCTTTCCACTCCTCATTTATTGCGGGGCAGCAATTCTCGCTTATACAGCAGGAAAAATGGTCACACATGAAGACAGACTTGCAACCTTTTTTCATAACAACCCAAGTTTCACTGCAGGCATTCCTTACTTATTTATTTTCACCATCTTATGCATCGGCTTTATCGTTCAACGAGTTCGATTACGAAATTTGAAACATTAAAAAAAACCTTCTACTATATAATAGGTAGAAGGTTTTCATATTATTATAATTAATTTACAAGACGCTGTGCTTCACGTAATTGGAACGTTCTTACTGTACGTGGTAAGAAACGGCGGATTTCGTCTTCATTGTAACCTACTTGAAGGCGTTTCTCGTCAATCATAATTGGACGACGTAAAATCCCTGGATAGTCACGAATCATCTTATATAAATCTTGAAGTGGTAAAGACTCTAAGTTTACATTTAATTCTTGGAAAACTTTCGAACGAGTAGAAATAATCTCATCCGTTCCGCTTTCTGTCATACGTAAAATCTCTTTAATTTCCTCAATCGTTAATGGATCTGAGAAAATATTACGTTCTGTATAAGGAATATGATTTTCCTCTAGCCATAATTTCGCCTTTCTACAAGACGTACAGCTTGGAGAACTATATAATGTTACCATACAAAGCTCACTCTCCTTAAAGAGTACAAATTCTGTACTAATTACAGTTTAAATTTCTAAATTCAGCAATTTTTCGCGATACCTTGTCTTAAAACAAAGTGCAAAAATTGCTTTTCATGTAAGCAACAACTTTTAGTAAACAACAATTACTTTTAATAAGTAACTTCTATAATCATTATACAATAGATTTTGCAAGAAATATACAGTAAATTTCCTTCTAATTGAGAAAACTCTTCCGTGCATTTCACTGCTATGTAACATAATCACACTTACTTCAGCTGTTCTTTAACAATAATCTTCAACCCTCTTAACGCTTGCTTTTCATAGATTTTTCATATGATTTATAGTTATTCTCTCATAATCTTTCCTATGAAAAAGAGAACGTTTTCTTACCTTTTTTTGATAAATCAATTAAGAAATGTAAGACTATACAAGTGAGAATCAAAAGAACGTTTGTTCTCATTTTAACAAACATTCTCATTCATGTCCATACGATTTCTAAAATAAATCAAAAATTTTTCTGACATTTCTTTCTTTTTCATTTTTTATCTCATACAATAAAAATACAGACAGGCAAAGGGGGAATTTGCAAATGATTGCTTTTTTTATTGATTTTGTCACTGTTGCTGCCCTCATCATCGGAATAACAGCATTGATTGGCGTCATTACAAATAGTATTGGTGAAAAACTCTTTGGCGGAAAAGAAAAGATGAAGTTTGTTAATAAAAGTTTGGATGTACAATCCGGCTGGAACCAAGTTGGTGGGAAAGGTATTTATAAGAAACGTACGTATTAAAAAAAGCAGGCAATTACCTGCTTTTTTCTTATTTCTCTACTGACGCCCATTTAAAGCTTAAATCGCCACCATATTTATGGTTGTACATATTTTTAATGGAATCTCTTTGTAAGTATGCTCTACCACGTTGATATACCGGTACAATCGCAGCGTCATCAAGTAACATTTTCTCTGCTTCTAGTAAGCTTTTCCAACGAGCATTTACATCGCTTCCATCTTTTTTTGCTTTCATGATGATCTCATCATATTTCGGATTAGAATATTTCATTTTATTTTGTGATCCGTCAGTTACAAACATATCAAGATATGTAATTGGATCTGGGAAGTCTGCACTCCATCCAGAGAATGACATGACGAAATCGCCCGCATCTTCTAATTTTAGTTTTTGCGCGAATGGTTGTTGTTTAATTTTCACTGTTAAACCTGGTAAATTCTTTTCTAACTCACCTTTTAAATATTCCCCTGTTTTCTTCGATAATTCAACATCTTCGTTTAATAACTCTAATTCGATTTCATTTTTACCAAGCTCTTTTTTACCAGCTTCCCAATATTTCTTCGCTTCTTTCACGTTTGGTTTTACAATATCTCCATTTACAGCACGAAAGTCCTTTTTATCCGGTCCTTTAATGAAGTTATCAGGAATTAATCCTGTTGCTGGCTTAGAACCGTTATTTAATAATGTATCAACGAACGGTTTACGTTCAAAAGCAAGTGAAATTGCTTTACGAATATTTTTATTTGCTAACGCTGGATCTTTTTGATTTAAACGAAGGAAGAATACAGATGTATCTTCTACTGTTTGGAAATCTGGTTTTCCTTTATATTTATCGATGAACTCCGCTAATAACGTTGCTCGATCGACTGCGTTTGTTTCATATAAATTAATTGGTGTAGACGTGTCTTTAACAATATTAAAGTTTACTTCCTCAATCTTCACTTCTTTATTATCCCAATATGACGAGCTCTTTGTCATTTTAAAGCTACGTTCATGTTGCCAATCACTTAATGTAAATGGTCCGTTATAGAGTGTTGTATTCGCTTCCAAACCAAACTTCGTACCTTGCTCTTTCACGAACTTTTCATTCACAGGATAGAAGATTGGATATACCATTAAATCTACAAGGTATGGAATGGAATTGTCTAATTCCACTTCTAATGTATAATCATCAATCGCCTTTACCCCTAATTGGTCCGGACTCATCTCTTTTTTGTTAATTTTCTCTGCATTTTTTATATCATACATAATGTACGCTGATTTCGCAGCTGTATCTGGGTTAATCGCTCTTTGCCATGCGTATACGAAATCTTTTGCCGTCACAGGCTCACCATTTGACCATTTTGCGTCTTCACGTAATGTAAATGTATATTTTTTACCGTCTTCTGATTTTTTGAATTCCTTCGCTACACCAGGAACAAGCTTATCGTCTTTTCCTAAACTGTATAAGCCTTCCATCGTATTAGTCATTACTCTTGAAGAAACTGCATCAGCTGATAACGCTGGATCCATCGTTGGAATTTCTTGCGTTTCAATTAAGTTAATAACTTGCTTCGCACCGCTTTTCCCGCTATCCCCTTTTGCGTTCGCTTGCGGCTCATCTTTTTGGTAGCTACATGCCCCTAACATCATGCTCATTGCTACTGTTGATACTACAAAAACTGGCATCTTTTTTTTCATATTTCCACCCTCCACAAAAATGTTAGCCCTTTCATTTTCAAACAAAAAGAAATATATATGTTCTAACAATTCATATTATACACACAAATATATTTTTTGTATATTTATATTTCTATTTTATTAAAATTTTCTGTTAAAACTTAATCCTTTGTAAACGTTTCATATTGCCGATTTTCCTTACTGAAGTGTCAGAAATAATTATTTTTATATTTTTCTAAATTATTAGATAAAAACAAAATTTATATTTTATAATACTTTACGCATAATTATCCTTCTGTTTTTATCATAAAATAGCTCTCCCTTCATAATAAAGATATGTAGGTTAAAATGAGTGCAAAGGTCAAGAAAGTATGTTACGATACACTTTGCTAAAAATAGATATCGGTAAAGAGGGGACGGACATGACAGCAATTCAGGCAAAAAACAGGCCTACTGAGAAATTAAGTTTATTCTTATTAACATGGCCTATTTTTCTAGAAGTTTTTCTATTTATGTTAATGGGGATCGCTGATACTTTCATGTTAAGTGCATTATCAGACGATGCTGTATCTGGGGTTGGTGCAGCGAATCAATATCTCCATATCGCTATTTTGGTACTAGAAGTCATCGGGAACGGCGCAGCCATCGTCGTATCTCAATACCTCGGTTCCAAACGTTTTATGGAAGCATCAAAAATATCAGCTTTAGCCGTCACATTAAATTTAGTGGTCGGACTCGTTATAAGCGCTGGTTTTCTTTTATTCTCAAAACATATGATGATGGCAATGAACTTACAAGGCGATGTACTAATGTATGCACAGAGCTATTTATCTATCGTCGGAGGAGCTATTTTCCTTCAAGCTATTATTAATTCATTAGCCGCAATTATCCGCGTACATGGCTTCACAAAGCAAGCGATGTTTATTTCTCTTGGAATGAATATTATTCATATCGCTGGAAACTACGTACTCATTTTCGGAAAATTTGGTTTCCCAGAGCTAGGTGTACAAGGGGCTGCCATTTCTTCTGCTGTCAGCCGACTTATAGCGCTTCTCGTTTTCTTCTGGTTACTGTACCGCGTTATGGAGTACCGTGTAAAATTACAATACTACTTCACCTTATCAAAAGAATATATCGGGAAAATTTTAAAAATCGGAATTCCATCTGCGTTTGAGCAGGTTATGTATCAAGCTTGCCAAATTGTCTTCTTATACTATGCAACATATTTAGGAACGGAATCGTTAGCTGCTAGACAATATGCTACGAACATCTCTATGTTCACTTATTTATTCGCTATTGCAATCGGTATGGGAACTGCAATTATTATCGGACGCCTCGTTGGCGGTGGTGAAAAAGATGAAGCGTATGAACGTGTATGGAAAAGTGTAAAGTGGGCGATCGGTGTCACTTTATGTATGGTTGCTCTCGTTATTACATTCCGCACACAATTAATGGGACTATTTACAGATAATCCGCACATTATTGCGTTAGGTGCGTCAGTTCTTTTACTAAGTGTACTACTTGAAACAGGGCGTACGATGAACATCGTCATCATCAATTCACTTCGCGCAGCTGGTGATGCAAAGTACCCAGTTTTAATCGGCGCATTCTCTATGGTGTTAATGAGTTTACCACTCGGTTATTTTTTCGCCTTCCATTTAGATATGGGGCTCGTTGGTATTTGGCTAGCAATTGCTATTGATGAATGGACACGTGCCATTATTATGTTCTTCCGCTGGAAAAGTAGAGCGTGGGAGCGTTATGCACTTGTTAAACCTGAAGAACAAGAGGAGATTGTTTCTGTTCAGGCGCAATAATACTCGTTTAATTAAGGTGTAGTCATTAGTATAGGCAACTTATATTTGCGATTCTTTAAATATATCGACTTACCGAGAAATATTGACAACTCTTTTATATAGTAAAAAAATCCATTCTTCTGTAATAGAAGAATGGATTTTTTATTATTGATAAATCTCTTTATATTTCTTGTACTCCGCTTCAGAACATAGTACGAAATGTCCCGGGCGAATTTCACGCATTGTCGGTTCTTCACTGCCATAATTGTGCTGAGATGGATCGTATACGATACGTTTACGATTGCGCTCATAATCTGGATCTGGAAGTGGAATTGCTGATAATAGTGATTTTGTATATGGATGAATTGGATTTGCATATAACTCATCACTTGTTGTTAATTCAACGATTTGACCACGGTACATTACACCAATGCGGTCACTAATGTATTTTACCATTGATAAATCATGGGCAATGAATAAGTATGTTAATCCTTTTTCTTTTTGTAACTTTTTCAGTAAGTTTACAACTTGCGCCTGAATTGATACGTCAAGTGCTGAGATTGGCTCATCGGCAATGATAAATTCAGGTTCTACAGCAAGTGCACGAGCGATACCGATACGCTGACGTTGTCCACCTGAGAATTCATGAGGGAAACGGTTTGCGTGCTCTTTATTTAAGCCAACTGTGTTTAATAATTCATGAACACGGTCCATACGCTCTTTTTTGTTTTTCGCTAATCCGTGAATATCAATACCTTCTGCAATAATATCCCCTACTGTCATACGAGGGTTTAATGATGCATATGGATCTTGGAAAATCATTTGCATTTTACGGTTGAATTTCTTCAATTCTGCGCGTGATTTTTTGCCATGTACATTTTCACCGTCGAACAATACTTCACCTGCAGTTGCATCATATAAACGAATAATCGTTCTTCCAGTTGTTGATTTACCACAACCCGATTCTCCTACAAGACCAAATGTTTCTCCGCGGTAAATATCAAATGAAATATCATTAACCGCTTTGACAACACCACCACTCACGTCGAAGTGCTGCTTTACATTTTTTACTTCAATTAATTTCTCACGTTGTTTAGTCATGTTGTTCACCTGCTTTCATTTGAAGAATGCGTTTTTCAACGACTGCCGGCGGTTTTACTTCTGGAGCTTGCTCATGAAGTAACCAAGTTGCCGCATAGTGTGTATCACTTACTTTAAATAAAGGTGGGTCCATTTCAAAATCAATTTTCAGTGCCTGTGGGTTACGTGGTGCAAAAGCATCTCCCTTTGGCGGCTTCAATAAATCTGGAGGCGTTCCAGGAATTGCATATAACTCTTCTTCTGAACCATCTAAACTTGGCATAGATGCGATTAAGCCCCAAGTATATGGATGTTTTGGATTGTAGAAAATTTCATCTACAGTTCCGATTTCAACAACTTTACCAGCGTACATAACTGCTACGCGGTCCGCAACGTTCGCCACTACACCTAAGTCATGCGTAATGAAAATGATTGCTGCTTCTGTTTTTTGTTGAATGTCCTTCATAAGCTCTAAAATTTGCGCCTGAATTGTAACGTCTAGCGCTGTTGTCGGCTCATCGGCAATCAATAATTTTGGGTTACAAGCTAATGCCATCGCAATAACTACACGCTGCCTCATACCACCAGAGAATTGGTGCGGATATTGTTTTAAACGAGCTTCTGGATTTGGAATACCTACAAGGTCGATTAATTCCAACGCAACTTTACGTGCGTCTGCTTTACTCATTCCTTGGTGTTTAATAAGGCCTTCCATAATTTGATTTCCAATTGTCATCGTTGGGTTTAATGATGTCATTGGATCTTGGAAAATCATCGCGATATCTTTACCACGTACTTGCTGCATTTCTTTTTCTGTTAATTTCGTTAAGTCACGACCTTCAAATACGATTTCACCATTTTTAATGCGTCCAGGAGGATTCGGAATTAATCCCATTAACGCTTTAGAAGTAACTGATTTCCCAGAACCAGATTCTCCTACAATCGCTAATGTTTCCCCTTTTTTCAAATCAAAAGTAACGCCGCGTACAGCTTGTACTTCACCTGCATGTGTATCAAAGGAGACTTGTAAATCTTTTACCTCTAACAATGTTTTCATCTTTGCCTCTCCCCTCTTTTACTTACGCATTTTTGGATCTAACGCATCGCGTAATCCGTCTGCCATTAAGTTAAACGCTAAAATTAATATACTGATGACAACCGCAGGAATGAACATCATATGCGGATACGTTTGAATTGATTTATAACCGTCATTTACAAGAGAACCAAGTGATGCGAATGGTGGCTGAATACCTAAACCGATGAAGCTTAAGAACGCCTCACCAAACACCGCTGTTGGAATTGTAAACATTGTCATTACGATAATTGGTCCCATTACGTTCGGGATTAAGTGTTTTACAATTAATTGTGTATTTGTTGCACCTAATGTACGAGATGCTAATACGTATTCTTGATTTTTTAATTTAAGGATTTGTCCACGAACGATACGCGACATCCCTATCCAACCTGTAATTGCCATTGCGAGTGTAATTGACCATATACCAGATCCCATAATGATTACCATTAAAATAACGATGATTAAGTATGGAATACCGTTAATAATCTCCATAATACGTTGCATAATGTTATCTACTCTACCGCCATAGAACGCTGAAATACCTCCATATGCAACCCCAATTACTAAGTCAATTGCTGCTGCTAAAAGAGCGATATATAATGATACGCGTGTACCTTCCCATGTTCTTGTCCATAAATCGCGTCCAAGATCATCTGTACCAAACCAGAAATACTCTTTAATATCACGTTTTTCATATTGGTCAACACCATATTGATCTGTACCGTCAAATGGTAACCAATGAACATTTTCAATAACTGGAATTTTCGGTGGCAATTTTGCACGTCCTAAATCTTGCTCTTTATACGAGTGCTTACTTACCATCGGTCCGAAGATTGCTAGTAAGATAATAAGCGTTAATAAAACTAAACCAAACATTGCTCCTTTATGTTGGAACAAACGTCTTCTTACATCTTGCCAAAACGTTAAGCTTGGACGGGCAATGACTTCATTATCCACATTATTTTGATTAGCTTGTTGAAATAAGTCTGGAGATAATTTTTGTACATCTTTCATCATTTTTTCCCTCCCGCTAAACGAATACGAGGATCAATAATTCCGTATAAAATATCAACAATGAAAATAACTAAGATGAAGATCGCACTATAGAAAATTGTAGTTCCCATAATAACTGTATAGTCATTCACTGTAATAGATTTAACGAACTGTTCCCCTAGTCCTGGTACAGCATAAATTTGCTCAATAACTAATGTACCTGTAATTAACCCTGCAACCATTGGTCCTAAAATTGTTACAACTGGAATTAACGCGTTACGAAGGGCGTGTTTGATAATGATAACGCCTTGGCTAATTCCTTTCGCTTTCGCTGTTAAAATGTAGTCAGCTTGCATAACTTCAATTAACTCTGCACGAGCGAAACGTGCGATTGTTGCGATAACTGCCATCGATAAAGCGATTGTAGGCATTACTGTAAACTCTGGCCCTTTCCAGAATGCTACTGGGAACCATCCAAGTTTTACCCCTACGAAATATTGTAGTAATGCGGCAAATACGAACGATGGTACCGACATCCCGAGTACGGAAATAATTGTCGCTCCATAGTCGACCCACGTATTGTTACGAAGTGCCGCAACGATTCCTAAAATTAAACCGATAAATGTTCCTAATATAATCGCTTGTAAACCAAGTTGTGCTGATGGTCCAATGCGATCCACAATCATGTCTGTTACTGGACGGTTATCATATTGGAATGATACCCCTAAATCCCCTTTTGCTAAGTTACCTAAGTAACGTGCATATTGAACTGGTACTGGATCATTTAAACCATATTTTTCAAGAATGATTTCTTTTTGTGCCGGTGATAACTTCTCCTGATTTTTAAGCGGAGAACCTGGAAGTAATTTCATCAAAAAGAAAGTCAACGTAGTAATTAAAAATAATGTCAAAGCCATGTACACGAAACGTTTTAATACATAACGTCCCATAGTCAAGCACCTCCCCGTTTTTCTCAAAAGCAATAAGATAGTTTAAAATATTCTTACTTTTATTTTTTTAAAATAAGAGTACATGCCCATCATAGGCATATACCCTAGTAAACGATGGAAAAAAGATTATTTTTGTTCAACAGATGCCCATTTGTAAGTTAATTTACCACCATAGTTAATTGGGATAATATCTTTTACAGCACCTTTTACTACATACGCTGAACCTTTTTGGAAGATTGGAGTGATAACTGCATCCTCTTTAATTAACATCTTCTCTACTTCTAATAGGTTGTCCCAGCGTGCTTGTAAATCTTTTGTATCTGTTTTAGCTTTTAGAATTAACTCATCATATTTCTGATTAGAATAGCCTGTTTTATTTTGAGAACCATTCGTAACAAACATATCTAAATATGAAATTGGATCTGGGAAATCTGGTCCCCAAATACCAAACGCAATATCATATTGCTGAGAATCTTCTAATTTATTTTTTTGTGCGAATGGCTGCTGTTTAATTTTAATAGATAAACCTGGTAAGTTCTTTTCCATCTCACCTTTTAAGAATTCACCAACTTTTTTCGCATCCTCATTATCGAAGTTTAAGAATTCTAGTTCGATTTTATCAGTGCCAAGCTCTTTCTTCGCTGTTTCCCACAATTTTTTCGCTTCTTTTGGATTTGTTTCAACTAAATTCCCATTTTCAGCTCGGAAATCTTTTTTATTCGGACCTTCAGCGAAATCTTTTCCAACAAATCCATAAGCTCCAATTGCACCATTATTTAAAATAACCTTCGCAATGTTATCACGGTCAAAGGACATTGAAATTGCTTTTCTTAAGTTTTTATTGCTTAAGTATTGATTACTTTGATTAAATCTTAGGTAAGCAACCCCTGCTTCTTTTCTTGTGTGGAATTCTGGGCTTTGTCTAAACTTATCAACAAATTCTGAAGATAGAGCCGCACGATCAATTGAGTTTGTCTCATATAAATTTACATCAGTTGACGTATTTTTAACAATATTAAAGTTAATTTCTTCGATTTTAACCGTTTTATTATCCCAATATGATGGGTTCTTCTTAAACTGGAAGCTTTGCTCATGTTTCCAATCACTCATAACAAATGGCCCATTATATAATGTTGTATTTGCCTCTAACCCAAACTTATCACCTTGTGCTTTTACAAAGTTCTCATTGAGCGGGTAAAATACTGGATAAACCGTTAAATCAACAAAGTAAGGAACGGGATTGTCTAATTCCACTTCTAATGTATAGTCATCAATCGCTTTTACACCTAATTGGTCAGCAGGTAATTCTTTTTTATGAATTTTCTCTGCATTTTTAATATCGAACATAATGTACGAATACGTCGCTTTTGTATCTGGATTTACTGCTCTTTTCCAAGAATACACAAAGTCTTTTGCTGTTACAGGTTCCCCATTCGACCACTTCGCATCTTTTCTTAATTTAAATATGTATTTCTTTCCATCGTCTAGCTTCTGAACATCTTCAGCAATTCCAGGCACTCTCTTTTGATCTTTGCCGATACGATATAAACCTTCCATCGTATTATTTAATGCTGTAGAAGATGCAGAGTCAGATGCTAATGATGCATCCATTGACGGAATTTCAGATAACTCTGTTAAATTAAGAATCTGCTTTCCGTTACTACTACTCGTAGCGTTTTCTTTCCCTTTTGCTTTTGCGTCATCCTTCTGATAGCTACACGCACCAAGCAACATACTTGCAGTTAAAGTCGATGCAAGTAATAACGGTATCTTTTTCTTCATGTTGTGTTGCCTCCCCTAATTGCACTTCCTGTACCCTCACTTGTAAAAAAGTAGAATTGAAAGAATAATCTCCAAGTTTCTACAATTTTCATTATACATATAATATAACAATTGTGAATATAGTTTTTTGTTTTTTTGTTAAAATTTTTAATAAAATGTTTATTTTTTTATTTTTTTGTAAAGGGATACGTTAACATTGCTACCATCATCTTGCAATCAGACCTTTAATTGCGTATAATTTTCAAAAAATTAGTTCTAGTACATATTATAGCTTTTATAGTATAATAATTCTAGTAATATTTTGACGGAGGGGAACATTTTGAATAAAGTTTTTTTTCATACTTGTATACTAATTTTCATAGCGATAATTGCTTCTAGTATTGGCGCATTCCTTGTTTCATCGCAGTTTTTGTTGAATTTTGTCAACATCTCGTTCTATATCGCACTATTTTTTATTCTTATAGGCGGTTTTTTATTCATATTTCAAAATGGATTTTTTAATGTAACAATTTACGCCTTCCAAAGAGTATTTGGTACGAACAAAAAAATCGACTCTTTAATTGAAGAAGTAGAGGAACCTGTCGATAAGAAAGAACGTATTTATAAAACATATTCATTCAAATGGACGTATCCAATTTGCATTACCGGTATCGTTCTTGGGTTGTTCTCGACCTTCATTAGCTTTACTATTTTGATGTAGTTTGCAAACACTATCCCATATGATATAATAATCTGCAAAACATTTTGTTATAAAACTTTAGTTCTTTCATATTTAAAGAGCTCAAGTAACAATAAATAAATTTATATGTATGCGATGATAAAGAAGAGTACATATTGAGGCAATTTCAGAGAGCTTGTGGCTGGTGTGAACAAGTAATTGTACAGTATGGAATGGGCTTTTGAGCTCCAAACCGAACCGAAAGTAGTAGGCTTTGGCGTTATATCCAAACGTTATTATGGATTAGAGAGATTTCACAGTAGTGAAATAATTAGGGTGGTACCGCGGTCCATTCGTCCCTATAGTTTTTTGGGATGAATGGGCTTTTTTGTTTGCCTTCTCTTCCCTATCACGCATTCAAATTTAGGAGGAATTACTTATGTCAGTTATCTTTTCTGGTATTCAGCCGAGTGGAACGATTACACTTGGAAACTATTTAGGGGCTATGAAGCAATTTACAGAGCTTCAAAACGAACACGACTGTTATTTCTGTATTGTAAATCAACATGCGATTACAGTGCCTCAAGATCCCGTCGGGCTTCGTAAAAACATCCGCAGTCTTGCTGCACTTTATGTAGCATGCGGTATCGATCCTGAAAAAGCTACGTTATTTGTACAATCAGAAGTACCGGCACACGCTCAACTAGGATGGATTATGCAATCAGTTGCTTACGTTGGAGAATTAGAGCGTATGACGCAATATAAAGATAAAGCGTCAGGTAGAGATTCAGTACCAGCTGGATTACTAACGTATCCACCATTAATGGCTGCTGATATTTTACTTTACAACACTGAAATCGTGCCTGTTGGTGATGACCAAAAGCAACATATGGAATTAACACGTGACCTAGCAGAGCGTTTCAACAAACGCTTCCGTGAAGTATTCACAATTCCTGAAATTCGCATTCCAAAAGTAGGAGCTCGCGTTATGTCACTAACAGAGCCTACGAAAAAAATGAGTAAATCTGATCCGAATCCAAAATCAATGATCAGCATGCTTGATGAACCAAAAACAATTGAAAAGAAAATTAAAAGTGCTGTAACTGATTCTGAAGGTATCGTGAAATTTGATAAAGAAAACAAACCTGGCATCTCTAACTTATTAACAATCTACTCTTCATTCTCTGGAAAAACAGTTGAAGAAATTGAAGCAATGTACGAAGGAAAAGGATATGGCGACTTCAAAGGCGACTTAGCGCAAGTAGTCGTAGAGGCAATTCGTCCAATCCAAGACAAATATAACGAACTAATCAACTCACCAGAACTAGACGAAATTCTAGACAAAGGTGCCGAAAAAGCAAACCGCGTCGCATTCAAACAACTACGCAAAGTAGAAAACGCAATGGGACTAAGCAGAAAACGTAGGTAACATATAAAGCGGAGGCGACTGCTTAGCCCTGACGGCTAAGGTTCTTTCCCACAGAAGGTGCTTTTTACCTTCTTGTGGGGAAGGTTCTTAGACGCGAAGGGTTAGGAGCCGGAGCTAGATTACATATAAAGCGGAGGCGGCTCGTTCAGCTCTGACTGGCTAAGGTTCTTTCGCATAAAAGGCGCTTTTTGCCTTCTTATGCGGAAGGTTCTTAGACACGAAGAGCTTGCCGCTGGAGCTGGATTTCATATAAAGCAGAAGCGGCTCGCTTAGAATGTGAGGGGGATGGAGCTCCTGACGTAGAGGCGTTTTTTGCCTCGCAGGAA
>NZ_MACE01000008.1 GCF_001883995.1 Bacillus paranthracis | reverse complement strand
CTTGCCGCTGGAGCTAGACTACAACAAATAAAAAAAACCGCCAATCGGCGGTTTTTTAATTTACCTTTTGCTCGTTTTCCATTTCCCATAACTTTTCAAAAAATGGCTGTCCTTTTACGAGACGCTCGCATAATTGTTCGTGCTTCTCAGACCAACCTGCTTTCGCTTCATCATACAGCTTAGCCCAAATATCTTCAAATTCCATATGTTGAACCATTCCGTATGCTGATGGATCCCACTCTGTGAACCAATAGCGAATTTCTGCTGTGTTTTTCGTTGTATGTAATTGATCTAACGCCATAAATAATAATTGTTTAAGCTGTCTTTCTTTACGAGTTAAGCCATTCATAATGAAAGGTGATGGTGATAAAATATGATGTTCTTTTTCCATTTCTTCTACTTGGAACTCATACTTTTCTGCTTGTACGTTTTCTACCATCTCATATACCATCTGCTCTTGGCGCGGTATAAGTCTGCTCTTTCGAATTGGCACATTGTAACCAATTGTATCGATTGCAATAATTCCTTTTCCATCTGTAACTACAAAGCAATACTCTTGCTGCAAACGTTCATGATTTTTACGAATATAAGCCTTATGATGTACGTCTTCCAACATTTTTTGCGGAAGCTCTAACAATTCGTTCTCGATGTAATGATATAATGTGGAATCTACTTTTAATAATGGCACTTGATCTAATAGCTCAATCGTATCATCTTTCCGCCATTCGTAAAAATGACAAACGTTATACCCATTTTCTTCACCTTCAAACCAATTTACCCATACATCATGTAGATATAACATTCACTACCCCTCACTTCACTACTGTTTGTATCCATCATTATGTTCAATTTTTCTTAACTTTATTCCACCTAAGGAAATATATTCTAATTATTATTTTTTCTTCTATTAATACTAAAAAAACAGGAAAGAGAGCTCCTGTTTTTTTATATATGAAATGTTTTTGCTTTATTCAATATTTCTTTTGCATCTATAGGTAATAAAGAAAGTGTATCTTCTCCTTCCAAAGTTACACAATCTTTGACAATATGAAATCCAAGCGCATAGCCAAGCATCTTCGGATAAGAGTGAAATCCATTTAATAAGATGTCGTGCTCCCTTGTTCCTCGCTTTATACTTATTCTTTCATATACAACGTTTTTCCAATAATATATAGCCTCTTCTTTTGAAAGATACGTCGTCCACGGTGCATTGTTTTTTTCTGAATATCTTTCCGTTACCGCTTGCTCAGCTAACCCTTCCATAATCATCGTATCAAGTAATGTATATTCCGTTTCTTTCGTCTCAATTTGATGCAACCTGCATATATGATGATATTCATGCGCCAATAGCACTTTTAATTCTTCCACCGAATTCCGTCCACATACGAATAAGAAAATAACGTGACGCATAGATAATCCAGCCCTGCCGTTATACTCTTCTTGTACAGTTCGATTATAGGAATCTGATAATAGAATAAAGACAGGGACATCTGGACCTTTTAACCAATTTTTCAGTTTCTCATACTCTGCACGTAACTCTTTCCAAACTTCCTTTTTCTCTAACTCTTTAATTTCTCGTTCTCCTCGCATAACAGGGCGATACATACCTTTAGAAATTAAAAAGCGATACAACCTTTCTTTTGGCAGCGGGATATACTTCGTAAACTTCTCACACAGCTTTTCTGGCCGTCCATAATATAGATGTAACCACTCAGCAGTTTCAACAACCCCCATCTTTATCCCTCCTTTTTCTTATGTATATGCAAAAAGAGAAAAAGACGTAAAAATAAATAAGGAGTTTTTTCGCAATATATCGCGAAAAAACTCCTTATCTCATCTATTATTTATACGCTTTAAATACTAATACTGCGTTATGACCACCGAATCCTAATGAATTACTTAACACCGCGTTTACTTCTTGATGTCTCGCATTATTCGGTACGTAATCTAAGTCACATTCTGGATCTGGTGTCTCATAGTTAATTGTTGGAGGAATTACTCCGTCTGTAATTGATTTAATAGAGAAGATCGCTTCAACAGCACCAGCTGCTCCTAATAAGTGACCTGTCATTGATTTCGTTGAGCTGATTGCTACTTTATACGCATGCTCTCCGAACGTTTCTTTAATTGCCATCGTTTCATACTTTTCATTCGCATCCGTACTTGTACCATGCGCATTAATGTAATCAATATCTTCTGGCTGTAGACCTGCATCCGCTAAAGCTTGACGCATTGCGCGCACGCCGCCTTCACCGCCAGGAGCTGGCATTGTAATATGGAATGCATCACCAGTTGCACCGTAACCAGCGATTTCCGCATAAATGTGAGCACCACGAGCTAATGCGTGCTCTAATTCTTCAAGAATTAAAATACCTGAACCTTCACCCATTACGAAACCACTACGGTTTTTATCGAATGGACGGCAAGCTGTTGCTGGATCTTCATTGAATGTTAATGCTTTCGCTGAGCTAAATCCTGCGAATGCCATACTTGTTAACGGCGCCTCTGCCCCGCCCGTAATCATTGCATCAGCATCACCACGCTGAATTGCTTTAAACGCATCACCAATTGAGTTTGCACCAGATGCACAAGCCGTTACAGAACAAGTGTTAATTCCTTTTGCTCCTGTTGCGATTGATACTTGGCCTGCTGCCATATCTGGAATCATCATCGGTACGAAGAATGGGCTCACGCGGCGCGGGCCTTTCTCAGTAAAAATCTTAAATTGTTCTTCGTATGTTTCCATACCACCAATACCAGAACCAATCCATACACCAATTCGAGGTCCATTTTCTTCTGTAATCTCAAGCTTTGCATCTGCAACTGCCATTTTCGCTGCTGCTACTGCATATTGTGTAAAGCGATCCATACGACGCGCTTCTTTTTTATCAATATATTTCTCGACTTCAAAATCGTTAATTTCTGCTGCTACTTTTGCTGGAAATAGTTCCGGATCAATTCTTGTAAGTCGTCCGATTCCAGATACACCTTTTTTAATGTTTTCCCACGCTGTTTCAACATCTGTACCGACCGGTGTAACAGCTCCTAATCCTGTAATTACGACCCTCTTTTTTTCCATACAAAATACACTCCTTTTTTTCTCTCAGTCCTTATTTACCCCAACGAAGAGCGACTGCTCCCCATGTTAATCCGCCACCAAAACCAACAAGTATAATTAAATCACCATCTTGAATACGTCCGTTTTGCAATTCCTCTACCATTGCAATCGGAATGGAAGAAGCTGATGTATTACCGAACTTCTCAATTGTCATACTCATTTTTTCTTGTGGTAAATTTAATCTCTCTCTTGCAGATTCCATAATACGAATATTCGCTTGATGCGGTACTAAGAAATCCACATCTTCTTTCGTAAGACCAGCTTTATCTAGAACGCGAAGACAAGAATCCCCAAGTTGACGAACAGCAAATTTAAAGACTTCTCTGCCATTCATCATAACATACTCATCTTGATAAAGATGCTTACCGCCACTTCCGTCCGCTCCTAATTCGAAAGATAGAACGCCTTTACCTTCTGAAACAGCTCCCATTACGATCGCACCGGCTCCGTCTCCAAATAGTACTGCTGTATTTCGATCGTTCCAATCTACAATTTTAGATAGTTTATCACTACCAACTACTAGTATATTTTTATAAGTTCCCGTTTGAATAAATTGCTGCGCTGTAATCATTCCGTACATAAAACCAGCACATGCTGCACTTAAATCCATTGCAGCTGCATGTTTTGCGCCAATCGCTTCTTGAATAACACAAGCTACTGCTGGAAAAGCACGATCTGGCGTTACTGTTGCTACTAAAATAAGATCGATATCCTCTCCGCTAATCCCTGCATCTTCAAGTGCTTTTTTAGAAGCCTCTACGGCCATATATGAAGTATCTATTGTATCATCGGCAATGCGTCTTTCCGCAATACCTGTTCTCGTACGAATCCATTCATCGGATGTATCCATTATTTTCTCTAAATCGTGATTTGTGACTACTTTTTCCGGCACATATCTTCCGATCCCTAAAATGCCCACGTTCACATCGCAGCCCTCCGTTTTATATCAATTATTATGACTTGGTACTAATTTTAAAACATAAATGTATTTTTGTCTAGAATATATTTCTGCTAAAACATAAAGCGAACGCATTATTCACCTTATTGTTTATGAAAAGAAACGGAAACATACCTTTACCTGTTCTTTCGAAATATAAAAAGGCCCTGACCGCTTCTATCCACGGTTCGGGCCTCTCTTCCATCTCAAAAGATGCTTTTTATTCTTTTTATGCTTTTTATTCTTGATCTGCTTTCCCAAGCTCATATGCTTCGTTCATAACTTTCATCAATAACTCTAATACTGGTTGAGCTTTCTCCATATCAAGCGCAATTCCATTATCATCTAAAATGGCCTTTGCTTCTGGTAAATGCTTCATTGCGATTTGTAAAAATTGCATGCTTTTCTCATTCATATTATGTTCTTCCTCTCCATTAAAACTTTCACATACATAGTGTAACACGCTCTCTATCCTTCGTATAACTCTTTATATTTTTTCATATGTGCCAATTGTTTATTTAAACCGTATTCTAACGGAGTATTTCTTTTTATCGAAATAACCTCTACTGTTCCATCTCTTTCTTCCAGATTCTCTTTTTTCACTTTATCCTCTGCACGTAAAAGGTTCATACCTTTTTTCCATAATGATTTTTTACCACTAAGTAAATTATATATACCGAGATATTCCTCGTTCATGCCATTTTCCCATAAGTATTCACATACATCTTCAACGTACAGTAGATCACTGGCGTTTTCCTCACTTGTATAATGGCACTCTTTCTCACCCAGTTCTGATAACATGAGCTGATGATACATCATAAAAGATGGTTGCCATGGCCCATATAATGTAGGAACTCGAAATACACTATATTGTACCTCTCCTTTTTTCAATCCTTCTTCCACTTTCGCAAATAGACGTTTATTTTCGGACTCATCTACGTTTCCTACTTCAATAGAAGAAATTAGATTTAACTTCACTTTATGTTCTTCACACAGTCTTATCATTCGCTTTAAATACTGTAATATAACTCTTTCATTTCGAAAGCCACTTTGTTGGTTAGGCTCATACAGACAAAAGTAAACGGCATCAAATTTCTCTTCCTCTACGGATCTCCATCCGTCTTCATCTCTTATCGAATAATACGTAAATAACGCATTTCGCCCAATTAACAATAACTTCTCTTCATTAATTTTTGTCATACTATCGAATTCATCAAAATCAAGACCATATACTTCTACTTCTTCTGCAATCATTTTATTCACAAGGTGATAACCTACAAACGTAAGTGCACCTATAATTAGCACGCGTTCCATACCACCCACCCTTTCTCCTTGAAACAAATAGCTCCTCATTTATGTATATGGGAGCTTCACAATTCTTCTTCATATTTTTTAAAGAAATCAGTCGTTTGCCTAACCATTTTATATTTCACATCTTGCAGATGGAATAAGACAGAAGTATCGCATTGGTTCAATTGCCTCATTTTCTCGTATTTACGTAGCAACTGTTTTCTTCCTCTTTTTTCTTGTGTTGATACAAAAATTTTAACAGGTACACAAGACGGAAGAAGCGTAAATGATTTCTTATTTATTTTCGATTCTAATTCTTCTTCTTTAGCATCATACGCTAAACTTAATTCCTTCAAGAGTCTCTTGTAAAAAAATTTATGCTCTTTCTCAAACTCCACATATTCTGGTAAATCTAAACACGGATTTAACATAATGACAGAACGTATACATTCAGGGTATTTGTTCATCATTTCAAGTGCTACAAGTGCCCCCATACCATCTGCCATAATGTGCATTTTCGCATTCAATGTCTCTTTTCTCAGAACAACGTCATATAGGCGTTTTGCTAGACGAACAGATTGATCGTTTCCCCAATGTCTTCCGTATAAATTAGAAGAAAAGACCGTATAGCCTTCCTCAATAAGGCCATGTAAAAAATAAGATCTACCCGCATGCTGTGTCCATAAACTTGTACCATTCTCAATAAAGTAGTTGTAATCACCTAGAAGCATGACAGAAAATCCATTTGGCTTCTCCGGTAAATAAATGACACATGGTTCTTTTTCTAAGTAAAAAAAACGTTCCGTAATACTCATTTTTCCCCCGCCTTATTTTCTAAACGTATAAAAGTACTCTTTTATAATGTATGAACGGAATGCAAATTTGCGTTGAAAAATCTACAAATATTTTTCTATATTCTTTTTTCAATTGTGTTACAATAAGGACAGATTGAACGAATAGAGGTGTAAAATATGCGTTTCATTTGGGCATTAATTTGGTCGTTCTTGCTTGTACATATGATGAGCTACGTAATCGGCTCTATGACTGGCGGTACATACGATTTTAACCAAGCGTCTATTTTCTCAGTTGTTCTTGCGGTATTCGTACTAGCAATTGCAGCTGCAATTCCAAACGAGCCAGTAGAACAACACTAAAAAAAGAGTCCGGATTTTATCCGAACTCTTTTTTGTTTTACTTCACATGAACGACTAATTCGTTATTTTCTACATCAACAACTACATGACTATTGTCAGTAATCGTTCCTGCAATTAATTCTCTCGCTAATTTCGTCTCAACTTGACGCTGTACATATCGTTTTAATGGACGAGCTCCGTACATCGGATCGAAGCCAGCTTCGACAACAAACTCTTTCGCTACGTCTGTTAATTGTACCGTAATATGACGGTCAGCTAAACGGCCTTGTAATTCTTTTACAATTTTATCAACAATACCTTTAATTTCATTCGTTGTAAGAGGTTTGAATAAAATAATTTCGTCGACACGATTTAAAAACTCTGGTCGGAAATGTCCTCTTAATTGCCCCATGACAAGTTCTCTTGATTCCTCTTTAATTGAGCCATCTTCTTCTAATCCATCTAATAAATGAGCAGATCCAATATTTGACGTCATAATAATAACTGTGTTTTTAAAGTCTACTGTACGTCCTTGCGAATCTGTAATGCGTCCGTCATCTAACATTTGTAATAAAATGTTGAATACTTCTGGATGTGCTTTTTCGATTTCATCTAACAAAATAACAGAATACGGTTTACGTCTTACTGCTTCTGTTAATTGACCGCCCTCTTCATATCCAACATATCCAGGAGGTGCACCAATTAAGCGTGACACAGCGTGTTTCTCCATGTACTCAGACATATCAATACGAATCATTTGCTCTTCACTATCAAATAAAGACTGCGCTAACGTTTTTGCAAGTTCTGTTTTACCAACACCAGTCGGTCCTAAGAAGATGAAGGAACCAATTGGACGGTTCGGGTCTTTAATACCAGCACGAGCACGAAGAA
This sequence comes from Bacillus paranthracis, assembly GCF_001883995.1. Taxonomy (GTDB): domain Bacteria; phylum Bacillota; class Bacilli; order Bacillales; family Bacillaceae_G; genus Bacillus_A; species Bacillus_A paranthracis. The sequence goes on along the minus strand of NZ_MACE01000008.1, from coordinate 104,474 downwards.
CTGCGTCTGATACTAGGCTTACCGCTTCTTCTTGTCCGATAACACGCTCTGATAAAATTTGCTCTAATCGTAATAATTTCTCACGTTCACCTTCAACGAGTTTTGCGACAGGAATACCAGTCCAGCGTGAAACAATATCAGCAATCTCTTCTTCACTTACTTCCTCACGTAATAAACGATTTTCTTGTTTATTATTCGCGCCCATTTCTTCTGCTTCTTTTAACTCTTTTTCAATTGCAGGAATTTTTCCGTGGCGAAGTTCCGCTGCTCTATTTAAGTCGTAATTACCTTCTGCTTCTTCTAATTCACGGCGCAGACGCTCTAAATGTTCACGTAAGTCACGAACTTTGTGAATATCTTCTTTTTCTTTCTCCCATTTGGCTCTCATGCCACTTGCCACTTCTTTTAAATCCGATAATTCACGTTGCAATGTTTTTAGACGTTCTTGGCTACCAAAGTCTTTCTCTTTTCCAAGAGCTGCTTCTTCAATTTCCAGCTGCATAATGCGACGCGTTACTTCATCTAATTCTGTTGGCATAGAATCAATTTCTGTACGAATTGTTGCGCACGCTTCGTCAACAAGATCAATTGCTTTATCCGGTAAGAAACGATCCGAAATATATCGATCTGATAAAACTGATGCTGCTACAATTGCGCGGTCATGAATATTTACACCATGATAAATTTCAAAGCGCTCTTTTAAACCACGTAAAATGGAAATTGTATCTTCAACAGTTGGTTCTTCTGCTAATACTTGTTGGAAACGTCTTTCTAGCGCTGGATCTTTCTCAATATATTTACGATATTCATCTAACGTCGTCGCCCCGATACAATGCAGTTCACCACGCGCAAGCATCGGTTTTAACATATTTCCTGCATCCATTGCGCCTTCTGTTTTACCAGCGCCGACGATTGTGTGAAGTTCATCAATGAATAATAAAATGCGTCCTTCACTCTTTTTAATTTCATTTAATACAGCTTGGAGACGCTCTTCAAATTCACCGCGGAATTTCGCTCCAGCTACAAGCGCACTCATATCTAATGCAAAGATTGTTCTATCTTTTAAGCCTTCAGGTACATCTTTTTTCACAATACGCTGTGCTAACCCTTCAACGATTGCTGTTTTACCAACACCTGGTTCACCAATTAAAACTGGGTTGTTTTTCGTTTTACGTGAAAGAATGCGGATTACGCGGCGAATTTCACTATCGCGGCCGATAACAGGGTCAATTTTCCCCGCTCTTACTTCCGCTACTAAATCACGACCATATTTTTCTAACGCTTCATAAGTTGCTTCTGGATTTTGACTAGTCACTCTTTGATTCCCCCGAACTGTCATTAAAGACTGTAATAAGTTATCTTTCGTAATATGAAATCTTGTAAATAATTGGTTTATATCGCCTTTTTCTTCAGTAAAAGCAAGTAATACATGTTCCACTGAAATGTAATCATCTTGCAATTTCTCTGCTTCTTTTCCTGCTCTTACAAGTAGTTGTTGCAGAGCACCTGTTATATATAATTTACCTGCTTCTGCACCGCTCCCCGTTACGGAAGGCTTTTTCTTAATTAAATTTTCGGCGCCTTGTTTTAATGCTTCTATATCGACGTTCATTTTTTGAAAAATACGTACTGCTAACCCATCTTGCTCTTCTAATAATGTAAACAAGAGATGAACAGTATCTACTTCTTGATGGTGATGAGATACCGCTAAAGATTGGGCACTCATAATCGCCTCTTGTGTTTTTGTTGTCATTTGATTTAAGTCCATCTTTACAGTCCTCCAAATGTTTGACTTTCTTTGACCTTTGATTTGATTATACGCCAACTGACTTTTTTATACAATAATTTTGCTTATGTATTTTCAAACTTATTATTTGAAAAAGAAAAAAGGAGCATTCATGATACAACTGAAAAATATACGGTAAATGAAATTAAAATGTGTAACGACAAAAAAGCCGCAATAACGATTGCGGCTCCTGTTACGGTTTTCTTTTATACGTCCACTGACGGTTATGATTTGTGTTATCTGGAAACTTGTCACCAGCAGTTAGTTTCACCATTTGCGGGTCTTTTACCATACTTCCCGTTTCACCAATTTCTACGTAAATGCCATCATTCGGCGCTTTTTGTCCAGAACGAAACCTGCGATTTTGTCCCATTTCCATTCTCCTTCCATGACGTCTTTGCCTCATTAGTATATCCATTTTAAAAGAAAGCTTTTCTGTCATGTTTAGGAAACAGGTACTACATTTCGTTCTTGTACATATACATGAATGACACAAGCTTAAAGCAGGGATTTCTTTCCTATTTGTAGAAAAAAAAGAAACCAACCTACTATAGGCCAGTTTCAAAGGAGAGTCAAACATATACGAGAAGATTACATGTTCATTATAAGCCTCATCATACGAGAAATGTAACCCTTTTCACAATTTGTCCATAATGAAAGAAACATTGTTTGAACTTTCTAAAAAGATGTTGACTTTTCTTAATTTCCAACGAGAAATAGTAGACACCGCAGCACTTTGCGACGTAAGATGGATATATAGTGAACTTTCCATCTTTGGTGGTCTCACCCAGTCTAACCTCTTATTTCTGCAGATTAAAAACGGAAATACAGATAAAAACAAAAAAATATTATAAGAGGTGAAATTATGAACAAACAACATTTAATCGCACTAGACTTAGACGGCACTTTATTAACAGACAACAAAATAATTTCCACTCGAACGAAACATACAATTGCAAAAGCAAAGGAACAAGGACATATTGTTGTTATCTCAACAGGACGTCCATTCCGCGCTAGTTATGATTACTATAAAGAACTTGGTCTAAATACACCAATCGTAAACTTTAATGGCGCTTACGTACATCACCCTCTTGATTCAAAGTGGGGCACACATCACTCTCCTCTTGAGCTAGCAACAGCGCAAGAAATTGTCCGGGCTTGCTTTGATTTTGGCGTAAAAAACATATACGCTGAAGTAATGGACGATGTGTATGTGCGTGAAATTGATGAAGATAAAAAACATATTTTCGAATTCGGTTCTCCAAACATTTTTACAGGAGACTTATTAAATATTTTAAATGATCATCCAACTTGCTTATTAATTGACGCACATGACGAGCATTCCAGTGCAATTCGTCAACATTTAACTGATATGCACGCTGAAGTAATCGACCATAGAAAGTGGGGCGCACCTTGGCCGATTATTGAAATTGTAAAAAGCGGATTAAATAAAGCTGTTGGACTACAAAAAATTTCTAGTCATTATAACATTCCACAAGAGCGAATCATCGCTTTCGGTGATGAAGATAACGACTTTGAAATGATTGAATTTGCTGGTCACGGCATCGCAATGGGAAATGCCATCCCTGAATTAAAATCACTCGCAAACCATACGACGCTAACGAACGAAGAAGATGGTATTGCACTATATTTAGAAGAGGTTCTTGGGTTGTAATCTAAAAATTCCCTGCTTATAGTTTCTCGCCAAACGCTCATACTATCATTAGACGCACAAGTCAGCGCGTCGATTGTTTTCAGCTAAATAAAGGGGGTTTTTCGAATGGGTAAAAAGAACAAATCAAAACGTTTTATCCAACAAGGAGCCGATGCTGTTATGAAGCATGATGCAAGATTCCCGTACCGAGGTACATTAGCTGAGGCAGAAAAAGCGAGAAGTAACTCTTCTTTTGGAGGGGTCTAAATGGGGAACTTACTATTTCAACAAGCTAGAGATGCTGTTGCAAATGCTGTATCTTGTTCAAGCGGCGTCGAGCAACAAGATCTCGTATATAGAGCAAAAAATGCTTTGCAATCCGCTTACGCAAATTCTTCAACTGCTGAAAAAGTTCAGCTACGTGAAATGCAAGAGCAGTTGCAAAACATTACGAATGCACATTAAAAAAGAGGACCAGCTTTGGTCCTCTTTAATCTTTTCGAAACAATCCGAACACCCCAACTGTTTGCAGTACGTTTGTAAATGCACCTGGGTCCACTTGTTTAATAACCCTCTCCAATTCGTACAGTTCGTAACGGGTAATAACAATCATTAACATTTCCTTATTTTCATTCGTATAAGCACCAGTTGCTGGTATAGTTGTAATCCCCCTCACTAAGCGTGAGTGAATCGCCTTTCGTACATCCGCCCCATTCTTCGTAACGATTAATGCCGTAATCTTCACATGACGCGTATGAATTGCATCGATGATTCGCGTTGACACATACAAAGTCACTAAAGTATATAATGCTTTTTCCCATCCATACACATAGCCGGCAGCGATAATGATCAGTGCATTAAAGAAGAAAAAATACGTACCGACAGGCTTGTCTTTAATCTTTGATAAAATCATGGCGATTATATCTAAACCACCTGTAGAAGCCCCCCACTTCAACGCAATCCCTACCCCGATTGCTGAAATAAGCCCACCAAAAATCGCATTTAATATGATGTCGTTTGAAACTGCTCTAACTGGAATAATTTCTAAAAACATAGTCATAAAGATAACGCAAAGAAAACTAAAGAAAGTAAAGGCCTTTCCAACCTTTTTCCATGCTAAAATAACGACTGGAATATTAAACAAGCTAAATAATACCCCGGTTGATATGTGAATAGATAAAAAATCACCTAATATTTGTGATAGCAATTGAGACAATCCAGCAAAGCCACTTGCATACACTTTCGCTGGCGTTAAAAATAAATTCATTCCAATCGCATTTAACAAACCTGCGACGATTACAACGATTAACTTCTTTATAAGTTCGGTATAATTCAACTTCAAATCCATTTCCAATCCACCTTCATTATTCATGAATACACTGCTATACATAGTCTTTACGAAAAAGGAAATGATAAACGTACAACGTTTAGAAATGGAGTTGATACATATGCCACATACGAGTGATAACGACAAAAAAGCACGCGATAATAATGCAAAACGCGCGCAAAAAAATGAGCAAGAACAAAAGAATATAGAGCAAGGTAAGCGTGCTTATTCCAAAAAGACCGATCACCTTTGATTCCATCGTACATCAACAATATTGTTGATGTACTTTTTTTACATTTCACAGGAAAAAACATTAAAAATTCACTTCATGTTCACTTCTATATTCTACAATAGCGATAACATATTCGGATGAGGTGTTAGCATGAGAGGAAAACACATTTTCATTATTACTGCACTACTAAGTATATTAATGCTATCTGCTTGTGGACAAAAAAACGACTCAGATACAGTCGCTACAGCAACAGACTCAACCATTACGAAGAGCGACTTCGAAAAACAGTTGAAAGATCGTTACGGAAAAGACATGCTGTACGAAATGATGGCGCAAGACGTTATCACGAAAAAATATAAAGTATCTGACGATGATGTAGATAAAGAATTACAAAAAGCAAAAAATCAATACGGAGACCAATTTAAAAACGTATTGAAAAACAATGGTTTAAAAGATGAAGCTGATTTCAAAAATCAAATTAAGTTCAAACTTGCTATGAATGAAGCGATTAAGAAAAGTATTACAGAGAAAGACGTGAAAGACCACTATAAACCAGAAATTAAAGCAAGCCATATTTTAGTAAGTGACGAAAATGAAGCGAAAGAAATAAAGAAAAAATTAGATGCTGGTGCTTCATTTGAAGAACTAGCAAAACAAGAATCGCAAGACCTACTATCAAAAGAAAAAGGCGGAGACCTCGGATATTTCAATTCAGGTAGAATGGCACCTGAATTTGAAACTGCTGCCTATAAACTAAAGGTCGGACAAATTAGCAATCCCGTTACATCACCAAACGGTTATCATATTATTAAATTAACTGATAAAAAAGAATTAAAACCCTATGATGAAGTGAAAGACTCTATTCGCAAAAACTTAGAAGAAGAACGTATCTCTGACCCTATATTCGGTAAAAAACTATTGCAAGACGAATTAAAAAAAGCAAATATTAAAATAAATGATAGTGAGTTGAAAGATACGTTTACTCTTGTACATGAGCAAGGGAATTAAAAAAGCACCACCTTATAGGTAAAATATAAGGTGGTGCTTTTTATTTCCTTTATTTCTTAAAGTACGTCCAACCTTCTTCTTGGTAAACCTTTTCTTCTTTCATCAACTTACCAAGTGCACGCTTAAATGCAGCTTTACTCATATTGAAACGTTCTTTAATGTCTTCTGGATAACTCTTATCCCAAAACGGCATTGCTCCGCCTCGTTCTTCCATATATGCATAAATCACTGCAGCATCATCTTCCATTCCTTCTTCTTTACGAGGAAGAAGTGAAATGTTAATTGTACCGTCATCTTTTACATCAATAATTCGTCCCGTTACACGTTGACCGATGCGAACTTGTTCTTTTCTTTCTGTATGATGTAAAAATGCACGGAAATGCTCATCTGTTAATACGAACGAACCAACTTGAAGTGAACGATACACACGTCCGTTTACGTTTTTATTACGCATAGATGGTGTCGCATCTACAACGATTTCTTGCATATCACTATCTCTTGCCGGAAGAGCAATTAAACGATCACGATTCGTTAATTTTAACGTACAATATAATTCATCTCCAACTTCAGGCCATACTGGCATATAAATTGGGAATTCATCAGCTGGAATTAGTATATCTTTTGATACACCAATATCAACAAACACACCTAAACTAGGAATAACTTCTACAACCTTTACCCAGTTCCAATCATATGTTGTAATAATTGGCTCCTTCATTGTTGCCGAAATACGATTTTGGTGGTCAAGGTATAAGAATACATCAATCGTATCGCCTTCTTCAATTTCTCCAGCTACTTCATTTTTATGTAGGAAAATTTCTTCTTCTTCATTTCCAACCATATATCCAATTTCCGTTTCGCGTAAAACAGTTACCTGTTCAATCGATCCTATTTGTAAATACATATTTTTTAATTCCCTTCTATATATATAAAATGAACTTTTTAACTTTTTATATTTTTATCATTCCAAACAAAAGTTAATTATAACACGATTTTCTCTTTATTTGTCCAACTGCCCAAAATTCACTATAATAAAATGAGGTTACATCATTATAAGTATGAAAACACTTAAGTCTAAGCTCGTTTTCAGCTATACTTTAGTATGTACAGTACATAAAAAGAGTAGAAATTTATTTGGAGGTGCTAACTATGGCAAAAGATAGTTCTTTTGACATCGTTTCGAAAGTAGAATTACCTGAAGTAACAAACGCAATTAACACTGCATTAAAAGAAATCCAAAACCGATATGACTTTAAAGGAAGTAAAAGTGATATTAAACTTGAAAAAGAAGTACTTGTTTTAACTTCTGACGACGAGTTCAAATTAGAGCAAGTAAAAGACGTTCTTATTTCTAAACTCGTAAAACGTAACGTTCCAATTAAGAACTTAGATTACGGAAAAGTTGAAGCGGCAGCTGGTAACACTGTTCGCCAACGTGCAACACTTCAACAAGGTATCGATAAAGATAACGCGAAAAAAATTAACAACATCATTAAAGAAATGAAATTAAAAGTAAAAACACAAGTACAAGATGATCAAGTACGTGTTACAGCGAAAAGCCGTGATGACTTACAAGCAGTTATCGCAGCAGTTCGTAGCGCTGATTTACCAATTGACGTACAATTTATTAACTACCGCTAAAAAGAAAAACATCCTCTATGTAGAGGATGTTTTTCTTTTTAGCGGGTAGAAACAATATGACGAGGCCAAGAAGGTATTTGCAGTGAAAATTGCTGAGCGAACAGTGTTTATTCATGCGAATATCTTACAGGTGACCGCGTCGTTAGACTAGGTACTAGGTCTCATTGTAGAATTTTTTTATACATGGAATTGAGCATGTCCTTTTAAAAATAAGGAAAAGACACCTTAGAACATTTCCCTTCAACTTAAAGCACTTTCTTTATCAATTGAATCCCAAACCAAAATCCCTCTCCTACTCAAGCGTAACAATTTATGAGTATAAGAATATTTTCCACCCTTCAATGTAATGTAAAATTAATAAGGAATCTTATTCCATGAAAAAAGTTAATTATAAAAGAGTTAGAAGTGGTTATTTGAAGAAGTTAATATTATGTTTTTTATTGGCTATACTCTCTCTAAATATTACAGGATGTTCTAATAATATAACTACACTAAAGGATAAATCTAATTGCATTCACAAAGCTTGGTACAAAAAAACTACGTTATGTACTAATTTAAAGAAACACTAAATAGTTGATGATAAAGCTCATAAAAAAACACTTTAAGTTGCATTCCTCTTACTTGAACCATCTTAATTTTAATATGGAAGGAAGAGAAGTATAAAGTGTTAATAAGAATGCAAATTTCAAAATAGAAAGTACGTTAAGTAAACTTTCATTAAAAAATTCATATTAAGTAATAATATTTTAGAATCAAGTTTATAAAAAATATTAAGAGGTTTATAAGTGTAAAACCTACAGGAACTTTTCCTGTGGGTTTTATTGTACTATAAGTAGTTATTTAGCAATTATGTTTTTTGAAATATTCTTCTTTAATTATTTGTAATTTTTTTTCGTTTTTTGTTAATTCAAATATAAATAAAGCTGTTTTCATGTTATCAGCAACTTCTTCTTTATTAGATTGTTCAAGCTTTAGTAAATTCGAACCTTTTTCATAGTATAGTTCACCCAATAAGTATAAAGTATTTAGATTAATAGCTAATTTGATACCCTTATCAATGTATTTTTTTGCTTCTTCGTATTGATATGTGTAATTTAAACATTTTGCTAAATTATAAATGATTTTTAATTTAATTTCTTTATCTCTAGGAAAATCTAACTTATCAAAATTACTTAAACATCTTTTTAATATATTAATGCTCTCTTTATATTCTTTATTTTCTGCATGAAATATAGCCATTGTCTGCATAATATCTATTTCTCTCTCTGTTAAAAAATCAATATTCGTTACAGTTATTTTTAATGCATTATTCAAAAGAGTTAAAGCTGTTTTTATTGAGTTATTCACACGATATATAGCAATTGCTTCATGCCATATTAGAAATTGTTTATCTTCTTTCATTCGAAAATTATTTAAGTTTTTTTCTTTTGTTACTATTTCATAAAGCTCTTTATATTGATGTTGTCTTATGCAGTCTTTCATTACACATTTTACATTTTCTATATATTTTAATTTTTTGTTTTGGGTTAGTGCAAATATATTATTTGGATCAATACCAAGCCTTTCTGATAATTGATATAACAATATGCTAGATGGATAAATCACACCTTTTTCAATCTTGCTAATTTGACTTTGTGAACATATTCCATGACATAATTCGGATTGTGATATATTTTTTTTCATTCTAAGTTCTTTAATGGTAATACCCAAATCGTAAAATTCCATTTTTCCTCCTCAAATATAGCCCTCAATGAGTAACAAAATACTTTTCACCCTTTAATGTAATGTAAAATTAGTATATTTTCAATTATTGTTTCTTCTATCGATTTTTTTACTTCTTTGCTCGGTTGCATTTCGAGGTGAGAGTCTTACTTCAAAGAAAAACAGACTAGGGAGAAAGTTTTCTCCTTAGCCTGTCCCACCGAACAAATTCCCCATCGTCACTATTATCCCCAAAATACAGAATTACGAATACGATAAGAAGACTTAAACATCTCACCTCATCACGCACTTTTAATTGAACACAAAAGAGAATATCCCCTTATTTCCGCTTCTTTTTAACCACAATTAAAAAAGCAATAAACAATACGTTCACACCGACGATTAAAGAAATAAATAGCCAATTCACACCTGTTTCCCCGTTAACTTTATACACATTTGATTCTTCACGCTTTAAAACGAGATAAAATTTTCCGTTTTCTTCTCTTATAATTTCATCTTCTAACAATCCCCTTAGCTCTTGTTTTTCACCAATCGCACTTGCAGGTAAAGCAACTTTTTGTGTTTCTTTCGTATTATTAATCGCTACTACTGTCACTTCATCTTTATACTTTCTCTTTAGTACACTCATTCCATCTTTATCGTATAGAAGCTCAAACGTACCGCGACGTAAAGATGGCCTCGCTTGTCTAAGCTCACCGAGTTTCGTTATATGTTGCATAAACTTTTCATCTGATTTGAAGTCCATTAATCGTCTATTATCTGGCGTACCTCCTCCATCCAATGCAATTTCAGTTCCGTAATAAAAATTCGGAATACCTGGTGTTGTTAATAAATATGTAAGAGCTAGTTTCAAACGAGATGGTGGATAATTCATATTCTCTTTTGCAATACGAGCAAATCTTTTTGTATCTTGATTATCTAAAAATGTAGCGGCTGCTCCGTCTTTTTTACTTACATCATATAAAGGTTTCACCGATACGTCCGCTTTGGAAAACGCATCTACTATTTTTTCGTTGTATTCACTATCTTCTTTTGTCATAACTCGAAAATCTTTCTTTATCACTTGCATATCTTTTTGCACATCATCCCAAAAAGCAGGCGATTTTTTTTCACTATGTATTACATAACTTGCATCTAAATCAACTTCTTTGATCCACCATTTCATCGAGTCGATTACTTGTTGTTCGTTTTCTCCAAGCGGAAATTGAAATACAACTTTCATTCCTTTTGCATGAGCTTCTTGCACAAGTTCTTTCACATCATTTTCTGTTCCGAAATGTTCATTTACCTTCTGAAAATTGCGCACGTCTAACCCATCGTATTTTACACTTTCAAAAAGCGGCGAAAGCATAACAGTAGTAAATCCCATTTTTTTTATGTAATCCATTCTTTTTATAATACCTCTTATATCTCCGCCCTGATATCCTTCTAAATTGCCAACTTCTAACTGTTTGTCATTTTTCGGTTCCCCATTATTAAAACGATCAATCATAATGGAATATATAACTTCGTCTCGCCACTCTCTTTTTTCGTCTGCAAATGTATGTATTGGTACAAACAAAACGACAGCTAAACAAAAACAAATGAATAGTTTCCTAGTATGTATTTTCCCCACACGCATCCCCCATGTATTTTAATTGTAAGAATATTATACCAATTACCCGAACGAATCGCATACGTTGATTTCATTCTTATCAAATTAATACATGTTAGGTTTTCTAACATTACATATAAAATTTTCTGAATTTTTAGTTGATTTTTCTTTTTATTTCGAATATGATATGAAACATAACGAATTGATGTTATTTTTTCTAACATTACAGGAGGAGAGAGAATGAATACAGGAGATACGGTTTTTATGTTTGTAGCGACAGTAATGGTCATGTTAATGACACCAGGATTAGCACTTTTTTATGGAGGTATGGTTCGCAGTAAAAACGTACTCAGTACGACAATGCATAGTTATAGCGCAATGGCTATCGTTTCGATTCAATGGATTTTAATTGGTTATTCTTTATCATTCGGACCAGATTGGCACGGACTTATCGGCACACTCGATTGGTTCGGTTTAAATGGAGTTACCTACGCACCAAATCCAGACTACTCATCTACTATTCCTCACAATTTATTTATGATGTTTCAACTCATGTTTGCTATTTTAACTCCCGCTCTAATTTCAGGAGCATTTGCCGAAAGAATGCGATTTTCAGCTTTCCTTATTTTCATCCTTCTGTGGACAACAATCGTTTACAATCCTGTCGCTCATTGGGTATGGGGCGTTGGTGGATGGCTAAGAGAACTTGGCACATTAGACTTCGCTGGCGGTAATGTCGTTCATATTACATCTGGCGTGGCTGGCCTCGTATTAGCTATTTTCCTTGGAAAACGCAAAAACATAAACGGTTCGTCTCCTCATCATTTACCATTTACGATGTTAGGCGCTGGTTTACTGTGGTTCGGCTGGTTCGGTTTTAACGTCGGAAGCGCATTATCTTTAAACGACGTAGCTTTAACTGCATTTATTAATACAAATATAGCCGCCGCTGCCTCCGCATTAACTTGGATGCTTTCAGAGTGGTTCTTCCAATCAAAACCGACCGCGATGGGAGCTGCTTGCGGCGTTGTTTCCGGTCTAGTCGCTATTACACCAGCTTGCGGGTTCGTTACACCTTTCTCAGCTCTTCTTATCGGAGCAATTGGCGGCGTATTATGCTTCGGAGCGGTCTTTTTCTTAAAAACAAAATTCGGATACGACGATACACTCGATGCATTTGGATGTCACGGCATCGGCGGAACTTGGGGCGGCATTGCGACAGGACTATTTGCAACTACCACCGTAAACAGTGATGGCGCTAACGGATTATTTTACGGGAACGCCGCGCTGCTGTTGAAACAACTTGTAGCAATCGGCGCAACATATGCGTTCACAATTATAATGACGTACGCGATTATTAAAGCAATTAACTTCTTCCTCCCTGTCCGGGTAGATGAGCACGAGGAACATATGGGACTTGATATTTCAATGCACGGAGAGAAAGCTTATGAATATACTGAGCGAGTGAACTAAAAAAGAGATGCAATCTATTGATAGTAGATTGCATCTCTTTTTTGCATTTATCGGCACTGCATACCCCAGCTAGTATTCCTGTAAATATATCAGCGATTCTTCGGATATATCGACGATTTTTCAAATATATCAGCGATTATTTCAATATATCGACGTTTCGACACGATATATCGATTTACCAACAAATTCCGACATAATGAAACTGAAGAATACCCGTGTGTAACTTTACATAAACAAAAAAAGACGACCGTTTCATAACAGTCGTCTTTTCCAATTTATTTCGGAGCATTTCCTACATATTGCGTAATATCAACGTTTAATGCTTGCGCTAAACGCATACCGTACTCTTGATCTGCACGGAAGAAGTTACATACAGCTAGTAATTTCGTACGTTCATTTACGTCTTTTAAGTCATTTGTTAAGTTTGCAATTAAGTTGTCTTGCTCTTCTTTAGAGAATGAACGGTAACGCTCACCCGCTTGTTTGAAATCATTTGGTTTGTCAATTTTCTCACGAGATACATAGCCTTCTACTTTCATAGTTGAATCGCGGTAAGCTGGGTCTTCAACTGGATTTTCAGCATGACGGCTCGGTTCATAGTTAATTGTAGATGGGTTTTGATTGATTTGCATCGCACCATCACGTTGTTGATTATGAACAGCTGCGTATGGACAGTTTACAGGAATTTGTAAGTAGTTTGCACCAAGGCGGTAACGCTGTGTATCTGGATAAGAGAATAAACGACCTTGTAATAATTTATCTTCAGATGGTTCAATACCATTTACAGTTGCACTTGGAGAGAACGCTACTTGTTCTACTTCCGCAAAGAAGTTTTTCGGGTTACGATTTAACGTCATTGTCCCTACTTCCATTAATGGGAAACGATCTTCTGGCCATACTTTCGTTGGGTCCAGTGGATCAAAGTCTAAAGAATCCATTTCATCTAGTTGCATCACTTGTACGTGTAAATCCCATTTCGGGTAATTTCCTTTTTCGATTGCATCGAATAAGTCACGAGTTGCATGGTTGAAGTCTTTTCCTTGTACTTCTTGCACTTCTTTTGCACTTAAGTTACGTACACCTTGCTGTGGCTTCCAATGATATTTAATGTAGACGATTTTACCTTCCGCATTAATCCATTTGAATGAATGTACACCGAAACCTTCCATTTCACGATAGCTTGCTGGTGTACCGTAATCAGAAAATACCCATGTCATCATATGTGTAGATTCTGGACTTAACGTCATGAAATCCCAGTAACGATCTGGTGTTTGAATATTTGTATCAGGTGCTGGTTTTAAAGAATGCACCATATCAGGGAATTTAATTGCATCACGAATGAAGAAGACTGGTAAATGGTTACCTACAATATCGTAATTTCCTTCTTCTGTATAAAATTTAACAGCGAAACCGCGTGGATCACGTGCTGTTTCAGGAGAACCTTGACCATGAATAACCGTTGAAAAACGAACAAATACAGGCGTTTCAGTTCCTTCATTTTGTAAAAATGCTGCTTTCGTATATTGCTTCATGCTATTTTTCGTAACGAATACACCATGAGCACCTGCACCACGTGCGTGCACAACACGCTCTGGAATACGTTCACGATCAAAGTGAGCCAATTTTTCTACTAAATGATAGTCTTCTAATAATACCGGTCCACGGCGACCAGCTGTACGAGAATTTTGGTTATCTCCGACCGGAGCACCTTGGTTTGTTGTTAAGCGATTATTTGGATTCATCTAGGGGGATCCTCCTCTTTCTTTCATAGTAATTATTATTTATTTAAAATTATTATAAATTAATTATTATTCAAAATTAGTTCTTTGTCAACTATTTCTTTCATTTTTCTGGAAACAATTGTAGCTAAACAATCAATAAATGTAGATTGTGCATTCGGCATATTTGGTCTAAAATACGCAGCATTTAATTCATCCGTCACAACTTTACACTCGTAATCGTTGTCATATAAAACTTCTAAATGCTCTGCCACAAAACCAACTGGGCAATATATGAAAGATTTATATCTATGCTCTTCAAATAAATCTCTCGTTAAATCTTGTACATCCGGTCCAATCCATGGATCAGATGTATTTCCGGCACTTTGCCAACCTATTGTATAGTTTTGGATGTTTGCAGCTGCTGCGATTAAATCCGCCGTATGCTGCAATTGCTCCACATAAGGATCACCTGCTGCAATAATTTTTTCTGGTAAACTATGCGCTGAAAAAATTACAACCGCTTTCTCTTTATCTTCAATTTTTGTAAATGTTTCTTTTATTTGATCTGCCCAATACGAAATAAACTTCGGTTCATCGTACCATTGGTCAATCGGCTCAATAACAGGACCACCTATTTTCTCCGAGAGACGAATTGCACGCTCGTTATATGCCTTAATGCTAAAGGTAGAATAATGCGGCGCTAATACGATACTAATCGCTTGCTCAATTCCATCGCGCTTCATCTCTTCTACTGCATCTTCTATAAACGGAGCAGTATGTTTTAAGCCTAAGTAACAATTAAATTCATACTCTGTAAACATATTATTCATTGAGTCTGTTAATTTATGCGCTTGCTCTTTCGTAATTTTTGCAAGCGGTGAAATTCCACCAATCGCTTTATAACGTCCAATTAAATCTTGGAGTGCTTCTTCGGACGGCTTACGCCCATGACGAATATGTGTATAATATGCCTCTACTTCATCTAATGAATCCGGCGTTCCATACGCCATTACGAGTAAACCTATTTTTTTCTTTTTCATCTATATAACACCTCAATTTTATAAATGAGAATCTTTTTCAAGAACATTTGTTTCCAATTATAACAACTAATAATAAGTACGTAAAGATAATTATTCTAAATAAGTATTTTTTCTAATATGATTTTGAATTTTATATGACAATTTATTTAATAAAAAGCGACTTACTTATAAAGTAAGTCGCTTTTCTCCTATTCTTTAATATTTACTCCATATTCTTTAAACCAAACGTGAATTTGTGCTAAATGAGCTAAAAGTTGTGGCCCAGTCATTAATTGACCATACCATGGCGTTTGGAATGCACTGCCGCCTGACTCAATTAATCCGCTCAGCTGTTCTTTATCAAATAGTTCGTGTAAAATCGATCCTTTATCTGTTAATAAATCTTGTAGCCATACTGTTACTGCTTTCGTATAGTGCGGATTATGTGTTTTCGGATACGGGCTCTTCTTTCTATATAAGATGTCATTTGGAAGTAATCCTTCTAACGCTTTACGTAATAGACCTTTTTCGCGATTTTTATACATTTTCATTTCCCAAGGAATATTCCAAGCATATTCGACAAGTCGGTGATCCGCAAATGGAACGCGTACTTCTAAGCTTGCACCCATACTCATACGGTCTTTTCTGTCTAATAATGTTGTCATAAACCATACCATATTTAAATAAAATAATTGTCGTCTCTTTGCTTCAATTGGGCTTTCTCCCTCTAAAATAGGAACTTCTTGAATGGACTCTTCATAGCGCTGTTGTACATATTGTTGTAAGTTTAATTTATTTCTCCATTCTTTCTTTAGCAGTTGTTCACGCGCTTCTGTAGAGCGCATCCACGGAAATGCACTCGATTGTAAATCATCCTCTCTATAAAACCACGGATAACCACCAAATATTTCATCTGCACATTCCCCAGATAGACCGACGACAAAATCTTGTTTAATCTCACGACAAAACCATAATAATGACGAATCAATATCTGCCATACCAGGTAAATCGCGAACGAGTACTGCTTCTGTTAAATACTGCGCTAATTGTTCATTTGAAATGACGCAGCGATGATGGATTGTTTGAAACGTTTCAGTCATCAAATGAATAAATGGTGCATCTGAATTTGGCTGAAACGCATTTGCTTTAAAGTATTTGTCATTATCTTCGTAATCAATCGAATATGTGTGTAATTGCCCTTTTCCTGATCTTTCGTATTCTTTTGCAGCAATTGCTGTTATAGCGCTTGAATCTACACCGCCTGATAAAAAAGTACATAATGGTACATCAGAAACGAGCTGCCTTGTAATCGCATCTTGTAATAAAAAGCGTGTTTTTTCTACTGTTTCTTCAAAGGAATCTTCATGCTTTTTACTTTCTACATTCCAATATCTCCATATGCATAAACCGTTCTTTGAAAATGTCATCGCATGACCTGGACGTAATTCTTTTATACCAGCATAAATTCCGTGACCAGGCGTTCTAGATGGTCCAAGGCCAAATATTTCAGATAATCCTTCTAACGTCACTTCCGCCTTCACATCTGGATGCGCCAATACCGCTTTTAACTCTGAGCCAAATAGTAATCGCCCACTGTCATATTTATAAAATAGCGGTTTTACACCTAATCGATCACGTGCAATAAACACTTGTTCTTTCTGTTCATCCCATACAGCAAACGCATATATACCGTTTAAATGATCGACACATTCTTCTTTCCATTCCATATACGATGCTAATAGTACTTCCGTATCAGAATGACCTTTGAACGTATATCCTCTTCTTAATAGTTCCTTTCGAATATCTTCCGTGTTATACAGTTCGCCGTTATAGCAAATTGCATAATTCGCTTCGTCCTTTAAGCAAGTCATCGGCTGCTTACCACCTTCAGGATCAACAACGATTAACCGTTTATGCCCAAATGCGACATTGCCTTTAATCCAAACTTTATTATCATCTGGGCCACGCTTCGCTAACGTCTCAGCCATCTTCGTAACGACATCCCGTTCTCCTTCTAATGAGCGTTTATAATCCACCCATCCTGTAATCCCGCACATATAAATCATCCTTCCATCTTATTTCTTTTCTTGAACGTGCAGTAATCCCCACCCTAAGAGGTGCGGATTACAAAATGAAAAACTTGACGATAACCTACTATCCATATACGGAATAGCATTTTCACTCAGTAAAACGTGTTTTATTGTATGCCCACCTATGTGTAGATGTGTCTAGTTATAAAGAATGCACGAACTGTCTATAACAGGAATAACTACTTTTCAAAAGGAGAAATCGTGTATGATACAACGTAACCATATTTTATATAACCAGCCTCGCGCTCATACGGTCGGTAATGTAGAATATATAAACAATGAATGGGTATTCTTTGATGATGAAAATGAGGAAGCATTTTTATTAGAAGATATTGCCGAAGATGGATTTGAAATTTTATATAACAACAACTGGCTACCGGCTCGTTTCTATGAACAAGATATATTACAAATTGCCAACGAACAGCACCATTTGCAAAATGGGGAAATGATACGCATTCGTAAAAAATTACTCCTTAGCTATACAGAATGGCTTGAGGAATTACCTGACTCTGTCTTCGCCTTATTAACAGAGGCATTGCAATCACTTCATTACTCTTTATATGATTGCATGTATTGTCATAATTATTTATCCTTTTTATCGAAAGAGGAAGCATGCGAAGGAGTAAATATTCTTTTATTTGATAACGAAGAGATGATTTGTACACTGCAGCACCATTTCGTTCGTCACGCTACGTCAAATAAAAATATGTTTCGTTTTACGAAAGTAAACGGAGAAGAGTTGCATATCGATGCAACATAAAATAAAAAACCACCTTATCTCCCAAACATTTGAGATTATAAGGTGGTTTTATTTTCTTTATTAGAATACTTGCCAACCAATCGGTAATTTCAGTCCTAGATAAAATACCGCTACAAGCGCGATAATAAATAATCCCCAGAATGCCCCCGTTGCCTTGTTCTTGCTCATTTTCACAAGAACCATTTCCATTCCAGCGATAACTAAAATACCAGCTAGCATTTTTAAACCATACCACATGTGCATGTTACTTGTTGCAGTCTTCATAATACCCATGTACAACATGAAACCTGTCACAATAATGATAATGTACATAAGACGAAGCCCCATATGTACACCTTTCCCTTTTCTTCCTGCTGAATAAAGTGAATACGCAACGAAGAATAAAATTAAACCTAACGCCCATGCTGTAATATGCATATGTACCATCGTATCCCTTACCTCCTCTTTTCACACTTTTTCACTCTATATGATAACATGTTCATTTATTTTCAGGAAATGTTTCGCTTTTTTACATTTAAATGCTATAATATTTAGAGTATTTACAAACTTCTTGTAATAACAAAAGGGGGAACAATCATGATTCAAACTAAGGATATTATCGAACTTACAGACACATACGGTGCAAATAACTATCACCCACTTCCAATCGTTATTTCTAAAGCAGAAGGCGTTTGGGTAGAAGATCCTGAAGGAAACCGCTATATGGACTTATTAAGTGCATATTCTGCAGTAAACCAAGGTCATCGTCACCCAAAAATTATTAACGCTTTAATTGACCAAGCTAATCGTGTTACGTTAACTTCTCGTGCTTTCCATAGCGATCAATTAGGTCCTTGGTACGAAAAAGTTGCGAAACTAACTAATAAAGAAATGGTACTTCCAATGAATACAGGTGCAGAAGCTGTTGAAACTGCAATTAAAACAGCTCGCCGCTGGGCTTATGATGTGAAGAAAGTAGAAGCAAACCGTGCTGAAATTATCGTTTGTGAAGATAACTTCCACGGACGTACGATGGGTGCTGTTTCTATGTCTTCAAACGAAGAGTACAAGCGCGGATTCGGTCCAATGCTTCCTGGCATCGTTGTAATTCCTTACGGTGATTTAGAAGCGTTAAAAGCTGCTATTACACCAAACACAGCTGCATTCATTTTAGAGCCAATCCAAGGTGAAGCAGGGATTAACATCCCCCCAGCTGGTTTCTTAAAAGAAGCTCTTGAAGTATGTAAAAAAGAAAACGTTTTATTCGTAGCAGATGAAATCCAAACTGGCTTAGGCCGTACTGGTAAAGTATTTGCTTGTGACTGGGACGGTGTAACTCCTGACATGTACATACTTGGTAAAGCGCTTGGCGGCGGCGTATTCCCAATCTCTTGCGTTGCAGCAAACCGCGACATTTTAGGGGTATTTGAGCCAGGTTCTCACGGTTCTACATTCGGTGGTAATCCACTTGCATGTGCTGTTTCTATCGCAGCTCTTGAAGTGTTAGAAGAAGAAAAATTAACAGAGCGTTCTCTTCAATTAGGTGAAAAATTAGTTGGACAATTAAAAGAAATCGATAACCCAATGATTACTGAAGTTCGCGGTAAAGGTTTATTTATCGGTATCGAATTAAACGAGCCAGCTCGCCCTTACTGTGAACAACTAAAAGCAGCTGGACTGTTATGTAAAGAAACACACGAAAACGTAATTCGTATCGCACCACCTCTAGTAATCTCTGAAGAAGATTTAGAGTGGGCATTCCAAAAAATTAAAGCTGTATTATCGTAATAATAGAGAGGTTGTCCTACATGTTGGGACAACCTCTTTCATTTTATATTGATTTATACTAAAATAAAATTGTAATTTTCTGTATTTTAAATTCATAAAGGAGGTGCGATATGTTATTAAGATACGGCAAACATATTAACTATTTAGCTACAACTTTTCTTTTAGTTACATTCTTTGGCTTCCTACTTTCCGTAACATCGCTTAGTCACTACTCAACTCCCACTACATTCACACTACTGAAAGCATCATTTTGGACTACTGTTATTCTTACTATCATTGGTTTTGGACGCGAAAAAAGCGCACTTACGGTTATACTATTTGGCATTTGTACACTTGCAGTCATTGGTCTTTACACTTTTTCCGTTATCGATTACCTCTATCACCCAAGACCATAGAAAAGAGCTATCTTATTAATAAGATAGCTCTTTTCTTCACTTCACTACATTTCGCAAAGTACCAATTCCTTCTACTGTAACAACTACTTCATCACCGGCATGCAAAAACTTCGGTGGTGTGAAACCTTTTCCAACACCAGCCGGGGTTCCTGTTGCGATAATATCTCCTGGTTCTAATGTCATTCCTTTACTTATCGTTGAAATGATTTCTTCTATTGAAAAAATCATTTTATTTGTATTTGAAGTTTGTCTTACTTCTCCATTTACTACCGTTTCAATGTGTAACGCATTTGGCGCACTAACCATCGATTTATGAATTAAATACGGTCCCATCGGACAAAATGTATCGAAACTTTTTCCAAGGAAAAATTGCTTATGCTTCCTTTGAATATCGCGAGCAGTTATATCATTTATAATGGTATAACCAAAAACATGCTCAAGCGCTTTTTCTTTTTTTATTTGTTTCCCTCGCTTACCAATGACGATAGCTAGTTCCCCTTCATAGTCTAATTCATTTGTTGCGTGGGGATGACTATTAATTTTTTCATCCATTCCAATCACTGTCGTTGGTGCTTTCGTAAAGATCATTATATTTTCTGGAATTGACTCTACGCCGCCCATTTCCATCGCATGCTCACGATAATTTTTTCCAACGCACAAAATATTCTTCCTTGGCCTTGGAATTGGTGCTAATATTTTCACCTCAGTTAACGGGTAATACGCCGTTCCTTCATTTTCCTTCGCCCAATTGACAATTTCACACATTTTTTCAACACATTCGGTTCCTCTTTCAATACATTCTAACATTGTAATAGGGATTGTAACCTTTTCTCCCTTTTGCCTTTGCGCTTCTCTTAAGTGCAATACCTTTTCTTCTTCTTCATCCACAATACCTACAAATACCTTTTCTTCTTTTTTCGCCGTTACCAAACGCAACATTTCCACTCTCCATCCTAAAACTCATACCTTTTAATTGTATTCGCATCCGTAAGAAAAAAACCTTCTCATACACGCTAATTTTTACAATATTCTTCTCATACCCTATTCGTTACTCCTTTATTATTTGGCATAAAATGTAGAAATTTTACTTTTTTTAGCGAACATATTTCTTTTTTATGGAATTTTCGTATAATATGTACTACATATATACTAAAAATTTCATTTAGAGATGGAGCCGATTTCAATGTTTGAGCAAGCGATTGAAAAAAAACGTGAAAAAATGATTTATTTTGCTGAACGCTATGGAATGACTTCTCAAAAAACAGTGGACTGCAGCCAAGAACTGGACAAACTCTTAAATGTAATTTGGCATGTACATACGGATGTTCACCCTAACCAAACACTCGACACGCACACACAATAACGTGTGTGTTTCTTTTATTTCAAAAAAACACACATTTTATTGAAAACGCCCATACAATAATAGAAAAGAAAATTTTAAAAACGAAAGGTGTTTTGTATGCCAGCTATGGTCGGACATATTCGTATCGTCAATATTGGATCAAGTGGTATTTTTCATATTGGAGATGTATTTGCGATTAGGCCTATTAGTTATTCACGCGCTTTCGCTGGGGCCGGCTCTTTTAACGTTGGAGATAACGTTTCTGTCTACAATTATCAAAGCGCAACGACTGTTAATGATTCAGATGTCGTTGATCAAGCGATAATTGGTTCAACTTAAAGGGGGCGATTGTATTGAATTTTTATGTAAACCAAAGCATCATCATTAACAGTATTAAAATTGATAGCATTACAACCTCTTCTGTATTCCAAATTGGTACTGCCGGAAGTATTAAAGCCCTATCTAAATTCTCAAATACTGGTGGATTTACAGAACCCCTTCGCCCATTACAGGCAAAAGGACAAATTATTTCTATCAAACCATCAACTAGTTCTTCTTAAGACATCCTTGTCATAAATATATAGTAGGAATATATTTACCCTCCCTATTGAAAAGGAGGTTTCACAAATGAATCAAGATATATATACTTACTTACACCAACTTCAACAAGCTCTTCAAGCACAACAAGCGACCATTCTTAACTTAGAAGATCAAGTTCGTCAATTACAAGAAGAGCTTAATGAATTAAAAAGTCGCCCCTCCTCTTCTATAGGAAAAGTGGAATATAAATTCGATCAATTAAAAGTAGAAAATTTAAATGGCACTTTAAATATTGGATTAAATCCATTTTCAACAAAAGGACAACAAATTGAGGATTTTCAAGTTGACACGGAAACTTTGAAGGTCAATCCTGAAACAGATACAAACCCAGACTTTTACCAAGGTATCCTTCAGGAAATGCATCGTTACTTAGATGAAGAAGCATATAATCGAATTCTCCATTTTGAACAAGAAGAGAGAACGCCGCTCGATGAAATGTATCGACAAATGATGGTTGACGACATAAAGAAACAGATGGAGCATAGACTTCCTTATTATTTATCACAAGCACAATCACATGAAGGGATTTCAACAGATCCAGATTATTTACGAGATATCATTATCCAAGCTATGAAACATGATATCGACAAAGCCTTCCTCTCTTTTATTCAACACATACCGGGCAATTTCCGAAAGGAGTAAGTATGTATGAACCTTAACGTTGTAAACCGCGAGTTCAAAGTCGGACAGATTAAAATGAACGGTGTATCGTCGTCCGCACTCTTTTTAATTGGGGATGCAAATTTCCTCATTCTATCTTCTATTCTTGATACGCCGTTTGAAACTGTTACAGAGGGTCCATTTGTGCCATTAGTAACAGATGTCCCTCCTACTCCAGGTTAAGGAGACTGAGAAATTATGTTACATCACGTGTCTATTGTCCAAAATGTTTCTATTGTTTCGTTAGGGATTGCTGCCGTATTTCAAGTTGGAGATGCCAATCAAATGGAATTAAAAAGTAGAGCTCTTGCCGTTCACCGGGAATTCCCTTGTTATATAAAAGACGAAGGTCGCTTAGATGCATTTGAAATCTTTACAGATGAACACATCACAATCCCAAAACGAACGACAGATGTAAATTTAAACATTGTAAATGAATGTCCTTTTATTGAAGTAAATAATGTTGAATTGCGCACACTTTTAAACTCTGGTGGATTTCAAATTGGAAATGTTGATTATGTTTTTAATAACTCTCGTATTATGCAAATTCGCCAATATATTACAGATGAACCTTCCGCACAATAATTCATATAGTAATTACAAAGTTTAGTAAAGTAGGTGGATGGTATGCCTTCTGTTGTTGGAAATCTCGTCGTGCAAAACAGTAATGGTTCTTTCAATTTAGGGGATTTTTATAACGTTTCTCCGAAAGAAAATACGAAAGCTTATAATGGATCTGGAGCTTCCAATGTTGGATTTGTCGTGAATACTTTTAACGGTGTTAGTGCAACAAATACGTTTGATTCTGATGTGGCGGATCAAGACCAGATTGGAACAGCTTAATCAAACAGTTACCCTGTAATTACTCTTTATAGGTAGATAGTAAAAGAGTCCATCTAACGTGATGGACTCTTTTCTATTTCTTCTAGAAGAGCATAGCACTCTTTTTATTTAAATGATAATCCTTGTTCCTCCAAAGCCTTTCTAAGCTTCGGCATCGACGCAGGTCCCATACCATGTAGTTTTAAAATTTCTTTCTCGCTATACTTTGAGAGTTCTTCTACAGTATGAATTCCATGATGCTCTAGCGCCCTTCTTGCTGGCGCTGAAAGAAGGGAAAGAAACCCTTCTTTTGGCGTTCTCTCTTTCTCACAGGTTGGGCAAGTTGGACAATCGCTACTTTTATAGTACTCATGTCCTTTTTCACACGTTCTTAACGTTTTTTCCGTTACCATTTGCAAGCCCCTCTATTCCTCAACTTTTATAACATGATTACCATCAAAGAAGTATAAACATTTCTCTTTCACAGGATGTTGTAAGCTTTTCTCAAGTGCCTTTGCATATAACGAAAGCTGGACTTTATATCGCTCTTCTAAAATTGGTTTCGCTTGATCAAATCCACCTGGGAACTTCCCTTCAATCGTATCCGTTTTAAAGTCGATTAAAGTAATACCATCTTCCTCTTCAATCATGCAGTCAATAACCCCTTGGACAAGAATGGATTCCCCGCTCTGCCCTTGCCAATCTTGATACGCTTCTTCTGCTGCAAGCATCATCGTAAATGGTACTTCACGCTCAACACTTTTCGCCGCTAATACCCTTTTACCTAGGTCACTATCAAAGAATGAAATTACTTTTTCAATCGCAATTTCTTCCGCCTGCTCGAATGTTAATAATTCTTTATTTACCATTCCAGCAATTTGCTCCCGAATCACTTCTTCTGTAATCGACTTCTTCAAATCAACATGCTGCATAACGGCATGTACTGCTGTTCCGCGCTCTGCATATGTTAATCCCTTTTTCTCCATAAAACGAGGACGTGTCCTAATTGGTGCACGTATTTTTTTAATAAAGGCATTATCGCTACCTTCTTCAGATTGATAATTTCTCTTTATTTCTGTAACAGATTGCTTCGCACGATGAGATGTCGCTTCCTCATATCCGTACTTCCACATTAATCTATCGTACACCTCTTCTTTCCGTTCACTTTGCAGGGGAACGGCCTTTTTCTCACGAAGTGCTTCTAACAATTCTTGTTTCTCTTCTTGAACCGGTTCTGGCGCGAGTAACGTGTTACCGTCAACAACTTCTACTTTCCAGCTAGTGTCATACCCATAAATTTCATCTGGAACACTTCCTTGTCCTAATTCAAGAAGTATTTCACTATCACGGTGCCTATATAATGAAGGTGCAATCCAGTCTAAGTAGCAAGACGCTCCGGCACGTATATGATCTGGTAATAACCATTCACTATGCTCTCTCGCATCCAGCCATTTTTCCATTTCCTTAGTTGCATCCTTAACCGTTCCAATTAAAATTAACTTCTCTTTTGCACGTGTTAACGCTACGTATAAGACGCGCATTTCTTCCGCGATTAATTCCATTTTCATTTTACGCTTAATTGCAAGTTGTGATAATGTCGTATATTTAATTCGTTTACGAGGATCGATAAATTGCGAACCAAAACCGAAGTCTTTATGCAGTAAGAAACGCTTCATTAAGTCTTGTGTATTAAAGCGACGACCAAGTCCAGCGACAAATACGACTGGAAACTCAAGTCCTTTACTTTTATGAATTGTCATAATGCGAACGACATCTTCTTGTTCACCTAAAGCTCTCGCCGTACCCATATCATCACCGCGTTCTAAAATACGCTCAATAAAGCGTAAGAAGCGGAATAGTCCTCTAAACGATGTTGCTTCATATTGTCTTGCACGGTCATATAGTACACGCAAGTTTGCTTGCCTTTGCTTTCCAGCTGGTAAACCACCGACAAAGTCATAATAACCTGTCTCACCGTACACTTTCCAAATTAAATCAGAAAGAGACTGTTGGCGCGCAAATTCACGCCATCCTTGTAATAAGTTATAGAACCACTCTAATTTATCATGTAGTTCTTTTTCTTCTTCAAGCGGTGCCCCTTTTAAGAATGAGCTCATTACTTCATAAAACGATCCTTTCTTCCCATGAGCACGAAGCGTTGCAAGTTCTTCATCATTTAATCCAACGATTGGGGAACGAAGTACTGCTGCAAGCGGAATATCTTGCATCGGATTATCAATAACGCGGAATACGTTCATCATAATATTTACTTCTGTCGCTTCAAAGTAACCAGTCGCAAGATCAGCGTATACTGGAATTCCTTGCAATTTTAACTCTTCCATAATTTGCGGTGCCCACGGCATGGAGCGAAGTAAAATAACGAAGTCGCGGTATTGTACAGGGCGCATACTATCCGTTTTACGATCATACACTTCATAACCTGAATCAACCATCGCTTTAATGCGCTGCGCCATAAGACGTGCTTCAAGCTGTGCTTTTTCTACTTCCGCACCTTCTTCACCGTCTATTACTTCTTCTTCTGTTTGCTGAATGCACAATAGTTCAGCTGCTACATCTTCACCTTCTGGATAGCTAGCACCTAGCTTTAATTCAGCGTCAGCATCGTAATCGATTTCCCCAACTTCTTCGCCCATAATTTGTTTGAAAATAAAGTTGGTACCCGCTAACACTTCATGACGACTACGGAAGTTTTTCGCTAAGTCAATTTTCATTCCGCCGCCTAATCCTTCTTGCGTGAAGCGTTTATACTTTCCTAAGAATAATCCTGGTTCTGCTAGTCGGAAACGATAAATCGACTGTTTCACGTCACCAACCATGAATAAGTTTCCTTCACTCTCAGAATCTTTCGTTACGAATTTAATAATTGATTCTTGTACGAAGTTCGTATCTTGATATTCATCGACTAATACTTCAGCAAATTTATTACGATATTGAAGCGCTACTGCTGATGGCTTCATTTCACCATTTTCACTTTGTTCACTTAAAATTTGTAAACAGAAATGCTCTAAATCTGTGAAATCGACCATTCCTTTATCTCGCTTCATCGCTTGGAAACGTTCTGTAAATACTTTTACGAGCTGAACAAGCTTTTCTAATACAGGATGCATATCTTGAAAATCTCGTAAGAAACTTTCAGGCTTACGGCTAAATAGCTCTTCTTGTAATTTTTTCACTTCATCTTTCGCTTTATTACGAAGGGAGTCTACTTGTTTTACAACATCCTCGTTGTAATCACTTTTCTTAATACGCTTTAACGTTTGCCACGATACGTTTTGCATCGCTTCATATACGCTTGTCCATGACTCACGAGCAGCTGATGATAACGTTCCAAGTAAAACTAAATCTGCTTGCAGGGTTTCAACACGGGGCGCTGGACCGTCAGGAAGCATTGCGAGTTCCGTTGCTTTACGAATATGCTGTTCCGCTGTTTCAAGCTGGAATTTCACATCTTCTAATAAGTAAGAGGCGTACACTAAATCTTCAATTGTCTTTCCTTCGACGTCATATGCTTCTACTAATTTATCGAGCCATTTTTCCGGATTTGGATGCGCTCTTGATTCTGTATGAAGCGCTAAAATCATACGTTGTAAATCATCGTCACTGCGGTCACTCGTATAACGATCAACGAGTTCAAAGAATATCGTATTATCTTCTATCCCATACTCTTCTTCTAATATGTCATCTAACACTTCTTCTTTTAACAATTCATTTTCTGTTTGATTCGCAATGCGGAAACGAGGATCAACATCAAGCATGTAATAGTATCCTCTAATAACTTGTAAACAAAATGAATGGATCGTTGAAATGGAAGCTTTATTTAATAAGCTCAGCTGCTTTCGGATGTGCTGAGAGCCAGGCTCATCAATTAATACTTTTTCTAATGCTTCCCCAATTCTGTTTTTCATCTCTTGCGCCGCTGCATTCGTAAATGTTACAACGAGCAGGCGGTCGACATCGACTGGATTCTCTTCATTAATAATCTTTTTAATAATACGTTCAACTAATACTGCTGTCTTACCTGATCCTGCTGCAGCCGCAACTAAAATATCACGCCCGTTCGCTACAACGGCTTTCCACTGGTCATCTGTCCACTGACTACCTTCTGGTTTTTTAGGCCAATTTTCTATCATTCTCCGCCAACCTCCTCTCTAATTTTCTCCATCGCTTCGCTATCTTTCATATCTTTTAGCGTACGGAATTGGTTATCTTCAAGTGATTCATCAAACTGACAAACAGATTTGAAGTTACAGAACGTACATGCCGCTTTATTCCCCTTTTTGTAAGGAGCAATATCAATAACGCCTTCTGTAATGTCTTTCCCGATATTTTCAAACGTATGGTGTACGTATTTTTGCAGGACGTTAAACTCTTGTTCACTGGCAATACTTGAACGCGCACTAAAACTACCGTCTTTTTTCAGACCAGCAGAAATAATATCAGAGCTTCCTGTTGAAAGTTTGTTATCCATTAAACGAACAACGTCAGCATCTCCTAGTACGAGACCTTTCATTTTGAATTTCTTTAAAATTTCCTTTTCAATTTCTGCTTCAGATGCGTCACCTTTTACCTCCACAATTGGGTTATGAATGTGGAAATACAATACACCAGCTGGTGATGCCGTGCCGCCTTTTTTCATCCACGTATGCGCATTTGAAGTAACAACATCTAAATACGTTAACATTTGAAGTGCTAATCCGTAATACACTTCCGTTAAGTCTAACGCTTTTGAGCTTGATTTATAGTCAATAATACGTAGGAATGTTCCCTTTTCATCTTCTGCCTTATCAACACGGTCAATACGGCCAACTACTTCCATCTTCACACCATTAGGTAAGGAGAATTCCATTGGCGGAAGTGATCCTGTACCGCCCATACCAAATGGCACTTCTAGATCAACTGGTACGAAACCGCTAGACTTCGCATGTTCACGAAGAATGATTGACGTACGGAAAATGATTTGTTGTAGTTTTTGTTTTAAATAGAAGTGACGGTTTGAACTTAATAAAATTTGTCTTTGTAATAACGGTGCAATCTCTTCTATTACTACAGTAGAAAGATGCTCACACTCTTTTATTGATAAATCCGCCCAAGTACGATTTTCACGTAATAGCCTATCTGCAATTCTCTTCAGCGCTGCATGGAAGAGCTCTCCGATATCTGGCGCATCAAGTTTGAAAATATCACGCTCTCTTAACGATAAACCGTGCTGCGCAAAATGAGCGTACGCACAACGGTTAAATAATTCCATACGAGAAACGCTTCCTTTTATTTTATCTCCGTATAAATCTCTACTTACAGCTGTACTTAGCTTTTGCGCACGATTTCGGTAGAATAAGCTTGATAATACGCGGCTACTTTTTTGCTTCCATTCATCTGAAGTAACGTAGAAATTATATACATCCCACCAAAAGTCTAAGTTGCCTTCAAATCCATATCGCTTCCACGTTTGAAGTTGCTGCATAACATATGACAACGTTACTTCTGGTGTTGCTACAAATGAAATTTGTTCCGAACGTGATAAATCATTTACGTCGTTCGTAATAAATGTATCTTTCACATCAGGGAACATTCTTTTTATTTTCTTAATAAAGCTAGAAGCAAGTAACGTCTTCCCTTCCTCATCTGCAAGCGGGCATGAAATGTATAATTTCTCAGTTGCTCTCGTTACCATTTGGTACATAACAAACTGTTCTTCTAATAAAGTTTGTCTCGTCGTTGGTGCGAGTTCGATACCTGCAGCGCTAAGAACATCTCTTTCTTCATCAGAAAGCATACCTTCATCCATCGGTGCTGCTGGAATCACACCTTCATTCACTCCAATGACGAATGTTGCTTTCACATTTGATAATCTAGAACGATCAATATTCGCAATTAACACTTGGTCTAATGACGGCGGAATGTTTGCGAATTGAAGCGCCTCAAGACCTGTCGACATAACGTCTGTGAACATAGAAAGTGACATTTTTTCTTCGCCAAGCATCTCAACGAACGTATCAAGAAGACTCATTACTTCTTCCCATACTTGTTCATGATCTGTCGCAAATAAGAAATCTCCGCTCTCTTCTGCACGAATACGTAATGCTTCTAATTTTTTCGGAACGTCAAGCTCTTCTAAAAATAAGTAAACAGCTTCGCACATTTGCATAACTGTTCCCGCGCGCTTCAGTCTTTTTTGCATACGAATAACAGGCGTTCTTACAACGTCACGCAATCGATTTATTTTCTCTTCCATTTCACGTTCACTGTCTGTAATCATCCCGTCCGTATCGTCAAGAGAACGATAGCGGCGATACATCCACGGATCTTCAGAAGTCCATCTTTTCCCTTGTACACCGTACGCTAAACAGTAGTTTTCAAACTCATCCATCTCTTCGCGCATCGTTTCTTTTCTTACGTCTAATGGATATAAAAGCTCTGTTTTCACGCAGCGAAATACTGCATCATAACGCCAATTCCCGCTAATAATCTCGAGTGCAGAACGAATGCATTCTACTAACGGATGATGTGACATCGGGCGTTTTTCATCGATAAAGTGCGGGATATTATAATCTGTAAATAGAGTCCGCATTACATCGTAATAACTTTCTCCGTTACGAAGAAGAACTGCAATATCTCGGTAACGATAGTTTTCATCTGCCACAAGTCTACGAATTTCACGAGCAACGCCTTCTACTTCAGCTCGTAAATTCGCGGCCGTATGAATCGTTACACTTGCTTCCCCGTTAAATTTCTCATTCGGACGCGCTTCATAATGAGCTTCTAAATGCGCTAATGCTGGAGAATGAAAACGCGGTTGTTCCATAAGCGGAATCGTTTTTTCAATTTCTATTTTCTCCTCACGCGCTACTTGTTTTATTTTTTCATACGTTAACGTCGTTTCATAAAATAAATCTAGTTCATTTACTGGCTGCGCTAACGTTTTTTCATCTATCGTTAATGTAATTGTCACTCTCGCACCGCAAATCATAAGCTGTCTTACAATTTCTAGTTCTTGCGGTGAAAACGAATGGAAACCATCTATATAAATTTCAGCTCCCTTTACATATTCAGACTGCGGAAGCTTTTCCACTAGCAATTGCAGATAGTCTTCTGAATCTAAGTACTTTCCGATTAAAGCACGTTCAAAATCATCATATAATAACTGTAAGTCATACACTTTATTCGCTAATAGCTTTTGTTCAGCACTGCTACTATGTGCATCTAATTGTTGCCACATTTCATATACGTTTGATGGCGTCACGTTATATCGTTTAAACTCCGCAATCATACTGCCAAGATGTTCAAAGAAACCATTTTGCTCCGCTGCTTTTTGGAATACCGATAATCCATCTTTACGAGACTCTACAATTTTACGAAGTAACATATGTACGCCCGCTTCATCAATGTGAAGACGACTCGCTCCGCCAACTTCTTGCAATACTTTCCACGCTAATCGTGAAAAACTAAAAACTTGTGCCCGAATAGAACCTCTAACATCCTCACTACCAATTAACGCCTGCTGCGTTTGGAATGTCATCTGTTCTGGCACAAGATATAATATTGTTTCCCCTCTTGGACGCTGCTTTAACTCTTCTTGCACTTCGTGTAAACAAAGTGTACTTTTTCCACTTCCCGCTCTACCAATCACAAATCGAAGTGACATGTAACCCCACCTTTCACTTACATAACGAACGTTAGTTTGCTACTATAATTGTATTATAGGACACGAAAAAAGACAAACGGAGTAGTTTGTCTTTTTCTATACTTCTACCTATTATATCAACCTTTTGAAAAATTCGTTTGCACCTCTTGAATTGGCCAATATCGTAAATCAACTTTACCGACAACTGTATCAGCTTTTACAAAACCAAAATGTCTACTATCCCAGCTCCCGAGGCGGTTATCACCTACTACAAAAATATATCCAGGTGGCACCGTTTTTTCCTTCGTTAACTCTTCTAGCGTAAAGTCACCTGTTAGTTGTCGTCCATTTATCTCTTTCTTATATTTCTCTAGATAAGGTTCATCCACGAATTGTCCGTTTATATATAGTTTATCATGCTTATATTCAATATGATCCCCAGGTAAACCGATAATTCGTTTTACGTAGTCCTCTTTTTTGTTCGCATGAAATACAACAACATCAAACCTATTCAAGTCCCCCACTTGATAACTCACCTTATTTACAACGAGCATATTGCCATCTTGCAATGTCGGCATCATTGATTTCCCCTCTACAACGTACGTTGAAAAGAAAAACGTTCGAAAAAATACAGCTAATAATACACCAATTAAAATTGTTCGTATCCACTCTATGCCTTCTTTTTTCAAAGTTTTCTTCATCCGCTTCTCCCCTTATCCATTAATAATGAAGCTTTCCTTTACAAAGAAGACTATTCTTAATGTAGTTCTAACTTTACTTCGATTTTCTTACCGACATACCATAAAATAAAAATACCAATTGCTACAATGACTGATTTCACCGGATTATGAATAAATGACATTAAATCATGACCGATATACGTTAAAATAAAAATCATCACAAGCTTTCCGAACGCGAGCGCAAGGCCAAACTGTTTTACACTAATGCGAGATAGACCAGCAACAACATTTATAAGCGCAGATGGTGTAAACGGAAAACAAAAGATGACGAAAATCGGTGCGAACCCTTTCCTTTCAATCCACCCCATTGCCTTTCGTACTTTCTCATGCTTATTCACAAAAGAAAAGAAACGACTTCGGCCAAAATGGCGGATTATGAAAAAAACAAGTAAGGCACCCATTACTGATCCAAGCCAAGAATAAAGAAAACCGAGCCAAAATCCAAATGCAACAGCATTCGCCAGTACAAATACGATAAGTGGCAATGCTGGAATTAGCGCCTCTATCATCGGTAACCCAATACCAAGAAGTGGTCCGAACGCTTTATAGCTTTCAACAATATGATCCATATTTTCTGGTGAAAAATACTCTTTGATCGTCTGAAAATCCATTCTACACTTTACCCCTTTACTCTAAGTACTACCTCTACTGTATCATTGCCTATATGAAAGAGGAAATGGTAGATACGACATATGGAGATGTAATTATTAAGTTTCCATATCTTTCATGAGAATTCCTTCATTATTATGCTATGATAATCTATCAATATTCGACAGGACGTGAAGTTATTTTAAATAACACGCGCCGATTATAGCTTAATGGTTACATTTTATGAGAAAGAAGAAAATGCAAAAAGTAATAATTAGTCTTTTTCATATAGGTAGCGACGGATGATTATTTTACCCTCAAACAATCCTCTAATGGCTAGTTCTTACAAGCAATTTTTTTAGCAAGCGTACACTGTCAATCACGATAAGTATTAACATATGTAAGAAAGATAGTATTAATAATGTACTCCG
Source organism: Bacillus paranthracis (assembly GCF_001883995.1). Classification (GTDB taxonomy): domain Bacteria; phylum Bacillota; class Bacilli; order Bacillales; family Bacillaceae_G; genus Bacillus_A; species Bacillus_A paranthracis. The sequence continues at coordinate 71,460 of NZ_MACE01000008.1, read as the reverse complement.
AATAGGTACCATTCGAAATTTGTATAAAAATTTATCAATCATATATATATCTTCTTCATTCGTTATAGTTGCAGGAGTGAAGATAAGATAATCTTTCCAGTTATCTATCCACGTTAAATTAACTGCGGAAAATTCCATCGTTCCTAACCACAAATAAAGAAAAATTGGTATAAGAATCATATATTGCAGGCTATGTAATATCTTTCTTTTCTTCTTACATTCAATAATTTGAAAGACAATAAGTGTCAGTACATACACGATTGACAGAAAACATACTATAGTGACAAACGGTTGAATTGAAAAAGCAAATAGCAATTTATCAATTTCACTAATTTGACTATAATCTGTCGTATTTTGAGGTGTGAAAACAAAATATTGTTTATCAGCGCCTATCATCAACTGACTACCAGTGAAACTAGTAAACACAAATGTAAGAAAAAATATAGGCAAAGCAAGAATATATTGCGCCCAAAATAACAGGTTCCTTTTCAACATACCATCTCCTTTTTATACAGGATGAAAAAAACATACTGTATGTTCACACTATAGTGAATATGTATAATTTTCCCATTATATTGTAATTATATATTATCTTGAACCCTTCGAGAACAAAAGTTTGTACATTCTCTCATTTTGTTTATAAATCTTACAGCGTAAACTGTATATATAATGAAATCAAAAAGGATGAGTCACCTCATCCTTTTCCTCTCATACATCCTCTTCTCTAACAACATACACTCTCTCATAAGCTGGTCTTAATGTTGATTCATCCCTTTGATCAACCTCTTTAAAGCAAGGATTCCCTTGTTTTTTCCTACGATCTTCATACTCCGTTCGCAATTTCGCAGTACGATTTTGTTGATTTTCAAAACTAGTTTTCGATATCTCTAACTTCACAGCAAAACCATTTATAAATCGGATAATAAGGTTTCCATCTTTTAATTCTTTATTGCTTTCAATATAAAAATGAGATAACCACGCGCACTCTTTTCTAGAATACGAATAGGTAGGGAAAAAATAAAGTTGATCGGTCGGACTAATTGCAATTGGTGCTTTATGTGTAATGTGAGTTAACTCTTTCGTTCCTTCTTTTCTGCCTAAGAAACTAGAACCATGCTTGCGACAACTTCTTTCTATAATATCTAGAGGTTTTTGAAATACGAAAAAAGAGTCTTGCACTTCAACAACTCGCGTAACAATTTTCTTTTCACTGAGAATTACAGGAAGTAAGGCCATTGTATTTTTATTTACAACATAGTTTTCGACGTAGCGTTCTACTTTACTTTCCATATTCCACTATCTCCTTTTTTCTATTTATATTAGCAGCTGCATGTATAATTTTAGCATCTATGAAAAGGAAATGGCTTACAGATTCCGCTTTTTTACAATACTTTATTATTTGTCAAATACCTTTTAAATTATAAAATAAAAATATATTATTTTTATAATAATAAACCTATACAAAATCTATTTATACTACCTATAAATATTTACAACTACTTCCTCATTTCGCATCATTAAGACAATTAACTTTGCTATAATTAAAATAAAAATCCAATATATGGAGGTCCACTATGAAAGAAAAAGAAATGCAACCAACGATTCACATGAAAAATAGCAGCATTGTGATCGTGAACAACCCAGCTAGCATTATATTCGCTTTATTTTTTATTCTATTATTTTTTGCAAAGCCTTTTCGTAAATCGAAATGCTCTGAATGTAAGAAAAGCGCGAGGAAAAAAGTTGAAAAAGAAGAGTAAAAGGCTTTCTATTTGGGAAAGCCTTTTACTCTTCTTCATATTCATATTTTCTTCCGAGTGTCCCTGTATCCCCTTTATTTTCTAATATTATTACATATAAAAAATTATCCACTACGTTAAAAAGTACTTGTACGTGTTACCCATTTTTATTAAGAACTTCACCTTTATAAATCACTAGCAACTTTTTAACTCGTTAAATCTGCAATATAAGTTTTGTATATAATTCCACTTCAAAACACAAAATATGTAAGTGATTATTTATGATTACATTCGTTTTTTATCTAATTCCAAAAAGGAGCTGTATAATATGGAGAAAAAAAGTCTATTAAGCCAACAGATTAATAGCGTCCCATCAGATGCTCTGAATACCCCTAGTAAGGAGCAAGAACAAATGTTAGAAACATTATCTCAAGACGAACAAAATTCTAACAACAATGCTAACAAAAAAGATGATACTCAAGGTCTATCTGGAAAAGATTTCCCCATTTCAACAGAGAATACAAATTTATAGTTATTTACTATCATACGCAGCAAATGCTCTTGCTGAACTAATTCTTCTACAGAAACTAATACGCATTCCAGATAATTTTTCACCCGTTGTAACATAGAAAAAGAGATTTAGATATAAAAAACAGGCTCTGGGGAAACTTTCTCCACAACCTAAAAAAAGGATGGCATTAGCCATCCTTTTTTCCATCATCAACTATAAAATTATAGTTTGATTACGTTTTTAGCTTGAGGTCCACGGTTACCTTCTTCGATTTCGAAGCTAACTTTTTGACCTTCTTCTAGAGATTTGAAACCTTCAGTTTCGATTGCAGAGAAGTGTACGAATACGTCGTTTTCGCCTGGAACTTCGATGAAACCGAAGCCTTTTTCGTTGTTAAACCATTTTACTTGTCCTGTTACTGCCATAATTATTTCCTCCTAAGAAAATACATTTTTTAAAATTTTTAGTTTTCCTATCTAAAAAAAGAATCCACACATTATCAAATACGAAACATAAACTAGTTCTCACATACTTTTTCTCGTTCGTTTTCAGCACTTGATAATATATGGATTGCTTAATTTAACTATTCAACTGATATTATCATAGCATACTTAAAATGAAATGTACAATCTTTTTTGAAAATAGAATTTCTAATTTTTAGTATTTCTTATAAAATATAATTATCTCTATACAAAATAAGGAGGAGTTTATGACCAATAAAATCCCTGGAAAAACATTAAAAAGAATTGAAGAGGATATTGAAAAGAATAATCTTGGAAAAGCAAGAGATAGATTGCATGGCCTCATTTTTACATACCCAAATGAATTACATCTTCGAAAACAACTCGGAGATATTTATTATAAATTACAATATCCAGAAATGGCTGGACGTTACTGGTATCTAGAGAAGCATAAAACAGATATTATGCATGAATCATGTTTATTATTTGAAAAATCAATGGGAAATAATCCTCATCATATTGCACGTGCTTTAAAGTTTAAAGGCGATTCTAACCATTTAAAAGGTTTGTATAAAGCTCAACCGTTATCTTCCGTGCAGATGAAAGTAGCAGAGGAGCTAATTTATGATTATAAAGAAACATGGCAAGATAAGCTAGTTCCTTTTGGCTGTCTAGCATTGCTTGCTTCCCTTCTCTTTTCTACCATTGTTGGTCTATTCACTATTTGGAATTGGATTTTTTAATCACAGGGGGAATTTTCACATGTCAAACTACGCCAAAGAAGAAAAGCTTACAGGGGGAAACGTCTCAAACGTATATCGTTCTAAAAATACTGTTCGGCGAGAATTGAAGCCAGACAGTGTAAAAATTCATAAGTTATTACAGCATTTAGAAAACAAAGGTTTTCATTACGCACCAAAATTTTTAGGTATAGATGAGAAAAATAGAGAGATTTTATCTTTTATTGAAGGAGAGGCTGGGAATTATCCTTTAAAAGAATATATGCGATCTAATGATGTGTTAAAAGAAATAGCAAAGATGCTTCGCCTTTATCATGATGCTGTAAGTGACTTTCCGTTATTAGATGATTGGAAACCTATGGACCATACCCCAAATAATATTGAGGTTTTATGCCACAATGATTTTGCTATATATAACATTATATTTAATAACGAGAAGCCAGTAGGAATTATTGATTTCGATGTTGCTGCCCCTGGACCAAGAAGTTGGGATATCGCTTATACACTGTATACTTGCGTGCCTTTAAGTAGAGTGTATTATACGGAATCAGACGAGACAATTCATTATGAATCGGCACAACATGCTGGCCGTATGAAAGAAAGAATAAAATTATTCGTCCAGTCCTACGGTAAAAGTATGGATGAAGATTACTTAGGTATGGTACTACTACGTCTAGAAGCATTATGTACATATATGAAAAGAAAAGCAAACGAAGGCGACGTAAATTTCCAAAGAATGATTGACGAAGGACATTTAGAACATTATGAAAAAGATATGAAGTTTATTCGTGATCATGGAGCTGAGTGGATTTGATCATATTGTCTTTTTTTGTCGGTAAGTCGATATCCTTTGTCGAATCGTCGATATATTAGAAAAATCGTTGATATATTTTAAGTTATGATAGATATATCGAGAAAATCGTCGATATATTTTTATTTACTCTCGAATCGTGCGAAAAATAATAAGGGGCACCCTTCAAAAAGGGGCCCCTTCCTTTTATTTCGTAAACTGCGCCTCTTCCGTAGATCCTTTTAATGCTGTCGTTGATGAAGTACCACCTGTAATCACTTGTGCTACTTCATCAAAGTAACCTGTTCCTACTTCTCGTTGATGGCGAGTTGCAGAGTAGCCATGTTTTTCTGCTGCGAATTCTGCTTGTTGTAGTTCAGAGTACGCTGCCATGCCGCGCTCTTTATAGCCGCGTGCTAATTCGAACATGCCGTAGTTTAATGAGTGGAATCCAGCAAGTGTTACGAACTGGAACTTATAACCGTAAGATGCGATTTCTTTTTGGAAGCTCGCAATTGTTTTCTCATCTAGTTTTTGTTTCCAGTTAAATGAAGGTGAACAATTGTATGCAAGCAATTTCCCTGGATGCTCTTTATGAATTGCGTCCGCAAATCGTTTTGCATCTTCTAAATTTGGTTCAGATGTTTCACACCAAACGAGGTCTGCATAAGGAGCGTATGCTAAACCACGTGCAATCGCTTGGTCAAGACCTGCTTTCGTACGGTAAAATCCTTCTGGTGTTCTTTCTCCTGTAATAAACGCCTTATCAACCGGATCAATATCGCTCGTAATTAAATCAGCTGCATCCGCATCAGTTCTTGCAACGATAATTGTCGGTACTCCCATTACATCTGCAGCAAGGCGTGCCGAAATTAAATTACGTACCGCTGTTTGCGTTGGTAGTAATACTTTTCCCCCTAAATGACCGCATTTCTTCTCTGACGATAATTGATCTTCAAAGTGCACGCCAGATGCACCTGCTTCAATCATACCTTTCATCAGTTCAAATACGTTTAATTGTCCGCCAAATCCAGCTTCTGCATCTGCTACAATTGGTACGAAATAATCTGTATCACCGCTTCCTTCCATATGCTGAATTTGATCCGCACGTTGAAGCGTTTGATTAATTCGTTTTACGACAGCAGGTACGCTGTTTGCTGGATATAAACTTTGGTCTGGATACATATGTCCAGAAAGGTTCGCATCTGCTGCTACTTGCCATCCACTTAAATAAATTGCTTTTAACCCAGCTTTTACTTGTTGCATCGCTTGGTTTCCTGTTAATGCGCCAAGTGCGTTAATGTAATCTTCTGTATGAAGCGACGCCCAAAGCTTTTCAGCACCGCGGCGCGCTAATGTATGCTCGATATCAATTGACCCGCGCAGGCGAATTACATCTTCTGCCGAATATGGACGTGTGATCCCTTTCCAGCGCGTATCTAGTTCCCAGCTTTCTTGTAATTTCTCGATTCTTTCATTTTTCATTTGTTCCATCCCCTTTTCACTTTTTATAAAATTTCATAACCCGGTAATGTTAAAAATGGTACGAATTCATCATTCCGAACGAGATTTGTAAATAACGTTGTCGCCTCTTGGAATCTCCCTTTCTTAAAGGCTTCTTTACCAATCTCTCTTTCTATTTTTGCTAACTCTTCTTCTTTTAGCTCTTCCATTAATTCAAGTGTAATATTACGGCCATCATTTAATTTTCCACCTTCATGGCGAATCCATTGCCATACTTGTGCCCTAGAAATTTCCGCTGTTGCTGCATCTTCCATTAAGTTATAAATTGGTGCTGCTCCCCGTCCGCTTAACCAAGATGCGATATATTGAATGCCTACGCTAATATTCATACGAAGACCCTCTTCTGTAATCGTTCCCACTGGTACTTCTAATAAATCCTTTTCTGTAACATGTATTTCTTCACGTTTTCTAAAAATTTGATTCGGCGTTTTCATAATGTGATTAAATACTTCCATCGCGACTGGCACAAGTCCCGGGTGGGCAACCCAAGTCCCGTCATGACCGTCTAAAGCTTCGCGCTCCTTATCCGCACGTACTTTTTCAAAAGCTGCTTCATTCGCTTTTGGGTTGTTTTTAATTGGAATTTGTGCTGCCATTCCTCCAATAGCTGGTGCATTACGACGGTGACACGTTTGAATGACTTTCAAAGAATACGCGCGCATAAACGGCGCCGTCATCGTGACTTGCGCTCTATCTGGAAGTAAAAATTCATTATGATTACGGAAACCCTTTAGAAAACTAAAAATATAATCCCATCTTCCGCAATTTAATCCAGCAGAATGATCTTTAAGCTCATACAAAATTTCATCCATTTCAAACGAAGCATGTATCGTTTCCAGTAACACCGTGGCTTTGATCGTTCCGTTTGGAATACCGATATATTTTTGAGCAAATACGAAAACATCATTCCATAACCTTGCTTCTAAATGGCTCTCCATTTTCGGTAAGTAAAAGTATGGACCGCTTCCTTTTGCTAAAAGAGCTTTCGCATTATGGAAAAAATAAAGTCCAAAATCTACTAAGCTACCAGACATATTCTTTCCGTCAACTTGCATATGTTTTTCTTCTAAATGCCATCCTCTTGGACGCACAATTAATACTGCTGTTTTACTATTTAAACGATATTCTTTTCCGTTTTCATTTTTATGTGAAATCGTTCCCTTTACTGCATCTCGTAAGTTTATTTGACCTTCAATCGCATTTTCCCAAGTTGGTGAATTCGAATCTTCAAAATCCGCCATAAAAAGATGTGCTCCTGAATTTAAAGCGTTAATAACCATCTTTCTATCTACTGGGCCAGTAATCTCTACGCGGCGATCCTCTAAATCTTTTGGCAATTTAGCAATTGTCCAATCAGCTTCACGTATGTGCTTCGTTTCTTCTAAAAACTTCGGAAACTCCCCTGCATCAATCCTCTTTTGTTTCTCCGCACGCTTTTGTAAAAGTTCTATGCGGCGCTCATTGAAATTTTCATGTAGTTCCTTCAAAAAACTAAGCGCCTCAGGTGTCAATATTTCGTTGTACGCTGGTAACATTTCTCCCACGAGTGTAACCCGTGAAGTTTGCGTCGACATATTAGCATCCCCTTCTTAAACTGTTTTATAACAGATTTGATTTTATGTTTTATATTATATAACAAATCTTCAGAAAAGGAAGTTTTTTTTGAAAATTCATTTCGTTTTTTTTCAAAATGCCTTTCTTTCGCGCTTTATTCCATACAAAAAAGGCCACTGTTATACAACAATGACCTTTTTATACATTCTATTTTACTTATTTAATTATTGCTGTTCTTCTTTAGCACCATGCAACATTGCTTTGTATAAAAACTGTGCGTATTGTTCTCTTGTTACTTTCATAGATGGGCCAAATTTATTATCGCCAATTCCCGCTGTAATACCATTTGTTTGTATTGCACTAATTGCATTCTTTGCCCATGAATTTGCTGGAACATCATTAAACGTATGCGATCCCTTCGCCTGTAAATCAAAAGCATTCGTAAGAACTTGCGCCATTTCTGCACGAGTTAACGTTGCTTTCGGTCTAAAGTTTCCATGCTCGTCTCCCATGAAAATTTCTAGTTCCGTTAAAGCTAATATCTCTTCAATAAAGTTTGTTGAATTTTCATCAATATCTCCATATGGGTTTTCATATTCATCTTGTTCTTCTATATCAAACACACGATAAATTAGAGCTGCAACTTGTTCACGTGTTACGTCATCTCCAAAACCGAAAATTCCATCCCCATATCCAAATATAATTTCGTTTGCCGCTAAATTATGAATTGCTTCTTCTGACCAATGTCCTTTTGGTACATCTTTAAATACAATTGGATTTGTATTTTGTAGCGGTGCACTTTCCGCTTTTACATAATTACTCTCTGCTGAGAATAACACTCCACCCATAATTGTTAATGCCGTAGCTGTTTTTAATAATTTTTTACTCATCAAATTATCTCCCCAATATGTATATGTTTTTTTAAAATATACATAACAAATGATATAGTGACAATAGATCTTTCGACAAATTTCGTGACATTTCTGTGAATCATATTACACATCATGTCTTTTTTACGGAGTTGATTATAAAGCTTATGCACAAAAATAAAAATACATAAAAACGAATAATAATTCTGATACGAACAAACAAAAAAGCACAAATAGTTCTATTTGTGCTTTCCTATTTCACTCTATTTCCAATCCTCTTTCAAATGATAATTAATAATCGCATTGTTTATAAACTGAGCATATTGTTCTCTCGGTACAGGGCGATTTAAGTCATACATATCTTTTCCAGTTCCTGTAACAACTCGATTGGATTGCAGTGCACTAATTGCTTCTTCTGCCCAATGTCCTTTTGGTACATCTTTAAATGTATGCTTTTGTTTTGCTTTGAAAGTATATGCCTTTTGAAGTACTACTGCCATTTCAGCTCGAGTAATTGGCGCTTTCGGTCTAAAGTTTCCATTTGTATCACCTTTAAAAACACCACGTTTTGTTAACGCTAAAATTTCCTTTTGAAAATCAGTTGAACTGCCAGAAATATCTTTGTATGGATTCGTTGTTGCCCCTTCGCCTTTCATTTCAAGTGTTTTGTAAATAACCCCAGCTACTTGTTCACGTGTTGTAAGGTCTCCAACACCATACTTTCCATTTCCGTACCCAACTATAATTTTATTATAAGCTAAATCTAAAATAGCATCATATGCCCAAAATCCGTATGGAACATCATCAAATACAATCATTTCCGGATATTCTTCCGCTTTTACAGGGGCCACATTCGTCCCTGCAAATATACCACCTGCCATTGTCGCAATCATCATTACACCCAATATTTTTTTCTTCATTGTCCTCTCTCCCTATTTCTATTTTATGTTAAATAGAAAAATAATAGATAATACGAAGTTATCCATACTACATATGTAGTATTTTCAAATAAAATGAACTTCATTATTTCAGGAGTATTAATTTGCTGGTGAATGTAAGATAAAATGAAACTTTAATCAGTGGGGGTCTTACTGCCCATTAAAGTCGGATAAAATGCACATCTTCTAGAAGGAACATTTCGATTACCTTTCTGCTTTATACCTCCTTCTTTCTTATTTCAAAAAGGAAGCTGTCACATCTAAGGTGTTATATATTAAAAATTCTACAATCTCTTTGTGAACTCCTTTACATTTTTAAATTTCACTTTATTGACACAAAAAGACGCAAATCGTATATAGTTGCGTCTTTTCAAAATTATAAAGTAGCACTTTCCTTCATCGATAATTCCTTCTCTGTTCCCTTGCGAAAAGTAAATGCCATTCCTACAAATATAAGAACAATTCCTACTATTTGCATACTAGTCGGTCTAAACCCGGTAAAGACTGTATCTAATAGTATTGCAACCGCAGGATCTAAGAACACTAATACAGAAATTAATCTCGTCGATAAATCTCTTAAACTGTCAAAAAATAAGTAATATACAAATCCCGTATGTATAAGACCTGTCGCTGTAATCATCATCCAATTCATCTCTGTTAACCCTTGAAACTTGCCAAAGTCTACGAATGGTAGCAATAAAAATATACCTAAAAATGTTTGTAAAAATGTCATCGCATATGCGCTCGTATGCTGAATTCCTTTTCCTAATAAAGTGGTAAAAGCATAAAATAGTGCCGCAAGTAGTGCCCATACCATGCCAGATGACATCAGTTTTTCAAGTGATAGACTTCCATCTACTCCAGCCACTAACACTGTACCGATAAAACAAATGACAATGGACAAAACAGCAAACATTGTAAGTTTCTCTTTAAATACGATACTACCAATCATTAATACGATAATGGGTGCCAGATGGTAAACTGAAATTGCAATTGTAATCGACATAACTTCAAACGCTTTAAATAAAAATACCCAGTTAAAAACGAGAAATACACCGCATGCTAATATTTGCATGACTTCTTTTTTATTCCATTGCTCACTTTTATACTGTCCTGTTACGAGCCAACATAATGCTAAAAATATTGTCGCACAAATGCAACGAACGAATACTAATTCAAAAGACGGTAAACCTGTTTGAACAGAAAAAAATCCAATTGACCCGAAAATAGACATCGAAAGGATCATTTTTATAGCCGGCATTGATTTTTTATTGAACACCCTTTCTCTCCTCCTAAAATCAATCTTTTACAAACGAAAAATCTCCAAAACATTACGTATTATTATATATTACAATCGGAAAATTGTAAAAAATTAGAATATAATAAGTAATAACCGTACAAAATTCCCATAAAAAAATCATCCTTTTTTACATGGGATGATTTTTTTATTTATTGAGAGGAATTTCTCTATATTAAAACTGCAATATACTACTACTTTTGAAGAGTAAATTGAGCAACTATTTGTTTTAATTCTCCTGCTGCGTTATGCACATGTTCAATTGAAATCGAGATCTCTTGAACAGATTTTTCTTGCTGTTGAATAGACTCTTTTACCCTATCAGTTCGGTCAGATGATCTTTGGGAAATTTGAGCCATGTCTTCTGCAGACGCCGAAATCTCCTCACTACTCGCTGCAATTTCATCTGTAGACATAGATACCGTTTGAATTTGCTCAGATACTTGCTGTACTTTTTCTGTAATTGTTCCAAATACTTTTTCTGTATGCATTACCACTTGTGTGCCTGCTTGTACCTCATTATCTACTTTCTCCATCATATCTACGGTATGGCTCGTTGTTCCCATAACTTGAGTAATAAGCTTCTCAATTTGTTTTGCAGAATTACTAGATTGTTCCGCCAATTTCCGCACTTCATCTGCTACAATTGCAAATCCTCTACCACTCTCCCCAGCACGGGCAGCCTCAATTGCGGCATTTAATGCTAATAAGTTAATCTGAGAGGCAATACCTTGCATAACATCGATGATTTTAACAATTTCTTCTGATTGTTCTTTCATAGTCTCTACTTGTTTAACACCGCTATGTACTGAATTTTGGATTATATTCATCTGTTGAATCATTTGTTTCATTAACTTATTACCACTCTCTGCATCTAATGCTGATTGAGCAGACAATTCATTTACAGATGATGATGTATTCACTATACTCTGCATTCCCTGTGTCAACTCTTCCATCGCACCTGCAGTTTGTTCCATTGCTTGCATTTGGCTCTCTGCACCATTTGCAACTTCTTCAATATCCATCGTTATTTTCTTCGCCGCACTGCTAGATACTTCTGATGCAGATACCACTCCGTCTGCATGTTGGAATAAAAACTGAATGTTATTATCTACTTCTTTCATATTTGTTCTTAGCCCTGTAATCATTTCATTAAAATCACTTACTAATACACCTAATTCATCTTTAGCATTATACTCACCATGTACAGTTAAATCCCCATTTTTTGCTCTTTCCATCATACGACTAACCGTTTGTAAAGGAGCAACTATAAGCTTGCTAATAATATAACTTACTATACATATAACGATTGTAGTAACTACTACGAGAATGATAAAAGTAATAACTGACCGATCTATCATTTTTTGAGAATCTTTAAATACTTGATCAGCTAAGTTTGAAACATACGATTCTAGATCCACTGCATATCCAGCTAACTCTACTCCCTTCGGTTTTAATTCCTTCTGAAATTCGTTTACCATTTGTGACTCAGTTGTTACCTTCGCCTTTTCAAACAATTTTTTATATGTACCCATATAACTTGGCAAAGATTTCTTCATCTTCTGAAACAGTTCATCCTCTTGCTTACTTAAATTAAAGCCATCATCATATTCTTTTAATAAAGAATCATATTTTTTTAGATCCTTTTCAATATTATCAATTATCTCCGCCTTATTTGTCCCTTCATTTTGTGATGCCGTAATTAATTCTAATAAGTTATATTCTAATGAATTTTGTGTACGAAGCATTCCTTCTAATAAAATTGTAGAATATTGATAGTCATCTACTACAACCTCTGTATTGTGCTTAATCTTATTAATAGAATGAATTGCTACATAGCTCATAATTACCATGCCTAAAACTGCTAATGAAATAAGTGACAATAATTTATATTTCACTTTTAAATTTTGTAAAAAATACATTTTTCCACCTTTATTCCTTTATATATAGATTTTTAGAATTTTATAGCTTATTATTTACAAAATCACAATAAAAAGCAATGATAAATATTCCCAATATCAAACTTATATCTCCATAAAAAAAGAAGTAGCATAATATCTACTTCTTTTTGCTTTGTTTCTCATATTGTTCAAACGTATGAATTCTTTCAAAAATTGGTGGATGCGTGTATAAAAAAAACTTCACTAACGCAGGCGGATTTACTTGGCTTAAACTCGTTTTTGATAAATATTGAAACGTCTTTACACCAGATTTTCCGTCCTTCGTCATATCTAGAGCGTATTGATCTGCCGCTCGTTCTTCTATACGAGAAACATAGTTTGTTGCTGGCTGTGATGCAAAAGAGAGTACAGAAGAAATTAAGAAAAATAACGGTAAAATTGAGAAACATGCTGCTTTTGACATTTGCAGCGTATCCCCCCATTTTCGAATACACATATTTATAATACAACTAATGAGGTACATCCCTATAAACGATAGCAACACATAACTGGCAACGCCCCAATATATATGTTTCATAACATAATGCCCCATTTCATGAGCCATTATAAATAAAATCTCTTTATCTTTTAATTGCTTAAGCGTTGTATCCCACATTACAATTCGGGCATTAGGCCCAATTCCTGTTACGTAAGCATTTAACGCATTCGTTTTTTCCGACATATTTACTTCATATACGTGTTTTGCTGGAATATCGGCTTTGTCTGCTATCGCTAAAATTTTCGTTTCTAATTCTTTATTTTTCAGCGTCGAGAAGTCGTTATATAGCGGATCAATCACAACAGGTTGTATAAATGTTAAAAAGATTGTAAACGGAACAGAGAGCGCCCATCCTGCTAACCACCATCTCTTCGGGAATTTACGGATAAGCCATAGAAGAACCGTAACTACAATTAACATAGTCGCATAGCTCTCCCAAAAACCGATAACATGATCTTTTATCCAGCTTTGTGTACTTTGCGTTGAAATACCGTAATCAACAGAAACTTTTCGGCTAATCCATTGCATTGGCAGGGCAAGAACTGTTGTAAGTAATGATAAATAAAAGAAATAAATCGCAACTTGCAGGACACTTATTTTCGTCGTTTCCTTCGACCATTTCTCAAACTTTTTTGAAATACCGAGCACAAGTACAAATAATAAAATAATCCATTCAAGAGGCGTCGCTAAAAAATACAGTAAATTTTTCACGCGCGAATAATCTTGGCTTAGCGTAAGCTCTCTTGCATTCATAAACGTTTCTGGATCTGCACTCGTTCCTTTATACATGTCCGGAACCAGTTCATGATTCCATCCAAATAAATACCAATATATAAATAACGCAAATCCAACGTACAAAAAAAGCGACCACCCAATAACCTTCCTCACGCTATTCCCTCCTCTATGCTGCCTGTCTATTATTATTGTAAGTTCGTACATGCTAAATTAGAACAAGCTTATTACGCGAATTGCTCGAGAACCCTCTATTTACATAAAAAAACTCTTCTACATAAAGAAGAGTTTTACCTACCTTTAGACACTTTCTTCGGTTCATACTCTGGGATAAGAAACGTACTTACAACCCAGCATATTAAACCAGCGCCTTTTATATAGCGTATATATTCATAGTCTTGAAAAAATAAAGTCGTTACAATAAGCGTAAAAAATCCAATTAAAACTAGTACATATCCTATTTGCTTCTTAGATAACATAACGTACCTCCTTAAGGAAGTACATCCATTAATAAGCTAAAATCTTGCAGAGAAAAAGAACTATATTTCATAATCCCTTGTACAGCTAAAAGTAAAATAAGGCCGGTCACACACATATAATTAACGCTTTCTTCACTCTTTTTTTCAGCAACTACACCGCCACTGATACAGAGAATTCCTAACAAATGAAGCGCTAAATACATAAAGAAATAAGCTTCCTCCCAGCGAAGAATAACGTTGACTGTCGTTATTAGCACTATACTAAGCACAATCAAATAAAAAAACTTATTTGATGATATTGTTTCATTCATATAATTTTATACATCCCTTTCAAATTTAGAATGAATGATGTTTCAAAGCTATAAAGTAAATGATTGTTTTCATACTATAAAACAAAAGGAAAGCCACTATTACTTTCTCGAATACGTTATGAACCCACATATACTTCTCTTCATTTTTTCTGAAGATGCGCTTCATCATTTCTTCTACAATTAGACCAAATAGTAGTAAAACTCCTAACACAATGAGAAGAGAAATAATATTTTCTTTTACATGCGTACTAGAAAATAAGTAATACTCCGGAAACACAATCGTATCTACTACAGGTTGCAGCCAATGACAAACGCTTTTATCACACATATCTGTAATAGACGTAGCATCTATAATGTCTTTCAATATTTTTTCAATCGTCTTCTTCATCTCATTTACTCCCCACTACGTCTGAAAAGCTTTTTTCCTGCTCTACATATATAGCGGGCATTTCTTTACTCCAATATTTGCGGTTAACAAATAAAAAGATGAGTACTAAGTTTAATCCTGTTATAAAAATAATAAGTCCTGGAAAGAACGTCGTATAATTTGAGAAATCTGTAAAACTCATTATCTCTTCTTTATTTATTAAAAAAGAAGCACCGATTACAAATGCATTGTTTAACATGTGAATAGCGATTGGCATGAGTAAACTATTCGTACGAATATATACGATTGATAGTACAACGCTAAATACAATTGCACCTAGGAAATCAACATGTAACAATGCAAACAATATTGCTACAACAATGATCGCTATACTCGTTCCCCATTTTGCTGCGAAGCGTTGCAGTAAAAATCCGCGAAAAACAAATTCCCCAATAATTGGTGCGATGAATACGACCATAATAACTTGATAAACGTATCCTCCAGTGCTATCCATAATCGGTTCGCGTAATGCGTTCATAATAAATGTCGGTGTAATCCATGCAAAGCTATACATGTACAAAATAAGATATCCATAACTAAACACGCATAACATGATCGTAATGTATAAAACTTGCACCAGGTTAAATGTTTCATTTCTATTAATAAATAATGAAAATGAAACACGGTGTTTTTTATACTCAAAATAAATCCACGTAATCGGCAGGATATAGAATATAAGAATATTTATAAAAGTAGAATTTTGCATATGAAATGTATTTTCTATCAATTCATTACTGGCTCTTGCAACTACAGTTAATAGTGCAAATACAATTAAAAAATATCTAGCTCGCATCGTTTGAAACGGATTCACACTCATCTCCTCCCCTATGTTACTTTTATCATATCATTTGATTCTTAATTTTTTGAGAAAGAAAACCTTAAAATTTCCTTAAAAATTCCATAAGTTACCGAAAGATGATATGATATTCGAGGAAATTAGGAGGGATTTTTTATGTATGAAGCAAATATTTTGCTCGTTGATGATGAAACAGCAATTTTACAATTACTAACTACCATTCTTGAAAAAGAAGGTTTTTCTCATATTACAACTGCAACATCCGCTGAAATAGCTTTATCTCTCACTCAGCAAAACGATTACGATTTAATTATTTTAGATGTCATGCTTCCTGGACAATCTGGTTTTGATATTTGTCCAATCATTCGTCAAAAAACAGATTGTCCTATCTTCTTCCTCACAGCTAAAACATCTGATTTAGATAAAATATCTGGATTTTCACACGGTGCAGATGATTATATTACGAAGCCATTTAATCCACTTGAAGTGGTAGCTCGTATGAAAGCACAACTCCGAAGACATATGAAGCAAGTTATGCCACACGAACAAAAAGCACAATCCAGTTCATTTGGTAGATTTGAAATTGATCGATATTCCGCAGAGCTTACAGTAAATGGGCGTGTTGTCGAATGTTCCGCCCAGCTATTTCAGCTATTACTCTTCTTTTGCGAGAATCCGAACTACGTATTTTCAAAAGAAGAAATATACGAGAAAGTTTGGGGAGCACCTGCCTATAATGGCGATGACAATACCGTTATGGTCCACATTCGAAAACTACGTGAAAAAATCGAACAAGACCCAAGTAAACCAGAATATATAAAAACCGTTCGCGGGCTTGGCTATAAGTTCATTACAAAGTAGGGTGACGATATGAACTTTAATAAACGACTTATTATCCAGTTTATCATGCAACACGTATTTGTTTTAGTTACATTACTGATTGCTGTAGTAGCTGCATTCACGTATTTAATTTTTCTTGTTACGAGTACTTCATACGAACCGAACATTCCAGATGCTGAAAATTTTATGATTGCAAGATACATTTCTTCAGAAGATGGCGATATTTCGTTAAAAGCTGAAGTAAAAGACTTAATTAAAGAGAAAAATGATTGGATTCAAGTTGTAGAGGAAAACGGAAAAGTTCTCTATCACTTTAATACACCTAGTGACGTACCGACATCTTATACGAAAACATCTTTATTCTCGTATATACAGAATCACATAGAAAGTCCTTATACATTTACATATTGGGAAATTGAATTAGAAGAAAAAAACGTACTTGTTATTTACGGCGGTATGTTAAAAAGCAATGTATTACTGAAAACGATACAGAAAGAGCACCCTTCTGTATCTACAGATTCATTCGCATTAACAGAAGAAGAAAAACAGTTACTTTCTAAAGAAAAGGCTACTCTTCAAATCTTTAATAGCGTTGGCGAAGAAGTATTCTCCTATCCAGATGGAAAGAAAAAAACGTTTTCTGTCATACAAGCTGCTCTTAGCGAAAAGGAACCGTGGAACCATAAAGAAAACACGTCTAGCTTTTACGACACAAATAGCAATCATCTTCTCGTTGTAACTGCCAAAAATGAGTACTACTACCCAGATGATGAAATAGACGATGTATTTGCTAAAAAGTTTCTAATCGGATGCGGATTAATCCTTCTTATCGTATTTGTTTATTTAGTCATTCTTTCTATTTGGTACGGTAATAAATTTGGAAAACCGTTATTACATGCGATGCGCTGGCTTAAAAACATAGCTGGTGGAAAGTACGAAGAGCCTGTTAGTAAAAAAGGAAAACCTATCAGGTTCAGGAAATCTGGTAAAGAAAAATGGTCATTCCGCTTATTTAGTGATGTTACAAATTCACTAGAGCACCTTTCTATTACACTCAAAAAAAATGATGCAATGAGGCAAGTACTGCAGCAAACACGTGAAGAATGGATTACTGGTCTAACGCACGATTTAAAAACACCACTAAGTTCTATATACGGCTACGCATTATTACTAGAATCAAAACAGTATAACTGGACCGATCGTGACATTCAGCAATTTGGCAGCGTTATGAAAGAGAAATCTCAATATATGACCACACTAATTGATGACTTAAGCTTAACGTATCAATTAAAAAATAATAGTCTTCCTGCGCAGCATGTAAACATTGAAATGAATCAATTCGTCCAAAAAGTATTATTACAATTCATTAATAATCCGACACTTCAAAATCAAAATATTGAATTCGTACCAAGCTCAAATAAAATTCAATATTTCATTGAAGAAAAATGGTTCCAACGTATTATTGAAAACTTACTCGCAAACGCTGTAAAACATAATAATGAAACGACTAATGTCATCGTAAAACTTTCGCAAAACGCTACTTCATTTACACTCTCTATTTCAGATAACGGAAAAGGAATGGATGATAAAACGAAAGAGCTTCTATTTGAGCGATATTACAGAGGAACAAATACAGAAGAAAGCAACATTGGAACTGGACTTGGCCTCGCTATTACAAAGCAACTCGTTCATGCTCATAACGGAACGATTTCTATCGATAGCGAACTTGGAAAAGGAACGACGATTATACTTGTGTTTCCGTTTCGTTCATAGAAAAGGCGCTATGTGGCGTCTTTTCTTTTTTGGGAGAGTTTAGCGGTATATGAAATTATATCGGCGATTTTGCGAATATATCGTCGCAACTCACAATATATCAGCGATTTTTCAAATATATCAGCGCAACTCACAATATATCAGCGATTTTCTAAATATATCGACTTACCGACAAAAATCGACAACGCTAACCTACTTCCTCTACTATACAAAGTAAAAATAAAACTATTAACAAATACATTTCTAAACTGTTATACTATAAATAGAAGTATAAACTAACTAAGTTTTGCATAAAATGAAGTAGACGAGGTGCTTCCAACACCCCGTCACTGCAACTAATTACCGCAAGGTGGAAGGTTGCAACTAAAGCTTATTTGCGCTTAGAAGACTTCCCACGCTTCGCAGGCAGACGGGTGGTCTTCTTTTTGCGCTTTTTTGTCGTTAATTTCTTAAATCCCATAACTATACCTTCTCTAGCTATAGTTTTTGTGATTTCCAACAAAATTTGCAAAAGAAATTCCATACGATTACACCTCCTTTCTTCACCAAATGAAGAAAGGGCGTAACCTTCCACCCGCAATATTTAATTGCTATTTTATTTTACCATTTTCAAATGTATTACATATAAAGCAATACAAATTTAACAATCCACTCATAAAAAATAACCTTTCATAACTCACTATGAAAGGGCACTCCATATTTCAGCTATTTTCCTACCAATACAAACACATTCTCATCAGGTGCTTCCATTACCGCAACGTGTCCTAATTCTGTTGGAAATGGTTCACGAATCCATTTAACATCTTTAGTATCTTTTAAACTTTCATACGTTTGTTGCACATCTTCTACTAATACTTCGACTTCCATAAAATGAATATCCGGATGATTGCTTATTACTAACTCCGAACTTTTCTCATCTGGAAACTTCAATCCGATTAACGTCCAAATAACCCCTTCTTCTAGTTCTCTTTCTATAACCCAGTTTTGCTCCATTCCCATTTCTTTATAAAAAGAAACGGATTTTTCTATATCCTTCGTATGTATAGATACACATTCTAGTTTTTTGAACATATTCCCACTCTCCCTTTATAAAAAAGCGAACCATTTCTCAATGACTCGCTCTTGCTCTATTACTTCTTCTTCACCGGTATCCAAAGCTCTACTTGAGCGAACTCACTTTTATCTTCGTGACAACGCTCATCGTATAATTCAAACTCTGTAACGCCGCAATGTTCGTATCCTGAATGCGGGAACCACTCTGAGAATACTACATTCCACGTTTGGTGAATAGACGATACCATTTCTTCATGAGGAACTTTCGGCGTTGTAAATACCGCATATGTTGCTGCCGGGAACGTGCGCTTTGCAATTTCATTTGGTACATTTTCAAAGTCTGTGACTTCCATTCCGATAATATAAGTGAAGTCCCCTGTTTCTAAATTAAAATCAGTACATAATCCAAGCTCTACCCATTGGCTCGTATCTTTACGATTCGGAATTGTCGTTCCAAGATCTTTTTGTAAATATTCTTGCCAAAATGCTGGAATGTCTTGATGGTTCTTCCCTTCTTTACTTGTCGTCTTCAGTTCATAACCCGCCACTAAAAATCCCGGTTTATTTACAATACGATATTCCATTTGTATGCCTCCTAAATACGGATTTAATTTTCTTTGCTTTACATTCACGCTGTAATACATCGGTGTTTCTATTTCCTGCTTTCGATATTCACTCGGTGTCATTTGAAATAATTTTTTAAAAGCTCTCGTGAACGTTTCGTGAGATTGAAAGCCATGTTCAAATGCGATATCAATAATTTTTTCATCCGTATGAGAAAGTTGATAAGCTGCCCGGGCTAACCTCCTCTTCCGAACATACTCCATTACCGTATCACCTACTAACGCCTGGAATACACGATGAAAATGCGACTCAGAAAAACCTGCAATGCGAGCTAACTTACGCAGCGTCTGTTTTTCCATTACATCTTCCTCGATATAATCAATGGACCTTTGAATTTGTGTTTCATAGCTTTCCATCTCTGTTCACCCGCCTTATATGTATTATGATAAAAGAGAATCTTATCCAATTCTTGACGTTTTTTACTATAATTCCATAAAAATTGTAACTTTTTTATATGTTTTTCGTTGTTATGTGTGAAGGGAGGGAAATGTAGTGAAACGTAAACAATCATTAGAAGAAATTTATTCAGAACATATGCAAGATTTATTTCGCTATCTTCTCTCCCTAACCGGAGATTCCCATTTTGCTGAAGATCTCATGCAAGAAACCTTTTACCGCATGCTCGTCCATATTGACTATTACAAAGGCGAAGAAATTAGACCGTGGTTATTTACAATTGCCTACAACGCCTTTATCGATTGGTATCGAAAAGAGAAAAAATATAAAACAACTACAGTGGAAGAATTCCATTTACCAAACGTGCCAAGTACAGAGCACTCTTATTTCATAAAACATGAGATTGCTAGTTGGTTAGAAGGTTTATCTTCTCTTCCGCTTGAAAGACGAAATGTTCTGTTACTACGAGATTACTACGGATTCTCATATAAAGAAATAGCAGAGATGACCGGTCTCTCACTAGCGAAAGTGAAAATTGAATTACACCGTGGTCGAAAAGAAATGAAAAGCATAAAGGAGTGATACGGATGGGTTGTACAGAATTTAAAAAACTATGGGAGAAGTACGAAAACGGAACGCTCATGCATGATGAACAGAAACTGTTAGAAAGTCATATTGAGACATGTGAAGAATGCGAGGCTTACTTAGATCAATTGCTTTCAAAAAGTGAAACAATAAAGAAAAAACTACCACCACAAAACCTGAAAGTTCCGTTTTGGAAAATAAAATGGAAACAACGTTGGCAAACCGTTAGTTTTGTCCTTGCCGTTTGTATTGCAATCTATTTTGTCGACCATTTTTCGTCTTCTCTTTACTTCTATAATATGAAAAAGTTAGTCGAAGTAGATGAAATCCCAGCACTCGCACTAGAAGCAACAATTCCAAATAGTCGTTCCACTGGAGGCAGTACAAAGATTAAACCCTTTTTCCGTACAGAAATTGAAATGAATTTAGTTAAAACGGTCGGTAAAAAAGAAATGCCAATTGGTACAGTAACAACGCGTAGCTTCTTATCATCTGTAACTGACACAAATCAATCATGGGCAAATAAACCCTATTCCAACAAACTTTCCTTTGTTCATCCAAAAATAAAGCAAGATGATCATTTGAAAGAAATCTCTAAAAAAGTTTGGAGTACACTCGGAAAGATACATGAGGGCACCGTTGCAGAAGTAGCGATATCTTTTGACAAACCTTACACTTTACAAGAATTAGCATCCATTCTATATAGCACATTTGAAGCACAAGAAATGCCGCCCACTCCTATATGGTACGCTTTAGACACAGGGCAAGAAAGAATAGATGAAGAAGATTTCATTCTACATGGCGGAGAGGTTATCGGATTTTCAGAACATATAAATCTCCCTGATAATGAAGCAAAACGACCGAAGACAAAAGAAGATGAAGTAATCGAAATGATGCGTATTCTTTCTGAGCATAAAGAAACTGTAAGTAAAACTACTCAGACTTCTGAAAAAGAGCTGAACTTAGATAAGCGTTATGAGTATGTAAAAGATAACGGCGTAAAAGTATATGGCATTGTCATTACTGGGCCGTCGAAAGAATTGTTAAAATTACAAAACTCACCTCACGTACGTTATGCGACTCTTGGAGATATTGAGGTTTGGAATTGGTTTGATCAGTGATGTGGGAAAAGGAGAGCATCTAGGAGTGATGCTCTCCTTTTTAATCCGAAATCACTTTCACATACATCCCTTTCACCGCTTTTTCATAAGCGCTATCACTCATCCGTCTTATGTTTTCTGACACAACAGACGATGGAACGACTTCCCCTTCACGAAGTATCGGAGGATCAATAAGGCGTACTTTATTTTTCTGATACAAATCATAATCGTTTTTATCTTCTTTTACTTTTACATTCGGATGAACTTTGCTTACTAAAGCATGTACTTCTGGATCACTACATTGCTGCAATTTCGAAATTAGCTCATCATCTTCAAGAAGAAAATCATCTGCATGAATAACCTTTTTGTGTAGAGCTAACTTTAGCGTTTTTGCTAACATATCATTTCCATAAATATTCATTGGTTGCATAAAGAAATCGATGACTTCTTTGTAATACGTTTCTGTAAACCACTCTGCTATTTCGATATTTTGAAGGACCATTCTCCCCTCTACTGCGATAATATCCTCTAAAAATCTATGAACCTCTTCTAAAGAAATATACCCATATGTATACATATCTCGTAACGTATAATCCACTCGATCTGCACATAATTCTGGCGCTGACCTTTCCAGTAACGTCCACTTCGAATCATCTAACAAAATCTCTTCATAGTTATAGCCATACTTCGCAAGAATTGCTGGAATTTCTGAATTTTTCACAACAGCACTAAATATCTCTTCATGATAACTTTCATTTCTATTATCAAAAACGTAATCAATCACATGAGAAAAAGCAGTATGCGATACGTCGTGCAGTAAACCAGCAATTTGTTCCTCTACTGAGCCACCGAGTTTCTTAATTAACAACATAACGCCAACTGAATGATCAAAGCGCGTTACATTCCATTCCTCATTTATTAAATAGCTTGCGCCAGTTTGATGAATACCTTTTAACCTTTGCACAGACTTACTTACAATTAATTCTTCTACTACTGGATCCACTTCAAATTCTCCGTATAGCACATCTGATATGATCACTTATAATCCCCCTTTATCTTATAATCGTAACTCTTTTATGAAATCGACACCAACAAAATATTAAATTCAAATATATTGATTTTAAATTATAAGTATTGTATATTATACATGTCTGTTATTTGTTTTAATTCATTTATTTTTATTGAGTGCTCCTTATATGGAGCCTTTTTTATTTGTAAAAATAGAGAGCCATTAGCTCTCTATTACATACACTTATTCAAACGTAACCTCCACCTGTACAATCTCCGACCTACTTCCAAGTCTTAATGGTGGCCCCCAAAATCCGAAACCAGAAGAAACAATTGCGTGGAATGCACCTTTTTGTGCGTATCCCCAGTCTAGTTCGTACATTCTTCTAGTTACAATATGATTCGGTGCCATTTGTCCGCGGTGCGTGTGACCAGATAATAGTAAATCTACGCCAGCATCCGCTGCTTGTTTCAACTCAAATGGTTGGTGATCCATTGCGATAACTGGCATGGATTTATCTACTGTACTCATAAGTTTTTCAAAGCTTTGGCGATCTCGCTCTGTTTTATCTCTTCTTCCAACGAGATAAAACTGATCTTCAATTGTAATTACTTCATCTAATAAAATGCGAATATCGATCTTATCCATCTCTTGCAGGAATTCTGGAACTGCTCGCCCGTAATATTCGTGATTTCCTAACACACCATATACGCCTAGTGGAGCTTTCATTTGTTTCATAATATGTCCCATATTTTTTTGAATGAACACACCTGGATGATCATCGATAATATCACCTGGCAGTAAAATAATATCCGGCTCCATTTCATTTACATGACGAACAAGCCTTTTCAAATGCGAAACGCCAGATAATTTACCGAAATGCATATCAGAAGCCATCGCAATGCGTAAGCTTTTACGTCCCTCTACTTTTTTCGGAATGTGCACCTCATACTTTCTTACTACCGGGCTATATGCATTAAATACTCCGTACGCAAAGATAAAAATAAATGCAGCTAACACAGCTGCCCCTGTCCAAATAATTGCCGCTTCTTTCTCTACTACAAACTGTAAAAGAAAGACTGTAATATTAGCTAACGGCAATAACATAAGCGCGTATTGTATAACCGCAAACCAAATCGAACCTATCGTTCGTAGAAATGGCAAAAACTTAAACACTTGCACGAGAATGTACGCATAGGAAATGAAGCCAACAACGAAAGCGTAATATCCCCAAGACTCCCAGCCAAATACGGCATGAAGCCAAACCCAGCCGTTCCAGCCTATGTAGAGCATAAGTAGTGTGTATATAATTAATATCGTAAATATATTGAGATAACGAAGATTCTTCACAACTAGCCTCCTTATTGATTTCTTCTATTATAACTTGTTATGCACTTATAGCGTAAATATTAAGCACAATGACCTTCACAATAAAAACCTCTAACTGTTTAGTGTTATTGCGTTTGTTACGACGCAAATTGGAGAGTTGATGAGGAGGAGTATATAAACAATACAGCGGCGATTCCCTTGATAAAGACTCATAAAATTTCATTATCCAAAACTCACCTATGTAATTATGCATAACCATCCCTTCTGTTTTATTTTCATGTTACGATATAAATGAAATACGACATATATCGACAAAAATAAAAG
This sequence comes from Bacillus paranthracis, assembly GCF_001883995.1. Classification (GTDB taxonomy): domain Bacteria; phylum Bacillota; class Bacilli; order Bacillales; family Bacillaceae_G; genus Bacillus_A; species Bacillus_A paranthracis. The sequence goes on along the minus strand of NZ_MACE01000008.1, from coordinate 46,820 downwards.
GAAGTGATTGTATGAAACGTTCTAAAACATATTTAAAATGTTTAGCATTATCCGCTGTTTTTGCTAGTAGCGCTTTAGTGCTTTCAACACCTGCTGCTTACGCCCAAACGACGTCACAAGTTGTAACAGATATCGGACAAAATGCAAAAACACATACGAGCTATAATACATTTAATAATGATCAAACTGATAATATGACAATGTCTTTAAAGGTAACTTTCATCGATGATCCAAGCGCTGATAAACAGATTGCCGTTATTAATACAACTGGTAGTTTTCTAAAAGCAAATCCTACTATAAGTAGTGCGCCTATTGATAACTACCCAATCCCTGGCGCTAGTGCAACATTACGCTATCCCTCACAATATGATATTGCCTTTAATCTTCAAGATAACAGCGCTCGTTTCTTTAACGTAGCACCTACAAATGCTGTAGAAGAAACGACTGTAACCTCTAGTGTATCTTATCAACTTGGCGGTTCTGTTAAAGCTTCTGCAACGCCAAATGGACCTAGCGCTGAAGCGGGTGCAACTGGCCAAGTAACTTGGTCTGATTCTGTAAGCTATAAACAAACTAGTTATAAAACAAACTTAATTGACCAAACAAATAAAAACGTAAAATGGAACGTATTCTTTAACGGATATAACAATCAAAACTGGGGTATTTACACACGTGATTCCTACCATTCTTTATATGGAAACCAACTGTTCATGTACTCTCGCACATACTTATATGAATCTGATGCAAAAGGTAATTTAATACCGATGGATCAACTTCCAGCGCTAACAAATAGTGGTTTCTCTCCTGGTATGATCGCTGTTGTTATCTCTGAAAAAAATACAGACCAATCTAACCTACAAGTCGCTTATACAAAACATGCCGACGACTACCAACTTCGTCCAGGCTACACATTCGGAACTGCAAACTGGGTTGGAAACAACGTAAAAGACGTTGATCAAAAAACATTTAATAAATCGTTTACACTAGATTGGAAGAATAAAAAATTAGTAGAGAAAAAATAAAGAAAACCGAACCGTCACTTAGGTGGTGGTTCGGTTTTTTATTGAAATAAAAAACTCCTTTAGTTCTTTCGGCAACATAAACAGACTTTTTTTCACTTTATGGAAAGATTCATGTGCCTTTCTACTTAAAGCTAATATTGGTACTTTATTTCAACTTATCCGCCTTCGCAATAAATTGTGCTGCTTCCGCACGACTTACCGCTTTATTTGGAGCCCAGCCATTATCTGTTCCAATTGAAATCTTTTCTTGGATTAAAATATTGGCATACTTCGCACCCCAATGATTGTTTAAGTCAGCAAATTCTTTCGGTAGTTTTATATTTTCATTTCTTTCTAATTTATATGCATTTACTAACATAGAAGCCATTGATGCACGGTTAATTAACCCGCCCGGATTAAAGTTTCCCTTCTCATCACCTTTTACAATACCTGCTTTTTCAACAGCAGCGATATACGGCGTTGCCCAGTGATTTTGTGCATCAGGGAATGATGGCTTTGCATCTTTCTGAATTTCTAACCGTAAAACAGTTGCTACTATTTTTGCAGCGGAACTACGATCAATATTTTCAGCTGGTGCAAATGTACCATCTGGCTTACCGTGTACTGCTTCTTTATCTACTAAATATTGAACTGATTCTTGTGCCCAAGTTGGTACGTCAGAGAATTTAGGCTTCTGTTCAATTGCACTCGCATCGATTTCAAACTGTACTTGATATGTATGATCATATTTAATTGCTGGAATTAATATATGCATTTGCATATTATATTTTTTCGAAAACTCATCAATTTCAAATTGAACAACTTTCGTACCGTTATTTGCTTTATCTTCGGAAATTACTTTTACATCATGGAATGTCCCTACTTTATTCGTATCTTCTACTCTAAGATACTGGAAATAGCTACTATCTTGAACTGTTAACGTAACGATTTTTTTATCACCTTGAATGGTTACTTTTGCATTTTTTAAATATGTAGAAGCAACTGATGTATCATTCGTTTGATCTTTATAAGTCTTTAAAATAACGTCATACGTACCATCTGCTAATTTGCTAGCTGCTTTCATTTCTACTACCGCTTCTGCTTTCGCAATCGGTGCCATCATACCGCTAAATGGAACTACTAACGTTGCTGCTATAACGAATGCATTCATATATTTTTTCTTAATCATTATCAATATGACATCTCCCTTTATATAAATATATCCAACATAACCATCTCATTGATAACGATTATCAATGTCAAATAAAAATAATACTATTATTTTCTACATAAGTACGCCTTCCGCTCGTTATTAAAAAGTAAATAATGCGCCGTATGAACTTTTCGTTCTAAATAATCAATAGAATAAGAGCTTGATGGATCAACTAAATCACCTATCGCTCCTGAAAGATGATCAATGACTTGCTGCAAAACCTCTAGGTTTTTCTTCTCACTTTCCGTATTCATTTCATCCATAATGTCACAAATAAGATATTGTACTCGCCGCAAACGTAATTCCTTCTGCTCCACTTATATCTCCTCCTTATTAGTCATATTACGGTTTAAATATATGGCACCATAGCTTAACCAATGCTAAAAAATAGAAAGGCAACCATCTTCATAAAGATGGTTGCCCCTATATTTAAACTTGCATCGCTTTTTCTCTCAAAGCTCTTCTCAGCAACTTGCCTGTCGTATTCTTCGGCAGTTCTGTTAAAAATTCAATACTCTTTGGTACTTTATATTTTGCTAAATGTAACGCACAGTAATGCATAAGTTCTTCTTCTGTTACGTTCGTTTGTTTCAGAACGACGTACGCTCGCACTGCTTCTCCTAAGTTTTCATCAGGAACACCGATTACGACAACTTCCGCCACTGATTCGTGCATGTACAATACTTCCTCTACTTCACGAGGATATACGTTATAGCCGCCAACTAAGACGATATCCTTTTTGCGATCAACGATATAGAAGTAACCTTCTTCATCCATTTTCGCTAAGTCTCCTGTATACAGCCAGCCGGCCTTTAATGTCGCAGCTGTATCTTCTGGTGCGTTATAATATCCTTTCATAACGTTAGGTCCGCGAACAATTAATTCCCCAACTGCCCCGACTGGTACTTCTTCCCCAAGTTCATTTACAATTTTATTTTCTACATGCCAAATATTTGTACCGATTGACCCTGGCTTACGCGGACGATCTAGTGGATTAAAACAAGTAACTGGTGATGCTTCTGATAAACCGTATCCTTCTGAAACGATAACGTCAAAACGTTGTTCAAAGTTTTGCAGAAGAGCAACAGGCATTGAAGCACCACCTGAAATACAAAGGCGAAGCGTCTTCACATCTTCTGCGCTTGCTTCTTCGAATAAATATAAATAATTATACATTGTCGGTACACCGGCAAAAATTGTCGGTTCGTACGTGCGGCAAATACGGAATACTTCTTTCGGGCTAAATTTCGGTAACATTAAAATCGTTGCCCCGTTCACAATCGGTGCATTGACCGCCACTGTTAAACAGAATACGTGGAACATTGGCAGTGCCGCAACGACGCGATCATCAGCCGTATATTGTAAATACGACGCCACATCGCTCGCATTACTATATAAATTTTTATGCGTTAACATAGCACCTTTCGGTTTTCCAGTTGTGCCCGAAGTGTATAGAATAACCGCTACATCTTCTTCATCTAGTTCTGGGCCTTCGTAAGTTACATCTCCAGCCCCTATCATTGTAGTAAACGTTTTCATTTTTTCAGTTTCTGTATGGTTAAAATCTGATGAGGTTTCGCATATGATGATGTTTTCAAGTGAAGGAAGTCTTGTTGTAAGAGATTGTATAACAGGTAGAAGGACGTCGAGTACGATAATTGTTTTTACATCTCCATTTTGTAAAATGTAATGCATTTCGTCTGCTGTATAAATTGGATTAACTGGAATAACAGTTGCTCCCGCTTTCATTGTTCCGTATAAACCGACCAAAAAATGTGGTGAATTTCCAACAACTAATGCAACATTGTCCCCTTTTCCAATGCCCATTTCTGCTAAATTGCTAGAAAACCTTGTGACCATTTTGTTTAATTGGTCATATGAGACCGACTGATCCATAAATATATAAGCCGGTTTATCCCCCTTCTTTTTCGCCGTTTCAGCCAAAGATTGAACGAGATTCACACAAACCCCACCTTTATAAAATTTAGAATATTTAAAAATTCTAAATTAATTATATTAAAAGAAAATTAAAGTGGCAAGTGTTATTCCATTAACTGCATATAAACAGATCACCTCCTCTTCATTTACTTTGGAAGGATAAGGGAATTTTATTTGCAAGTAATTTATGAAACTAAACCAAAAATCATTTTAGGATAATATGCACTCATCTTTTCTCTAAGTTTAGTAAGTTCCTCTTTATTTAACGTCGTATGCTCTCCAAACAAGTTAATCGCGTCCGCTCCATCTTCATGAAAATACACCGTAACATATAGTGCCGGTAACCCTGCATTGTCTTCATCTATTGAAAAGACGACATCTGGTGTCTTATTAACAGTGCTGAATGTTTCATTTCTTTTCCACTTCTTATTTTGAAACATGTCTTGTATTTCCTGTATCTTTCGTCTGTTATCTGTATGCGTAAAATATATAACATTATCTTTCGCTGGTTTTCCAATCGATAAAAGTATGCGACTTGAGGACGTTTCATCGTTACAAGCTGCTATTCCAATAACGAAGCTGAGCAATAATACAACGTACATTACTCTTTTCATTTCGATCCGCCTCCTTTTGAATATGTATATTCTTTTATAAGAGGCAGATGTCCTGTGATTTTATCGTATATAAAATTATATCGGCGATTTTTCAGATATATCAGCGCAACTCGAAATATATCAGCGATTTTCCAAATATATCGGTCGTAACCCGGAATATATCAGCGATTTTTTAAATATATCAACTTACCGACAAAACATGACAATCTACGCAAAAAGAAAGAGGCTGCCAGTTACGGTAGCCTCCCTTATTTTTAGAAGAACAAATGTAAGAAATCTTCTGTTGTAATATTACCGAAGTAACGTGCGATATCTACGCCTTCTAAAGCTGCAGTGAATGCATCTTTATCAAATTGTACGCCTGTTAGACGTTCTTCAATATCATGCACATCTAGTGAACCGAAGAAGTCACCGTAAATTTTACATTCTGTTACTGTTCCTTTTTTCACTTCAAGACGAACGTCAACTTGTCCAACTGGGAAGCGGTGTGAATGTTGTAAGTTGAACTTCGGAGATTTTCCGTAGTTCCAGTCCCAATTGCGGTAGCGCTCTTCAGAAAGTTTGTGGATTTCTTTCCAATCCTCTTCTGTTAATTCATACGTTGGGATTTCTGTTTCTCCTTCAAAAATTGTTTCTAGAAGAAGTTGTCTAAACTCTTCTGTCGTCATTTCTTCGTTTAGGAACTCTGTAATGTTCGCAACGCGGCTACGGATTGATTTAATTCCTTTGGATTGGATCTTATCCATTTTTACTTTCAGTGCTGATACGACGTGATCGATTTCAGAGTCAAATAGTAACGTACCGTGACTGAACATACGACCTTTCGTTGAGAACTGCGCGTTACCTGAAATTTTTCTGCCTTCAGCTAAAATGTCGTTACGACCACTTAGTTCTGCATTTACGCCTAATTTACCAAGCGCTTTCGTTACAGGCTCTGTAAATTTTTTGAAGTTGCTGAAACTGTCTCCATCATCTTTCGTAATAAAACTGAAGTTTAAGTTTCCTAAATCATGATATACTGCGCCTCCGCCTGATAGACGACGAACGACATGAATACCTTTTTCTTTTACGTAATCTGCATTAATTTCTTCTACTGTGTTTTGGTTTTTACCAATGATAATCGAAGGTTCATTAATGTAGAAAAGTAAATATGTTTCGTTAATATCTAAATTCTTCACACAATATTCTTCAATCGCTAAGTTTATTCTAGGATCTGTAATCCCTTTATTATCAATAAATAACATCGTATCACCTCATGAGTTCCATACGTAGCCACTATGCGCTAGCGTAATATGGCCACTGAAAATTTGTTTTGCTTCTGTTACTAAATCAGCTGGATTGCCTGTATGCGGTAAGTGCGTTAATAAAAGTTCTTTTACATTCGCATCTTTCGCAATACTTGCTACTTCTGTACTATTCATATGCCCTGCTTTTGCAGCCTCTTGATGTGCATACATATTACACTCACAAATGAAAAGATCAGCATCTTTTGTGAATGGAATAAATTCAGGAATATAACTGGAATCTGCGCTATATACTACAGCGTCATTACCTGCTGTAATACGCATCGCAAAGCATGTAACAGGATGAACAGTTTTTAAGAATGAAATCGAGAACGGTCCAACTTGAAGTGTTTCTTCTGGATTGTACGCGATTCCTTTCGTATGCGGTTCATGCGTTAAAGACTGGAATCCACTCTCATCAAACGTATGACCGTATATTGGTAGTTCCGGTAGTTGTCCCTTTGTCGCACTCGTAATTAGTCTCGCATATTGCAATACCCCAATGTCTGCAACATGATCGTGATGATAGTGCGAAAGTACAACTGCATCTATATCAGATGGTGTTATATATTTTTGAAGCTGTGCTAGTACACCACTACCACAGTCTACAAGTAAACGAAAACCATCGTGTTCAAACAAATACCCCGACGTTGCTTCTCCCGCTTCTGGAAAGCCGCCCCAAAAGCCGACAACAGTCATTTTCATATGTATCCATCCTTTCTAAAACCGAGTAGAAATGCATGTTTCACTTACATTCTACATTGTTAACTATAATCCATTTCCTAAACTTTTTCATTAATTTTCAATTTTGTTATAAAACAGTTGTTGACTTTTGTTTTTTGTACTAATACAATGATAGTAAGAAATGGAAATGGAGGGATTGACATGATCGATCAACCAATGGAGTTTTTCAGAAATTTACCGACGAAAACTTGTGCGCACTGTGGGAAAGAAATTGATGAGCAACACGAAGCATACCATAACAAATGTGATGACTGCGTTCACGAAGAATAGTAGTTTGTGAACAGAAAAAAACCTAGCAGACATAGTCTACTAGGCTAATAACATCGTATCCTTCATCGTTGAACCTTTCACCAAGAGCTCCAGTTCAAACTCATACAATTCTTTTTTTCGATAATTTTTCGTATGGATTTTATCCATCATCAGGTCGACAACTTTTCGGGCCATCTCATCGATTGGCTGTTCAATTGTCGTAATACCTGGCTCTGTAATCTGTGATAAAATTTGATTATCAAAACCGATAACAGCGAGATCATCTGGAATGCTCCAGTCATGGCGTTTCGCCTCTGAAATAATTCCAGCTGCTACCTCATCGCCTCCTGCCAAAATCGCGGTAGGATTTTTTTTGTCCTTTAATACTTCATGGAATATTCGTTTTCCATCTTCCCAAGAGAAAGCGTTTTCAAGAAAATCAATCGCTTCTACTTGGCGGCTCTTCTCCGTTATGGCACGTAAAAAGCCCATTTTTCGCTGTTGGCTAACCACTTTGGTTTCGTTACCACGGCAAAAAATAAGATTACGATATCCTTGTTCTAACACATGCTTAGCAGCTATGTATGCTCCTTGCGCATGATCAAACTTCACTGTTGGAATATTTGCTTCCTCAATATATTCATTACATAACACGATTGGACCGTGTTGTAAGTATGGCTCTACATCTTCCCACGGATTTTCTAGTGAACATAGAATAATCCCATCTACTTGTTTCGTAGATAATAATTGTAAATACTCCATCTCTTTTTCCGGTAAATATCTTGTTTGACAAATAATCAGTTTATATTTATGTTCAGAAGCAGCAATCTCGATTGCTTCAATAAATCTACTGAAGAAAGGATTTGTAATCCTTGGAACTAGCACCGCAATTGTTTCCGTTTTTTGTTTACGAAGCCTTCTCGCCGCAGAATTAGGAACGAAGCCTAAATGCTTCATTGCTAATTGAACCCTTTTTTTCTTCTCATCTGAAACATATGGATGATTATTAATCACCCTAGAAACCGTTGTCCTTGATAACCCCGCTAATTTCGCCACGTCCTCTATAGTCGACACGAAATTCTCCCCCTTTGCATGAAAACGTTTTCTTAAATTGATTATATAGTATATTATTGGAAACTGCAATATGGGTTGTTATGATTTTACTATATTAATATTATACATAGGGAAAAGTCTGTTAATGGGAGGGGAAAACATACTGCTTTTAGAAGTTTATAGTAAGCATATTTATAAAAATTTGAAGGTGATATTTCATGAATCGGACAGATCGTTTATTAGCCATATTAATTGAATTACAAAGAAGACAAACTGTTACAGCAAAAAGCTTAGCTGAAAAATTCGAAACAAGTATAAGGACTATTTATCGAGACATGGATGCACTTAACGAATCGGGTGTTCCTATTTATTCAATGCCTGGTCACGGTTATTCATTAATGGATGGTTATTTCTTGCCCCCCATTCAGCTTACGCCTGAAGAGGCTGTTACTCTTTTACTAGGCGGTGATTATATCGAGAAAACTTTCACTTCTTCTTTTTCTGTACATGCACGATCAGCAAAAGAGAAACTTGAAATTGTTCTCCCTGCTGATCAACAAAAGAAAGCCCAGGAATTACGAGAAACTTTTCGTTTCCTTTCTCCTATATTTTCACATCAGCAATCTGAACAAGAAAAACTAGAAAATCAACTTCTTCTATTGCAAGAATCTATTCAAAAAGAACAAGCTATCTCTTTTTCTTATCGGAAACCGAGAGAAACTACAAAAATAAAGCGGACCGTTCATCCTTATGGCTTAGTCAATATTTCAGGAATTTGGTACATCGTTGCCCACTGTTTACTTCGAAAACAAATACGCAATTTTCGTTTAGATCGAATGGATACATTACAGCAAGAACAAGAATTCTTTACAAAGCCGAAAGATTTTTCTTTACAAAACTATAAACCTGAAAGCAATCGGACTGTTACGGTTCATTTATTGTTTCCATCTCATATTGCACATAAGATTATTGAGTCCCGCTACTTTTTTATAGATTCATACGAGCATAGAGATAACAGTTTTCACGTTTTTTTGAAATCAAGAAACATAGACGAAGTATTTCAATGGGTATTTAGCTGGGGGAGCCAAGTGAAAGTACTTGAGCCAAAAATTCTTTCTGAGAAAATCCGTGATGAAGCAAAAAAAATGTTAAAACTTTAATTTCACTACTGACATAATGTTGTCAGTAGCCATCCTTTATATTAGGTATTAGCAAATACATTTTTATAAAAAGGGGTTAACAATATGAAGAAATTTGAGGAATTAGCAACGTATTACATAGAGGAATTAGAAAGGTACTCTATAGAACAATTTAGGACGAAGCCGTCTAGCGAAGAATGGTCCCTCGGTCAAATGTATAGTCATTTAATTGCCTCTACATATATGCAGTTAGATGCAATTGCGAAATGTAAAACTGAAACACCATCAGCAACTAACAAGAAAACGGACATGGGTGAAAAAGTATATAAACTTGGTGCTTTCCCGGATATACAAATCAAAGTACCAAATCATCCTGGATATACACCTGAAAATCCCTCTAATAAAGAAGACATACAGAAACAGCTTCTAGAATTAATTACAATTGTTAAAGACATTGAGCCAACACTTTCTTCTATCCCAAGTGATTGTAAAGTCGAACATCCTGGGCTTGGTTACTTACATGCAGCAGAATGGTTTCAACTTATTTCTATGCATTTTGCACATCATCTTCGTCAGAAAGAGCGATTAGAGAACGCAATTTCATAATTTCTCATAAAGGGAAAATGGAATCCTCCCACCAATATAGTGGGAGGAAGAATAAAATGTTTTAAAGATGGCTCAGATATTTACCTGGCCATCTTTTTAATCATGACTATTAAAATGGAACTATACAAAGTAAACTACTACTTTGTAAGAACCCTCGTTGAAAAACTGAATTGAGACAATTATATACATTACTGAAAGTGAAAGTTCAAATAAAGTACTATTTTTATTTCTCAACAAAAAAACGTAGGGAATATAACAAATTACGAATATCACGTATTATAACAAATGGTACGACTAAAGAATAATTTTTATAAAGCCCGCCATAATCATTCCCTCCTTTTATTCCTTAGACAAATATTCACACAAACTGTATTATACATTTCCATATAATTTATCTACACTTAAAAACATAATAATCTTATTTTTCAAACCTATTACAAGCCAAACTTTCTCAACAATTAATTACTAAAATACGATTTACAGCTATAAAACTATCACTTATCATTAAGGGGAATTTTACCATTTAAATAAAATACAGGTAAAATTCCCAGAAAAAATAAATTGCACAAAGGGGATGGATTATGAAAAAGCTACATGCATTAACATTAACAATGGGGTTACTAGCTTCTACTGTGATTGTACCTACTGCTTCTCTGGCAAAAAGTGATGATTTACCTTACTTAAATGAAATCAAAAAAATGCAGCCCGATGTAAGTACACAAGAGCTAATATCTAGTATTAATGAATTAGCAAACAACACTGGGAATACAAAAGAAGCTGTTTCTGAACAGATTTATAAAGAGCTAAAAGCAGATGAAGAACAAGGCAAAAAAGAAGCAAGTAAAAAAATGAATACTTTAGGAGCTAGTGGTGGTACAGTTTCAGTTGGGAACAGCAATATGGGGGATTTCTTCTATACTGGTTCATACACTGCATACTTAAATCATGGACATGTTGGTATGTATTATAGTTCAAATACAATTGTAGAATCTGTACCAGGTGATGGCGTTCGTACAATTAGTACTACATCCCGTAAAGTAGATAAAGGAGATGCGGTAGTAAAATCCGTAAATACATCTTGGCAAAACAAAAATGATGCGGCATGGTGGGCAAAAGATCGTGTAGGTAAAGATTCATATTCTTATAATTTTGCTACAAATAGAAGTACAACACATTATGGGGCTAAAAACTGTTCTAAACTAATTTGGTCTGCTTATCAACTTCATGGCGGACTAGATTTAGATAAAGATGGCGGTGCTGGTGTATATCCACGGGATGTTCGTGACGCAAAACAAACCTCAACAATTCGTAATATTTAATACTGAAGAAAAAGTGCAACAACTATATTTGTTGCACTTCTTCTTATAAAAGGAGCTCATAACAGTGAAAAAAATAATCGTTCTTATTCTAAGCATAATTTTAATTGTAGCACTCATCTACTTTTTCTTCTTTAAAAACAATAATGTAAATTCAATATCTGAAGAAGATATTGAGAAAAAAGATTTTTTGAAAGATAAACAAGCTGTTATATATCTCTCTTCGACTGCCGATCAAGATATGGATGGCAACGGGATTAGTTATGCGATATTCATCGATAAAAATGCAAAAGCACATGGATATAAAATGAATGGTTTAGAACTCGGAGGAATAGGTGTATCTGATAACAAAAAAGAAATCGTACTAGAAAGTAAAGATAATATTAAATTTATTGGAGATGATTTTAAAAATTTTAAAATGAAATACCAACATACAGGAGATCAAAGGATATATTTAAAAAAACAAGGCTTATTTGTTAACATTTACAATTCAGGTAGTAACTCATCTACTGGAAATTATGATTCGAATGTAATTTTTGGTAATCAAAAACAGATTCATAAAGGAAATATTCCTCATTATCTTATTAGCTCTGGCGTCAATACAGATGAAGTCTTAGTCTTAACTCAAGATATAGATAAAAATGAGCATAGTTTAAAAAAATTACTATTTAATGATTCAACTATGCACCTTGAAGATGTTACAACAATTAATCTTAATAAAAACATGTCGTATTCTAGTTACTCATCTATTTTAAGTGACTCAAATTTTTATTATACGATTTTAATTGAGAACGATAACTCCATTAAAGGCAAAGTATATTTATTACGCATTGATAAAAAATCATTAAAACAAGATTTAATTTTACTTTCTTCCGAGGAGAATTCCACAGCTTCCATACCATTTACAAAAAATAATTCCGCTTATCTACATAACAATGAACTATTTTTTATAAATGGACTAGGTGAGGTCATAACTTTTAATACCGAAACAAATGCAGTCAATCCTAAATTCAAAATTGATTACCATGTAACGGATGGCGTTAGATATAATGAACAAACATATTTTGAAAACGATCAATTATATGTATTACGTTATAATGAAAAGCAAGAACATAAATATTCTATAGAAACATACTCTCTAACAACCGGTAAAAAAATTAAAACTACTAAAATTAAAGATATGGATCAAATTATTACATCTGTTAAAGGTGGTAAATCCATTTACACCTACGATTTTAAAATTTTACATCCGAATAAATAATAAAAAGCTCTGTTTTCCATAACAGAGCTTTTTATTTTAACTCCTCCCACTTCGTCCACATTTCTCTCCCATTTATACGGTACATATTATCCTCTCTGTCCATAAACCCCTGCACAATAAACTCGCGTCTAATCGTACAAAAATCGTCATGATATTGTTTGATGAATGCATTGATTTCTTTTTCCGTATACTGATTCTCCGCATTTAACTTGCTAATTAAATACTCTAACAATACTAGTTTTTTCTTCTTTTGACCTGGAATTGATTTTAGGCGGTCCTCTTTATCAAAAAAGTTACGAATAGTTGTATCTCTGAATTTGATTTCATTTTCGGTCATTTTGTTATCCTCCATCGGTTTTTAAATAATACAACTTTATTGTTTGTCCTTATTATTTTTCTTTATTCTTTCACTTATACTAGCCATAAGGTAATACCCGCTAATTAACACATAGTAGAATAGCAGTATTCCTAATGTATCTTTTATACTTGTATATTCCTCTTTGTGAAGTAAGATAGGTGAAAGGGTGAAAACAAGAAAGAAGATTAGTGGATACAAGATAAAATAGTAAGTGGGATTTCCTTTCATCATATCAACTCCTCTATTCTATGTTTCTCTGTAAATTGTTGTAATTCCTTTTCTTTCGTTTAGACTGCAATTAGAAATTAAAAGCAAGAGCTCCAAGGACAAATTAATTGAGCCTCTGGAATAGCTGAATTAATACAGAAAATAAAAAATCTATTTTCTAAAACATTGGTGTTATTGCAAAGGAATTTTGTATTATTAATGTATAGTAAAAAATTTATAGGAGTATAAGTAAATAGATACGAAATTGTTGATGACGAAAAAATCCCACGAAACATTCGTTTCCATTTATGAAGAGGTTCAAATTTCGAGTTAGTTTTAAATATAATGAATGGAGAATACATAATGGACAATTTATTTAATCAAATTGCAACTTTTTTTAACATATCATTACCTCAAGAAATGATGAATGCTTTCAAAAATCCAATCTATTTGCAGCACAAGAATGACTTTTTAATACGCTTATTATCCTTTGAAGAAGCCATGGAAGTGTATTTATACCTACATGAAGATGTTAATATTTCAGAAGTGTTCCCATTATGGACAGATGATAATTCCAATTATGTAGGTGTTTACATGTTAGGGCCACTAACAGGAAAAGTTTGTTTTATAGACCATGAGGAAATAGATTTATCTCCAGTATATCCTCATGTACAAACGTTAATAAAAGCTCTATTAGAAAGTCCTGAAAGCGATTGGTATGAACTTCCAAGACATTATCCTTGTTCCAAAGAAAATACGGATAAACTGCAACTAAAGCAAGATATACAAACCATTAATGAATTGAAAAACCTTCTTAAAAACGATGAATTAAATGAAGCTAAAAGAACTCAATATTTATTTTCAATTATGGCTTTAACTCCTCGCGCACAATTACATGAAATACTTCCCCTCTTGGACGATTCGGATATGTGGGTACAAGAGAGAGCCGCTGAAATTCTAGGTTTCCATAGATACGTGCCAGCTAGCGAAAAACTAAATTGGGTTAAAGAACATGGCCAACATAACGGGAAATTAGCAGCTGAATTAGCATTAAAAAGAATAGAAATGGAATGAAAGAACGAAAACAAAAAGTAACACTAACATAGTAGACTACCTATAGAAACGATAAGTTAAAAGAAAAAAGCACCAAAAAGGTGCTTTTTTCTACGCTTCAACCGATTGATTTTCAGCAATATTTTTAAACTGTCGTTTGTGCATCCAAGTTAATGAAGCAATTGTTCCAAGTGATAACACAACGATAAAGATCATGAGTATTCCTATGTTTTGCCACATGAAGTTAAAGTCTCCGCTTGATACGACTGCTTTCAGCCCTGATACAGAGTATGTCATCGGTAGCCAAGCATTGAATGGTTGTAAAAACTTCGGAATCAATTCTAGTGGGAATGTTCCAGCACTTGTTGTAAGCTGAATAATTAATGTGATGATGGCGATGAAACGCCCTGCATCACCGAATGCTGTTACTAAACATTGAATTAATGCGATAAACGCTAAACTTGTAACAATGCTAAAGAGTATGAAATACGGAATACTTTGTACTTCTACACCTAATCCAAACAATAATATGACATCAGCTACTACTGCTTGAATAATACCGACTGATAGTAAAACGCCGAACTTACTAATAAACCAGCTAAATCCTGATTTTGGAACACCCACTGTATCACGTAATGGATATACGATTGATAATAGTAATGCCCCAACAAATAAACCGAGTGATAAGAAATACGGTGTAAATCCAGTTCCGTAGTTTGGAACTTCCGCCATTTTCTCCGTCTTCACTTTTACAGGACTTGCAAACATATCATACGTTTTATCCGTTCCTTTTACTTCACCAGTTTTCTCTGCCCCTTCGCCAAGTTTCTCAGCAAGTTCACCTGAACCGTCGTTTACTTTTACAAGGCCATCCGTTACTTTCCCGGAACCGTCTGCTAGTTTATTAACGCCGTCGATTAGCTGGGTTGAGCCGGTTGACATTTTATTTAGACCACCATTTAGCGTACCTATGCCAGTTGTTACTTGACCAGAGCCATCTGCTAGTTGATTTACACCACCTGCCATTTGGTTTGCTCCTACAGATAATGTACCTAAACCGCCTGTTACTTGGCTTGAGCCATCTGCTAGTTGATTTACACCACCTGCCATTTGGTTTGCTCCTGTAGATAATTCGCCTAAACCGCCTGTCACTTGACCAGAGCCATCTACTAATTGAGTTACACCACCTGTCATTTGGTTTGCTCCTACAGATAATTTCCCTAATCCTATTGTCACTTTTCCAGATCCACTTTGTAATTGAGTTGCGCCATCAATTAATTGAACTGATCCCTCTTTTAATTTATCAGCACCTCTTTTTGTATCTCCTAACCCTTCACCAAAATCCTGAAACGTACTAACAAATTTCGCTTGTTCATTCGTTAGTTTCTCAATACCCTCCGTTAAAGCTTTCACCCGTTTTGGATTTGGTAATTCGCTTTGTACTCCACTTGTCGTTTGTTGTATTTCACCTTTTAATTGTTTTACTTCTGCATTTAATTTATTTGTTCCACCTGCAACTCCAACAGCTTTTTGTTGCACTGTCGCTGTACTTTTTGCCGCACTTGTTATAAAGGGTTGCAACTGATCTTGATATTCTTTTGGTAAACTCTCGATTTGCTTTTGCAAATTTGCTACATCTTGCGTTGCAGTTTTTGCATCCTCTGCTGTTGATTGCGTGAATTCATTTAACAGATTTACTTTTTCTCCAGCCTCATTTATTTTCTCATTTACCTTATTTAATGTAGAAGGAGCTTTTGACTGCATTTCCTCTAAACCTGCAATAGAGTTTTGTACGTTACTATTTAACTCCTGCAATCCCTTTTGAATCCCTTGAGACCATTTCTCTAATTGGCTTTGTCCCTCAACAACTTTTCCCATACCATTTGATAGATCGGTTGTTCCTGCTTTTAATTCGCCAGATTTACTTACCAATTTGTTCAAACCACCAGTCACTTGCTCAGATCCATCACGTAATTCGTCAATTCCTTTTTTCATTTCATCCGTTTTTCCATTTAACGTATTCAAACCTGCTGTTACTTTCTGAGAGCCATCTTGTAATTTCTCTATACCTACCTGCATCTCACCCGTTTTGCTATTTAACGTATTCAAACCTACTGTTACTTTCTGAGAGCCATCTTGTAATTTCCCTATACCTACCTGCATCTCACCCGTTTTGATATTTAACGTATTTAAACCTGCTGTCACTTTCCCTGACCCATCTACTAATTTATTAGATCCATCTGCTAGTTTCCCTACTCCATCCTTCATCTCCCCAGACTTTCCTTGAAGTGTATGAAGTCCATCCGTTACTTTACTTGAACCATCATGCAACTCACTTGATCCGTCATGTAGTTTACTTGCTCCTTCCGCCCCATCTGCTAGTCCTTTTGAGACGTCTTGAATGGAATCAAACATTTTCTCTGCATATGTTTTCGTTAACGTACTTGCTACTTCACCTTTAATTTTTTCAATGGCTGTTCCGCCAATTTGGGAAGATAAGAAGTTTAAGCTTTCGTTTGGAATGTATTCTAAGTTTAATGGCTTCGGATCGTCTTTTAATAACGTTGTAGCGTTACTTGAGAAGTCATCTGGAATGCGTACTAACATGTAATACTTTCTGCCTTCCATTCCTTTTTTCGCTTCTTTTTCACTTACAAATTCCCATTTAAAACTGGTATTATCTTTTAAATTATCAACAAGCCCTTTTCCGACCTCAATTGGTTTTCCGTCAAATACTGCACCTTTATCTAAATTGACTACCGCAACTGGTAAATCATCTAACTGTTTATACGGATCCCAAAAGGCCCATAAAAACATACCTGCATATAAAATTGGTACGAATAGAACCGCGATAATTGGAATTAATATTTTTTTACTTTTTATAATTTGTGTGAACTCTTTACGAAGTAACTGATTTCCTTTCATCATTTCTCCCCCTTTTCAAAGTGACCATATTGTTCAAATGGTCACTTTTACCCAAACAAAAAGGCTATACTGATTCATACATATGCCTTATCCCCGAATTTATACTATGCAACTGTTCCTTACTATGAAGTGAATATTTCTATTATCCCTCCTAAATTAAATATATGACCACCTTGTTCAATCGGTCACTTTTTTATAATAATAAAAGGATTATCTTAGTTTGACAATCCTTTTAATAAATAAAATTCAAATAATTCTGCAATTTTCTCTTTTTCTAGCGGTTCATGATTTTTTTCCCAATCAAAAATAAGCGATACATATAAGCGAAGCATAATAAATGCTGTAATTTCTGGATCACATTTGCTAATTTCACCTTTATCAATCGCAATCTTTAAATAGGATTGAATGACAGAAACGATTTCCACATCTACTTGTTGCATCACTTCTTGTACTTCTTTCGTTCCCATATCGCGCTCTTCTTGAATTAACTTAATCATGAGCTGATGTTCTTTTCTGAATTCTAATATGCTATATAATGCTCTATGTACATTTTCAAAAAATGAAACATCTGAACGAATTGCATTTTCTGCAACTTGCTTCATTTCTGTAATTAAATTAGAAATAATCTCGCCAAATAGCTCTTCTTTATTTTTGAAAAAAGTATAAATCGTCCCTTTTCCTACATTCGCTAACTTCGCTACTTGATCCATCGTTGTTGCTTTATAACCGAATGCTGAAAAAGACTTTGTTGCAGCCTCAATAATAGAACGTTTTCGATCTATCGCCACATCGTCACCTCCAAAAATGACCAATTGGATAATATAGTCAATTAGTACATCTTTGATATTACCACACGCTTACATTCTATACAAGTTCTCTTTTTTATTATTTCCAGTATAAAAAATTCCAGTCAAATTGTATCATACTGTCCATAGTTTATCAGAAGAAAAGAGAAAAGGAAAAGGTGTTCTTGAGATATACAGCTAAACCTTACTTCCCAACAACAAATTTCTCTTTTTTTAAATAATCAAATAAAAAAACAAGAAAATCTTTACATTTAATAGTAATATAGAAAATAGACAAGTTTATCCGACTTTAACGGGCAGTAAGACCCTACCTCAAAATTCAGCGAAAGCAAAGAATTTAGGTGGGGATCGGGCTGACCATAAAAGTCCGATTGGTGAAGACTAATAATCAGTGGAGGCTTTTTCAGTCATGATGCGTGCGCTTCGTTTAAATATAAAGCAAGCTTTTTGTAATCGTGTTTCTTTAATTATTATGTTTAGTGGATTCGTTCTTATTTGTATTTATCATTATTATTATGTCATTCGTTATTTAGGGGACGCTGCAAGCGGACCTATATCAACAGATATAAAATGGATTGGATTTCGTGACAATGAAATGGATGTTTATTTATTATTAATGCCAATTATTGCGAGCCTTCCCTTTAGTACAAGTTACAACTCGGATAAATCTGATGGCTTTAAACAGTTTGTAAGTAAAGGAATTAATTTATTTTCTTATTCAATAACGAAATATATTGTTACATTCTTTTGCGGCGGACTTCTTTATACGCTTCCATTTATCTTATCTTTATTATTTTGCAAATTAACCATTCCAGACGGAGAAACGCCGGCTGGTTCAGGCATCATAAATGTTAATGGGATGTTTGCAAACTTATATGAGGCTTCTCCCATTATTTACATTACTGTATATATTGGAATTAACTTTTTATTTGCAGGTTTAATGGCTCTTTTAGGACTTGCTGCATCTGCATGGTCACAAAAAGATTATATGTCGCTTCTATTTCCATTTGCAGCTACCTCCATCCCTTACGTCCTGCTAAATACCGTCTTCCCTACAATAGGCGGAGCACCAATTCATTTATATGATCCAAAACAACCATTGGATGGAATGTCACCGTACATTTTAACGGTGCAATGTGCTTTCTTTCTTTTCGTTAGCTTACTTATGTATATACGAGGGGTAAAGCGGGATAGAAAAAAATATAGAAGAAGATTGCAAAGAAGAGATCGGTGTAGAAAATCATTTCAAGTATAATAAACCTCTAATTTCCTTACTATCTTGAAAATTAGAGGTTTATTTACTATCCTTTTATGGCGTGCCAGCCAATCCCCATAAAATAACGACCCCTACAAAATAAATCGCTTTAATACCTACAACTAAACATAATGAAATAATTGCATATTTACTTAATTCTCTCCTTGCGCCAATTAAAGTAAAAATAACTGCTAAACTAAACGTTATATAAGATGCTGCTGTATGTATTAAGTTATATGTAATATCTAAATTTTGCGTAAGTCCTATTACCTCCGCTACAAATTGAAGCATGACGATTGTACTAAAAAAAATTGCAAGCTGATTTATTAATTTTCCATTTAGTTGTGCTTGCATCATTGACCTCCCCAAAAACTAAATATTCAATTAATTTTACCATAAAACTGCAGAAGACCAATCTATATCATTCTAAAAAATCGCTTATACACTATCCTTATCTATTTTTATCAAATAAAAGAACGCTTAGTTACCTAAGCGCCCCCTACTTTAAGATGCCTTCTTCAAATCAATTTGAGCAAGTACTGGGTCGTGATCACTTACACGTCCGTGCTCTTTCATAATGTTTGAGTTTAAGTGTACTGGATCTACGATTGTGTGCGGTGCGATGTTGTTTGTTACTAAAATATGATCTAGCACTTGTGCATTTCCTTCATGAATATACGTGTAGCGGTTTTCTTTCGGCACTGTGTTTAACATATTTTTCAAGATTGTTCCTTCTAGTGCTTTTAGTGGTTTAGCAAACTCAAAATCGTTCATATCCCCTAACACAACAACTGGTGCATTCGTGTTCTTTTTCTGAATTCCTTGTACGAAATGATTGACTTCTTGTGCTAATTGAACTCGTTTTTCTTCACTTTTTAATACGAGCGGCTGTACTTTTCCAAATGGTGTTGCATCTCCTATTTTTGAGTTTAAGTGATTTGCAACAACAACTAAATTTTGTCCTTGGAACGTAAATTCTGCCGCAAGCGGTTTACGTGTACTTTCAAACAATGGATTTTCGTCTCCAATACGGACAACGTTTTTATCAAGCAACTTCGGTACTGTTGCTAATTTCACGCGTGATGGGTTATAGAAGAAACCGACGCGAATGTTAGCGCCTGGTGCTCCTCCGTCTAAATTATTATTCGGAGCAATTTCTACATACTCATACTTTGGCCCGCGAATTTCTAGCACTGCATCAATGATACGTTTTGCGCTTAACGAAGCATCTGTTGTACCGTCATTAACCGTTCCGTTATTATCTTGCATTTCCTCTACACCGATAATATCCGGCATTTTTAAATTGTATTTAATAGAATACGCTAACGCTTTTACTTTTTCATCTGTTGTTTCTTTTTTATTCGCCGAGAAGTTTTCAATATTATATGTAGCAACCGTTAACTTATCAAGACGCGGCTGAATATTTGCTCCTATTTGCTTAAATCCACCGTCTACTACAGATGGTAATTCCGTTATTGGCGCAATGCGGAACGCACCGTAATCATATCCGACTACTCCTGTTATATTTCCAGTGAAAGTATCTCCTACTTTTGCTACATAATTACGAGGTACTTTTACAGAAAGACGCTCTGGGTTTAATTGATTTTCATCTAATACAGGTGTGCCATATTTCGTTACGACTTTATTTCCGCCATTTTTCACTGTTACATATAAATTCCCGTTTTTCTGAGGTGCAATAATTTTTGGCGTTGGCATCGTAACGCGCATACCTTCTATACTTTCATAAAAATCGATTGCATCTTCATTTGGATCAAATAAACCAAATGCATCATTATCGATAATTTGATAAGGAATTTTCACACCGTTTTCTCCAAGTACAATCGGTGCTGGTAAAACTTGATCTTTTGCGATTACAGCAACGCGGCTCGCTTTAATTTCCGTCGTCGTTAAGTCTGTGTCAAACCTTTCTGCATATCCAGGTCCAACATATTCTTCTACTACTCCATCAACTTGAATAAGATCTCCTACTGCTACATTCGCATCCTTTTTGTACACATACATACCTTCTGAAGTAGCTGGATCATTATCTGGCTGATTATCTTCTATATAAAAACCATTTTTATCAAGCGCTGTTACAACGCCTTCCACATTGTATACTTTCTTCCCGTTGTAAGGAGAAATATGTGATTTTCCTTGAATATCATGAATACGAACTGGTTCATTGTTTACGATAACAAATGAAAATGTTGAAATTGCTGAAGAAGTAAGCCCTTCTTTCTCTGCAATTGCTTTAATCACACTATTTTCATTCACTACAATTTGTCCGTTATAACGAACACTTTTATTTGTAGGGTTAGAGCCATCTAACGTATAGTAGATTGTTGCTCCTTCTGTATTCGTTGTTAACGTTACTGCTGTTCCTTTCGCAATTTCTCCGCCACTAGGCGACGCTACTACATCGCTAACACGGTTTTGTCCTTCTCCTTGAAACTTATGAGCTGTTACTGATTTTAAACCTGGGCTACTAAAATATAATTCAAGCGTCCCTGTTAAACTAACTTTCTTCCCAATATTTTCAGGATGATCTTTCACGTTTACTGCCGCTCTCACATCGCCTTTTGGCAACTGAACAGGCATGATTTTGTCTGGATTCGTTTCATTTGGCGAATCAGCAATTGCTACGTTTGTATCATCAAACTTAGCCGGATCTTTCGTGTATTTCGAAGGACTTTGCGTATATCCGACAATATATCCTTCCACTATCCCCTTCGTTTTCCCTTGCTGCTTAAATACTTGAATTGCTTTTTCTACTGACATAGAAGTCGTTTCTTCTGCTTGTACTAAAGTTCCAGTAAATGAAAGCAATAGTATGAATGATAAAAAGACACTTAACAATTTCTTCACAGCCATTTCCCTCTCCCTATTTCATATTTTCTCAGCATGTCTATCATATCAAATGATTCGTTATATAGAATGATATTTCGACAAGTTTTACAAAAAATTTATTTAATTTACAAGCTTTCAAACTATAATACAAAATAATAATTTTACACCTTATACGAATGCGTTTTATAATATGAAAGAGAAAAAACAGAAATATCGAAATTTAATTGGCATGTAAAATGGATTCATTTGAATAGGAGTGATTGGATGGAAGTACAGACAGAAACATACCGCGCAGCTATGAATGGAACATTAGAACGTCATTTTTCAGATATGATTGCTGTTATACCGACTAGAATTACAATTGAGAAGTTAAAACAACGGCTAGAAACTATCGCTACTAAAGTTGATGAGTTAAAAATTGTTTATAGTGATGAGACAAGCCTTATTGTTGAGTTACACATCGATGAAAAAGTCATACCGTATGAACTGCATATTGATGAGGCGAATGACCCAGAAGAATATAAACTGTACAATAGACAAGATTCTACAATCGTAGATCGTAATTTTGAAGATGCGGCTTTCGGTACTGAAATTTTCACCCGTACGCTATTTGTAGGCGATGTGCTGGACTGCTTTTTCCAGCAGTTACAGTTTTTATGGAACCTTGCGCCAGATTTGTTATTTTTAATTGATTCAAGTGCAGCAATGAAGGTAATATCTAGAAGCTATATTGAATATCACGTTGAAAATGAATTATTACCTGACATTCCTGACTTGTACGTTATTCATTCCGTTTATGAAGACGATAAAGAAGGCGAGCCTACGCAATATTGGTTTCATACACACGGCCTTTTAAGAGCGGGCGTAACAGAAATAGAATTAATTATTCCAAATCGCATTCCTTCCTACTATGGCATTGGTGACCTCTTTCAAACATTTGCGAATAATGCCGTTGAAAATGGACAAGTCCCTATGAATGAGCCTATCGTTATCGCACATAGTCAGCAAGGTTCTATACATACAGTAGCTGTGCCGTGGGAAAAAGGTTTATCTTATATTGGGCATAAAACGAGTATAGATCAATTATCTTCAATTGAGGATGAAGAAGTGAAGCTACAACCAATAGATGCACAAAACACATTCTTAGGCGGGATGGATGACCGAGATGAATACCATCAATCGCCATCTGTTCTCTTGTTCAAATTTGATACTTCAGAAGAATGTATCGAAAGCTTTTTCAAAGAACACGAGGAAGCTACAGGGCTCATGTTCTATAAAACAAATAGTGAAACGGCTCGTATGGCTTACAATGCAAAAAATACTTTCGGGTATTTCAGCAACATTTTTCAAATTGAACAATCAAATGAGGAGTTTCGTTTTCTCGCTAAGTTTGGCGTTTCCTATGAAGAGGGTAAAAGCGAGCATATGTGGTTTGAAATGCAACATATTACAGAAGACTTTATTCAAGGAATACTCATTAATGAACCATATTTTATAGAAGATATGAGTGAAGGAAATAGTTATCATTTAGATTTTGATGACTTAACAGAATGGGTTATTTATGCAGGAGATGCCGTTATAAAGCCAAATAACTTATATATGTTTATTGGTGAATAAGTAACAAAACGCCTTCAATATGATTGAAGGCGTTTTGTTACTTATTGTGCGATTAATTCCGTATTCATTACTTTCTCCAAATGAGAGAGTACACGTTTTGCAGCCCTCTCACCTTGATCAATACAGTCCGGCAGACCAGAACCAGCGTAAGAACTACCTGCCAAGTATATACCCGGCAACTCTTTCTCCATAAATGTTGTGAGTTTCTTCATTCGCTCATTATGACCTACTGTATATTGGGGCATCGCTTCTTTCCAGCGGCTTACGACTGTAAACTCTGGGTCCTCTGTAATATCCATCGTCTTTCGTAAGTCTTCTAGTACAAGCTGAACGAGTTCCTCTTCTGTTTGTTCTACAACCGCTTCATCACCAGGTCGTCCAACGTAACATCGAAGAAGCGTTTTTCCTTCTGGCGTTGTATGTGGCCACTTTTTATGTGTCCACGTACATGCTGTAATTGTGTAATCGCTATTTCTGGATACGACAAATCCTGTACCATCAATATCGCGCTGAATAGCTGATTTCGGAAAAGCCATTGCCACATTCGCAACTGATGTGGATGGAATGTTGCGGAAGAAACGAAATTGCTTGTACTGCGCAAACATAGATGGCAATACTTTATGTGAGCTTGCCACTACGACCGCGTCTGCTTCTATTTCTTTTCCGTTACTAAGAGTAATCGCATAGCCATCACCCTGTTTTGCAACTTTTTCAATGCGAGTTCCCTTTATTATCGTACCTTCATGCATCTTTGATTCGAGAGATTCTACGATAGATTCTAAACCGGTTTTCACTGTTTGGAAGATTCCCTTTTTCGGTTCAGCTTTCTCTTCTTTCGGAGCGAGCGTACGCATACCGAGTGAAATACTACGATGTTTCTGCTCAATTTGATACATTTGCGGGAATGTTGACATTAAGCTCATTTCATCAATATCCCCTGCATAAATACCAGATAGTAATGGTTCTATTAAATTTTCAACCACTTCATTTCCGAGGCGATGTCTGAAAAAGTGCCCGAGTGATTGGTCAGATACTGGCTTTGATCTTGGCATTAATAGATCAAAACCAGCTCTTAGTTTACCAATTGGGGAGAACAGCCCGGAAAATAGAAACGGCGTAATTTGCGTTGGAATTCCCATCATTGATCCGCTCGGCATTTTATGTAACCGATTGTTTACGAGGATAAATGATTGACCGGCCTGGTTATTTACAAGCTCATCGCCAAGACCTAATTCTTTCACTAATCTAGCTGCACTTTCTTTTCGTGCTAAGAAAGAATCCGGTCCGCGCTCAATTGTAAATCCATCTTTTCGAACGGTTTGAATTTTTCCGCCAAGTTTACCCGATGCTTCTATCAGTAATGTATCAATCGGCAAGTTTTTTTCATGAATATTTTTTTGTAAGTTATACATTGCTGTTAATCCAGTGATGCCTCCGCCGATGATCACAACTTTTTTCCTCAAGCAGGCTCCCCCTTTCTTCTTACAGTACAGATTCTTTTTTCTTTACTACAACATCTGTTAAGCAGTCAATAAATGCATCCGATGCGTTTGGCATTTCTGGACGATAATATTTCGCGCCAATTTCATCTGTTACAACTTTACACTCAAAGTCGTTGTCATATAAAACTTCTAAATGTTCCGCAACAAATCCAACTGGTGCATATACGAATGAAGTATAACCGTGCTTTTCATTTAGTTCTCTCGTTAAATCTTGTACATCTGGACCAATCCAAGGATCTGGTGTGTTTCCTGCACTTTGCCAACCTACTGCATAGTTTGCTACTTCAGCGCCTCTTGCAATATAGTCCGCTGTTTCATTTAATTGATCTGGATAGGGATCGCCCATTGCGATAATTTTTTCTGGTAAGCTATGAGCTGATACGATTAATACTGCTTTTTCACGTTCTGCGTCTGACATACCGTTATATATACCTTTCACTGCATCAACCCAATACTGGATAAATTTCGGTTCTTTATACCAGCTATCGATGCCATGAATTGTTAAGTTTCCAAGTTTCTCAGCTTCTTCTTGTGCTCGTCCAACGTATGATTTTACGCTAAACGTAGAATAGTGCGGCGCAAGAACAAGTGCGATTGCATCTTGTATACCGTCGTTATGCATATCTTTCACCGCATCTTCAATGAACGGTTCAATATGTTTTAAGCCAAGATACATATGGTACTCGACTTCATCTTGTACTTCATTTAAACGCTTCTCTAACTTCTTAGCTTGCTCTAATGTAATAGTAGCTAAAGGAGAAATACCACCAATTGCACGGTAACGCTCTGTTAAATCTTCTAGCATTTCAGGACTTGGCTTTCTTCCTCTGCGAATATGTGTATAGTAACGTTCAATATCTTCTTCTTTATATGGCGTTCCGTATGCCATTACAAGCAAACCAATTTTCTTTTTCATACAGCAATTCTCCTTTACTTCGCTAACTGCCCTTTAGAGTATTCATGAATAAATGTAGTTAAACGTTTTAATGTATCTGGATTTACTTCTGGGAATACACCGTGACCTAAGTTAAAGATATAACCCGGCTGTTTCATCCCTTGATCTAAAATACCTTTTACATGTTCTTCAATAACAGACCATGGCGCAAGTAAGAACGAAGGATCCATATTACCTTGTACCGCCTTGTGAACGCCGCGTGCACGTGCTTCTTCAATTGGTAAACGCCAGTCTAAACCGACTACATCAAGCGGTAAGTCGTGCCATTCATTTACTAAGTGTGCAGCTCCTACGCCGTGCATAATCATCGGTACACCCATCGTGCGAACTTCTGCAAAAATACGCTCCATTGCCGGTTTAATAAATACGCGGTAATCTGCTACGTTTACTGTTCCAACCCAAGAATCGAAAATTTGAACTGCTTTTGCCCCTGCGTTAATTTGCGCTTTTAAATATGTAATAACCATATCTGCTAGCTTATCCATTAAAGCGAACCAAGCTTTCGGCTCTGCATACATGAACGCTTTCGTATTATGGTAGTTACGAGATGGACCGCCTTCAATCATATAGCTCGCTAACGTAAATGGAGCTCCTGAAAAACCGATTAACGGTACGTCTAGCATTTCAGTCGTTAATAAACGAATTGTATCTAATATGTACGGTACGTCATCTTCTGGATTGATTTCCCCTAGTTTTTCTACGTCTTGTAAAGAACGGATTGGATTATCAATAACTGGGCCAATACCTGATTTAATTTCTACATCCACACCAATTGCAGGTAGTGGTGACATAATATCTTTATAAAGAATTGCTGCGTCTACGTTATACTGATCAACTGGCAGTTTTGTAACGTAAGCACATAACTCTGGATTATGTGTAATTTCAAATAAAGAATACTTTTCTTTTATCTTTCTATATTCCGGCTGCGAACGACCTGCTTGACGCATATACCATGCTGGTACATAATCAGTACGTTCCCCCCTACATGCTTTTAAAAATGTCTCATTTATAGTTCTTACCAAGACCCTAGCTCCCTTCCTTACCACAATGCTTCGAATACGTTCGATATTTATCTTTTTTTACTATACAGCTTGTAAAAACAAAATGCATAATATTATGTACGTTGTTCATTAAATTGACACAAACATTCTTAAAAACGCTTACTATTTTCACAACATTCTTATTATAACACAGAGAAAAACTATGGTTTAGCTACTTTTGACTTTTCTCCTTCGCGATTCGTTTGTGTGTTATATGGCACAACGTAAAAACTCGGTTTTGAAAAGATGTTAACGAACTTTTCCTCATATTCCCCGGCACCATTTACAGTACCTACATGCGTATGAATTCCATTTTCCACTCTATAAATACGATACATAATTCTTTCATCTGGAAGTGGTGTCCAGCTTAATTTCGCTTTAAATAAACCGAAAGGGCTAAATGCTAATTTCATTTTCACATCTTCAATCTTGCGCAGCCGAATTGGAGCACCGATTGTTTCCACACCTTCTGGTTTCCTAAACTGCTCTTTCTGTTCTACATTTGCTTTCGTTAAAATTTTCTTAAATAATTTTGTTGCTGACGCACTTTCTCCTTGCAACTGATGCTCTTTATCTATGCGGTCATAACCAATCCAAACAGCGCCTACTAAATTTGGCGTATAGCCAACGAACCACATATCCCTCGCCCCATTATCGTCATTTGGTAAGGAAGTTGTACCTGTTTTCCCAGCTAACGCTCCGTTATATACACCGGCTTTCGCTGTCCCTTCCTTTACAACTCCTTCTAACATTTTTGTCATATACCATGCCGTTTGTTTCGAGAAAATTTTCGTTTCTACTTTTGGTGATTCTCCAATGACTGCGCCGTGTCTATTTAACACTTTATCAATAACGTGCGGCTCAATAATATCACCATTTGCTAAAAACGCACGATACATTTTCACAAGATCAAATGTTGAAACACCATTTTTCAATCCGCCAAGCGCTGTGCTTAAACCAGCATCGGCAATGTGAACATTCCCTTTCTCTAAATATTGCTTTCCTTCTTCTACCCCCAACTCGTTTAATAAAGAAACTGCTGGTACATTTGCTGACTCTAAAATCGCATCGTACATCGTTATTTCTTTCGAATATTCACGGTTATAGTTCCGAGGCTCATAACCTTCAAAAGAATGTCTTTCATTCGTCAATAAAGAATACGGATTATACTTTTTCGTTTCGAGTGCTGGCGCATAGACGATAAGTGGTTTTAGCACAGAACCGGGCTGTCTTTTTGCAAAAACGCGATTAAATCCTCTCGGGACGTACTTTCTTCCGCCAATCGCAGCTTTAATGCCGCCCGTACGATTATCCATTAATAAAAAAGCACCTTGCGCCCCCTCTTCTTTCCCAGGGAAATTCCTTGCATCTTGAAACTGGTTATACGCTACCTTTTGAATTTTTTCATCCATCGGTACGACAAACGTATATCCTCCGCGAAGCACTTCTTGATGAGACAATCCGTATAAACGAGCTGCTTCATCTATAACCATATCAATATACGGCATATATGCGAGTTCATTCTCATCTAAGTTTTTATATAGTGCAATTGTCTTTCCTTGATAACGTACGCTTTCTTCGGCAGTCAAATAGCCTTGTTTATGCATAAGTGACAATACTAAATCACGGCGTTCCTTACTCTTCTCTGGAGAAAAATAAGGTGAATATCCGTTTGGCGACTTCGGAAGACCTGCAAGCATTGCTCCTTCTTCTACTGTTAAATCTTCTACATTTTTATTAAAATATAACTTTGCTGCTGCTTGAATACCGTAAGCTCCATGTCCAAAATAAATATGATTCATATACATTTCAAGAATTTGTTGCTTCGTATATTTTTGCTCTAATTGAAGGGAAATTGCGACTTCCTTCAACTTACGCGTAAATGTTTTTTCACGAGTTAAAAAAACGTTTTTAGCAAGTTGCTGCGTAATCGTGCTACCGCCTTCGACCTTCCCTCCAGCTAACGTGTCTTTATAAAGAGCACGAAATATAGACGGGTAATCAATTCCTTGATGCTCATAAAAACGAGAATCTTCCACCGCAACGAACGCCTGCTGCACATATTTCGGAATTTGCTCGATTGGTACGAGGTCTCTATTTTCTACGTATAATTTCGTAATTTCTTTCCCTTTCTGGTCAACGATACGTGATGAAGAGTGGAAAACGAGCTGCTTTTCATCCATCATATAGCCACCAGCTAACACAATTAGTTTATAAAGGACAATCGCTAATAGTAGCGTTGCTAACCCACCTAATAAAGTCCACTTTACTTTCTTCATACATCGGCCTTCTTTCCAAATGATGGTACATTTATTATTTGAAAAAGAAGTATCTTTATGTATATAATCTTCGAAGTTTTTTAAGAGAGTTGATATAATAGAAACAAATAAGTAAGGGGGCATTAAAATGAAGGCTATTATTTCATACGAAACACCTCTAGAACAAGCACATTTCACTGCAAAAAATGATGAAAAAAATATGTTTTATAAAGAAAATACAGAAGAATCTGTAGAAGGATCTCTTAAGTATGATGTACTAGACGCTGTTGGAGAATTTAAAGGACAACCTGGCTATATCGTTTGTAACAACATTTCTGTAACAGACGAAGGTCGCCCAGTATTTGAAAACCGTTTTAAAAACCGCGCAGGCCTTATTGAAAACGAACCAGGATTCCAAGCAATCCGCGTTCTACGCCCATTAAGTAACGATACATATGTCATCTTAACGATGTGGGAAACAGAGCAAAACTTTAAAGACTGGACAGAATCACGTTCATTCGAAAATGCTCATAAAAAACGCCCCGCACAAGCAGAAGGACAAGCACCGGCGCATCCACATGCAGAACAGCAAAAGAGTATTTTCTCTCGTCCGTCTTTCGTGACTACTTTTGATGTGTTAGTTTAGGGTTTTTGTATCGTGGTTTCTCCAAGGATACGGTACATGAAATTATATCGGCGATTTTTCGAATATATCGGCGCAACTCGAAATATATCAGCGATTTTTAAAATATATCGGCGCAACTCAAATTATATCAGCGATTTTTGAGATATATCGACTTATCGACAAATCACGACACAAAAAGGAAACACCGTTACACACCGGTGTTTCCTTTTTCTTTATACCAATTATATATACGAAGCGCATCTTCTTTTTGCATATGCTTCACTTTGTAACGATGCCCCGCTACTGACACGTTAGCTGTACATAGCTCGTCTTTCTTTTGGAAATACGACTGACTGTATCCGACTGCTTGCACATGCCTTCTTCGCATGATTCCTGTATATTTCGCGAGTCCTCGGTATACCATGACTAACTGATTGTCCCGTATCATATAACCACTACTTGTATACCGCGCGTATGCAAGTAACGTAAATATAATACATAGTGGTATGAGAGTGAATAACGCGATATTTTGTTTAAAATATATACTCGCACCTATGATTGGCACAGCGAGTACGGCACTTGTAATCCACCCCATTATTATGTAACGGCGTAATGCTTCTTTTGGTAAAGGAACGATTTCCGCTTCCATTTCATACGGCAACTGTAAATATGCGAGTAACTGCTGCACATCTTTTTTCTTCATAAAAGGATGTAACATCACTTCATTTCCTGCCGCTTCTATACTTTGAATGACTTCTACTTCGACAGAGCAATATCCGAAAGGCTGGCGGAGAATGCCTTCTTTCACCGTAATCGCTTGAATACGGTGTAATTTTAAAACAAACTCTTTCTTATCAAATAAACCTTGCACGATGCGAACTTCATTTCCGTTTCGCTCAATTTTAAAGTTCGCATATTTTAATGCATAACCTGCTGTTGAAATGACCCACGACACTGCCATTAAAATCGCCGCCATAACGATTAATTCATATACACCGTTATCCATCACATACGTTTCTACTTTATTGATAAGCCATTCTGGTAGAAATTGATTAAACTCTGTGTAAAGGATGACTAACATAGAAAACACTAATCCGAATCTACCAGATGTAATAGATGCTGCTAAAATCTCTTTCGTTGTTAACTGATATACCGTCTTACTTCCTTCTTCCGCAGGCCCTTCTTCACTCACAACACTTCTTTCTTTATGTAATAAAGCAATGAGTTCCTTCGCTTCTGCTTCTCTAATACCCGCCAACATCACTTCTGGCTCAGTACCGCCGCCTGCCGCTTCAATATTTAATTTCGTCAGTCCAAGTATTTGATAGATGATGTTAGAAGACGTACTAATATTTTGCACACGTTCTTTATTTAAGTAACTTTCTTTTTTTACAAAGACGCCATGTTTAATATGTAAAATATTATTTTCAACCCAGTACACTTTGAAATACCATTTTATCGCTGAAAAAATAGCCATAATGAATAATAGAGCCAAAAGAATAAGGTGGAAGAAATACCATGGTTCTACTTGACCATCTGATCGAAATAAAACAAGAAAAATAAAAGGCAACAAAGTCGCAATTCGAATACCTAATAAAATCGTGATTGGATGTTGCCTCTTATACATCCTCATCACTCACTTTCGCAAGTTCTCCAATTTGTCTTTTCAACTGCTCTGCTTCTTCTTTCGTTAAACCTGGAATACTATGAGAAGTTGCTGCTGTTGAAATATGTAATTCTGCTAAATTGTACTTTCTCATAATCGGGCCCTGTTCAATCGTTACGTGCTGCACACGAATCATCGGAATAAGCACGCGTTTTACAACGAACATTCCCTTTTGAATCTCAATCTCTTCTTCATTTAATCTGTAACTATAATAGCGCTGACGTAAATTTGGAAATACAAAATAATCGAGCGGAATAAATAGAATAGCTCCTGTGACTAACAAGCCAAACAACCAACCCCACCAATTAAAATTGATCATAAAAAAGAAATACGCAATTACGACTGCTAGTATAACTGCCGCCCCAATTAAAGCATGAATTCGCCACACTTTCAGCATATTAGAATGAATCTCCCTTTCTAACGGCTGCATCTCATCACTCCAATTATATGAATGTATTACTTATATATTAGTTGGTATATACATTTTTGTAAAATTATAGTTTTTTACATCGTATCGAGAACTTCTTTAAAATTCCCTTCATTAATGGAATACACTTGAAACTGAATGTAATCTATCTCATTCGTATCTGGCTTAGCAAATGGCAAAATATTAAATCTAGAAGCCGATCTTCCTAGCATATCTACAATCATAAGAGAAACGTCAATATATTCGAAGTCTACACAGAATACGACTGCTTCTCCCGTACATTCATACTCTTTAATCGCATCGTAAGACTTATTGGCACTAATTAACATTACTTTTAATAGTTGGTTCAAATTTTCTGATTTAAAATTAATCATATACGTGGCTCCTTTTTCAACAAAACACTACAAAAATAGTGTAATCTTATACTTTCATAGCTTCACACATCAATTATATTAAAAATAAAGCTAGTTTTTTATAAATTTTTTGATATAATTACTTACGGGAAAAGGGAAGAATTTTGTCTTCCCTTGTGTTTTTATTTGCATCTAGTACTTTTGCTAGATGCTTTTTTTACGCTCAAAAGGTATCCTCAAACACTTTGAGGATACCTTTCCATTAATTTAGTGCACTTCAACAATTGTACCATCTTCAAATACTTTAAATACGCCAGTAAATCCTGATCCAGCTGCGCCTTCTATTTTATATGTCGTACGCACTCTAATTTGATAATATTTCTTTCCATTCTCTACTTGCGTATTTTCTAGCGTATAATCATAGTCTTCTTTATATTCATTTTTAATATATTCTTTCGCTTTCTCAAAAGTAAATGCATCTTGAGTCTTTCCTGTTTCTACCTTTTGGTTCTTCTCTGTCGTTACCTTCTGGTTCTTTTCTGTTTCTACTTTTTGAGGCTTCTCTGCTGTTACCTTTTGGTTCTTTTCTGCTTCTACCTTTTGAGGCTTCTCTGTCGTTACCTTTTGGTTCTTTTCTGTTTCTACTTTTTGAGGCTTCTCTGTTGTTACCTTTTGATTCGTTGCTACATTAGTTTTTTCTGCCTTCGCTACCGTTGCATTCTTTTCTGCTTCACCAATTTTAGTAATTAATCCTGAAGCCTTTTTATTATATTCTTCAAGATTTTTGTTATCTTTTGTTTCTGAAACTAGCTTATTTAATATATCTTTCGCTTCTGCGTAATTTTTCTTATTTATTAACTCTTCACTTTTCACTAGTTGCTCGCTATACTTCTTTTTTTGTTCGACGATAGCTAATAATGCTGTTCGTTCTTCCTTCGCTTGTTTTACTAACGTACTATTTCCATCCTTCATGTTCTCTACTTTTTCAAATGACTTGATTGATTCTTCTACCTTTGTTTCTTCTTTTAACTTCACAGCTTCAATCATTGCTTTTGTTTGTTCTACAAGCACCTTTGCATCTGAATCATCTTTCTTCTCATCTAGTGCTTTTTCAAATGATGATAAGGCATTTTTATACTCTTTATTCGTTAACGCGGTCTTTCCTTCATCCATTACTTTGTCAAAATTCCCATTACTACATCCAGCTAACATTAAAAATGTAAGTCCAATTACCATTAATAACTTTTTCATTTTTTCTCCTCCTATATATCCCCTAAAACAATAGCTTTATATGTATAAAAGTCTGTGTAGTAATTAGACTGAGCGTAAATATGTACTTTATGTGCGGGAAAGGAAGTACATTTCATTTACTATCATTACTTAAAACTCCTAAATAGTTGGTTTTCTTCTTTTAAAGACAGAAAGGAATTTTAATAATGTGCGCAAAGTTCTCACCAAGCTCTTTACTACACACACTCTTATACACATAGAAAAACTTTTTGAACTTCATATATCTTCTGACGATTTGATACACACTCCGATTTGTAACATACTAAAAAACAAAAAGAAAACAAACTGCAATATAAGTTACGGTTCGTAACTATTTTGTAACACAAATGTAACACACTGTTTTTAAACATACAATAGTTTTTTTACATTATTTTCCCCACCTTCTATATTTTAAAGCGTTAATCCGGTTCTAATCCTTAATGTAATACGTATTTTCATAACAATCGCGCTAAAAAAAGAATTTACATTTTTGATTAAATTGAAGGATATACCCCCTTAAAAAGAAAAAATACGCTATTCTTTCCTATGAGCCTATAGGAAGAAAGAATAACGTATTTTTCAAAAATGAGTTCTTTTATACAAACGCTTTAGTTCTATATCACAATTAAAAGGGCAATCAACGCTAATATAGCTGGAAGTCCTTGTTTTACAATAATTGATTTATTAGATGTGAAACCGCCGAACAGAGCTGCTACTACCACACACATTACAAAGAATAATTGAACCATATAACCAATTGAATTGAGACCAAGTATAAGTCCCCAAATGAGACCAACGGCTAAAAATCCATTATATAAACCTTGGTTTGCAAACATAATGGCTACGTTTCGATCTCCTTCTAAATGCTCGGGTAATTGAAAAGCACGTTTTGCCACTTTTGAATTCATAAAAAACATTTCGAGGATCATGATAAATAAATGTTCTAATGCTACGATCCCGACTAAAATAGCTGCGATTATTTCCATAGTATTGTGCCCCCTCTATCTTTGCTTTAATCTTATAGCTTATATAAAAATCCGACATCGTCTGAATAACACGTTTTCGAAAATTCCTCCTTCTTACTTATTAAAACATTAATTGATACCTCAATATTTGATGCATCAATTAATATATAACTCCTCTTTTAGTTTTGCAAGTTTTTTTGCTCAATTCGTTTTATTTTGTTCCGTCAACTTTGAATCAATTCAAAATCCCTGTTCACTCTCTAGAAACTATAGTGTTTTTCAATAACTACATAAAAAAATCAGCTAAATCATCAAATTAATAATTAGTTGTCTCCAAAGACGAAAATTTTATATCATTTTTATTATTTTAGGGGCAATCCATTTTGCTAGCTCTATGGGCATTTGATTACACCAACAAAACAAAAATTGCATACTTAACAAAAAAGCCTACTAATGAAAGTAGACTTGAATTTTTTTAGGTTATTAACTTAATAATTTATCAGTTCATTTTCAGGGGTTTGAATAATAACAGGTTTTTTCCCTGGATCAATCCATCTTAAAATATCAATCACATTTTGTTTATCTACACCTGTACATCCTTCTGTCCATGAAGTAGAGACATGGAAGAAGATCGCGCTTCCTTTGTATGGTGTACGTGATTCCGTATTATAATTAATTACGAATCCATAATCATATGCTGGGATATACATATTTTCAGCTGACTTCCATCTACCTCTTACGGGCTTTTCTTGTAGCGTATTATAATATGGAGATTTAGAATCATCTACCCAAACATGATTTGGTTTTGCTTCCAAACTTTCGCAACGTTATTTTCTTACATAGCATTTAATTCACTTGATTATCAAAAAGGAATCCTATTATTTATGTATATTAGTGTTATCAGTCTTAAACTACAAAATAAATAATCAAAAGGTTTCCTATAAACTCAACCACTAAAAATCCTCCAATCCATTAAAATGTATAATTAATCTTCAGTTTGCTTTAATCGAAATATACTTATTCCTTTTTCCTTAGCCATGTTTTCAAGATTACTCTCTAAATATTCATAGACTTCTTCAATAGAATCTTTAGACAGAAAAATATGTTCTAAATCCAAAGGATCTTTAACCGTTATACTTTTTTAGAAAAAAGATTTATGATTTGTGGCAAAACACGTATAGTTTCGCACTCTAAATGTAGTCGTCTTCCATTTTTTAAATTGAGAATTAGGTCTAAATTAATTCGAGTCCCAGGAAGGAAAAGAACAGCGGTGAGCTTCTTAACAACAGAAATCTCTATATCGCTAATTTCGCTTTACAGAAACTCTTCTACCGGCTCTTTCTTTTTTTTTATTTTAAGCGCCTCACAAAGTGTGATGGTAATATTATGCTCTCCCAAAGTAGTTATACAAAAAGGGTGTAATTTACTAGCATATGTAGGATAATATCTTCCTTCTAATTCAATAAATGTTGGTAATATTCTATTTTCGGAATACAACAAAAATTCTTCCTTTTTCATAACCATTCCACCTTATAAATATATTATTAAAACAACATTTAACAACAAATGCTTAAATATATCACAAATAAAATCTAAAATTTTACTAATCAGGATAAAGTTGGTATACAATTATTTTACCACAATCTCGAATATATGTATTGTCTTGTCCGTATTTCAGACATTTTTCTTATTTTCACTTATATTTATCGATTTACTGCCAGTATTTTATTTAAGAAAAGAAACACATCCACCTTCCGATTGCTACATTTATGAGCGATTTAACGGGTGATTATACAGCCTTTTCTAATCCTAAGTTGTAATAAATACAAACTGCTGATTTATAAACCACCTATACTCCATCATATGAATACTTTTAAAAGAATACTAACGTCCCTATAACAAATGTTTTAGGAACGAACTCTATTCATAAAAACAAAAAAATTTCTCCTTACCATCGTATATTTGAAGAAACATTATTAAAATAAATAGAATTAATAAAATGAAAATATGAAATTAAAATTATTTTCCATCAGCTTTACACAAAAAAACAGCCCGCCTTCCGCAAAAGACGAGCCATTCCATTTAATTCTCACTTATTCTCTTCTTATACCAATCCTGCATTCTCTCCGCATCTTCTACTCTCGTATGCTCTAATTTATAACTCGATGATGCGCTCGAAAACTTATACGTACATAAATCCGCGCGGCGCTGGAAATAGGATTGCGTCTTTTCCATTGATTGGACGTGTCTTCTTCTAACAAGTCCTGTATATTTTCCAACACTACGATATACAAGCGTAATTTGCTCTCCATTTACACTGTAACCATTTGTTTTAAATGTTGCGTATCCAAGTATAAAGATGAGGATCGCAAGCGGAATGAGTGCCCACATAATGAAGTGCTTTTCAGGGTATATACTTATTCCAATAAGCGGGATAGCTATCATTGCGAAAAAGACAAAGCTATCAATGAGATAGCGGCGTAATGCTGCTTTTGGTAATGAAATCATATTTGTATTCAGTTCGTATGGTAATTGTAAATGTGCGAGTAACTGTTGTACTCGGTCTTTTCGAATGATTGGATGGAGTGTAACTTTTTCTTTTTCGTCACCCGTTCCCTTACTTTGAATCACTTCTACTTGCACAGCACAATAGCCGAATGGCTGACGTAAAATACTTTCTTTTATCGTAATACCTTGAATACGATGTAACTTTAGGACAAGTTCTTTTTTCTCAAGTAATCCTTGTGAAATGCGGACTTCGTCATTTCTTCGATTTACTGTGAAATCTCCATGTTTTAGCGCATAACCGATTGTCGATATAATCCATGAAAGGACGATCAAAATGGCTATCATGAAAATCAAGCCATATATATCGTGGTCCATTACATACGACTTTACGCCATTCTCTATCCATTTCGGAATGTATTCCTCTACTTGGTGATACACGAAAAAGATTAACGAGAATAATAGTCCAAACTGCCCCGATGTAACAGAGGCTAGTAAAATTTCTTTCCAAGTCAATTTATATTCTGTCGTTTGTTTTTCTTCTGTAACGATTTCTTTTTCTATTGCATGTTCCGCTTTTTCGTCTAGCGTTCCTTCTGCTTTCATTTCTGGAGTTGGCTCATTTAGCAAAGCAATAAGCTCAGTTGCCTCTTCTACTGTAATACCGGCTAAACTAACCTCCGCATCATCGCCCCCACCAGCTGTTTCGATTTGGATTTTCTTTAAGCCAAGCATTTGATATAACACGTTAGAACTTGTATTAATCGTTTGAACACGTTCTTTATTTAAGTAGCTCTCCTTCTTCACAAAGAGGCCTTGTTTTACATGTAATACGTTATTTTCAACCCAGTATGTTGTGTAATACCATTTTTCAAACGCTGAAAAAACGGTGAGTAAACCGAATGCAGCGGGAATTAAATACCAAAACGGGAATTTTCCATTTAAGCTAAACATGAAAATAAAGAGTGGTATAAAATCTGTTATTTTTAATTCCAGTAACATCGTGATTGGATGCTGCCTCTTATACATCCTCATCACTCACTTTCGCTAATTCTGCGATTTTCGTTTTCAACATTTCCGCTTCATACATCGTTAAGCCTGGAATGCTGTGAGAAGTTGCTGCTGTTGAAATGTGTAATTCTGCTAAACCGTATTTTCTCATAATCGGTCCTTGTTCAATCGTCACATGCTGTACACGAATCATCGGTACTAATACGCGCTTTACGACGAAAAGACCGTGTTGAATTTCAAGTTCTTCTTCATTTAGTTGGTAGCTGTAATAACGCTGACGTAGTTTTGGGAATAAAAAGTACGAAAATGGTGCGAACACAACTGTTAGCCCAATCATCACATACAAAATCCACGCCCACCAATCAAACTTTATCATGAGGAAAAGGTAAGCTAAAATGACAAGAATACCGATTCCTTCTTCAATTACAGCCCGAACTTTCCACACCTTGACCATGTCAGGGTGAATTTCATTTTTCAATGGATCCATGTAACCACTCCAAATCTAGTAATCTAATATATGAATAGTCTCAATCTATATTTTACATAACCTTACAGAAAATTGAAATTCAATCTTCTTTCTTCTCAGGAATAAAATATCCGAACCAAAGTAGCCAAATGAAACCGATTAACTTCATCCAATTTCCATCCGCTTGAAAAGCTTCTATCATGCCTGGAATTTTATACACCCCAATAAATCCAAGAAAACCGAGCCACCAGTTTTTTTGCATTTTCATCTTTACTCCTCCTTCATGACGTTTTTCACATTTCGAATCCAAATTTCCTTATACTTTAACTGAAATCCCATGAGTATGTAATTGCTCATATTATCAATTACAAGCGCTAGCGTATGAGCGTTTTCTTCCGTTGCATCTTGTGACACAACGCCCAGTCTCGCGCCTTTCTTCAATAATTCGTGGAAACCATTTAAAAACTCTTCTTGTATTTCAAATAAGCGTTTCTGATACTTTTCATTTCGCGCCGCAGTTACGATAAATTCATTTATGACGCGCAGTATTCCTTCTTGTCCTTCATACTCAGAGAGCATATGTAAACCATCTGCGATTAACTTTTCTGCAAAGTTTTCTTTCGTATATTGCTCTTTATCGAAATAACTCACGAAATGATACCCAGAGAAAATTTCTTCAAATAAAAAATCGACTAACGCTTCTTTAGAAGAAAAATGATAATAAATGGCCGGTTTTGAAATACCTACCTCTTTCGCAATCATGGAAAGGCTCATCTTCTCAATGCCGTGCTCTGCCATAAGTTTAAATGAAGCCTCTACAATGTTTTGCGATGTTTGTAAATTCTTTGTCATACTGTACCTCACTTATTTTTACTTACCGGTCGGTAAGTAAATTATAAAATGAAACGAAATGATTTTCAAGTTAGTTAGCGCTCCAGGAGGAATTTATTGGTAAATGGAGAAGAATATAAAACAAAAGCAATATATAACAATAAGGAGGATATCATATGGGACTTGGTGGTAAAGGCGGTAGTGGTGGTAATGGCGGCGGGGAAGCTGGACAAGCTGGCAAAAGTGGATTTTCATTACTCATTGTACTTTTTGTCGTATTGATTATAGTTGGAGTTAGCTATATTGGGCTTGGCTTCTAAGAAAAGGCGTCCTACATTACACATGTAGGACGCCTTGTTTTTAATCCTTATTCAACAATCGCATACGATAACAATTCATCGTTACTTCTCCAAGTCTTTGCAGTAATTGATAGTTTGCATATGCGCCGACCGGGGCACCGATTATTGGTACGAGCTGAAGCATTTTCGCTAAATCGATATAGTCTCGGTACTCTGTTTGGAACTTTTCCCAGTCCATATGATTTTCTTCTTCTGTATCCCACGTTTCGATTGCTTTCCATATTTCTTTTCGGTGTTCATCACTTGAAAAGGCAAGTTGGAAAACGTGAAGGATAAAAAGGCGCTCTTCTTTATCGCTCGTATCAAATCCGTACAATGTTGCTGCATCGAATAAAAATTTAATTTTAATGCCGAGCAACAGCGGAAAGTCAGCAAGGCCAAGGAGAATACCGCCTGCTCC
Source organism: Bacillus paranthracis (assembly GCF_001883995.1). Lineage (GTDB taxonomy): Bacteria > Bacillota > Bacilli > Bacillales > Bacillaceae_G > Bacillus_A > Bacillus_A paranthracis. Next base: position 6,703 of record NZ_MACE01000008.1, on the reverse strand, counting down.
CGTCCCCGCTCCTTCTGCCGCTGCTATTTTTTTATACTCATCCATTTTTTTACGTACTTCATCATCTCGTCTTTGCAATGACCAGTTCGTCTCTTTTAATTTCGGCTTTATAAAGTTTGATCCGGCACTAATTGTTTGCACCATCATCCGAATCGTTTCTGTTAATACTTTTTGCACTTTCGCCGGAATAAGCTGCTGTACTTTCGTCTGCACTTTCTTTGAGAACCGTGTCATCATAGAAGAATCTTTCATGAATGTAGCTTTCCACTGCTCCAGTTCTTTTATAACCTTTTCTTCATATGTAATCATAGGTTCATTCCCTTCAATTTAAACGCTCAATACGTTTTGCCCCGTATTGATAAACGAAACCGATACTAAATACTATGCTTACGACTAGTAAAATTCCTGTCATCATGAAATCTTTCGTAGCAAGTGCAAATATGATTGTAAATACAACGCTGCCAATAATGAGAATTGCATTTAATAAAGTAAGAAAATCTTTCTTCTTCTCTTCTCCGCCTACTGGGTACAAATCAAGCCAAATTTTCATGCGGTGATGTTTCCATAAAGTTAATAGCTGATAACCGATTAAGTATAGGAAGATAAGGCTTACAATAAATCGTCCATATAAAAACGGAATGAAGTAAAGAATAACTCCGCCAAGAGCGAGCAGGCGCACATATAAGCCAAAATAATTACCAGATCTTAAGAACGTTCTCGTATATAAGTATAAATAGGTACGCTTTTCACCGATCATCGAAAGAATGAAATCAAGCCATTTTCTACGTGCTACTCTCTCTTTTAATGCTGGTACATCAACGAACATGTTCGCGATGCGGTACAGCAGCATCATCTTCTTACCTTCTTCAGAAATTAAATACTCCCAGTTTAACGGCTTTCCCTTCACCATTTGATGCAGAATAGCGAGGTATAACACCATCAGAAGGATGATTCCGGCAATAAACATAACGGAAGTACGTTCCACAAGGAAATAAACAAATAAGGCGTTTAAAATAAATCGAATGAACCAATCGGCTCTTTGTATATTTTGATCTGTTAAAAATGACTTTTCCCACGCGACGAATAAGTTCCACGCTTTTACAATGATAAACGCGGTTACAATCCATATGTAACCAGCTCCTGTTTGTTTCATTTGCTGGAAGTATAACGGAGCAAGCGCTGCTGCTACGATTGCAATTATGTATAACTGAATCATAAACGTAAAAAGAAATGCCTTTGTGAAGTATGGTTTTAACTTTTCTTCCACTGGCAGTAAGTAAACGAGATCCGCTTCTTTTAATAACGTTTGAATAGATCCGGCCGTTAATACGAATCCAAGTAACACTGCCATAACGAGCGCAGTCGGAAACGAAGGTGTTAACGTTTGTAACCATTGCTGGTAATAATACGCTCCTGCGCCGATGATGAATACGAAAATAAATTTTAAATGATCATTAAATACGTATTTACTATATGTACGAACTTCTTGTAAAAAGTAACGAAATCGTTCTTTCCATAACGCTGTGCTATTCATAATCTTCTTCCTTCGTTAATGCAATATAAATGTCATCTAATGTTGCACCAGGCATATTAAAGTCAGATTGCAGTTCAGATAATGTTCCCTTCGCTCTTACTTCACCTTGATGCAGAATAATGAATGAATCACAATAACGCTCTGCCGTCGCTAAAATGTGTGTACTCATTAAAATACCTGCGCCGCTCTTTTTCATTTGATCCATCATTTGAAGAAGGGATTGGATCGCTAACGGATCAAGCCCAACGAACGGTTCGTCTACGATGTAAAGAGATGGCTCTACTAAAAACGCACTCATAATCATTACTTTTTGTTTCATCCCTTTTGAGAAATGAGACGGAAACCATTTCAAACGATTTTTCATACGGAATTCTTGTAATAATTGTCCTACACGTTCTTCATATTGTTTTTCATCAACACCGTAAGCCATCGCTGTTAACTTCAAATGTTCTTCTAGCGTTAGCTCATCATATAATACTGGTGTTTCTGGGATGAACGAAAAACTAGAACGGTACGCTGTCATATCATCACGAATTGTTTTCCCATTAATCGTGACAGTTCCTTTTTTCGGTTCCATTAAACCGATAATATGTTTAATCGTCGTACTTTTACCTGCTCCATTTAAACCGATTAAGCCGACAAGTTCACCTTTATTCACAGAGAACGAAACATCTTTTAATACAGGTCGTTTCGTATATCCTCCTGTAACATTTTCTACACGCAATAACTCGCTCATACGACACCACTTTCTTCATTTATATTCGTTCTATATTCATCTTACCAAAAATTACGCTGTACTACATAGTATCGATGCGTTCAAAAAAAATTTAAATTTGTTCGCATATATTATTACGAAAGCGGACATCATAATTATTGAAGAAGGAACACATTGAAAAAGCGACCACCTATTGATGAGTACAACAACATAGTGAAGTCATCATGAAATGGGGTGTCCATGTTGGACAAAGGAATTTACACATAACCAGATTATTTGTTTTATTTTCGAAACGGGGTGTCTCCGAAAGAGCATATACTGTTTTAAAAAGTAAACAATTTCATTTAAAAAGATTGCAATTCATTTCACTTGAAAATGGGGTGTCTACGGCAGAAACTTTAGCCGATTTACCGTGCATTTCTTAAAATAAATGAGGTGTCTGCGAAACGTAAATTACGATAATGCTTTTTCAATCCCTCTTCAGAAAACAGGAAGCTGAGTCAGCTTCCTGTTTTTCGTGTTTGTTCTCTTATGTAATTATGGTAAAATACGGCTAAGGATATTTGAAAGGATGAGATCAATGAATCATACAGCGGATAATTGTATTTTTTGCAAAATCATTGACGGGCAAATCCCTTGCTCAAAAGTATACGAAGATGAACATGTGCTTGCATTTTTAGATATTAGTCAAGTGACAAAAGGACATACTCTTGTTATTCCGAAAGTTCACAAACAAGACATTTTTGCGTTAACGCCAGAAATCGCATCACATATTTTTTCTGTCGTTCCAAAAATCGCAAATGCGATTAAAGCAGAGTTTAATCCAGTTGGCTTTAACCTACTTAACAACAACGGTGAAAAAGCTGGACAAACTGTGTTCCACTTCCACCTTCATTTAATTCCACGCTACGGTGAAAACGATGGTTTCGGTGCTGTTTGGAAATCACATCAAAATGAATACACAATGGAAAATTTACAAAACATCGCAAGTACAATTGCAAATAGCGTGAAATAGTGACACTATAATAAGTAGTCATACATAACAAGCCACTTTCCTAAAGTGATTAAATATGGCACGGCTTGTTTCTCCACTTAAGATGCCAGGGACTGCACACTTTCCTTTCCCTCGTCTTAAAGATATGCATATTTTTTCACATCATGAATACGAACAAAAAATAAGGAGGTCTCCTTTTATGTCAAAAGCTAAATCCTTTATTACCGGTGTCATTTGCGGCGGAGCAGTTGCTGGACTAGCTGTTCTTTTCTCAACTCCTTCTTCTGGCAAAGACATGCGCGGCAAGTTAAAAGAAAAAGGAAATGATATTAAAAAGACTTTAGCTGATATTACAGCTGATACAAAATTATTAAAACGTCAAATCGTTGAAACTGCTTCAGAAGGTAAAGAAGTGTTCCAAGAATTAAAAGACGATATGCACGATACACTTTCTAACTGGAAGCAAGATATTTCTCAAAACAAACGACATATTGAGAAAGAGATTTTGGACATTCAAAAATCAATTGAGAAACTACAAGAAGCTGTTCCGGAAAAAGCGTAAACAAATTCCTGCTTAGTTTTTTGCATATAACAAATATTTTTTATATAAATGGACCTTAACACGGCATATCACATAGATATGCCGTGTTTTTATGCATTTACAATATATGTTATCACTTAACATGTATGGACAACACATGTATTCATGACTCATAAACCGCTTCCATAGTTATGCATGATTTGTATAGAATGTCATTTTTTTAAAAAATTTTCACAATTCTCACAAAAAGACTTTATTAATTTTTATTTTACTGGCATAATAGATAGTAATGAAAAAGAATGTTAAAGTGGGTGAGTATATGAAAAGTGGAGAAAAAGATTACTCGGTAAAAGAAGCGATGATTTTCAGCCAACGCATTGCTCAATTATCGAAAGCGTTATGGAAATGTGTAGAGAAAGATTGGCAGATGTGGATTAAACCTTATGATTTAAACATTAATGAGCATCATATTTTAACAATCGCTTATCATTTAAAAGGGGCTTCTATTTCTGAGATTGCTAAGTTTGGAGTTATGCACGTATCAACGGCGTTTAACTTCTCGAAAAAGTTGGAAGAACGCGGCTATCTTGTATTCTCGAAAAAAGAAGATGATAAACGAAATACGTACATCGAAATTACAGACAAAGGGGAAGAATTACTACTTCGCTTAATGGAGGAGTATGACCCTGAAAATAATTCAGTGTTTAATGGGGCTCTTGCACTTCGTAATTTTTATGGGAAGTTCCCAGAAAACATCGAACTGATTGCTATCTTGCGTAACATTTACGGACAAGACTTCATCGATATTTTTGAGAAATCATTAGAAGATATTGAAGAGAACTTTACAGAATCCGATCAGAAGTTAGTTAAGAAATAATCTATTTATTTTTTCGCAATCATGCTTAAGAATTCATTCATAAGCGGTTTGAATAAACCTTGTTTTGCTAGCGCTTCCGCAGTTTCGTGTACTTCGAGCTGATGTGGAAGCGCTTTTTCAAATTGATCTAACAGCGCATCGAACAAAAGAAGGCCTTCTGCTTTCTCCGCTACATATTGTTCGTTCAGTTTTTCACAAAGATGTAGTATACGTTCAACATCTTTTTTACGAGCTTTTTTCTTTATGATCAAAGAATAAAATGGACACTTTTCTTCATCAATCATTTTAAATAGTAGGTCTACGTAGTATTCAGCTTGTTCTAATCTTCTAACAACGTCCATTTTCTCCCTCACTTTCTAACACAAAGTCTTCTATTTCTGAATTTTATAACACGAACAAAATATCGTATGATACAATATATAAAGTATATGTATTTTAGCCAAAAGGAGGTCTCGCCTCATGACACTTATAACAGTTGTTTTTGTCGCATTCGCACTTCTTGTTATATTTTACACGAATTTCATGACACATACACTGTGTGAACGAAAACAAATATCTGCGAGCCGCCAACCCGGTGTCTTTCGGGTTATTAATGTATGTATAACAATTTTATTAATTTCTAGTTATATAGAAATTATATTTCATGGAAAGTGAGGAAGGAAAGCCCCTTCCTCACTTTTTTCCTCTATAAGCAAATTATACCTACAATAACCAATAAAATAAACAGTACAAGTAATAAAATAAGTTGAGAATTCATCCCCCATCCCCTCCTCTTTTCTGTATATGCGACATACGCCCAATATGGCACACCTTCAAAATCTGACACGTACTGGTTAATTTTTCTTTATCAATATGAAAACACGTCGAAATATGATATATTAAATTTTGTACATATTGCTTATACTATGAAATAAATGACACGCATCTTAACTTTATCCTAAAGCCTCGGTAAGCCCTGTTAAGCGCGCTTTACCAATATACAAAGCAAAAGTATCAGTGAGACTTAATCGGGCTCTTATGAACTAAAATTCATTGGTGTAGGATAAATTAAAAATACATAATAGTAGGAGTGTTTATCGAATGAAGAAAGCTATGCTTGCCTTAGCCGCAACAAGTGTAATCGCATTATCAGCATGTGGAACATCATCATCATCAGACAAAGTTGTTACTTCTAAAGCTGGTGACATTACAAAAGAAGATTTCTACACGCAAATGAAACAACAATATGGTAAACAAGTACTAAACAACATGGTTATGGAAAAAGTACTTATTAAAAACTACAAAGTTGAAGACAAAGATGTAGACAAAAAGTTCGATGAAATGAAAAAACAATACGGTGATCAATTCGATACACTATTAAAACAACAAGGTATTAAAGAAGAAACTATAAAAAATGGTGTGCGTGCTCAATTAGCGCAAGAAAAGGCTATCGAGAAAACAATCACTGATAAAGAATTAAAAGACAACTACAAGCCTGAAATTAAAGCAAGCCACATTCTTGTAAAAGATGAAGCAACTGCGAAAAAGGTAAAAGAAGAACTTGGACAAGGTAAATCTTTCGAAGAGTTAGCGAAACAATACTCTGAAGATACTGGTTCAAAAGAAAAAGGTGGCGACTTAGGATTCTTCGGACCTGGCAAAATGGTTAAAGAATTCGAAGAGGCTGCTTATAAGCTGAAAAAAGATGAAGTAAGCGAACCTGTGAAATCACAATTCGGTTACCACATCATTAAAGTAACAGACATTAAAGAGCCAGAAAAATCATTCGAACAATCTAAAGCTGACATCAAAAAAGAAATCGTTCAGAAGAAATCACAAGACGGCGAATTCATGAACGATCTTATGATGAAAGAAATCAAAAAAGCTGACGTAAAAGTTGATGATAAAGATTTGAAAGATCTTTTCAAAGAGCAAAAAGCTGACGCTAAGAAAGACGAAAAGAAATAATGAAATAAAAAGCTTGGGCTTCGTGAAGTGAACCCGAATAGTGGCACATGAAAAAAACACCTCCTGAATTCGCATACTAAGTATGCAAATTCAAT
>NZ_MACE01000007.1 GCF_001883995.1 Bacillus paranthracis | reverse complement strand
ATGTGGAGCTGACGAATACTAATAGATCGAGGACTTAACCATATAATATGTAGCAATGTTATCTAGTTTTGAGAGAACATAAAAAACTTGTTGACTTTTAAAGAAAATAAGTTATAATAATGATTGTCTCAAAAGAATAATGTCTGGTAATGATGGCAGAGAGGTCACACCCGTTCCCATACCGAACACGGAAGTTAAGCTCTCTAGCGCCGA
>NZ_MACE01000006.1 GCF_001883995.1 Bacillus paranthracis | reverse complement strand
ACCAATGCAACAAGTAGTAGTGGAACCACAAGTGGAAGAAAAACCAATGCAACAAGTAGTAGTGGAACCACAAGTGGAAGAAAAACCAATGCAGCAAGTGGTAGTAGAACCACAAGTGGAAGAAAAACCAATGCAACAAGTAGTAGTGGAACCACAAGTGGAAGAAAAGCCAATGCAGCAAGTAGTGGTAGAACCACAAGTGGAAGAAAGACCAATGCAACAAGTAGTAGTGGAACCACAAGTGGAAGAAAA
>NZ_MACE01000005.1 GCF_001883995.1 Bacillus paranthracis | reverse complement strand
CCCGTTGGTCAAGTGGTTAAGACACCGCCCTTTCACGGCGGTAACACGGGTTCGAATCCCGTACGGGTCATAAAAAAAGAGTCAGCAATATGCTGACTCTTTTTTATTGTGCATTCATTCTCCTTTATCAACTGATTTTCCTGAAATAAATAAAGGGATTTAGGAAAAGCTATGGTATGTATAAAAAGGAGGAGATACAAATGACACGAGTGAGAGACTTGATGAGCACTCATATTGTACAGTGTACACCGTTAGACAATGTATATGAAGCTGCTGTAAAGATGAAAGAAGAATCGATTGGATTGATCCCGGTTGTTGAAAATGAACAAGTTGTTGGTCTTGTTACGGACCGAGATTTAGTTGTTCGAGGGATTGCTGAAAAACATCCTGGATCTAATAAAATTACAAATGTAATGACAAAAAACATTGTTTCAGTTTCTCCAGATGATCCTATTGAAAAGGCTACAGAGTTAATGGCACAGTATCAAATTAGACGATTGCCAGTAGTTGAGAGTGGTCAACTCGTTGGGATGTTAGCACTAGGAGATTTAGCTATAAAAGAATCGGCAGATGATCAAGCGGGATTTGCTTTAAGTGAAATATCAGAGCATACGGAATGAAGTGAGACTTTAATTAGTGTAATACGTTACGTATAAAAATCAGATACATTATTCTAGTATATAGGGTTAAGCTAATATGTTAGCATGATGTATCTGAGCCATTATATAATAAGTATACAGTTAGTAATTTCGACAGTTTATTTAAATTTGTCATTCCTAATTATAAATAAGAGAAAAAATGATATACTGATAGATATAAGTATTATGATTGATTTCGAATATAACAATATTTATTGTTAATGATGTGATAATGGATTAATATTTCCTATGTAGATAAAAGGGAAGGGGAATTATATGAAGGCTGTACAGCGCGATCCAAATTGGAATTTGGTTACAGATACATATATAGAACCAAATAATTTCGCTGAATTATTTTCTTTGCTTGTACCTTGTCATCCAAAAGGTGAAGGGAAAGAACGAACTATATTAGTGTGGAAAGAAAAAGAATTTTATAAAGAAGAAAATTTAGCGGCATTTATCGTATATGGAATGAATAAAGCAAAGAATTTACCGCAATTTCATAAAGACGAAATTCCAACTTTAGTACGTATTCTTCGCTTATGCCAAGAAATTGGTTGGTATGAAGAAGCGAATACTTTTATGGTAACTCAAGGGCTAGCTGAGTTTGTTCATACTTCATTGGAATATGAAACGTGGGATCTTTTGACGCAGGCGGTTGCTTTAAACTATTTAATAATTAAATATCGTATTGGTGAATTAACTGATGGAGATGTAGAAATTTGGGATAGAGTTAAATTTAATGAGAAATGTATAACAGACTGTAAACATTTATTATCCCATAAAGAAGTATTAGAATTTACATTTTTTTATATGTGTAAGAGAGCTAAGTCACTATCAAAAGAGCAATTAAATAGTGATATGATGAGTTTAGCGATGTATTGTAATACTTTTGTTTATGACTTATATACATATGATTTATTACGAAAGTATCGTAAGTGTACAGACTTTCTATCATATTATGGACCTAGTCAAGCGGTGTTAGCTTGCCAAAGGGCTGTACTTTCTCAAATTTCAGATCGATTAGACCCACTCAAGACTACTCATGTAGATGATTATTTATATGTAATGAAAGATATGATGGAGCATATGACGATAGGGATAATGGATCGATATGATCATTTTATTGGAAAGTTATTATCATATGTGCCATTTTTTGAAATGATCCAAGTTCCACAACATGCATATTATTGTGAAGAATTATTGTATATTTGTAAGGGCATTAAATATAAAGAAGAAATATTACGCAATTATATATTTATACAATTACATGACTGTTTACCATCTTTCTTTAAACTGTTTCTTAAAAATAAGCGTTATGCAACGATTCATGATATTCTGTTCTATTGGTGTGATGATGAACAAAGAATGAGCTTAGAGAAAAAATATAATCTTAGCTTTATTTATGAAAAATATGCTTGTGGATAAAGAGCACTTTCTATATAAATTAAAAAGGATCTCAATTGTGAGATCCTTTTTTTATTAGTAAAGCAAGGAGAATGTAATTAAGACGAGAAATAACATTCCATAAAGGAGAAATTGTGCCGTATAGCTTCCTTGTATACCAAAAAAAGTATTTGTTTTTTTGTATAAATTCAATATATATTTTATCGGATTATCTTTGAAAGATTGGTACACAGTGTCTCCTCTTTCTAAGCTTCTTGTTCGTGTTTTTTGTTATTAGGGACATGAATGTATCTAGCTATGAATAATAAAACAGCCATAAAAAATACGGGAAACACGGTAGATAAATAAAAACCATTACTAATAATATTTGTTATTAAAGCACTTAATAGAAAAATGGCATTATAAATATGGGCAATTTTTTGTTTTAGTTGAACTTGAAAAGCTTCCATCATAATTTCTAAAGCAACAAAAGCAATGATAATAGATAAAAATACAGTATTTGTATTATAAATTACTAAGCAACAGATTAAGCCTAAAAAGGCTAAGTATTCAATTAAGAGAGGTATATTGATATTGCGTGGCATACAATTTACCTAACTAAATATGGCAGTGGGTTTACTGCATTTGTTTTTTCAAAATTCCATTCTCCATTGTGTAATTCAAAATGAAGATGTTGCCCGTATGAATGACCTGTGTTTCCCATATGACCTACTAATTGTCCAGCTTGTACTTGATCACCAGCTTGTACAGTGCGATCTTTCATGTGAGCATAGACTGTTGTATATAATTTCCCGTTTATTTGATGGGCGATGAACACAACATTGCCATAGCTAGCTGAATAATATGATTTCACGACTTTACCTGCCGCAGCAGCCTGGATAGAGACATTACCCTGAGCTGCGATATCTATACCATAATGCATTTGTTCCCAGCGCATATCAAATGTTGAGCTAATTTTTCCTTGAGTAGGGAATTTGAAAACGGCTGGAATGGAAGTAGGTTGAGCCGTTTGAGCTTGTGATTGCGTTTGATTTTGCACTACATAATGCTTTGCCACATATCCGTATCCTGTGCCAAAACGAATTTTATACCAAGTTCCTACAGTTTCCACTACTTGTAATTGTGTACCATTTTGTAATGAACCAAGTAGTGCGCTACTTGTACTAGCGTTGCTACGCACATTAAGTTTAGGTGTTGCAACTGTGTATTTCGTATTATTTTGAACTGTGATGCCTTTTACTAAAGGCTGTGAACCATTAGATACGAATGCCTTTTGTACGTAACCTGTTTTGCCATTATGTAAAATTTTATACCATTCACCTTGTTCTTCTTGAATAGTAACGAATTTCCCATTTGGTAATACATCTAAAATTGAAGATTCTAAATTAGGTTCAGAACGAACGTTTAATGCATTGGCATTGACGATATATTGATTATTAGATTGAAGTTTGTTTTTTAGTAGAATAGAATCTTTTTGTACGTAACCTACTTTATTATTAACAGATACTTTATACCAGCCATTAGTTGTTTCAAGTATATTCACTTTCGTATTAAAGCGAATTGTATCAATTGATGAGCTATTTGCGTTATCTTTTGTATGTAAGGCTACTTGATCGACTTTGACATATCCAGTTTTCACATTAGATAATTGTTCAGCGTTGGCTGTTTGTACATTTGTTTCTCCCATAGAAGGAAGTAAAGAAGCAATTGCGACAGTAGTTGCTGTTAAAGCAGTAGCTTTCATATTCATATAATAGAGACCTCCTCTAGTTGTATAGTTGTAATTTTATTATAGTATAAAGATATAATATAGTGGGTGTATTCACATAAATGTAATATGAAATCAATATAAAAATAAATTTTTTGAGGATAATGATTCCTTTTTATCCAATTTATTAGGATAATAATTTCTAAGATAGAATATAAGTGTTATATGGTTTTGTTATTTTGTTGACAATTGAGAAAATTAAAACAGTTGATGATGTCTTATTACGGTGTTATACTGACAGTGATAATTTTATAGTTTGCTAGGAGAGCTGGTGTTGCCAGCTGAGAGTAAGACCTTAAGTCTTTGATCCTTTTTATTACCTGATCTAGATTATGCTAGCGTAGGGAAGCAATTCGGACACTAATAATGAGTCCCCGTTTCTTTGCGTATAGAAACGGGGCTTTTTTATTTGAAAATTTCATATTGAAACCACTAGGGGTGCTTGTTGTGCTGAGAGAGGAATAATCCTTAACCCTTACAGACCTGATCTAGATAATACTAGCGAAGGGAAGTGGAGCAACGAATAAATTATAATTTTATTTGCTGTAACCACTTCTTATTTAGAAGTGGTTTTTTATTTAGATATATAAATTGAAAGGGGATAGAGAAATGAAATTTTGCGATAGATTATTAGAAACTGTACAACCAGTTTGGGAGATGAGTCATAATCATCCATTTGTTGTAGGTATGGGGGATGGTACGTTAGAAAAAGATAAGTTTCAGTATTATATTATTCAAGATTATTTATACTTGTTAGATTATGCAAAGTTATATGCGATCGGTGTTGTAAAGGCAACAAATCCACAAGTTATGGGGAAATTTGCTGAACAAATTGATGGGATATTAAATGGAGAAATGACAATTCATAAACAGTATGCAAAAAGACTTGGAATTTCTATAGAGGAGATAGAGTCTGCAAAGCCATCTGCTAAAAATTTAGCTTATACAAATTACATGATGTCTGTATCTCAAAATGGCACACTTGCGGAATTAATAGCAGCACTTCTTCCATGTATGTGGAGCTACTGGGAGATTGGAAAGCGTTTAAATGATATTCCTGGAGCAAGAGATCATGAGTTCTTTGGTGAGTGGATTCAAGGATATAGTTCGGAAGAATACGGTAATCTTTGTATTTGGTTAATAGATTTATTAAATGAAATGGCAGTTGGAAAGTCTGAAAAAGAGCTAGATCGATTAGAGGAGATTTTCCTATATTCCAGTCGATTTGAATATTTATTCTGGGATATGTCCTACCGTAAGGAGATGTGGGGATTTGAGGAGCAAGAACATACTACAGTTTCATAATGTTTCTTTTCATTATGATGAGAAGCCAATCATTAATGAATTAAATGCTTCTATACAAGATAAAGAGTTTGTAAGCATTATCGGACCGAGTGGATGCGGGAAAAGTACTTTATTTCGCCTTATTACAGGTTTAGAAGAAGCGAGTACGGGACAGATAGAACTAACAGAAACAAAGAGCCATCCTGTAGGGTATATGCCCCAAAAAGATATGCTCCTGCCATGGAGAACGATTATTGAGAATGCGGCCCTGCCGCTAGAGTGCCAAGGTGTACAGAAGAAAGAAGCACAAATAAAGGCAAAGGAACTGTTACACAAATTTGGTTTACAAGGATATGAGACAAAATATCCGAAAGATTTATCTGGTGGTATGAGGCAACGCGTATCTTTCATTCGAACTTTATTAACAGGCGGAGAGATATTGCTCTTAGATGAACCGTTTAGCGCGTTGGATGCTTTAACGAAGGCATCTTTGCAGGAATGGTTGTTTGAACAATGGAAAGAGTGGGAAAAAACAATTTTATTTATCACTCATGATGTGGAAGAAGCATTGTTTCTTTCTAATCGAATTTTAGTGGTAGAGCAGCAACCGATAACTACTTTAACCGAGAGGATTGTACCGCTTGATCATAATCGGACAAGAAAAGATTTATATAAACCGGAAGTATTAGCGCTGAAAGATGAGCTTCTTAGTATGTTGCAAAGGCAGGTACTCGTATGATGAACCGGTTGAAGGAGCTATTACCTGCTCTTACACTTTCTAGTATTTTACTTGCTCTTTGGGAAGTAGGCGCAAGAATTGTAGATGAAATGTACATTTTACCGTCACCGTCTGCAATTGTAATGAAGATATGGAAACTAAAAGACATATTATTTACGGTTCATTTGCCAGCAACATTATATGTCGTTTTAATAGGGGTGGCTATTTCTATCGTACTTGGGGTAGGGCTAGCGATGTTAATGAATGCGAGTAATTGGATGGAGAGAGCATTTTATCCATTATTAGTTGCCTCACAAACGATTCCTATTACAGCGCTTGCTCCGCTTTTCGTTTTATGGTTTGGATATACGATCTGGAGTAAGGTTGTTGTTACGGTTTTAATTACGTTTTTCCCAATTGCGGTTAATACGTATGATGGACTGCGCAGTACGAAAAAAGAATGGGAAGAGCTTTTAGTTACGTATGGGGCAACGAAAAAAGATGTTTTTCTTAAATTAAAATTGCCGTCTGCTCTTCCTTATTTTTTCTCAGCTTTAAAAATTGCAGTACCGCTTAGTGTAATTGGGGCGGCAATTGGTGAATGGCTCGGTGCACAAGCGGGGCTAGGATATTTCAGTAAGAGAATGATGACGCAATTAGACGGGGCAGGTGTATTTGCACCCATTGTATTGTTATCATTATTAGCTATTTTCTTCGTCGTACTTATTTCGGTATTAGAAAAGAAATTCATTAGTTGGAGGAAGCATTCATGAAATTTTTAAAACGCATCTTTGTGCTTACATTATTAGTTGCAATGATTGCTGGATGTTCGAGTAATTCAGCATCAGATAAGAATAAAAAAGAGAAAGAAATAACGGTCATGCTTGATTGGTACCCAAATGCGGTACATAGCTTTATTTATGCGGCAATTGAAAAAGGTTACTTTAAAGAAGAAGGAGTAAAGGTAAATATTAAATTCCCTTCTAATCCGACTGACCCATTAACGTTAGCAGCTGCAGGAAAAGTAACAGTTGGCTTATATTATCAGCCAGATGTTGTCATGGCAAAAGCAAATGAACAAATTCCAGTGAAATCAATTGGAGCCGTCGTACGTTCACCATTAAATCATGTTGTATCGCTGAAGTCTGCAGGCATTCAATCGCCAAAAGATTTAGAGGGTAAAACAGTTGGGTATTCTGGAACACCTTTAAGTGAGATGTATTTAAAAACGATGGTAAAAGAAGCTGGTGGTAATCCAGATACAGTGAAAGTAGTCGATGTTGGTTTTGATTTAGTACCAGCATTAATTACGAAAAAAGTGGATGCGGTAACAGGAGCATATATTAACCACGAAGTACCTGTTATGCGTCATGAAGGTCATGAACCAGCATACTTTAATCCAGCAGATTATGGTGTACCGAATTATCATGAGCTCGTATTTGTAACAGGTGATAAAACATTGAAAAAAGATAAAGAAGCTTTGCAAGCTTTCTTGCGTGGTACGAAAAAAGGCTATGATTTTATGAAGAAAAACCCAGATGAAGCATTGAATATTTTATTAAATCATCAAGAAAAAGAAAACTTCCCACTTGTGCCAGAAGTTGAAAAGGAAAGTATGAAAATTTTATTAGAGAAGATGGAAACGAAAGATGAGCCATTTTTATCAGATTCAAAAGAGTCATGGGAGAAACAAAATAAATGGTTGAAAGATAAAGGAATGACGAAAGAAATCGTTCCGGCCGATGAGTTATTCGAAAATATTTTAAAGTAGGCGAATGAATATGAAAAATGAGCTTCATGTAATCTCAAATGGTCACATGTCATTCGAAGAGTTAGTGAATGTAGCGATGCAAATTGAAAGTGAAATTGATTATTTGCATATTCGTGAGCGTGAGAAAAGTACGAAGGAATTGTATGAAGGTGTGGAAAGTCTTTTGAAGAAGGGCTTTCCAGCATCGAAAATAGTGATAAATGATCGAATTGATATTGCTATTTTATTAAATATTCCGCGCGTGCAGCTAGGATATCGAAGCGCTGATGTAAGGTCAGTGAAAGAAAAGTTTTCTTATTTGCATGTCGGTTATTCTGTGCATTCTTTAGAAGAGGCGATTGATGCATTTAAGAATGGCGCGGATTCACTCGTCTATGGTCATGTATTTCCGACAGATTGTAAAAAAGGTGTGCCAGCGAGAGGGCTTGAAGAAATTTCAGACATTGCAAAGTGTTTATCCATACCGATTACAGCAATTGGAGGAATCACTCCGGAAAACACTGGAGATGTTCTTACTAACGGCGTCAGTGGTATTGCTGTTATGTCTGGGATTATAAGTAGTAGTAACCCGTATAGCAAAGCGAAATCTTATAAGGAATCAATAAGAAAGTGGGCGGAAAAACATGTGTAAGAAGTATGATGTAGCGATAATTGGCGGTGGTGTAATTGGTAGTTCAGTTGCACATTTTCTAGCAGAAAGAGGCCATAAAGTAGCGATTGTAGAGAAGCAACAGATTGCATCTGAAGCCTCGAAAGCAGCCGCTGGTTTACTTGGGGTGCAGGCAGAATGGGATGAATATGACCCGCTATTTGAACTTGCGAGAGAAAGCCGTGCTATATTTCCACAACTTGCAGAAGTTTTACGCGAAAAAACAGGCATCGATATTGGGTATGAAGAGAAAGGCATTTATCGCATTGCTCAAAATGAAGATGAGAAGGAAAGAATTCTTCACATTATGGATTGGCAGCAGAAAACCGGTGAAGATTCTTATTTCCTAGCGGGAGATCGTTTGCGAGAGAAAGAGCCGTATCTATCTGAGTCAATTATAGGGGCTGTATATTATCCGAAAGATGGTCATGTTATTGCACCAGAGCTTACGAAAGCATTCGCACATTCCGCATCATTTTCGGGTGCTGATATATATGAGCAAACAGAAGTATTTGATATCCGTATTGAAAATAATAAAGTGACTGGAATTGTGACAAGCGAAGGTATGATCACTTGCGAAAAAGTTGTTATTGCGGGTGGCTCATGGAGCACGAAGTTACTAGGTTATTTTCACCGCGAATGGGGTACATATCCAGTTAAAGGAGAAGTAGTAGCGGTCAGAAGTAGAAAACCACTTTTAAAGGCGCCTATTTTCCAAGAAAGGTTTTACATTGCACCAAAGCGCGGCGGACGTTACGTAATTGGAGCAACGATGAAGCCCCGTACATTCAATAAAACTGTGCAACCAGAGAGTATTACTTCTATATTAGAGCGCGCGTATACAATATTGCCAGCATTAAAAGAAGCGGAATGGGAAAGCGCATGGGCCGGATTAAGACCACAGTCGAATCATGAGGCTCCTTATATGGGAGAGCATGAAGAAATAAAAGGTTTATATGCTTGCACAGGCCATTATCGAAACGGCATTTTATTAAGTCCTGTTTCTGGTCAATATATGGCTGATTTAATAGAAGGAAAGCAGGAGAATCACTTGCTAGATTTATTGCTTTCTAAAACAGTTTAGAAAGGGGATGGAAGTTTGAATTTAAAAATTAATGGTAATCAAATTGAAGTGCCAGAGAGTGTGAAAACAGTAGCTGAGCTACTTACACATTTAGAGTTAGATAACAGAATTGTTGTAGTAGAGCGTAATAAAGATATTTTACAAAAAGATGATCATACAGATACATCTGTTTTTGATGGAGACCAAATTGAGATTGTAACTTTCGTAGGAGGCGGTTGATTATGTTAAACATTGGACCATTTTCATTTCATTCTAGACTTTTATTAGGAACAGGAAAATTCCCTGATTTTGATGTGCAGCAAAAGGCAATTGATGTATCTGAGGCAGAAGTTTTAACGTTCGCAGTACGTCGTATGGATATATTTGATGCAAAGCAACCTAATTTATTAGAGAAACTTGATGTGAAAAAATATACGTTATTACCGAATACAGCCGGAGCAAAAAATGCTGAAGAAGCTGTTCGTATTGCAAAATTAGCAAAAGCTTCAGGGCTTTGCGACATGATAAAGGTAGAAGTTATTGGTGATGATAGAACGTTATTACCTGATCCGGTAGAGACGTTAAAGGCATCTGAAATGTTACTAGAAGAAGGATTTATCGTACTTCCGTACACATCTGATGATGTTGTATTAGCACGTAAATTACAAGAACTTGGCGTGCATGCGATTATGCCAGGAGCATCACCAATCGGTTCAGGGCTTGGTATTGTAAATCCATTAAATTTAAGTTTTATTATTGAACAAGCGACAGTACCAGTTATCGTTGATGCTGGTATCGGTAGCCCGGCTGATGCGGCATTTGCGATGGAATTAGGAGCAGATGGTGTGTTATTAAATACAGCTGTATCAGGAGCAAAAGATCCTATTAAAATGGCACAAGCAATGAAATTAAGTATTGAGGCAGGCCGTTTAGGCTTTGAAGCAGGTCGTATTGCACGTAAACGTTGTGCAACGGCAAGTAGTCCTTTAGAAGGAATGAGCGTAGTTGAATAATCGATATTCTCGCCAAGAACTATTTTCTCCAATTGGAGAAGAAGGACAGCAAAAGATAAGGGAAAAGCATGTGCTTATTATCGGTGCAGGCGCACTAGGTAGTGCAAATGCAGAAATGTTTGTAAGAGCTGGTGTTGGTACAGTAACGATTGTTGACCGGGATTATGTCGATTGGAGTAATTTACAAAGGCAGCAATTGTATGCAGAGAGTGATGTGAAAAATAATCTTCCGAAAGCTGTAGCAGCAAAGAATCGTCTAGAAGAGATTAATAGTGAAGTAAGAGTAGAAGCGCTCGTTCAAGATGTAACAGCTGAGGAGTTAGAAGAACTCGTTACAAACGTTGATGTAATGATTGATGCAACTGATAATTTCGAAACGCGTTTCATTGTGAATGATATAGCACAAAAATATGCTATTCCATGGATTTACGGAGCATGTGTAGGAAGTTACGGTCTTTCTTACACAATCCTTCCTAGTAAAACGCCATGTTTATCTTGTTTATTACAATCGATTCCGCTTGGCGGAGCGACATGTGATACAGCGGGGATTATATCACCTGCTGTATCTCTCGTCGTTTCTCATCAAGTAACGGAAGCTCTTAAACTGTTAGTGGAAGATTACGAATCACTTCGAGATGGACTTGTATCGTTTGATGTATGGAAGAATGAATATTCATGTATGAATGTGCAAAAGCTTCGTAAACATAATTGCCCTTCGTGCGGAGAGAATGCATTATATCCTTATTTAAACAAAGAAAATACATCGAAAACAGCAGTTTTATGCGGGAGAAATACAGTTCAAATTAGACCACCTCATAAAGAGGAAATGGATTTTGAACGATACAAAGAGCTGCTGCATGATCGTGTAAATGATTTAAATGTAAATCCATATTTATTATCATTTTCTGTGGAAGAAAAGAGATTAGTTGCTTTTAAAGATGGTCGTGTACTTGTACATGGAACGAAAGATATAAGTGAAGCAAAAACAGTTTATCATCGTTATTTTGGATAGAAAAGGATGAGTGGGATGAAAGTAAATAAAGCTTTAACAATTGCAGGATCTGATAGCGGTGGCGGTGCCGGCATTCAAGCAGATTTAAAAACATTCCAAGAGCTTGGTGTGTATGGGATGACGGCTATTACGGCAATTACTGCTCAAAACACGCTTGGCGTTCAAGGGGTATATCCAGTTTCGTTAGAAGGTATTACGGAACAGTTGAATTCAATTGGTACGGATTTAACACCAGATGCTGTGAAATTAGGAATGTTATTTAGCAGCGAAATTATTCAAATTGTAGCAGAACATATTAATAAATTTGGCTGGAATAATATTGTACTAGATCCTGTTATGATTGCTAAGGGCGGTGCATCATTATTACAGCAAGAAGCAGTACAAGCGTTAAAAGAATATTTATTGCCAGTAGCAACAGTTGTAACGCCGAATGTTCCTGAGGCAGAAGTGTTAACGGGGCTAGAAATTCATAACGTTGAAGATAGTAAAGAGGCTGCAAAAGTATTGCATGAATTAGGGGCGAAATATGTACTTATGAAGGGCGGACATGCAGAATATCAAGGTAATGAAGTAATTGATTTACTTTTTGATGGAGAAAAGTTTATTGAATTTAGAAGTGAACGAATTCCTTCAAAGCAAACGCATGGAAGCGGGTGTACATTTGCTTCAGCGGTTACAGCTGGACTTGCGAAAGGATACTCAATTGAAGAGGCAGTTCAAGAAGCAAAACAATTTATTAGTATAGCAATTGAAGAGCCGCTACATATTGGAAGTGGTCATGGACCGACGAATCATTTTGCATATAAATTGAATAAAGCACATGTATAAGTAGACAAAAGTCAGTTGTATAACTGGCTTTTTTTTCTGTTTACTTTTTCTAGATACAAGAGTAATATATCAGCCAGAATATATTTTTTGTAATACGCTGAGTCCAATTATATGGAGCGGAGGAACCAATTTGTGCAGTGTCACTAGGGGTGAATCTTTCAATTTTGAAAGTAGGGCTACTCTCAAAGTCCGAATCCGACAGCTAACTTCGTAAGCGTCTTGAGAGAGGACGGTGCCATGATGGATACATCACTTCATCGATCTGATTAGTATAGGGGAATATCAATCTATGTTTGAGTTCTTTTATGCTAAGGAGGATGAGGTACATGGAACTAACACTTATTTGTGTTGGAGAAGAAAGCAAGGTAAATAGTTTAATAGATTTAGTAGCGTTTCAACATGAGTTAATTATTTTTACCGCAAATGAAGAGATAGCGGCTGAAGTGAGGAATTGTGGGTTTGATTGGACGTATAGCTGTAGTAAGGAGCAGGATTTTGCTAGTGTTTGTGAGTGTATTAAGAAGGTGATTTTACTAGGGGATGAGCTTCCAATTATTAGCTTCTTTACAGAACACATTCGCTTTTCTTTTCAAGCACCTATTACTGTTGTTACAAGGAATAAACGATACCCAGCGAGGCTCTATGAAACAATTGGAGCTACATTTGTCGTGTTTACGAATTGTGATAATATTTCTTTTTTATTTTTTGAATAGGGCGGGGGAGAAGAAGATGAAGGTGTTGTTACTAGGAGATATAGCGAATCGTTGGGCGGTATCGATAGAGCGAGTTCAAGAATTGGTGGTGCTCGATCCTATTTTTCCAAGGCCTTATATCATATTGCCATCGAAAGACGCTTTATACTTAAAAACAGATGTGATCGAATATGAGCAACTACATGCAGAATTGTCACAAGTTTATATTCGCGGGAGAAATTTACGTACTTTTTTACGAGGAGAATAAATAGTGAATAAAAAAGAGCGAATGCTAAGTGCAATAAGCGATGCACTTCATGTCATTCGCTCTTTTTATTTCGTATTTAAAAGATCATTTCTATGAAAAAGTAAGAAAAGACGAGAAAACAGATGAAAAAATATTAATAACACTCAATGTAAGCGTTTAAATAGATAGATATTTTCTTATTTTCAGTAATTTAGCTCTTTACAAGTGAAATATAGAGGAGTATATTTACTCTCATAAATCATTCATAAAATTTCCAAAAAAACCTAAAATCGCTGAGTTCCAGAAATGGAGCGGGGGAACCAATTTTGTGCATCGTCACTTGGGGTGAATCTTTCAGTTTTGAAAGTAGGGCTACTCTTTAGGCCCGAATCCGACAGCTAACCTCGTAAGCGTTTAGAGAGGAGGTTTACTTTTTGTTGTTCATTTTTTGAACACTGAGTAGAGCTCAGTGTTCTTTTTTAATATTTAAATGGTAAATTTTTACAGATAAGCGAGGGGTAGCTATGTTAGATGTTGTAATGATCGGAATTTTTGTTGTGTTAGTTGCATCGATGGCAAGTCTTGCAAGTTGGTCAGATAAAGTTGTGAAAGAAGGGAAGCAATCATGATGATTGCCTTATCGATTATTGTTGCAGCAATTACGGTGTACTTAGTGTATGCATTATTAAATCCGGAAAAGTTTTAATTAGGGGGAGTCATTCATTATGATCTGGGTTGCAGTCGTTATTACAATGCTATTGTTTATTCTTGTGGCAAAGCCAACGGGAATTTATTTAGAGAAAGCCTTTCAAGGGAGTAAAAAGCTAGATAAAGTATTCGGGCCTTTTGAAAAACTTATTTTTAAAATTACGGGTGTAAAAGAATATAATCAAACGTGGAAACAGTACGCATTATCATTAGTTTTATTAAATGGATTTATGATTGTTGTCGTATATTTCATTTTCAGACTACAAGGAGTATTGCCATTAAATCCAGCACACATTGAAGGAATGGAGCCTACGCTCGCTTTTAATACAGCAATTAGTTTTATGGCTGATACGAACTTACAGCATTATAGCGGTGAAAATGGTTTATCTTATTTATCACAATTAATCGGAATTACATTCTTAATGTTTGCAGCACCGGCAACGACGTTAGCGCTCGTTATGGCATTTATAAGAGGGCTTGCTGGAAAAGAACTCGGTAACTTTTTCGTTGATTTTACGAGAGCATTAACGAGAGTGTTTCTTCCTATCGCATTTATGGCGGCACTAGTCTTTGTCGCACTTGGTGTACCACAAACGTTAGACGGGGCAGTTACGGCGCAAACGATTGATGGCGCGAAACAAAGTATTTTACGCGGGCCAGTTGCATCATTCGTGTCCATTAAGGAACTTGGAAATAACGGCGGTGGATTTTTCGGAGCCAACTCTACGCATCCTTTCGAAAATCCAGGGCAAATGAGTAATATTTTGCAAATGATGCTTATGATGTTATTGCCAACAGCACTTCCATTTACGTACGGACGAATGGTAGGAAATAAAAAACAAGGTCGCATCCTTTTCGTTTCACTATTCATGGTGTTTTTACTAGGGTTTATAACAATTACGACATCTGAACTAAACGGGAATCCAGCACTAAATGAAATGGGTATTGAACATGTACAAGGAAGTACAGAAGGAAAAGAAGTAAGGTTCGGAACCGTATTTTCTTCACTATACGCAACAGTAACGACAGCTGCTGAAACTGGAGCGGTGAATACGATGCATGATACGTTAACACCAATTGGCGGTCTAGTTCCGCTCGTAAATATGATGTTAAATACAGTATACGGCGGCGTTGGAGCAGGCTTTGTGAACATTATTATGTATGCGATCATCGCAGTTTTTATATCTGGATTAATGGTTGGACGGACACCAGAGTTTTTAGGTAAGAAAATTGAAGGTAAGGAAATGAAATTAATTGCGGTAACGATACTATTTCATCCATTGCTCATTTTAGGATTTTCGGCATTAGCTCTTTCTACACATTTAGGAACAGAAGCGATTTCTAACTCGGGCTTCCACGGTTTAACACAAGTTGTTTATGAGTATACGTCATCAGCTGCGAATAACGGATCTGGATTTGAAGGGTTAGCAGATAATACACCGTTTTGGAATATTACAACTGGTTTAGTTATGTTTTTAGGACGCTATTTCAGTTTAATTACGATGCTAGCTGTTGCAGCTTCATTGAAAGAGAAGACGGTTGTGCCAGAAACAGTCGGAACGTTCCGTACGGATAATAGTTTATTTGGCGGCATTTTCATCGGAACAATTGTAATTGTCGGTGCATTAACATTCTTCCCAATGTTGGTACTCGGTCCAATTGCAGAATTTCTTACATTGAAGTAATGGAGGGTAAATGATGAGACCGGTAGTAGTAAAAGAAAAAAGAGTAAATGAGTCACAAATGCATGTTGTAGAAGATGAAGTTAGACAAGCGAAAACGATGGATCGTGATATCGTAACAAATGCGATGAAACAATCCTTTGCGAAATTGAATCCAAAAGTCATGATAAAGAATCCGATTATGTTTGTTGTAGAAATTGGATTTATCATTACGTTCATTTTATCGTTTCTTCCAAGTCATTCTAGTAGTGTACCAGGATGGTTTAATATAACAGTTTCTTTCATTCTCTTATTTACAGTTTTATTTGCTAATTTTGCAGAAGCATTAGCGGAAGGACGGGGGAAAGCGCAAGCCGATTCTTTAAAACAGTCGAAGAAAGATGTGTTTGCCAATGTTGTAAAAGAAAATGGGAACATTGTTCAAGTTTCAGCAACGGATCTAAGAAAAGGTGATGTTGTTATTGTAAAACAAGGAGAAATGATTCCAAGTGATGGGGAAGTCATAAAAGGATTAGCATCTGTTGATGAATCTGCGATTACAGGGGAATCAGCTCCTGTAATAAAAGAAGCTGGCGGTGATTTTTGTTCCGTAACAGGCGGTACGATGGTTGTAAGTGATGAGATTACGATTATCATTACGAGTAATCCTGGTGAATCATTTATTGATAAAATGATCTCTTTAGTAGAAGGGGCTGCTCGTCAAAAAACACCGAATGAAATTGCTTTAAATACAGTATTAACGAGTTTAACGCTTATTTTCTTAATCGTTGTTGTGACGCTGCCGATTTTCACAAATTATTTAGGATTTCAAATTGATACAGCTGTACTTGTAGCATTGTTAGTTTGTTTAATTCCAACGACAATTGGTGGATTATTATCAGCGATTGGTATTGCCGGGATGGACCGTGTGACAAAGTTTAATGTGTTAGCAATGTCGGGTAAAGCAGTAGAAGCTGCTGGCGATATTAATACAATTATTTTAGATAAAACGGGTACGATTACTTTCGGGAACAGAATGGCTCATACATTATTACCTGTAGGAAATGAAACGATTGAGCAAGTTGGAAAGTGGGCTGCGATTAGCTCAGTTTTAGATGAAACACCAGAAGGTCGATCTGTTATCGAGTATGTGCAAGCGAAATCTATATCATATAATAGAGAACTTGCGGAACAAGGTGAGTTTGTTCCATTTAAAGCAGAAACGAGAATGAGTGGTGTTGATTTACAGGACGGAACGAAAGTGAGAAAAGGTGCTGTCGGTAGCGTGATTGAATGGGTTCAGTCACAAGGTGGAACAATTCCGAAAGATGTAAATCAAAAAGCAGATTTCATTTCAAAAGAGGGCGGAACACCACTTGTAGTTGCAGTGAATAATCGTATTTACGGTTTAATCTATTTAAAAGATACAGTAAAACCTGGTATGCGTGAACGTTTTGAACAGTTACGTCAAATGGGGATTAAAACGGTTATGTGTACAGGGGATAACCCATTAACAGCAGCAACCATTGCAAAAGAAGCAGGAGTAGATGAGTTTGTTGCTGAGTGCAAACCAGAAGATAAAATTGCAGTTATTAAAGCAGAGCAGGATAAAGGGAAACTTGTAGCAATGACAGGTGATGGTACAAATGATGCACCGGCATTAGCGCAGGCTGACGTTGGATTGGCGATGAATAGTGGTACGACAGCTGCGAAAGAAGCAGCGAATATGATTGATTTAGATTCGAATCCAACGAAGATTATTGAGGTAGTAGGAATCGGTAAGCAATTGTTAATGACACGCGGTGCGTTAACGACATTTAGTATTGCAAATGATATCGCAAAATATTTTGCAATCATTCCAGCAATGTTTACACTTGCGATTCCGCAAATGGAAGCATTGAACATTATGAAACTAACATCACCACTGTCAGCGATTTTATCAGCATTACTATTTAATGCAGTTATTATTCCATTACTCATTCCATTGGCGATGAAAGGTATCGCATATAAACCGATGAGTTCGAATGCACTACTGGGCCGAAACCTACTTATTTATGGGCTTGGTGGAGTGATTGTACCGTTCATTGGAATTAAAGTAATTGATATGATTGTCGGCTTGTTCATATAAGGAAGAGGGGAAAGAGATGGCGAAGAAACAAAGTATACTATCACCAATCATCCGGATTACTTTTACATTTTTAGTGTTGTGTGGACTTGTATATCCGCTTATTATTACTGGTATTGCACAAGCAGTAATGAAGGATAATGCGGATGGAAGTCTAATATATAATGATAAAAATGAAGTGATTGGTTCTAAATTAATCGGTCAAAATTTCACAGATCCACGTTATTTTCATGGGCGTGTTTCTAGTATTGAATATAAAGCAGAAGCGTCTGGTTCAAATAACTATGCACCGTCTAATCCAGATTTAGAGAAACGAGTAGAGAAAAGTATTGAAGAGTGGAAGAAACAAAATCCGAGCGTTCCAGTTACAGAAGTACCAATCGATTTAGTGACAAATTCAGGTTCAGGGCTTGATCCTGATATTAGTCCGAAGGCAGCTTCCGTACAGGTAGAGCGTATCTCGAAATTAACGAAAATTCCGAAAGAAACGCTAGAGCAATTGATTAAAGATCAAACAGAAGGTGCGGCACTTGGTTTATTTGGAGAGACCCGCGTAAATGTCTTAAAGTTAAATTTAGAATTACAGAAACTACTGAAATAGTAACAGTGCTACCTCAATCTAACGGATTGAGGTAGTGTTGTTTCGAAAGAAAGGTTGTGTGTGTTTTGTATGCAGATGACTATAAACCGACGTTTCAAAGGCGAACGCCAGAGGAATATTTAGAATATATTCGTCAGCAAAATCGTGGGAAGTTAAAGCTATATGTAGGGGCTGCTCCAGGAGTAGGGAAAAGTTATAAAATGCTCTATGATGCTAGAGAGATGAAAAAGGACGGTACGGATATTGTAATTGGTTTAATTGAAACGCACGGGAGAAAAGAGACGGAAGAAGCAATTGCTGATTTAGAAAAAGTTCCTTTGAAAGAAATACAGTATAAAGGAAAAATATTTTATGAGCTTGATGTGGAAGGCATTATAAAACGTGCGCCGCAAGTCGTTGTAGTGGATGAACTTGCACATAGTAATATTCCCAGCTCTAAAAATAAGAAGCGTTATATGGATGTACAAGAATTGTTAGAGGCTGGTATATCCGTATTGTCAGCGTTTAATATTCAACATTTAGAAAGCGTTCATGACATTGTAGCTCAAATTACAAATGTAAAAGTAAGAGAACGAATTCCAGATTTTATTTTACAAAAAGCAAATGAAATTCAGCTAGTTGATGCAACGCCGGAAGTACTTCGGAAGAGGTTAATAGATGGAAAGATATATAAAGAAGAAAAAATTCAGCAAAGCTTACAAAATTTCTTTACGCTTAATAATTTAGGAGCACTAAGAGAATTATCACTTCGGGAAGTCGCTGACGATATGGACGAAAAGATTAGTCAAACAGTGATAGAACCAATCGGAGTGAAAGAAAAAATTCTCGTTTGTGTACAGTACAGTTCAACTGCAGAGAAATTAATAAGACGGGGCTGGCGCATGGCTGATCGCTTAAACGCTGAATTGTATGTATTCAATGTTGAAAGAGAAAATATAGACTCTCTTTCAGCTAGTAAAAAACAAACAATTGAAGAGTGGAAGGCGCTCACGAATCAATTTGATGCAAGTTTTGTATTAGAAGAAGCAAAAGGAAGAAAGCCAGCGGATGTTATTATTGAAGTCGCGAAAAGATTGCAAGTAACACAAATTTTACTTGGGCAATCAGCGAGAACGCGGTGGGAAGAAATTCGAAAAGGTTCTATTGTAAATGAAATTATGAGACAGACGAAACATATTGATATTCATATTGTTGCGGATCAAAGAGTTTAAAATAGAGACCATCTGTAGGTCTCTATTTTGCTTTTTGTGTGGCAGGGAAGCGTAGCATTTTCATTGCATATAAGATTACAAGTAAAAATATAATTGCGCCTAGGAAGAAAATCCAAAAGTAATTTTGGTTAAATAAAAGAAATCCACCTATAAGTGGGCCTGTGCCCATACCAAGATAGCGGATGAAGTTGTACATACCGATAGCTGTTGCGCGTTCTTGTACGAATTCTTCCGTTAACAAAGTAGTGTGAGTTGGCATAGAAAGTCCCATACTAAAACCGTACAAAGATGTAACGATAATGATGAATGGGATATTAATGCTATATGTGAAAGAGAATAAAACGACACATATAATATTGAAGAAACTCGTAATAAATAAAGTTTGCTTTGTTGTGAGGCGTTTTTGCAAAAACTTGTAGCAAAAACTTCCCAGCATGATAGAAAGAGACATTGGTACAAACATAAGACCAATTTCCTTTACAGTTAAATGAAATGAATTTGTTAAAATACTCGGTAAAAAAACGAGAAAGCAAAAGTAAATACAAAATTGAATGAAGCCAATAAGAGTAATAGAAAATCCAGTTTTATTTTTTAAGATAAACCAGTAATTCTTTTTTGCTTGCGGTTGCTTCATTACAGTAGGTTTTGTTTCTGGAAGTAGTGAAAGGTTTATCATTAATAAAAGAATGCCAAGTATAGATAAAAATAGAAATACGGATAAGTGGCCATTTATACTGCCGAGATAACCACCAATGAGAGGACCAATCGCAGGTGCGAGGGCAAGTAACATTTGGTATAGGCTCATCGCTTCTCCGCGTTCTTTTCCTTCAAATAAATCGCCGATAATCGTTGCTGAAACTACAGGTATAGCCGCTATTCCTATAGCTTGAACAGCTCTGAAAAAGAGAAATAAATAAATGTTTGCCGAAAAAGCACATCCGATTGAACCAATTGTACTAATGACTAAACTAGGGATAAGGACAGATTTTCTCCCTTTTGTATCAATGAAAGGTCCATATACGAGCTGCATAATTGCAAGAATGAACGTGAAAAGTGAAACTGTTACATTTACAAGATAAAGAGAAGTATGAAAAGAACCTTGAATCATGGGCAAGATAGGTGTGTAAATATTTTGAGCGAAGGAACCAAGTAAGGCACTAATACAGACAACATATAAAATGAAATGTAGTTTGGATTTTTTCATTATGTTAACCTCCTTCTTTTTTTGGTTTCCTTGGAAACTAAATTTATTTTAACATGTTTTTCTCACTTGTAAATATGAAAAAATGATTTTAAAATGGTATATAGTTAAATTGTTTCTTTGGAAACTTAGGGGGCGAACGGATTGGATTATGTAACGAAACAAATGGAAATACTTTCGGACATTCGTACACTTTTGCATAAAAGAGAAGAACATTTGAAAGGACAAAATGAGAAGTTTCTTCGTGAGACAGGTGTAAGTGGTATGTCTTTATCTGAGTTACATGTAATCGAGTGTATCGGGAAAAATGGTCTGATGAATGTAACGGCAATTACGATAGAAATGGGAATGACGAAGGGTGCAATTTCTAAAGTTTGTACAAAGTTGTTCCAAAAGAAATTCGTTGAGAAGATGCAAATGTTAGACAATCAAAAAGAAATTTTCTTTCGCTTAACGGAAAGCGGAAATGAAATATATAAAGCTCATGATAAATTGCATAAACAAGCTGAAGAAAAGTGGCTGTTACTCTTAGATAGATATACGAAAGAAGAACAAGATTTTATTCAAAGGTTTATAAAGGATGTCTCTGATCATTTGGAAATATAATTGGAAGAAAAAATTCCGTTTTCTCAAGTCTTTTAAATATAATTTCTGAAAGAACTCATATATAATAGAAACAGATACTTAACATAGTGAATAATTAAAGAGTCAATATATATAGAGGAGAGAGTAACATGCTTGAAAATACAGGGTTAGTATTAGAAGGCGGCGGTATGCGTGGTGTATATACGGGCGGGATATTGGAATACTTTATGGAACAAGATTTATATTTTCCATATGTAATCGGTGTATCAGCTGGTGCTTGTCATGCAGCGTCGTATCTTTCCAGACAAAGAAATAGAAATAAAACAGTAAATATTGATTATGCATCACATCCGAAATATTTATCGTATAAAAACTTATGGAGAAAACGTCAGCTATTTGATATGGATTTTATTTTTCATGAAATTCCAGAAAAGCATGTGCCGTTTGATTTTGAAACATACTTTAATAGCCCAGAGCGTTTCCTTGTAGGAACGACGGATTGTGAAACAGGACAGTCTGTTTATTTTGAAAAAGAGGGAACGAATGACGATGCACTAAATTTATTACAAGCTTCTAGTTCATTACCTTTCATTGCACCAGTAGTAAATTATCGTGGTAAGCAATTATTAGATGGCGGGATTTCAGATCCAATTCCAGTTCGTAAAGCACAGGAAGATGGATTTAAAAAATCAGTCGTAATTTTAACAAGAAATCACGGTTACGCAAAGAAAAAATCAAGATTTGGGTGGATTGCTGCGAAAGCTTATAAAAAATATCCGAATCTTGTTAACACGATGCTAAATCGCTATGAAGTGTATAATGAAACACTTCACTACATTGAAAAAGAAGAACAAGCGGGTAATTTATTTGTTATTCGTCCAGAAGTACCGCTTCAAGTAGATCGTATGGAAAAAGATACAGCAAAACTACAAAATCTATATGAGCAAGGCTATGAAGATGCAAAGAGACAGTTTGCAGATTTAAAAGCGTTCTTGCAAAAATAATAATTAGGCTGTGGAGATGGGATTCTCTGCAGTCTTTTTTATTATTGGTTTCGATACCGAATGTTGGTTATACACGTTTTTAGATTATGGTATAATATGGATAAAAGTATGTAGAGAGGTGATACATATGGAAAATGTATATAAAGGGCTTAGACATACTGGATTTATTATGATGCTTATTTTTGGTGGGGTATTTTTACTGCGCTGGTTCATTCATGATGAAATGCTACTGGATCAGCTTATTGGATTTAGTGTAGGAATGGTAATGGTTGTTTCGTCAGTTTTCATTCAAAAGTATAGTAAAGAATTACAGGTAGAAGAGAAATATTAAAAGATTATAAGCTCCTTCATATTTTGGAGGGACCGTTATAGTTTGAATGATTGTTATAAAAGAAAAGTAGAGCATCGAAATCCGATGCTCTACTTTTTTAATGTGGTAAGAATATCAATTGATAAGCAAACAAAATTCCAAATACATATACAAGTGGGTGAACAGCACGGAATTTACCTTTTGCCACTTTCATAAGTGGATATGAAATAAATCCAAGTGCAATACCTGTTGCGATACTTGATGTAAGTGGCATGCTTAAGATTACTAAGAATGCTGGGAATGCTTCATCAAATGCGTCCCAATCGATGTGGCGAACTGAACCCATCATAAGACTACCAACGATAATTAATGAGGGTGCAGTAATAGCTGATACACCAGAAACGGCACTTACTAATGGTCCGAAGAATGCTGCTAGAGCGAATAGAACAGCTACTGTAACAGTTGTTAAACCAGTACGACCACCAGCTGCAACGCCAGCAGAAGATTCAATGTAAGCTGTTGATGGTGTTGTTCCGAACATAGAACCGATTGTTGCTGAGAATGAGTCAGATAGAAGAGCTCGTCCAGCTTTTGGAAGCTTTCCATCTTTCATAAATCCACCTTGTTGAGCAACGCCAAGTAATGTACCTGTTGTATCGAATAATGTAACAAGGAAGAATGAGAATACAACGCCGTATAATCCGTAGTTAATTACGTCAGATACAGCAGTAATTGGATTTGAAACGATAATTCCTTCTGGTAATCCAGGCATTGATGTAACACCGTTTGAGAATGATAATTGTCCCGTGAAGAAAGCGATAATACCAGTTAATAGCATCCCGATAAATAGCGCACCATTTACATTTAAAGACATAAGAACAATCGTAATTCCAAGTCCAGCTAATGCTAGTAGTACTGGAGCAGAGTGAAGATCACCAAGTCCAACTAAGTTTGCTTCATTTTTTGTAACGATACCTGTTAAACGTAAACCGATAAAGGCGATGAAAAGACCGATACCAGCAGTAATTGCATGTTTTAAGTTTTCAGGAATTGCTTCCATTAATTTTGTACGGAAAGATGTGAATGATAACAAAATTAAAATCATACCTGCTACGAATACAGCAGAGAATGCAATTGCGAAAGTCATGCCTTCATGAGCCTTTACAACAGAGTAAGAGAAGTAAGCATTTAATCCCATACCTGGTGCAATTGCGATTGGTAAGTTTGTAAAGATCGCCATAAATAATGTTCCGACAACAGCAGCGATAATGGTTGCTGTAAATGCTTGTTCAAATGGAACACCTGCATCCCCAAGGATAACTGGGTTTACGACAATGATATATGCCATTGTTAAGAAGGTAATAATACCTGCCATAATTTCAGTTTTAATAGAAGTTTTATGTTTTGAAAGGTTAAACATATAAACATCCTTTCTGTTTACGAATAATTTTCACAACAGTTATATATAATATTCGTTTTTTATCTATTTTGCAATAGTTTTGCATAAAAAGTTTACAACAATTCATATTTTGTGTCTTAAATTCGAATATTAATCGTAATATGATGTGCGAATTTCAGTTTTTATTATGCACATTATAAGAAAAAGGAGTTGAAAGAAATTATGCCGCAGCAAAAAAACTTTGTAACAATGCCGGCGCAACATCAAAATAAACAGCCTGGCATTGAATCATTAATGAATCCTCTACCGCAGTTTGAAGATCCAAATTATAAAGGAAGCGAAAAGTTAAAAGGAAAGAATGTATTAATTACAGGTGGAGATAGCGGAATTGGACGAGCTGTTTCTATCGCTTTTGCGAAAGAGGGAGCAAATATTGCGATTGCGTATTTAGATGAGGAGGGGGATGCAAATGAGACGAAACAATATGTTGAGAAAGAAGGCGTAAAGTGCGTATTGTTGCCAGGTGATTTAAGTGATGAACAGCATTGTAAAGATATTGTACAAGAGACTGTCCGGCAGCTAGGTAGTTTGAATATTTTAGTAAATAATGTCGCACAGCAATATCCGCAGCAAGGACTAGAGTATATTACAGCAGAACAGCTAGAAAAGACTTTTCGTATTAATATTTTTTCTTATTTTCACGTTGCGAAAGCCGCACTTTCTCATTTAAAGCAAGGGGATGTCATTATAAATACCGCGTCTATCGTTGCATACGAAGGAAATGAAACGTTAATTGATTATTCTGCAACGAAAGGGGCAATCGTTGCTTTCACAAGATCACTTTCTCAGTCATTAGTGCAAAAAGGGATTCGTGTAAATGGTGTTGCGCCAGGACCAATTTGGACACCACTTATTCCATCGAGCTTTGATGAGAAAAAAGTATCACAGTTTGGAAGCAATGTTCCAATGCAAAGACCTGGACAACCATATGAATTAGCGCCAGCATATGTATATTTAGCGTCTGGTGATTCATCCTATATTACCGGGCAAATGATACATGTAAATGGGGGCGTTATTGTAAATGGATAGTTTTCATTTATAAGAGCAAAGTAAAGTTAATTCCACTTATTATAGTGAGCGCTAGGGGGGGTATAGATGAAAAAGCTATGTTTCGTCATACTATTATTTTTCATTCTACCGGTTAGTGCTTTTGCTAGTACAGATCATTTAATATTAGTGAATCTTACGACAAACCAGTTGTCTTTTTTTGAAAATGGAAATTATACAAAAACATTCCCCGTAACAACTGGAAGAGATCGTACACCTACGCCTGAAGGTAATTTTTGTATTATAACTAAATATAAAAATAAAGAATACCATCGAAAAAAAATAGCTGGTGGTGCACCAAATAACCCTCTTGGTACGAGATGGCTTGGACTAGATAAAAATGAATATGCGATTCATGGGACAAATCGGGAATGGACAATTGGAAGTAGGGAATCAAATGGCTGTATTCGTATGCATGACAGGGATATACAGTGGTTATATGACCGAGTTCAATTACAGACGAAAGTAATCATTTCTCGGTTTCATACGAGCCCGGAATATGAAGCGAATAAGCTTGGTTATCGTGTTGTGAGCTGGAATGGTCGTAAAGTAGAAGAAGAGCAAATTGGTATGCTTACGTTAGTAGATCGCGTGGATATATATTGGCAAGAACCGAATGGACAGCTAACGAAAGTGAAAATGGTATTGCCAAACGAAAGATATGCAGTGTACTCAAAACGAAAAGATGGAATATATTATATAGGAAACAATTTGTATATTGTGGATGAAACAGGAGAAAAAATTCGTTATGAGCAAATTCCTTCTTCGATTTTAAGTAATATATATAAACGAAAATATAATGTTCCGTAATAGGCTACCGTATTATAGACGGTAGCTTATTTCTACTTCCAGTTTAACTGCAACTATTGTACTTTGCTGAATATAATACAGTACAGATAGGGGGCGGTTACATTATGAAAAGTGAATTTGCGTTTAAAGTTTTCTTAGTAACGACCTGTTTATTTATCGTGTATTTGTATGCTTTTCTCGTCTTTTCGTTTTATGTTCCATACGTTGATTTAATATTGTTCTTCGGATTTATTTGGGCATTTGTTAAGGCAAGGGAAGGGGAGAAAAGTATATATCGGCGTATTACGTTATGCGGGACAGCCGTTCTCGTTATTTTGTACTTTTTTATTATGCATGATTTTTGGAGGGGAATGTAAAAAAGCATACGATTAGTCGTATGCTTTTTATGTTTAATATTTTGGCTTAAATGTATGACAACAAGTCTCTACACTTGTTGCTACAGAACTTTCTAGCGTCTCGTTCGTTAAAACTGCACTTGTATACGATTCATTTTCAGTTTGACCAGTTTCATCCGCATCTGGCTGAACGATAATCGCACTTGCTTGACAAAAGTTACCTTGTCCCCAAAATGAACAATTGGAAACAGAGCATCTTACTTCTGGCATAAAACCCCCTCCTTATACATTAGTTTGGAATTTTACGTCCATTTCATGTGTAGAAGGAGTTTCCTTTTCTCGTTATTTTTTCGTTTGTTCAAACCATTCTTTAAACTTTTCTTTTGATTGTTCTCCGCTAATACGGCTTACTTCTTTACCATCTTTAAAATGAATAATCGTTGGCGTTCCTTTAATATCGTACTTATCCCAAGGCTCGTTTAAATTTTCAATATCAATTACTTTCATATCAACATTTAAATCTTTCGCTAAAGGTACAACAATAGGAGAGACCTTTTGACAATGAACGCAAGAGGTTTGATAAAAGTAAATCGTTTGTTCTTTTTTATCTTCTATATTTTTATTGAGATCTTCAAGAGAAATTTTATTTGAGTAGTAACCTTTTTCATCTGTCGATGCGTTTTTCTTTTCCATTTGAGTTACAGCAAAGATTGCCGCAAATAAGACGATAATAATACCGCCAAATATAAGCATTTTTTTCATTCTTTCATCTCCTTATTTGTTTTTGATGACAATAAAGCTACAAACAGCGATTGTAATAAAGCCGATAAGTGCTAAAAACGGGATTGTCACAAAGCCGAACCAGTTTATGTATTCTCCCGTACATGGTACACGGCCGCAAGCTGCCCCTGCAGCCGAAAATGCTGCGACTTTTTGAATTGCATAGTGATATAAAGAAATACAAGCACCAATACTTGCGATCGGTAAAGAATAACTTGCGATGCGATAATCTTTTTTTACTACAGCGATACCGAGCCATAAAACGAATGGATACATGAAAATGCGTTGATACCAACAAAGGACACAAGGCTCAAATTTCATGATTTCGGAAAAGTATAGACTTCCTAGTGTAGCAATAAACGAAGCTCCCCACGCGGTAAATAAAGCATATTCTTGCTTTTTTTCTCGTCCCATATTTTATACCTCTCTTATAATAGTTACATACTAAATTATAGTATGAAGTGGTACAGAAAAGAAAGAAAAAATATGTTTATCAATAAAAGTTTTATACGGGGAAACTTTTATTGATATGAACATTTTAAAAAAGCGCTATTCTCCAGAAGAGAATAGCGCTATAGTTTACATTTGAATTTGCTCTACTTCTTCTATATGTGACTTTTGGGATGCGTGGTCAATATATTGAAATAGGAGCTGCAACTGTTTATCAACTTCTGGCAGTTCTTTACTGTATTGATAAGCGTGTAAAAAATGCTCAATACGCTTAGAAAATAATTGATCGTTCGTTTGAACCATGAGAACGAGTAATTTATCCCAATTACAGCAATACGTGTAATAGAGAGCTTTATCATAGTCGTTATATGTTTGCACTGTGTACCCTCCTTACCGAGAGTTATATATAGTGTGTGATAAGTAAGGAGAAATACACTTGAAAGAATTTGTTAAGAAAAAAAGTGAATGAAAAAACGAGGTATGTCCTCGTTTTTTAAGCTTTTGGCATTGGCGTAGGTGTTGGTTTGCCATAGCCTTCTTTGTATTTATTATCGATATAGTTACGAATTTCAAGCGTTGATTTTCCTTTTTGTTTCATCGAAGCAGATTCAACTGCGATTTCTAGGCAATTGACGCAAGTCGTTGCATGAGAATTCCAAACAACTTCACCATTCTTTTTAATTTCACGAATAAAACAATTTTTATTATTTTTATGTCCTACACTTTCACCGCAACCGCAGTAACATGGAATCCAATCTAATAGTTCTGCATTTTGTCCAGCGACAGTGTAGATATCTTTCATTTGTGGATCAAGCTTGTCTAGGAAGGTAGGAAGTGTGTCGACTCCTTTTGTTTTCTCTTGAATGTCAGCTTGCTGAGTGTGCGATGCGTGGTCATGTTCTTCTTTTTTTGATTCAGAAGATTTTTGGTCATTTGTACTAGTACTTCCGCATCCAGCAAGAATTAAACTCAGTACTGCAAGTAAAGAAAATACATACTTTTTCATTCGCTTGTCCCCTTTACAAATGTATTAATCAAATTGTATCAGAGATTACGGTGTGTCGGGTGAAGATTTTTTTGACCGATTTTTGAAATGCCATCGCACTGAATGGAATAGAAATAAAATTGGGATATAAGCGTATACAATATATAAGCCAGCTTGAGATAGTACTGTATTTAATGTGTTGATACTTTCACGGTTTGTGAAAAATAAGGATGAAATAAATATGACTGAGATAAAAAGTGGCAATGTAATTTTAAATGGTATGTGAAAAGATTTTTTACTAATGCAACAAGAAGACCAAATGGTTAAACAAAGATTAGGTAAAATAATAAGATACCATAGGAAAATAATAATGTACTCAAACCTTTGGATAAAAGGAACTTTAATGATTTTTAGCATCGTTAATGTTGGCCAAATGGTATGATGTAGTTGCCCTGGGCTATAGTACATAAGGGAAACGATGGCTAGTATTACGTATAGAATTGTTGTAAAAATAATACCACCATGTGCCCATTTGTTTAACGATTTTCCTTTTTTAATAAATGGATAAAAAACAAGGATTGCTTCAAATCCAAGAAATTCTAATGCAGATGCTTTGGTTGCAGTTAGAATTTCTAAAGGTGAATGATTTAGAATTGGGAAAATGTTACGGACATGCGCATATTTCATTGGAAAAACTAAGAATAACAGGACGAAAATCGGTATAATAACGCCCCAAAAACAAATTCCAGTTACAGAACGAAAGCCGCCTCTAATTATGTAATAGGCTACAAGTAAAAATAGGAAAGTTAATTTCCACGGTTTAATTGTAGGAAAGACCCAAACTTGAATAACTTCAATATACGTACGAAGAACAGTAAGACAAAATAATAAAAGGTATGCGGCAAAGCATACGGAAAAAATTTTCCCAATCCATTTTCCGAAACATGTCGTATGAATATTCATTAAATCATTATCTTTTTCTAACATTTTAAGCATACAAAATAAAACGATATGAGTTGCAATACCAGCGATAATAAGAGAAATCCAAGCATCATAACCGGCAAATTGCGCAATAATCCTTTGGTATCCTAACACTCCTACTCCAATTTGAAGGGAGTGTAATAGAAGGAATGTGAAATAAGGGGAAACAGTATGTGTTTTATCTTGTCCAGCCATGATAGCACCTCACTATTCTCCGATACCAGATTGTACGACATTAATTTTCACATGAACAGCAATGTCTACGTTAGGATACATATCTTGAATTTGTTTCATGCTCCATTTTCTTGAATGACTACGAATTTCTTCACGTATTCCTATTGGATCGATTTTATTTTCTTGGAATTGTTTTATTAATTCGTTTAAATCCTTTTCAAGCATTTTTTCTATATGTCTTTTTACGTAAGTTACATTTTTACTCTTTGATAAATCCAGCCATCTGGGAGCATTTTTTACGAGTCCATTTAACTTTAAGTGTATGTTAACTTTCGGAATATCACCGTTTGGCGAAAGAGAGCACTCACTATTTCCAGATAAGTTTTGAGTAGCAATTACTCCTTTATGTTTACCTTGACGTATTGGAACTTCGTAACGCCCATTTTTCGTTGGATTAATGAGTAATTTAAATAAAAAAGACCTTTTCCTGTCTGTATACATAGCCACTTTATCCTTTTTTAAAAAAGCGAGCCCTTTAATGGAAGCAGATTTGTCTTCTGATACTTGAATGTAAGGAAGAAATGCATCGCATCCAGATGAATAGAAGTTATATAAAAAAATATTTAAAGCTGTCCGAGGGATTGTCTCGTTTTTTATATTTTGTTCCAGTAATTCAGATAGATATAGCGATCCATTTGTTTTCACATGTTTAAGTAATTCTTCTGTTGAACCATCCACAAGTGCTAGTTGTACATCACGGCCAATGTTAGGATCACGTTGTAAGTTGTTAATAACATCTCCAAGTCCATGTTCACCAAATGCTTTTCCGAATAGGACAACACGCATTTGCCCCACAGCGATTGTATGTGGTGATTTTGCGTTTAAAAGGGAAGAGATTGTTTCAATTGTACCTGCATGAGTGGATTGAGTTTCTGGTTTAGATTGTACGCCTTTTGTGTAATCCGGATATAAAATTGTTCCGCGAAATTTTTTGTTTTTTGTTATATCGAATCCACCTACGTGAATCATTCGCTGTGTATCAACTATATGAGCTTCTGTACAACCAGATTGGAAAATTAAAATGATAATGAAAAAGCATAAAAAAATATTTTTCATTTTTCCTCACCGTCACGTTTTTCTTTCGCTTTGTTTGGATCATAGCGCCATTTCTTTTTGGGCCTTAAAAAAGAAGCTCGTCCCGCAGTTTGACTAAATGGAAGACGAAGGAGTCCTTCAGCTGTACCTAAACCGCGAAATGGGTATAAAGGTAATAAAT
The DNA here is from genome assembly GCF_001883995.1 of Bacillus paranthracis. Lineage (GTDB taxonomy): Bacteria > Bacillota > Bacilli > Bacillales > Bacillaceae_G > Bacillus_A > Bacillus_A paranthracis. The sequence continues at coordinate 191,428 of NZ_MACE01000005.1, read as the reverse complement.
AAGGTGATCCAAGTGATTTTAAGCGAATTAAATGAGCCAATATGAATACAAATCCGACGATAAGACCTACACCTCCAAATGCTCCGGCTAAAATAATAAGAGGGAAGCGTAATATCCGGATAGTAGAAGACATTTTTACTGTCGGTGTTGTAAAAGAAGCTAGTGCAGACAGCGCAACAGCAATTAGTAAGATGGTGCTCGTTAAAGCAGCCTCAACTGATGCTTGCCCAATTACAATACCACCAACAATACCAATCGTTTGACCAACTTTAGTCGGTAAACGCGCCCCAGCTTCGCGCAGTAATTCGATTGTGATTTCTAAAAAAAGTGCCTCCAAAACAGGTGGAAATGGTACGTTGGCTCTGGAATAAATAATAGGGCCGAGTAAATCTGCTGGAATCATTTGATAGTGATACGTTAATACAGCTGTATAAATAGCTGATGAAAATAGAGAGAATGCCGCTCCAAAAAAGCGAACTAATCTAAGAAATGACCCTGCCATCCATGGTAAATAATAGTCTTCTGGAGAGACGAAAAAATCGAGTAATGTTGCTGGTCCAGCTAATGCATATGGTGAACCGTCTGTTAAAATGACAATTCCTCCGTTTAGTAATGCATAAACAGAACGATCTAAACGCTCTGTAGGTAGTAAAACAGGGAATGGAGAGTTACTATTATCACTAATGAATTGTTCAATCATAGTTGCATCAAAAGGGTAATCAAAATCAATATCTTGTAGACGTTGCGTTGCGGTGTTAATATGCTGTTCATTTGTAATGCCTTCGATGTAAGCAACTACGATTTTGGTTTTTGACATAGAACCAACGCTAACTTCTTTGAAGATTAATTGCTCGGTTACGATATTTCGGCGTAATAAATGTATATTTATATCAACATTTTCAACAAAACCAACTTTAGGGCCAATAACACTATATTCATTTTCCGTGTCATTTACTAAACGAGTTCCTAAAACGGTACTCTCGGCGCGTAGAAGTGCATACGCTGCTTGCCCTGAACCTTTTTTTAGTTGTAATAATACGTATCCACCTAATAATTTCTCACGAATATCATCAATGGACGGATTGATGAGGATGTCTTCAATAGATACGACATTTAAGATGTCATCAATATGTTGAATCTCCTCTAATTTATTTTTTATAGGTGCTAAAATGAATCGCTTAATAATAAGTGATTCTACTGTAGATTTATAATAAAACAAACATAATGTCCCATCTTCTATAATGTTATAAGAAGAAAAGTCGCTTGATTTTTTCATCGTATGGATAAAATCTGGAATAGAACAGAAGGTTTGTTTTTTCTTTTTAGATGATAAACGAAACATTTTCCCACCCCCTAACATATATCATTTACTTGTGTTAGTTTTTGGGAAAGGCGGGAATTTATACTTAAAAATTGAAAGTTCATAAAGAAAAGGAAGAGTATTGAAAAACTCTTCCTTTTTGGCATATTAATTTGTTTTCTTTTCCTTAATAGACTTTACTAATTTAATCATTTCTGCTCGTATATCTTCTTTTTTTACATTTAATTTTTCGGCAATTTGTTTCATATCCATTCCGTCTTTTTTCATTTTTAGCACATCATCAAGGGGAGTATTACTTTTTTGAGAGATGATTGTTAATACCGTGAGCTGACGTAATCCGATATTATATTCTTTCATTTTTTGTTTTAGCCCGTCTGGTGTAGATTTTTGCATATTTGCTAATTGTTGCAGTAGTGCCTTTTTCGTTTCTTTATTCATATGATGCTTTTTTAACTTACTTGGGTCTACCCCGAAATGCTCTGCTGTTTTCTCCCAAGAATTATTTTGCTTATAGTAAGCTAAAACGTCTTTAATTTCTTTTTTACTCATTTTTGCAATGTGGGCAGCTTTCCAAATTTCATGTTTGTTATAGCCGAGTTTTTCGAGCGACTGCATTTCTTCTTCTGAAATTGGTTTATGATGATGCAATGTGACTTCTTTTGGCGTAGCAGCGAAAGTGGGGAAGACGGTTGCACCGAATAATAATGCTGCCATAGTCATACTTACTGCGATTTTTTTGTACATGTAAACTCCTCCTAGATGGATAATGTGAAAAACTGTACACATATCATTTCCATAAAATGTGAAATACTTGTGAACAAATCAAGTTTTTTTATTCACAGTATGAACTGAAGTTTTTGGAAGTTTTCCAACATAAAACATTGATTAATAGTAAAAAACTAAGGCATAATCGAAATTGAAAATCAATATCAACAATAAACGTATACATATAGATAAAAATAAGGGAGAGAAAAATATGACTACATATACTTCCATCGCAAATGTGATTAAAGAAAGACGTTCTGTTCGTACATTTACAGATAAAGCAGTAGACAAAGAGTTATTAATTGAACTATTAAACGACGCAACGTGGGCACCGAATCATAAACATCGTGAACCATGGAATTGTAAATTATACATTGGAGAAGGTCGTCAGAAATTAGTAGACGCAGTATTAAACTCTTTCACAGAAGAAGAAAGAGCGAAACGCGGTAAAATTTTATCGGATCGTTTCTTAAGCACGCCAGCACAAATTGTTGTTTACATAAATGAAGATCCACGTCAAATTCAACGTGACGAAGATTACGCTGCAACATGTGCATTTATGCAAAACTTCCAACTTCTTGCTTGGGAACGCGGTTTAGGTTGTGTTTGGAAATCAGGTGGATTAAACTACAATCCATTATTTATAGAAGGACTTGGTTTAACTAGAGGTCAACGCATCGTTGGAATTCTTCACCTTGGCTATTTCGATAAAGCACCAGAAGGAAAAGCTCGTACACCGATTACGGAGAAGATGGAGATTATTGAAGGTTAATAGATGAGACATTCTCGTTTTTATGAGGGTGTCTTTTTATTATGCAATCAATCCTCATGAAAGCTTGTTCTCAATCATACACTTTCTTAAGGGAAAGTGTAAGGAGGGAAAATAATGAGAGCAAGTGACGATAAAGCACTGCAATATGCAATTGCGGAAATTACGGAAATTGCGACTGGATTTGGGCTTGATTTTTATCCGATGCGTTATGAAATATGTCCAGCGGAAATTATTTATACATTTGGTGCATATGGGATGCCGACGCGGTTTTCACATTGGAGTTTTGGGAAACAGTTTTTCAGAATGAAATTACAATATGATTTAGGTCTTAGTAAAATATACGAACTCGTTATTAACTCTGATCCATGTTATGCCTTTTTATTAGATACGAACTCGTTAATTCAAAATAAATTAATCGTAGCGCACGTGTTAGCGCACTGTGACTTCTTTAAAAATAATATTCGTTTTTCAAATACGAAGCGAGATATGGTAGAAAGTATGTCAGCGACAGCTGAACGGGTGAAAGCATATGAGCATAAGTACGGAAAAGAAGAGGTAGAAACATTTTTAGATGCCGTACTTGCCATTCAAGAGCATATTGATCCGTCGCTTATGCGTCCAAAACTTGCGTGGAGTATTGATGATTTAGAAGAGGAAGAAGTAGAAAAGAAAAAGGTATCGCAATACGATGATTTATGGAATTTAGATGATCGCAATAAAAAGAGGGAACGCTCCAATGTTCGTAAAAAGAAGAAAATCCCACCACAACCAGAGAAAGACTTACTCCTCTTTATTGAAGAATATAGCCGTGAGCTAGAAGATTGGCAGCGGGACATATTAACGATGATGCGTGAGGAAATGCTATATTTCTGGCCGCAGCTTGAAACGAAGATCATGAACGAAGGCTGGGCATCCTTCTGGCATCAACGCATACTTCGCGAAATGGATTTAACATCTGATGAAGCAATTGAATTTGCGAAATTAAATGCGGGCGTCGTTCAGCCATCAAAAACAAGCATTAATCCATACTACCTCGGTATTAAAATGTTTGAAGATATAGAGGAGCGCTACAATAACCCTACTGAAGAAATGAAACGACGCGGCGTAAAACCAGGATCTGGTCGAGACAAAATCTTTGAAGTACGCGAAATCGAATGGGATGTATCGTTCCTAAGAAACTATTTAAATAAAGATCTTGTTATGCGAGAAGATATGTACTTATTCCAGCGCCAAGGAAAAGAATATAAAGTAATAGATAAAGAGTGGGAACATGTACGTGATCAACTCGTAAATATGCGAACAAATGGCGGTTTCCCGTACTTAGTAGTAGAAGACGGGGACTACTTAAAGAACGGAGAATTGTATATTAAGCATAGTTACGAAGGAATCGAGCTCGATTTAAAATACTTAGAAAAGGTATTACCATATCTTCATCAGCTGTGGGGAAGAACGGTGCATATGGAGTCGATTGTGGAGAGTAAGGGTGTTGTGTTTTCTTATGATGGGAAGATGGTGCATCGGAAGTATGTGTGAGGGGAAGAACGGACATAGGATGCTATGTTCGTTCTTTTTTTATTTGGAACAAGGTCAAATATGCTATTCTTGAAAAAAGGGAGTTACATAGAGAAATGGAGTGATTCAAATGAGCAAAATAGGGGTATGCAAGGTGGATATTACGCCGCCTGTTGGCATTGATTTTGTTGGATACCATAGAGAGACAGGAATAAATAATGTTGAAGAGCGTATTTATGGGACGGTTTTTGTATTTGAAAAAGATGAAATGAAAACTGTGTTTATAAGTATTGATAATATTGGAATGTTAGTAGAAGATACGAATATGATTCGTGAGCGAGTAGCAAGTAGGCTTCATGTTCCATTTGAGCGAATAACAGTTGTTTATACACATACACATTCTGGTCCAGAAACTGTTGGTGAGCAACCTTTAGTAAGGTCGTATAAAACGATTTTAGTAAATAATGTGGTGCAAGGTGCTGTTACTGCGAATAACAACTTGAAGCGATGTGAAGTTGGCTGGGGTGTTACGACAGGTGATATTGGGGTCAACCGAAGAGAGAGAACATCTGATGGAAGAGCGAAGATGGGAACAAATATAGAGGGCGTTGTAGATAAAAGAATTGGGATGTTAGCAATAAGAAATGCTGAAACGAAGGAGCTATCTGGTATTGTAGTATTTTGTACTGCGCATCCGAATGTTTTAAAAGGTGATAGCGATGTATTATCAGCGGATTATCCTGGAATGACGAGGGAGGTTCTTGAGAGGATCGTAAACTGTCCTGTTATGATTGTGCAAGGAGCTGCTGGTAATGTAAATGCGAAATATCGCGGTTCAAGGGAAGCATTAAAGAAAATGGCTTACACACTTAGTGGACATGTATTAACGATGTTGCCAACAGTTACATACAGCCCAATTGTAAATTTAAGAACAGTTTCGAGTACGGTGCAAATGAAACTGCAGGATATCCCTGAAATTGATGAAATACGAAGCATGGCTCAATTAGCTGAGAAGCAGTGGGGTGTGAACACGGATGAATGGCTTACTATCGTTTTAGAGAAATATAAGCAAGGTATTCGGCATTTAACTATTGATTTAGAAGTGCAACTGTTTCAAGTGAATGATGGTATGTTTTCAGGTATACCGATGGAACCTTTTTCGGAAACGGCATTAGAAGTGAAAGAGAATCTTCAAAATGAATTGGCTTTCTTTGGTGGATATATGAACGGATATATTGGTTACTTGCCGACAAAGGAAGAAATTTCATATGGTGGTTATGAAGTGGAATTAAGTCCTGTTGTGTATGGGCCGGTTACAAATTTATTGATGCCGCCGGAGGAAAATACAGCAGATGTAATCGTACAGAAAGTTATAGAACTATACGTAAAAGAACTTGGAGATATCTAAGTTCTTTTTTATTTGTTTCAAATTTGTGAAAGAAAGACATATTGATTGAAATTAACTTTTTTATAATTTATTATATACCCATACAGGTATAGGTTTTGTGTGGGGTTTGAGAAAATTAAATACTATGGAGGTTTAAAATATGTCCAGAAAAATAGTTGTAGTAGGCGGAGTTGCTGGCGGGGCCTCAGTAGCTGCAAGGCTTCGTCGTTTAAGTGAGGAAGATGAAATTATTATGGTTGAACGCGGTGAATACATTTCATTCGCAAACTGTGGATTGCCATATTATATTGGCGGTGTCATTACAGAAAGACAAAAATTATTAGTACAAACTGTTGAAAGAATGTCGAAGCGTTTTAATTTAGATATACGTGTATTGAGTGAAGTAGTACAGATTAATAAAGAAGAGAAAACAATTACGATAAAGAATGTAACGACAAATGAAACATATAACGAGAAATATGATGTGTTAATTCTTTCACCAGGGGCAAAACCAATTGTTCCATCTATTCCAGGGATTGAAGAAGCGAAGGCACTGTTTACGTTACGAAATGTACCGGATACAGATCGTATTAAAGCATACGTTGATGAGCAGAAACCACGTCATGCGACGGTTATTGGTGGCGGATTTATTGGTGTGGAGATGGTTGAAAATTTAAGAGAACGTGGAATTGATGTTACTCTTGTAGAGATGGCAAATCAAGTGATGCCACCAATCGATTATGAAATGGCGGCATATGTGCATGAGCATTTGAACAAGCACAATGTTGAGCTTGTTTTTGAAGATGGTGTAGATGCATTAGAAGAGAACGGGACTGTTGTACGTTTAAAAAGTGGCTCAGTTATAAAAACAGATATGATTATTTTAGCAATTGGTGTACAACCAGAGAGTAGTTTAGCGAAGGATGCAGGATTAGCATTAGGAGTTAGAGGGACGATAAAAGTAAATGAGAAATTTCAAACGTCTGACCCACATATATATGCAATTGGTGATGCGATAGAAGTGAAAGATTTTGTTACAGAAATAGAAACGATGATTCCTTTAGCGTGGCCAGCTAATCGTCAAGGTCGTATGTTAGCAGATATTATTCATGGTCATACAGATTCTGTATATAAAGGTACACTCGGAACTTCTGTAGCTAAAGTTTTTGATTTAACAGTTGCTTCGACTGGAGTAAATGAGAAAATATTAAAACGATTAAATATACCCTATGAGGTAGTGCATGTACAGGCAAATTCGCATGCGGGATACTACCCGAATGCTACGCCAGTGCTAATAAAATTAATTTTTAATAAAGATAGTGGGAAAATTTACGGAGCACAGGCTCTAGGACGTGACGGTGTAGATAAGCGTATGGATGTTATCGCAACGGCAATAAAAGCAAATTTAACTGTACTTGATTTGCCAGATTTAGAATTATCATATGCCCCGCCATATTCTTCTGCAAAAGACCCTGTAAACATGGTAGGGTATGCAGCAAGTAATATAGTAGATGGTTTTGTGGACACAGTACAATGGCATGAAATAGATCGTATTGTTGAAAATGGTGGATATCTTATTGATGTTCGAGAGCCTAATGAATTAAAACAAGGAATGATTAAAGGCTCTGTTAATATTCCGTTAGATGAATTACGTGATCGTTTGAATGAAGTGCCAGTGGATAAAGATATATATATTACGTGTCAACTCGGTATGAGAGGATATGTTGCAGCGCGCATGTTAATGGAAAAAGGATATAAGGTAAAGAATGTAGATGGTGGTTTTAAATTGTATGGAACAGTATTACCAGAACGTATTGTATATTGATATTTTTTCATCTTCCACTTCAAAATTTGGTGGAAGATGAAAGCCTATAGATGAAGGTTTCGCTTTGTATTTTGTGAATGTATAAGGTAAAAGTTTAAAATAGGGGTTTACAAAATACCCTACAGGGTATAATATATTGTCATAAGCTATAAATGGTGACATAATGGTAATGAGGTGATTATACAATGGAATATAATCAAGACATGAAAAATAGATTAAAACGTATTGAAGGGCAAGTTCGTGGTGTGCTTCGTATGATGGAAGAAGGAAAAGATTGCCGAGAGGTTATTACACAGTTAACGGCATCTCGTTCTGCACTTGATCGTACAATTGGACTTGTTGTTGGAACGAATTTAGAGCAATGCTTGCGTGAACAGTTTGAAAGTGGTAATGGTTCAAATGAAGAGTTAATTAAAGAAGCTGTTCAATTACTTGTAAAAAGCCGATAATCTGTCAAACGTAAGTGTTGACAGATTTTCAAAAACATTTCAATATACCCCTACAGGTATATATAAGTTATGGAGGAATCACTATGAGTATAAAAGTGGATATGAGTTTAGATTGTAAAGGGTTAGCTTGTCCGATGCCGATTGTGAAAACGAAGAAGGCGATAGAAGGATTGGCATCAGGACAAGTGATTGAAATTAAGGCAACAGATAAAGGATCTACAGTAGATATACAAAGCTGGGCAAATAAAGTAGGGCATCAATATATCGGGACGAAACAAGAGGGCGATGTTTTGATGCATTACATTAGGAAAGCACATGAGCATGAAGTGAACGAAGTAGCAAAGTATCCTCATACAATTACGAATACGGAGTTGGAAGAGATATTATTAAGCGATGAAGAGTGTATTGTATTAGATGTTCGAGAAGCAGCGGAATTTGCTTTTGGTCATATTCCATCGGCCATTTCGGTGCCGTTAGGAGAGTTAGACAGTGCAGTTTTAGATCAGACGAAACAAATTTATGTTGTTTGCCGAACTGGTAACCGTAGTGATGTAGCTTGCCATATGTTGAAAGAGAAAGGTTATGAAAATGTGAAAAATGTCATTCCAGGTATGTTAGAGTGGCAAGGGAATATAAAGAATTAAATTTTTTTAAATGTAAATATACCATAGGGGGTAAAAAGATGAGTGTTAAATCATTACAAGCAAAAGATGTTGCAGAGAAAGTTTTATTCGGAGAGTTGTTTATTTTAGATGTTCGTAATGAGACGGATTATGAAGATTGGAAAATTGAAGGGAAACAAATCTCATCTATAAATAAACCGTATTTTGATTTGTTAGATGGTGTAGATCATATTGTAAGTGAATTACCTAAAGATAAAGATGTTTTAGTAGTATGCGCAAAAGAAGGGTCTTCTATATTTGTGGCAGAGCAATTAACAGAGGCTGGATTAGAAAATATTTATTATTTAGCTGGTGGTATGAAGGCATGGAGTGAATATGTAAAGCCTGTAAAAGTTGGAGATTTAAAAAATGGCGGAAGTATGTATCAGTTTAACCGTCTTGGAAAAGGCTGTTTATCTTATATGGTCGTTTCAAACGGTGAAGCAGCAGTTATTGATGCAGTAAGAACAGTTGAAGCGTATGAAGAATTTGCGAAAGAGCATGCTGTTACGATTACGAATGTAATGGATACACATTTACATGCAGACCATATTTCTGGAGGACGTAAGTTAGCGGAAAAAGTAGGTGGTACGTATTGGTTACCGCCAAAAGATGCGGAGGAAGTTGTTTTCTCATACGAACCGCTTGTTGAAGGATCTGTTATTACGGTGGGGGGTACTAAAATTGAAATTGACGCATTATACTCACCAGGGCATACGATTGGAAGTACGTCATTTATTGTAGATGATTCCTATTTATTATCAGGCGATATTTTATTTGTAGATTCAATCGGGCGTCCAGATCTTGCTGGGAAAGCTGAAGATTGGGTAAGTGATTTACGTAATACTTTGTATAGCCGATATAAAGAACTATCTCAAAGTTTAATTGTGTTACCGGCTCATTATTCAAAAATAAGTGAAATGGACGAAAGTGGTATTGTTAGTGCAAAATTAAAAGATTTATTTGAGCATAATGCAGGTTTAAATATTGAGGATGAGGGAGAGTTCCGTAAAGTTGTAACAGAGAATTTACCACCTCAACCGAATGCATATCAAGAAATTCGTCAAACAAATATGGGACAATTAAATCCAAATGAAGACGAAGAGCGTGAAATGGAGATTGGTCCAAACCGTTGTGCTGTTCATAATTAATTCGGTTTCAAATGAAATAAACACAGGAGGTATATGAAATGAATGCCAAGCAAGTATTAGATGTAAAAGGATTAGCGTGTCCAATGCCAATTGTAAAAACAAAGAAGGCAATGGAAGCATTACAATCAGGAGAAGTGTTAGAAGTACACGTAACAGATAAAGGTGCGATTAAAGATATTCCAGCATGGTCACAAACAAGTGGTCATGAAGTGTTAAAGCATACAGAAGAAGACGGCGAATTAAAGTTCTGGATTAAGAAGGCTTAATGATAAAAACAGGAGGTATATGAAATGAATGCCAAGCAAGTATTAGATGTAAAAGGATTAGCGTGTCCAATGCCAATTGTAAAAACAAAGAAGGCAATGGAAGCATTACAATCAGGAGAAGTATTAGAAGTACACACAACAGATAAAGGTGCGATTAAAGATATTCCAGCATGGTCACAAACAGGCGGTCATGAAGTGTTAAAACACACGGAAGAAGATGGTGAATTAAAGTTCTGGATCAAGAAAGCATAGCATTTCAATAATAGGCGGAGGAGCAAATCATCTGCTTATTATTGAAAGTAAAGAGGATAATCATATATGTTCTATATAGTTATACCCCTAATAGTATTGGTGCTGGGAAGTTTAGTAAAACGTTACATTCCCGTTTTAAATGTTGCATATATTTCGTTAGAACAAGTAAGGAAAACTGAAAGTGTTATTGTAGATGTACGAAATTATACAGAGAGCAACAGTGATAACAATTCTAGAATTATGTGTATACCATATGCGTATTTAAAACGGTATTATCATGAAATACCAAATAAGCCTTTGCATCTTATTGTTCATAATAAAGTGGATCGGAATTTAAGTATACGCTTTTTAAGAAAGAAGGGGTTCCATATTCAAAGTTATAGTATGTATTTGGATAGGAAAAAAGTATAGAAGGAGTTTGAATAGCTTTATGGATGTGAAGACAATATTGAATATAATCTTAATTGTACTTGTATCGTGGTTTATTATTTCTCGATTCTTACCAGCTAGAGGAGTAAAAAACATTTCAGGAAAAGAATTAAAACGTATGATGGGACAAAATAATAAACAATTTATTGATGTGCGAACAGCTGGTGAGTATAGAGGGAACAATATTAAAGGGTTTCGGAATATCCCATTAAATGAACTAGCTAATAAGGCGCAACAATTAGATAAACAGAAAGAAGTTATTGTTCTTTGTCAAAGTGGAATGAGAAGTAAGCAGGCTGCAAAAGTATTAAAAAAATTAGGATTTCAGCACGTTATCAATGTTTCAGGCGGTATGAATGGTTTGTGAGGAGGAAATGTAAAATGAAAGAAATGACAGCAAAAGAATTAGAAGAAAAATTGGTACGTAAAGAAGCAGTAAATATCGTAGATGTACGTGAAGTAGAAGAAGTAGCTGAAGGGAAAATTCCAGAAGCGTGTAACATTCCACTAGGATTATTGGAGTTTCGTATGCATGAGTTGGATAAAAAGAAAGAGTATATTATCGTTTGTCGTTCTGGCGGAAGAAGTGCACGAGCTGTTCAATTTTTAGAGAGCTACGGTTTTCAAGCAATCAATATGGTAGGTGGTATGTTAGCGTGGGAAGGTAAAGTAGAATAGGGCGAAACAATTTTTTATAAAAATAAAAATACCCCTATAGGTAATTGGAGGGAAAACAACATGGAACAACAGAAGAAAACAACAATCGTTTTATTTAGCGGAGATTATGATAAAGCGATGGCTGCTTATATTATTGCAAATGGTGCAGCGGCGTATGATCAAGAGGTAACTATTTTTCATACTTTCTGGGGATTAAATGCTTTAAGGAAAGATGAACATGTAGAGGTAAAGAAAACTTTCATAGAAAAAATGTTTGGAAAGATGATGCCACGCGGCGCTGATAAGATGGGATTATCTAAAATGAATTTTGCTGGTATGGGACCAAAGATGATTAAAGGTATTATGAAAAAACATAATGCGATGCCGTTACCAGATTTAATTGATTTGGCGAAAGAACAGGGGATTAAACTTGTAGCTTGTCAAATGACAGTAGATTTATTAGGGTTAAAAGAGGAAGAGATTATGGAAGGGGTAGAGTTTGCAGGAGTAGGAGCTTATTTAGCAGATGCTTCGGATGGGAATGTAAACTTATTCATTTAAATCACCTTCTTTTTAGAAGGCGGGGGATATAAGGTGAGTTTAGTCGTATTACTTTTTATAATTGGGTTTATAGGATCGTTTATATCAGGAATGGTTGGAATTGGCGGTGCGATTATTAATTATCCGATGATCTTATACATTCCGGTATTGCTAGGATTTACTGGCTATACTGCACATGAAGTGAGTGGTATTACAGCGGTGCAAGTATTCTTTGCAACTTTTGCAGGGGCATGGGCTTATCGGAAAAGTAATGATATGGATAAAACGCTCGTTGTGTATATGGGAGCTAGTATATTAATAGGAAGTTTCATAGGTAGTTTTGGTGCTAATGCATTGGAGGAACATACGGTCAATGTTGTTTATGCAGCGTTAGCAACAATTGCTGCTATTATGATGTTCGTACCGAAACGAAATAATGGTGATGAAGTGAAATATAATAAATGGTTAGCAAGCTTGTTGGCCTTTATTGTAGGCGGAGCATCAGGCATTATAGGTGCTGGAGGCTCGTTCCTTTTAGTTCCGATTATGCTAGTTATTTTAAAATTGCCGATACGTACAACGATAGCAACATCTATCGCTATTACGTTTATTTCTTCAGTAGGGATTACAACTGGAAAAGTAATAACTGGACAAGTAGTTGTAATTCCAGCTCTTATTATTGCGATTGCAAGTATCTTTGCAGCGCCGCTTGGAGCGCGAGTAGGGAAAAAGATCAATCAAAAAGCACTGCAATATATGTTATCGATTTTGATTGTAGGTACAGCTATTAAGATGTGGATTGATATGATATTGAAATAAAAGGATGGCGCTGCTTGCAGCCCATCCTTTTATTTATGCCCAAATCACTTTCATTAAGTTTTTATATTCGTCATTTGCTAATTTATATAGCATTCTCGTATGTTCAAAGACAAGTGCTGGATTAAAGTTTGGCTCTGAGAATGCAAGAGATGTTGAAATATCAATTGCATTTTGCTTGTTTAATGTGAATTTTGCAAATCGATAAGATGTATTTAATTCATTAATGGTATGTAAAACATCATTTGTTGCTGCTTCATTAGGTACGTGAGCAACATTGAAGCAGTATATATCTACAGTAGGATGTTCGTTTTGGAAAGCAGCGATAAGTTGAATTTTTGCGCCAGCTTCTGTCTCTAATCCTACTGAAAAATGAACAGAACCATCATTTTCATCTATATTTTCTTCCATGTATATATCGTTTGACTTTAAGTAGTCTTTAAAATCTGAGATGTTATGTTTTACTGCAGCTTTCATATGTATGAGCCCCCTGATAATTGGAATAGATTGCTACTATTTATTATAATTTAAAAATATTAAAAAAGATAGTTAGAAAGTTCTGATTTTTAATTGTGACGGAATAAAAAGAAGCAGTACTCTACCTCCATAGAGAACTGCTTCTTTATTATTCATTGTCGTTAGACGATGTTTCTGTATCTTCATTGCTATTTTTATTTTTCATTTCATTGTTACTTGATTCGCGTTCACTTGTATTTTCAGACTTAGATTCTTTTGTTTTCTCTGTACTTGTTTTTTTCGAATCAGAGTCTGTTTTTGTATATGCAGGTAATCCAAGATGAGTACGAAGATCGTTTGTAACCTTTGCTAATTCTTTTTTATCTGGATTGTAGTAATACGTTCGGCCGCCACCAGCGGATTTGCTACATGTATCGTCCCCTTTTTCCATATAGCAGTCGTCACCTTGAATTTGTAATTTCTCGATTTCTGAATCCGATCCGTACTTATAGAATGAAAGCATATCATCAAATGTTAAGTTTGTAACGAATTGTCCGTTAATATCATCAATGATGTTGCCAACTTTTGTTACAGAACCAACACTTGTTAGTTTCTTTAAAATAGCCTCGATAACGAGTTGTTGACGTTGTCCACGCATTGCATCACTATCGATGTGTCTTGTCCTAGCAAGAGCAAGAGCTTCTTCGCCATTTAACTTTTGAACACCTTTTTCTAGGTGAATTGCCTCTGCATTATCATTGCTATCTTGCTCAGTAAATTCAACTGGTACATCAACTTCAATACCGCCCAAGTCATCGACGATTTTTATAAATGATTTAAAGTTAAATTTCACAAAATAATCGACAGGAACATTCATTAATTTTTCAACTGCATCAATGCTTGCTTGTGGTCCACCATTTTTTCCATTTTTAGCAGAACCGAATGCATGAGCGTGTGTAATTTTATCTTTTTTCTTTTCTATTGGAATATAAGTATATGTGTCACGTGGGATACTTAATAGTTTTACAGTTTTGCTATCTTTATTAAACGTTGCAAGCAACAGCGCATCTGTTCTAATAGCTTCACCATATTCTTTTCCTCGGACATCGCTTTCATCAACACCCATTACTAAGACAGAGACATTGTTTGTAATAGGTTTTACAGCTCTATCACGTAAATCAGATTTATCACCGCGCGCTAAATCATGTGCGGCATTTCGAACAGCAGAAGATGCTTTATTTACTAAAAACCAAGTATAACCGCCGCCTATTAATAAAACGAATAGTATAGCGCTTATAATAACTTTTATTTTTTTCTTATTTTTTTTCGGGTTACTGCGTGTATTTTCTTGCAAAGATGGGTTTTGCTCCATTTCCTGTACTCCTTCATTTGGATTGAAATACGACACTCATATCCACTTATTATAATGAAATTTAGCGAAAAAAAACATTACAAATCATTTACATTTCGTAAAAATTCAATTTATTTATAAAAAGTCAGATATTCTATATTTTATTTTTCAGATGTAGAATAAGTATAAGGTTTTTTAGTAGAAATGAAAATATGTATTGTGAGAAAGTAATAGAGAAGTAAGATTTGTTGAAATATAGCCAAGAAGAAATGAATAGGTCTACTTGTTTCTTCTATATAATAAAGAAGAATTTGACGGATAAAGGAGAGAACATAATGAATCATACATCATTCCGAGCAATCGTTGTGAACGAAACAGAAAATAAGCAGTTTGTAAGAAACGTTGTCGAGAGAGAAGTAAGTAGTTTACCTGAAGGGGACGTATTCATACAGGTTCATTATTCTTCACTAAATTATAAAGACGCTCTTTCAGCCACTGGTAATAAAGGTGTTACGAGAACATATCCTCATACGCCAGGAATTGATGCAGCAGGAGTGGTTGTGAGTAGTAAAGATGCTACCATTAAGGCGGGAGATCAAGTCATTGTAACGGGATATGATTTAGGGATGAATACTTCTGGTGGTTTCGGAGAATATATTCGCGTGCCAGCATCTTGGATTGTCCCTTTACCAGAGGGAATGTCATTAAAGGAAAGTATGATGTACGGGACAGCAGGTTTTACAGCTGCTTTATCAGTATATAAGCTTATTAGAGCAGGTATAACGCCAAGTATGGGAGATGTACTAGTAACGGGTGCTACAGGTGGCGTAGGAAGTGTAGCTGTTAGTATTTTAAGTAAGTTAGGGTTTAGCGTAGTAGGAGCGACAGGAAAAATGGAAGAGGAACAGATGCTACTACGTCTAGGAGCGAAAAAGGTGATTCATCGCGCAGAATTGAATGATGAATCAGGAAGACCAATGCTTAAAGGAATATACGCCGGGGTTATCGATACTGTAGGTGGACATATGTTAGAAACAGCTTTAAAAACGGTAAAGTATGGCGGGTGCGTAACGACATGCGGTAATGTGGCAGGCCATGAATTACAAACAACGGTATATCCGTTTATTTTGCGAGGCATAAGCCTGTTAGGAGTAGATTCTGTACAGTGCCCAGTAGATGTGAGAAGAGATGTATGGACGCTCCTAGCAAATGAATGGGAAAACAAAGAGTTACTATCTTATACAGAAGAATGTACATTAGAAGAATTAGATGAGAAGTTTACACTTATATTGCAAGGAAAGTTAAAAGGTAGAACGGTTGTAAATATGAAATGAAAAAAGAGACGCTCATGTTAGCGTCTCTTTCCTATTATAATGATTGTTTTAAATGGACTTTACCTTGTTCACCTAAAACACCATCAGCGATATTTACAGCGTGATCGCCAATGCGCTCTAAGTTACTTACCATATCAACGAAGATGATACTTGCATCACCTGAACAGCTACGTTCATTCAGACGTAATACGTGACGTTTACGAAGAACACGTTCCATTTGATCGATTTTACGTTCTTTTGCAATAACTGTTTGAGCTAGTTCAGTATCGAAGTTTGTTAAAGCTTCAACTGCGTCTTGTAATGTTGAAATCGTTAACTCAAGCATTTCATTTAATTCAGCTAGTGCTTCGTTTGATAGGGAAACACGGTTTGAAATTTGGAAATCAACAAGTTCTACAAGGTTTTCTACATGATCACCGACACGTTCAATATCGCCAACGACACCTGCTAAAACGGAATGTTTTTCAGAATCTGTAGGTGAAAGCGGCTTTTCTGATAGTAAAACTAAATACTCGGTAATTTTTTTATCTAAGTTGTTAATAGCTCCTTCTAATTGAGTAGCCATGTCAGCGTGTTTTTTATCTTGTGTGTTTAAAAATTGGTTTGCTTCTTTTAATCCATGTAATGAAAACTCAGCCATACGAATAATCTCTTTTTGTGCTTCAGTTAAAGCAATAGCTGGAGATTGTTCAATAAAGATTGGATTTAAATGTTGCGGTTTGAAATCAATAGCAGCATCTTCCCCGCGAATAATTTTCGTTACAATCCATGCTAATACAGCGATGAATGGGAACTGAATAATTGTATTCGTTACGTTAAATGTTCCGTGTGCAAATGCAATTGTCATCTCTGGATTTAAGTTTAATGACGTTTGGAAGTATTGAATTAAATTTGTAAAAGGTATTAATAAAATTGTAAAGATGATTGTACCGACAATATTAAAGATAACGTGAACTAATGCTGCGCGTCTTGCAGCAATTGAAGTACCGATTGCTGCTAATACAGCTGTAATTGTTGTACCGATGTTATCACCAAACAATACAGGAAGGGCAGCTTGTAAATCGATTGCACCTTGACCGAATAGTTCTTGTAAAATACCGATTGTTGCACTTGAGCTTTGTACAATTAAAGTGAAGACTGTACCAACAACAATACCTAAAATTGGATTATCACTCATGCTAACCGTTAATTCTTGGAATGATTCTAAAGAGCGAAGAGGCTTCATACCTGTGCTCATTAGTTCTAAACCGAAGAATAACATACCAAAACCGAATATAACTTGACCTAAAGAATGTACTTTTTTATTTTTAAAGAAGAATAGTAAGATAGCTCCAACTGCCATAATTGGAAGAGCATATTCTCCGATTTTAATTCCAATAATAAATGCAGTAACTGTCGTACCGATGTTCGCACCCATAATAACACCGATTGCTTGTCTTAATGTCATAAACCCAGCACTTACAAGTCCGACTGTTAAAGCGGTTGTTCCTGAACTTGATTGGATTAATACGGTAACTAACATACCTGCTAGTACACCCATCAGTGGGTTTGTTGTAAAGCGATCTAGAATATCACGAAGACGATCTCCAGCAGCTTGTTGCAGTCCATCGCCCATGTATTTAATTCCGAATAAGAAAATACCTAATCCACCAATGAACTGGAAGATCATATCTTGAACATTGTATTCCACGCATTCCACTCCTTAAATTTCATGTACGATGTAATTATTAACTGAACCGTGAGCCACTGTAAACGATTTATCAGTAAAATTTACACTAAATTTACAAAGGGATAAAAAGTTTACAATTCTTTAAAGAAACAGCTGTATTTTATTGGTTTTTATCTTTTGTAAATCGTATTTTTGTAAAGAAATCACACTCTTTAGAATAGTGTTTTTCATTTGTATATGAAGGAAAGCGTCTGTGAGTTCATCGTATATTTTTTGATGAAAGGTAAAAAAATATGTAGGAAAATGCATGTAGTTTTATAAACTCAAAAATACGTAAAAAAGCCACTGGAATTATCCAGCAGCTTTTTCTGTGTTTTTATTTCCATGCTTTTGTCTTCTTACACTTGTGATGTAAATGAATAGGAAAGCAATAAGTAATAGAGAGGAATAACGATATACAGTTGCGTAGTTTGTAAAATGTGCAATGAATCCAAAAATAATCGCGCCAGCACCAATTCCAAGGTCAAATGCTGAGAAGAATGTAGCTGTTGCGACTCCTCGTCGGTGCGGTGCTACTCGGTCAATCATCCACGCTTGTAGTGCAGGTTGAATCGCTCCGAAACCACTTCCGTAGCATGCTGCTGCAATAATTAAGCTTGGAATGGTAGTTGTATACGACAATAAAATAATCCCTGTAAACGTAATAATAACTCCTGGAATAATTACGAAGGAATGACCTTTTGCATCATATAACTTTCCGGAAAATGGACGAGTAACAGCGATTGCAAGTGCATTAAATAAGAAGAAGAGGCTTATATCAGCAATGCCGACTTCTGTAGCAAATAACGTAATAAAGCTTCCGATTCCCCCGTACATTAATGTAATACATAATATTAATAATGAAGGAAGTAAAGCTTTGCGCTCAATAAATCCATCGAGAAAGGTACCAGATGTTTGCTGTGGTGATTGCGGCGATTTTTTGATTTGAAGTAGTTTCGTTAATATTAATGAAACAATTGTACAGGAAAGTGCACATAAAAAAAGAATCGTGAAGTTATATGTTTGCATAAGCCAAAGTCCGATAAGTGGACCGAGCGCCATTGCAATCGTTCCAGAAAGACCGAAATATCCCATGCCTTCACCGCGGCGAGCTTGCGGAATTAAATCGGAAACGACAGTTCCATATGTAGTCGTTGTAATACCAAAACCAGCTCCGTGTAAAATTCGAACGGCAAGCAATAGGAAAACAGTTGAAGCGAAAAGATAACTACCCATAGCGAGTAAACAAATAGCAGTACCAATCATTAAAATGATTTTTTTGCTGAATTTTTGCAAGGCATTTCCAGTTAGCGGTCTAACAAAAAGTGCCGCAACAGTAAACATACCGACAACAAATCCAATATTGGAACTTGTACCTCCAATTTCTTTCACATAAACAGGTAAAGTCGGAATTAACATTTGAAATCCTAAAAACATACATAAGTTTGCTAGAATTAGCGCAACAAATTCTTTCGTCCATAACGGTTCTCGTTTTACGAGTATTGCTTCTCCCATATATTCATCCCCTATATAAAAAATTTCTCTTTTCTTTCGAGTATATGTATTGGCCAATGAAACAGTCAAGGAAGGTGCCTTGAAAACGTACAACAATTTTCGAGGTAAAAAACTGACAAATTTGTGGAAAGACTACACAACTATGAAAAAAAGATGTAAAGTATAGATGTATAGACTGGTAGTTGTTATGAATGATAGAAATTGTTTTTTCTTTAAAGAAAGCGGATTCAAAAAGTAGTGAATGAGAAGGGGATATATACTTTTTCGCTACATATATTTGAAAAGGTTTACAATATGATGAAGAAAGAGGCGTGTACATATGAGACGATTAGGTATTTCTATTTATCCAGAACATTCAACAGTAGAGAAAGATAAAGAGTATTTAACATTAGCAAGTAAATACGGATTTACTCGTGTATTTACATGTTTATTATCTGTAGATGGTGAAAAAGAGAAAATTATAGAAGAGTTTAAAGAAACGATTTCTCATGCAAATGCATTAGGATTCCAAGTGTTAGTTGATATTAGTCCAGCTGTTTTTGAGCAATTAGGTATTTCATATAACGATTTATCGTTTTTCCATGAACTAGGTGCGTACGGTATTCGTTTAGATGTTGGTTTCTCAGGATTAGAAGAATCAATTATGACGTACAATCCGTATGGCTTAAAAATTGAGATCAATATGAGTAACGGTACGAAGTATGTAGATAACATTATGAGTCATAGACCAAATCGCGAAAATTTAATTGGTTGCCATAATTTTTATCCGCATCGTTATTCCGGATTATCATATGATCATTTTATGAAATGCTCGAAACAATTTAAAGATTACGGTATGAGAACGGCTGCTTTTATTTCATCATTTGATGCAACATATGGACCTTGGCCAGTAACAGAAGGATTATGTACGTTAGAGCAGCATCGTGAATTACCAATGACAACACAAGCGAAGCATTTATTTGCAACAGAATTAATTGATGATGTTATTATTGCGAATGCTTATGCATCAGAAGTAGAATTACAAGCACTAGGTGCATTAAATAAAGAGAAACAAACATTTGATATAGAGTTATATGATACAACGACAGAACTAGAAAAAATTATCGTATTAGACGAGCCTCATTTTTATCGCGGGGATGTATCTGAATATATGATTCGCTCTACACAAAGCCGTGTGAAATATAAAAAAGAAGAGTTTAAACCTCATCATACACGTGAAATTAAGCGCGGCGATCTTCTAATTGATAATGAGCAATATGGCCAATATAAAGGTGAATTGCAAATTGCATTAAAAGATATGGTGAATACAGGAAAAACAAATGTAGTTGGTCGAATTGTAGAAGAAGAGATTTTCTTATTAGATTATTTGCAAGCATGGGATAAATTCGGATTTACATTAAAGAAATAGATAAAATAAAAGGGAAAAACTACTGATTTCAGCAGCTTTTTCCTTTTTATATATAAATTGCGAGAGGAAGAGCTATGACAAAGGTGCATCAGCGATTAGTTTCTATTTTAGAGGAGTTTTTAGAAGAGAAATCGATGTTAAATCGAGCTTTTTTAGCGAGCCGTTTACATGTATCAACGAAGACGATTCAAAAAGATATAAAATTATTAAATGATATATTGGAAGAAAATGGAGCGAAAATTGAATCGCAAAGAGGGACTGGATACGAACTAGAAATTATACAAGCGAAGAAGTTTGAAGAGTTTTGCGTGAGTCTATTTCAAAAACAGACGGAAAAGATCCCAACTTCTTACGAAGAAAGGATAGCTTACATTCTACAACGTATTTTAACGACAGATGGGTATGTGAAGCTTTCACAGTTAGCAGAGGAGATTTATGTAAGTAAATCGACTGTAAATTTAATTATGAAAGATGTGACAGATATATGTGGTCGCTATCAATTACAAATTGAAAAGAGACCGTATTATGGTATACGTATTGTCGGAGAGGAGTTTCATATTCGTTCTTGTTTATCACAATATGGTTTACCGCGTTATGACCATACTCCGTTTCATGAGCAATTTGAGCAGAATGATACATACTTATCGCTACCTCATATACCGCTTATCCGTTCGATTATATTAAAGTATATCGAAGGAGGAACGATATACTTATCAGATATAGAAATTGATAATTTAGTCATTCATATTGCAATTGCATTAAAGCGTTGTGAAGATCAACATTATATGAAAGGACTACATGTAGAGCAAGCTGAACTTATAATAAAGAAAGAATACACAATTGCGAAAGAGATTTTAGGGGATTTAGAGAAAGAGTTGCATCTTTCATTTCCAGAAGAAGAAGTTTTATATGTGACGATGCATTTATTAAGTACTGCTGTTACAGCGAAAGATCGTTATGAAAATGTGGAAGAACTATTAGGAAAAGATCTATATGCATTCATGCAACATATTCTTTTTAAAGTAGCGGAAGAACGGAATCTTATTTTTTATTATGATGAAGAATTATTATTTGGGTTTGGTGTTCATTTAAAAACGTTATTAAATCGTTTGAAGTATAAGTTAAATACGAGAAATCCTCTTTTGGCAGAAGTGAAAAAGAATTATCCGTATGCTTTTGAAATTGCGGTTCTCGTTGGAGATATAATTGGTGAATATACGGGAGAATCGATTCCGGAAAGTGAAATTGGTTATATTGCGATTCACTTCGGCGGAGCGATGAGCCGTTTACAGGAACAGAATCAAAAGAAAAGATGTTTATTAGTTTGTGCAACTGGTCAAGGAAGTGCCCAACTATTGAAATATAAAATTCTATCACAGTTCCGAGATAAATTAGAGATTGTGGGAATTACCGGTTATTATCAATTGAAAGTAGAAGACCTTTATAAAGATAAAATAGATTGTATTATTAGTACGATTCATATACCAAGTGGTTTACCTGTGCCTGTTATAAAAGTAAACTCAATATTTGATGATAAAGAGATTAAGTCAATTGGTCAGCAGTTATTTACGCATGTGAATACTAGTGTACAGCAATATATGAAGGAAGATTTAATCTTTTTAAATCACAATGCTTCTACGAAGGAAGAGGTTATCCGATTTTTATGTGAGAAAGCTGCTGAGAAAAACTATGTCCCAGAACACTTTTATGACTCTGTTATGGAAAGAGAGAATACATCCCCTACAGCGGTTGGGAATTTAGTTGCGATTCCACATCCGATGCAGTTATTAAGTGAGAAAACATTTTTGATGTTTTGTACACTTAATAAAGCGGTTGACTGGGGAGATAAGAAAGTACAAGTTATTATTTTATTTAGTGTAAAGCGCAATAATAATGAAGATTTACAAAAGCTTTATGATTTTTTATATGATATTATGTCTAATCAAAATACGATAGAGAAATTAGCTCAGGCTGAAGTGGTTGAAGATTTTCAAGAGATATTATTATCGTTATAAGAGAAGTATATAAAAACTTCCGTTACACAACGGAAGTTTTTTATGTTTAATTGTATGCGTTTTCATAATAAGATAACAATATAGAAAAAAGATGGCTTGGGGGAATTTAAAATGACTGATATGCAAACTCCATTTGCGTTAATTTTACATGGTGGCAACGCGAGAAGCGCGTCACTTGAAGCAATTGCTTTTGCAAGACAAGGAGATTTTGAGAATGCGAGTGAAAAGATGAAACTTGCTAGGGAAGAAATTTCAGCAGCTCATCGTATTCAAACAGACTTAATTCAAGAAGAAGCAGGAGGAAATCATGCAGAAATCAGTTTACTGTTAGTGCATGCACAAGATCATTTAATGAATGCAATTACAGTGAAAGAACTTGCTGAAGAATTTATCACTCTTCATAAACGAATAGAAGAGAAAGTGACAGTATAAGATGTACATTTTATTATGTTGTGCAGCAGGCATGTCAACGAGTATGGTTGTAAGAAAAATGCAAGAAGAGGCAATGAAACAAGGGAAGGATTATAAAATTAAAGCAGTTGATTCAGAACTTGTGAAACTGGAAATAAAAAATGCTGATGTTGTTTTAATTGGGCCACAGGTGAAATATTTATTTCCAGCCGTAGAGTTTCTTGCAAATTCATACAATATACCAGTTGCGATTATAGACCAACGAGATTATGGCATGTGTGATGGTTTGAAAGTACTGAAACAAGCAGAACAATTAGTTTTAGCATAATTATATTTTTTTAAATATAAACATTATAATGTTATAACTTTATTTCGTCCTTTCATAGAAAAGAGAAAGAGGAGGGGTTTTGATGAATGGATTTATGAGTTTTATGGAACAAAAGATTATGCCAACAACACAAAAGATTGCCGGACAGCGACATTTATTAGCAATTCGAAACGGGGTTATTTCTACATTACCTTTAACGATTGTCGGATCATTTTTCGTTATCTTTTTAAACTTACCAATTGATGCATATATGGAGTGGATTGCACCGTTTCGCCATATTTTAGATATTCCATTCCGATTTACAGTAGGACTAATGGCATTATATGCAGCATTTGGGGTAGGGGCTTCGCTCGCGAATTTTTATCAGCTCAATCAATTAAGTGCAGGGTTATTATCTGTACTCGCCTTTTTACTAGCATCGGTTGAACCAATTCAAATTACGAAAGCTGTACCAGGTGTTATTGATGCAGGTAGATATATTTCAGTGGGAACATTAAGTGCAACATCTTTATTCGGCGCAATTGTTACAGCTTTAATTGCAGTAGAAATTTATCACTTTATGATTAAGCATAATATCTCAATTAAATTACCAGATAGTGTACCACCAGCAGTTTCAAATTCGTTTGCAGCATTAATTCCAACGCTAGCAGTTATTCTTTTATTCTGGGGCATTCGCTACGGTTTGAAATTTGATGTAAATACAACAATCACATATTTAATCGCACCACTAAAATCAGTATTAGTAGGAAATAATTTATTCGGCGGTTTATTAACAGTATTCTTAATCGTATTCTTCTGGTCATTCGGTATACATGGCCCTGCGATTTTAGGACCGATCATTCGCCCAATGTGGGATTCTGCAATTCTTGAAAATATGGAAGTATTCACAGCTACAGGAAATGCACATCAATTACCAAACTTATTTACAGAGCAATTTATTCAATGGTTTGTATGGATTGGTGGATCAGGCTCAACGTTAGCTTTAGTAATTATGTTTATGTTCTCTAAATCTAAGTTCTTAAAAGAGTTAGGTAGATTATCATTCGTGCCAGGCTTATTCAATATTAACGAACCAATTATTTTCGGGGCACCAATTGTAATGAACCCAATCTTAATTATTCCGTTCGTTATTACACCGTTAGTGACAACGACAGTATCATATTTCGCAGTTGTTTCAGGTATGATTCCGATGATGATGGCGAAACTGCCATTTACGATGTTAGCACCAATTGCAGCGATTATTAGTACGGACTGGACAATTATGGCTGGTGTACTTGTACTTGTTAACTTTGTTATCTCATTCGTTATTTACTATCCGTTCTTCAAAATGTATGAGAAACAACAATTAGCAGGAGAGGAGAAAACAGAATGCTCGGAGCAATTATCATCTTAATTACATTTGTAGCGGGGCAGTGTATTGCACATTATTCAAAATGGGTACAAAGTAAATCTTTATTAGTTTTACTACTAGTATCAATTGTATTTATCGGTAGTTCAATGGGTGCCTATGTAATGCTAAGCTTACAATCACCGTACGTAATTATTGTACCAACGATTTTATGTGCAACATGTTTATCTGCAAAATATAGATTTACGAGCATGGCATTAATACAACGTGTGAAGGAGATGCAAAAGCATGGAGCGTAAATTAGGAATTTCACTTTATCCAGAGCATTCAACGAAAGAAAAAGATATGGCATACATTTCGGCAGCGGCACGCCACGGTTTTTCAAGAATATTCACTTGTTTATTGTCTGTGAATCGTCCGAAAGAAGAGATTGTAGCTGAATTTAAAGAAATTATTCATCACGCAAAAGATAACAATATGGAAGTGATTTTAGATGTAGCTCCGGCTGTCTTTGATCAGCTCGGTATTAGTTATAGTGATCTATCATTTTTCGCAGAGTTAGGTGCAGACGGTATTCGATTAGATTTAGGGTTTGACGGATTAACTGAAGCGAAAATGACGAATAATCCGTACGGCTTAAAAATTGAGCTGAACGTAAGTAACGATATTGCGTACTTAGAAAATATTCTTTCGCATCAGGCAAATAAGTCAGCTTTAATTGGTTGTCATAACTTCTATCCGCAAAAATTTACTGGACTTCCGTACGATTATTTCATTCGCTGTAGTGAACGCTTTAAAAAACAGGGTATTCGCACGGCAGCGTTTATTACGTCACATGCAGCTAACATCGGCCCATGGGATATTAACGACGGATTATGTACATTAGAACAGCATCGTAACTTACCGATTGAAGTACAAGCGAAACATTTATGGGCGACAGGGCTTATTGATGACGTTATTATCGGAAATGCTTATGCGAGTGAAGAAGAGTTAGAGAAACTAGGAAACTTAAATCGTTACATGTTACAGCTGAAAGTAAACTTTGTAGACGAGGCGACTGAAGTAGAGAAGAGAGCCACGCTGCAAGAATTACACGTAAGACGCGGTGACATAACAGAATATATGGTACGTTCTACAGAAGTACGTAAAAAGTACAAAGACTATGACTTCCCGGTGCGCGAAAGTGTACGACAGGAAAGAGGCCAAGTTGTAATTGGTAACAACTCATTTGGTAAGTATAAAGGCGAATTACAAATCATTCTAAAAGAAATGCCGATAGATGAACGAAAAAATATTGTCGGTACAATTGCAGAAGAAGAGTTATTCTTACTAGATTATGTAGGAGCTTGGACGCAGTTTACTTGTGTGGAATAGGGAAGTACAAGGAGAGGATGCCGTGGCATCCTCTTTTTTCTGGTGAAATAGTGGTTTATCGTATATAGAATGCAAAGAGATAGACTTAATTTGGATGGGAGAGAAGGAGATGGAAGAGTATATAGATGATTTATTAAGACGGATGGCTGACGAAGAAGCAGGAGTTCGGCAATGTGCGTATGAAGAAGCGAGGCAGTTAAATGATTTATCGCTTTGTTCTTGTTTCTAGGAGACGTAAAAATGAAGTAGAGTCTACAGATGAATCAGAGGTTATCATTGCACTTCATTTTTTACATAAGTTTGCTAATCATGAAGAAGTTTTACAGACGTTTGACAAAGTGCACAAAAAACGTGGGAACTTGTTTATGTTAGAGAGGAAGTGGCTTCGAGATAATATTGCTTACTTCCAAGAGAAAGAATGTAAGCATCAAAAAAAGAGTCAGCCTCAATGAGACTGACTCTTTTTTTACAAACTAGTTTAATACTTTAACTGTAACTGTTTTACGTCCCCAGTTACTAGATGTGCCTTTATCTGGCATTAAAACGTCGATTTTATTTCCTTTAATAGCTCCACCAGTATCACCAGCGATTGCTACTCCGTAACCTTCAACCCATACTTTTGAACCTAATGGAATGACACTTGGATCAACTGCGATTAGTTTCATGTTTGGATTAGCTGTTAAGTTGTGACCTAAAGCTGATTTTACTTGGTCGCCTGCTTTATAACCATTTTCAAGTGGATCTGCTGTGTAAGCTGTTGCTACAACGCGTAACTCACGAGAAGATGATGGTGCACTTGTTTCAGTTTCTTTTGCAACAGGTTGTTGTGTAGCTGGTTTTTGAGCTTTAGCTGCTTCTTGAGCCTCAGCTGCTTCACGAGCTTTAGTTGCTTCACGAGCTTCAGCTGCTTCTTGAGCTTTAGCTGCTTCACGAGCTTTAGCTGCCTCTTGAGCTTTAGCCGCTGCTTGAGCTTCAGCTGCTTCTTGAGCTTTAGCTGCTTCACGAGCTTTAGCTGCTTCTTGAGCCTTAGCTTCTGCTTGAGCTTCAGCTTCTGCTTGAGCTTTAGCTTCTGCCTGAGCTTTAGCTGTCTCTTGAGCCTTAGCTGCTTCACGAGCTTTAGCCGCTGCTTGAGCTTCAGCTGCTTCGCGAGCTTTAGTTGCTTCCTCCGCTTTAGCTTTTGCTTGCGTTTCAGCTACTTCACGAGCTTTAGTTGTTGCCACGGCTTTAGCTGTATCTTGAACTGTAGTTGTTTTTTCAGCTTTAACTACTGGTTGAACTTTAACTGGAGCTTTACCTGTTAAGTAAGGAACGTGAACGTAAGCTGTTTTTCCGTTATATTCAAATTGGATCCAACCATTTTCAACTTGGTGTGTTGTTTCGATTACGTCATCTTGTTTCAATTTCCCAAGAATCTCTGAGTCTGTGTTTGCACCAGCACGTACGTTTAATACGTTAGCTGTTACGTAGTAAGTGTCTTTTGTGTAGTCAGCGCTAATGAAAGCCTCCTTACCGCTATTCAATTTCACTTTTGACCATCCGTTTTCTGTATGTAAAACGTTAACTTTATATCCATCTAATAATTTTCCTACAACTTTTGATTCAGTAGTTGGGTTTTCTCGTACATTTAGTACATCAGTCGTTACGATTGTTTCTGCTTTAGCAGATGTTGTGAAAATCCCAAGACCAAAAACCGCTGCTGTTGCTATACCCATAAATTTTTTCATAATAGCCTCCATTGCATTTGTTTTCGTTGACCTCATTATAGCAACCATTATTTTCTTATTTGCGAAAAACATAAAATTACAAAGCTTTCGTAACGGGTCATTAATATTTTGTAATAATTCCAGTAATATCCTAAAAGCGCTTTCTTATAGTTTTTAGGGGAGGTTAGAGCATATGATGCATAAAAAAGGTAGTATTTCAATTTCTGATAGGTTAATATTATTTCTGTAGTATTACGTAATTATTTCGTAATTATTACAAAAATGGCGTATTTTGCTGTCGGAACAGAAAAGTAGTTATGTAAAAATAACTATTTTAGTTGTGGAGAAATAAAAATGAGGTGAAATTTAATAAAATATCGCTATAATTGTTACAAAATAAGTCGAGGTATGGAAAAAATTACGCCTTGATTTTCGACTTTCACATAGTATTTTTGCAATAATAGGATTCTATAATAGATTTAGTAGATTAAAATAATGAAAGATGTTTATAACGTGAAACATATATAATAGAAGAAACATGATTTAATAGATAAATAAAAAACGTAGGAGTGTAAACTCCTACGTTTTTGTTTATTCATATCGTAAACATTCAATTGGATCCAGTTTTGCAGCTTTGTTAGCTGGTAGTAGACCGAATATAATACCGATTAACATGGAGATACCTACTGCAAGAAGTCCAAGTTCTTTTGAGACAACGAGTGGCCATCCAGCAAAGATGGAGACGATCCAAGCGAAGAAGATACCGAGCATGAAACCGATGAAACCACCGAGTCCTGTTAAAATACAAGATTCAATTAAGAATTGTGTTAATACTTTACCACGCGTTGCACCAAGAGCTTTACGAATACCGATCTCACGTGTACGCTCTGTTACAGATACAAGCATAATGTTCATTACACCGATACCACCAACAAGTAAGGAGATAGCGGCAATACCACCGAATACCATTTTCATCATACCGATTGATTCATCTAATTGCTTCGTAAATTCACCTAAGTCTTGTGCTTCGAATTTGTGCTCAAATTTAGGAGCTTTCATTTCGTTTAAAACAGAAACGGCTTGTTTTTCTACACTTTTACGTTCGGCCGGAGAGGTCATTGTTAATCTTACAGAGTCATACTCAGTTACTCCTGAAATGACAGGCGCGTTTTCAAGTGATGTATAACCCTCAGGCATAGGCATTCCAAAGTCATTTTTCGTTTCGTATACACCGACTATTTTATACGGCTTTCCTTTTATATCTGCGTATTGATTTGATTCCCAACCACTAAATAATTTGTTGAAAGCTTCTTCATTTAATATAACAGCAGGGATTGCTTGGTTTAGCTCACTGTCGTTTAATTCACGACCGTGAACTAATTTTATCTTCGAATCTGTCATAAAGGCGCCTGTTCCGCCTTTTAAATCAAGATTTACATCTTTTGAACCAGCAGATGCTTTTACTTTCATACTTACATCTGGATATACATCTTTAACGCCTGGTACAGTTTGCAGTCGGTTTAGCATATCAGCTGTAATTTTGGCATTATCTGTTCCATAGTCAGGATTGTTGTAGTAAATCGTTACTTCGTTATCTTTCCCTTGGCCTAACTCTTTTTTAAACTTTGCGTTTGTACCATCACCCATTGAAATGATAGTAATAATGGCACTAATACCGATAATAATACCTAACATCGTTAAAATAGAACGCATTTTATGAGCAAAGATAGAGGAAAGGGCCATGCGTATATTTTCACTCGTGTTCAAAATTAACCTCTCCAATCTTGGACGATATTTCCGTCACGAATTACAATTTGACGTGCTGCTGCTTCCCCAATTTCACGATCATGGGTAATCATAATGATTGTTGAGCCTTGTTTATTTAATTCGTAAAAGAGGTCCATAATTTGTGTACTTGTTTTCGTATCAAGTGCCCCCGTTGGTTCATCGGCTAAGATAAACTTCGGGTTATTTACGATTGCGCGTGCAACAGCGACACGCTGTTTTTGTCCACCTGATAATTCGTTCGGCAGGTGAGTAGCACGATCAGCTAAACCTACTTTTGTTAAAGCAGCTAATGAGCGCTCGCGCCTTTCTTTTTTATCGACTCCAGCGTAAATAAGAGGGAGCTCTACATTTTGAAGTGCTGAAAGTCTCGGTAATAACATAAAGTTTTGGAATACGAATCCGATTTCTTTATTACGTACGTGTGCAAGTTCTGTTTCAGACATGTTTGAAATGTTTTGACCAGCTAGTTCGTACGTACCTGTCGTCGGTTTATCTAAACAACCAATAATGTTCATTAATGTTGATTTACCAGAACCAGAAGGTCCCATAATCGAAGTGAATTCTCCTTGGTTCAGTGTTACGTCAATTCCGTGTAATATTTGAACGGACTCTGCACCATTTTGGAAGGATTTCGTGATGCCTTTTAAGTTAATCACTGGGCGACAACCTCCATACCATCTTTTAAGTCTTTTTCAGGTTTAGAAATAATTTCCTCTCCTTTTTTCACTCCAGAAACTTTTGCTTCGCTATCAGTCTCGAATTCAACAGTAACTGTTTGTTCTTTCGCTTTACCGTCTTTTACAACAAACACAACATTTTTATCACCTTTTTTCACGATGCTGCTTTTCGGAACAATTGTACCAGTTGCTTCGCCAGATTTACTTGTTACGTAAACGTGGAAGCCGTTTTGTAATTCTTCACTATTATCTAAAGTGACAGTGAATTGATAGTTAGAAACTGTTTTGTTTTCGTCCATACTCTTTAATGGAGTAGAACCGATTTCTGTTACTTTTCCTGTCCAAGTCTTACCAGCAACGGTTTTTGATGAAACAGTAACTTCTTGCCCAACTTTCATACTAGCAAGCTCATATTCAGAAAGTTGACCTTTTACTTTAAATGGACCAGCATGACGAAGTGTAATACCGCTCATACCTGTTTTTTCGTCAGCGACTTTTACGATATCATCAATTACGCCATCAGCAGGACTCGTTACAGAAAGTGTGTTTACTTTCTCTTTTGCTGCTTTAATCATTTCATCAGCTTTTTCAACTTCAAACTTTTTCATTTCAAGCTGTGATTCTAATTGTTGTACCTCGATTTCTGATGCTTTTAATGCTTCAGCAGGAAGACCTGCATTTTTATCTTTTTGTAATTTTTGTTTCGCTGCATCAATTTGTTTTTTGAATAATGTTACTTCTTTTTGGGCGATTTTCTTTTGCATTTCTGCTTCAGTTACACCTTGTTTCGCAGTAGGGTCATTGTATTTAAAAAGGAGTTGCCCTTTTTTTACTTCATCACCTTTTTTTACAGCTAATTCATACGTACCTTTTGTTGGATCAAATGAAATTGTTTCAATTCCGTTTGGAATGACTTCACCGCCAAATTTTTGCGCGTTTTCAATCTGTTTTTCTGTTACTTTATATCCGCTATATGCCATTGCTACTTCTGAACCGCCGCCAGCAAATGCAAAGTATGATCCAGCTGCAATTCCGATTGCTACTACACTAGTAATTAACACTTTATTTTTCTTCTTCATCTATTTATCACCTTTTCGTTCGTTTTAGTATCTACATTAAGTATAGAAGAGGGAAAGAATCTGACAAATCGTTTTAGCTTACAATAACCTTACAGTTTTGTAAGGTATGAATATGTAAATGTAAGGTAGAGCTTGTCCCAGTGTAAGCAAATGAATTGACGCGTGTTTTTTTCTTACAATAATATTGTATGAAGGAGAGGAGGAAGGAAGATGGAAGCTTATTTTAGTGCGCATCCATTAAAACCGTTTATTCCCTACTCAAGGCAACATGCCATTATATTATTTATTCTGTTGGTGGGAATCGTTTTTTTATATCAATACCAAGATGTATTACGTCAAAATGAGTGGAATATAACGGTTCGATATGCGATTGCATTTCTATTTATAGGGAGTGAAATTGGACTTCATATGTGGGAGTGGAAAGCAGGGATTTTTGAGCTAGCCACTTCATTACCGTTTGAGTTATGTACGATTAGTTTGTTGTTAGCGTCAATTATGATCATAACGAAAAGTTACCGTATATATGAGATTGTATTTTTTACAGGAATTATTGGTGCATCACAAGCCATTTTAACGCCAAACTTGCAATATGCTTTTCCGCATTTTCGGTTCATTGAATATTTTATCGCGCATATATTGCTCATTTGGGCGCCACTCTTTATGACTTGGGTGGAAGGATATCGTCCGACAGTACAGTCTATTAAACGCACAATGATATTTTTAAACATATTGATTCCGATTGTTTCGTTTGTAAATTACAAAACAGGTGGTAATTATATGTTTTTAGCCCATAAGCCAGAAACAGCTTCATTACTTGATATGTTAGGACCACATCCTTACTATATTATTTCATTAGAACTCGCAGCGCTTATTGGATGTTTTATTTTGTATATGCCGTTTGCGAAAAGAGAAAAACAGTTACACAAAGAATCGTTAGGGTCATAACCTAGCGATTTTTTATATATTAAATATTTACAATTCAGAAAATTAAGAATAAAATTAGAGAGTAAATTATATAAAGAGAGAAGGGAAAACGTGGTCAAAAAAGTTTTTCTGAATGGGATGGAAGTGACGATTCAATTTCTTATTTCGATTTTGGGTATTATTTGTTTAGGGACATTGCCAAAACTATTTTATGGATTTGAGCTGCATGCATCACAGTACATACAGAGTTTACAAGAAGTGTTTGTGAATTTAATGGACATCTCCAATTTTAAATATGTGGGAGATAAATTTTTATTTCCACAGTTGTTTGTCCATTATAAAGAAACGATTATTATTTTTTTAGCTGCTTTTTTCATTTCATTATTTGTAGCATTTTGTATTGTTTATGTGATTATGAGTAGTTCACCGCGTATACAACATCGAATTAAATCATTTCTTATCTTCCTAGAATCCATTCCAGATATCCTTCTTATTTTAGTATCACAAATTTTAGTTGTATGGTTTTTTAAACAAACAGGTTTTTTACCTTTTCAAATTGCGTCAATTGGAGGCGAGTCGATTAGAGGGTTGCCAATATTGTGTTTGAGCATCCCGACTACGATTATGTTTGTAAAAATGGTCGTGCTTCGTTTTGAAAATGAACTAGAAAAAGATTATGTACTATTTGCTAAGGCGAAAGGGCTGGGGCGCTTTCATATTTTAAATCGTCATATTTTACGAAATGTGTTGCTTAGTACATTATTCTTTGCGAAAACGAATATCTTTTTTATGTTATCTAATTTATATATTATAGAATGGATTTTTAATACGGGTGGTATTTTTATGTTTTTGAAATCGTATGAGGGTATTAGAGTTGAAGTTTTTATCGTGAGTGTACTGCTTATTTATATTCCGATTTTTATTTTATTTAAATTGTTTCATTATCTCATTCCGGCTGCGATGAAGGAGAGATTATAATATGTGGACGTATATAAAACGTGATAAAAGATTTTGGATAAGTATTGGGTTTCTTCTTCTATTAGTTCTTTTGAGCATCGGAAATACGTTATGGAATGATGGACATATTAGACAAGTTACATTGCAATATGATGCGGATGAAAATCCACAAGTGCCACCGTTTCCACCTTCATTACAATTTTTACTCGGGACAGATCGGAAAGGGTATGACCTGTTACATTTAGTCATTGAGGGCGCGAAATGGACGGTTGGTATATCTATTTTAATTGCGGCACTTAGAATGGTAATAGGTGTATTTTTCGGTGTCGTGCTCGGAACGTACATAAAAAGAGGGTTTTCAAAAATTGAGGCGTTCTTTGATAGTTTTACAGTTATTCCGACAGTTATGATTGCGTATTTTTTTCTTCAATTTGCAAGTACATTTGGAAGTGGGGAGGAAACAACAACCTTTTTTGAAAGGGCTTCGTTTCAAGTTGTCTTACTTGTAATGCTTGTAATGCCAGTTATTGCACTGTATGTTGCGAAGGAAGTTCGAAAATTGCGAACGGAAGAATTTGTTGATGCCGCGCGCATATTAGGTGGATCGAGAAGACATATTGTTATAAAGCATCTTTTCCCGCATCTTTATATGACGTTTATACTTGTATTTTTTCAGCAGTTTACGCAGACTCTTACTATTTTAATGCACTTAGGGTTACTAGAAATATTCTTTGGCGGAACGGTTAAGTTTTTAGGACCGATAGAAGAAATAGAATCTTATACACATGAATGGTCAGGGTTAATTGGAGTCTATTTTAGATCATTGACAGTGAATCCGTGGATCCCTCTCGTTCCGATTACATTTTTTGGACTTACTATTTTTTCAGGAAATATGATTGTAAAAAGTATCGAAGAGGCGATGATGAAAGTAAGGTTAGGAGGAGAGATGAAGAAGGACGTTGTAAAAGAGGAACAATCTGCTGTGCAGTCAAAAGAAGAGTTATTTACTTTTAAGCATACGATGTGAAAATAAAAAGTAGCAAGCATGTATTTCCTGCTTGCTGCTTTTCTTTATTTTGTAGAAACTTCGCCTTCAGCTTCTGTTTGCGGAATAAAGTATCCGATTATACCACCGATGATTGCTGGGATAATCCAGCCAATTCCTAAATTATAAAAAGGAATGGTGTGTACAATATTCGCGATAAAACTTGGTATCATTTCCACATTATCAAGTGCATGAATACAACTAATAAGGAATGCTGCAATCATTGCCCCGATGTAGACAGAAGGTTTACGTTTCGTATATTTATCAATAAATGATACGAAAATTAAAATAATCGTAATTGGATATAGAATAATTAATACAGGCAAAGTAATTTTAATTAGTAAACTTAATCCTAAGTTTGAAATCACGAAGCTAAAAATACAAACGTATAGTACGAGCTTTTTGTAAGAAACATTTGTTAGTACTGTTGCGAAATAGTTTGCAAATGCACTTACAACACCAATTGCTGTCGTTAAACAAGCGAAGATAATGGCGATGCTTAATAAAACATTACCGCTTGTCCCAAAGAAGTGGTACATAACAGTCGCTAATAGTTGACCACCGTTCTCGAATTGTCCTAAGTTGCCGTTTGAAGCACCGATATAACCAAGTAAGAAGTACACAATTGTTAAAAATAGAGCGGCAATGCTTCCGCAAATAATTGTATATTTCGCAATTGATTTCTTCTCTTGTATACCGTTTTGGCGAATTGCATTTACAACAATTGTTGATAGTACGAGTGCACCGATTGCATCTAACGTTAAAAATCCTTCAAGAAATCCTTTGAAAAACGGAATTTCTTTATAGTCACCAACAGGTTCTGCAAACGTTCCTGGTGAAAGAATTGCTTTTGTTGCCATAATCGCAATAATTCCAAGTAAAATTGGTGTTAATATTTTTCCGATATGATCTACTAATTTTGATGGATTTAATGATAAGAAGTAGACGACTGTAAAGAAAATCGCACTAAAGATTAACATAGAGTACCATTGGTCTGGGAAAAGTGGTGCAATCCCAATTTCGTAAGATACAGATCCAGTTCGTGGAATAACAAATAGTGGGCCGATTGAAAGATAAATAATGATAGCAAATATTGCTGCGAATTTTGGGTGAACACGGCTTGCTAAAGTGTTAAAACTACCACCGGCAAGGGCAACAGCGACAATAGCTAGTAAAGATAAACCGACGTCTGTAATAATAAATCCTGTAATGGAAATCCACATATTTTCTCCGGAAGAAAGACCGAGAAGGGGCGGGAAAATCATATTACCAGCACCGAAGAAAACTGCGAATAGTAGTAAACTAATCGAAAGTATTTGCGCTGGTTTTAAAGTTGTACGCATATAAAGAAAATCCTCCTAATGAGTGTTTTTGTCGAAAATTCAAATAATTTGTCGAGTAACTGTTATTATTTTAAAGGTCTGATGACTAGAAAGCAATAGGGAATTTTGAAAAAATTAAAAAATAATGCATTAAATCGAATAAATATACTATTTATATGTTTAATAGGAAGGATTTAACTTATAGCGTAAAAAAACACATATCACTAGGATACGTGTTTTAAAAAAATATTTTTTTATCACGTTCTTCTTTTAAAATTTCAACCGCTTCTCGGAAACGTTGTGAATGGACGATTTCTCGTTCACGTAAGAAGCGTAGGCTGTCATTTATATCTGGATCATCTGATAAGTTAATAAGCCATTGATATGTTGCGCGTGCTTTTTCTTCAGCCGCAATATCCTCGTATAGGTCGGCAATTGGATCACCTTTAGCCTGTATATAGGTTGCAGTAAATGGAACACCGGCAGCGTTATGGTAGTGGAGTGCACTATCATGATCAGCGTAATGAGGGTCAAGACCAGCAGCTTTCATTTGTTCAGGAGTCGCATCTTTCGTCAGCTTATAAACCATTGTAGCAATCATTTCAAGATGAGCAAATTCTTCTGTACCAATATCAGTAAGTAGGCCAATGACTTTGTCAGGAATTGTATAACGTTGATTTAAGTAACGGAGTGCAGCAGCTAATTCTCCATCTGCACCGCCGTATTGTTCAATTAATAATTTTGCAAGTGCTGGATTGCAAGTTCCTACTTTAACAGGGTATTGTAATTTTTTTTCATAAATCCACATAGTTTCTCTCCTTTATATTTGCCATGGCCAAGGACCTTTGCTCCATTCCCAAGGGGCATTAGAATAGCTGTTTCCAAACTGTTGGAGTGGCCCGTATTTTTCTTCCATCTTTTGTTTTAATACTCTTCGTTTATAGGAAAAGTCATTAAATTGATTAATCGCGGCAGTGTCATCTGGATGTGTATCTAAATAAAGAGTGAGTTCGACTAGTACAAAGTCTAGTTCTTGAAGCTCCAGTAACAGCTTATAATATTCTTCTGGTAGCGATTGAGTCACGTCAGTAGTCACCGCCCTTTTTTATAAGGATTTTCATAATAGTCATAAAAAACAGGCCATAAAGTCCCTTTTTGTAGCGCTTCTTTTGGCGTGAATTGTGGTAAGTTTGGCGGTTGAAAGCCTAAAAATAAATTAGGAGGAGTAGAGTAAAATTTTTTTCCGATAGGAGGGCAAGGATCTTGAGGACTATGATAGGGCACGAATGATCTCATATATTTATTCACGAATAAACCTCCTTACATGTTCATTACTACGTATTGTATTCAGACATAATGAGCATTTATGACACATATAAAAAAGTAATAGGTACGGGGGGAATGAATGTGGAGACTGTGAAACAATTCATTGTATTGGAAGTGAAAAACTTAAAGGAAACGTTATATTTTTACGAAGGGATTTTAGGAATTAAACCTAGTTTAGAAAGACCACAATTAGATGTAACGGGGGTTTGGTATGATGCCGATTCAACGAGAATTAGTTTTGTTATGAATCGCATGTTAGGTGGGCAGGAAAAAAGTGTTACAGATTCATGTGAGGATTTAACATTTACGATTTCTGACATAGAGAAATTGAAAAAGAAGCTAGCGTTTTATGAAATTTTATATACAGAAAATGAATGCGCGAGGAGTATTGTAGTACAAGACCCAGATGGATATAAACTTCAAGTGGTAGAGAAGGATGAATAGACGGAGGGGATTTGGTGGAGAGAAATTATGAAGAAAGTGCGTTGTTTGAGCATCAATTTTGGCTAAAGGTACTTACTGATCATGCGCAGTTTTTACTTGATGCGTTAGCTCCAAAGGAAAAAGAAGATATAAAGAAAGCTACTTATTTTGTTGAAACATTTACGAATCTGTTAAATAAAGTTCGTAATGTGAATCTTGTGGCATTTTCCAAAGAGGCAGAACAAGCAGCTAAGGAGATCCGGACGTTTAAATTAAATATTATACAGAAACAGTTGGAAGGGAAAATTACAATTCATTTTACGCCGACTTTTATTAATCATATGGTAAACGAAGTGGAAGAGTATATAACGGTTTTAGAGTTTTTGAAGAAGGGGGAAATTCCACCTGTTTTTCATGAACTTCATTATCATCTCGTTTGGTTAACAGATGCAGCTGGTCATGCAGGCTCTATTTCTGGTGGGTTAGATCTTGTTGAAAAAAGATTAAAAGAGAAAAGCGAAGAATTTACGAAGCATTTTGAACAATTTTACTTAAAGGCGGTTGAGATGACTGGATATTTACGAACAGAGCTTCATCATTTTCCTGCATTAAAGAAGTTTACAAAAGATGTTTCACTTGAACTAAAATTATTTTCACATTTTTTACATGAAGTGGAAGAACTCGAGTTATCAAATGAAGTATTAAGTGTATTATCAGCGAGAATGGCAGATCATATGGCAAGGGAAGAATGTTATTATTTATTAAAATTAGCTCAATCATCTGGACTCGAAATGCCGAAATGTAATCCGCTTTAAAGAAAAAGAGGTCAATTTTATTTGGCCTCTTTTTCTGTTTTATTGTCTCTTTTTATTTTTGCTTGTTCAATACTTGTTTGTAATGTCTCCATAATATTGATGATGTTTGGAGCAGGAGAGATTGTTTCCGTTTTTTCCTGTTGTTCAATTTTCTCTTCGATTAATTCGGTAAGGGCTTCTTTATACTCATCTGTATACATTTCTTGTTCAAAAGGATTTGTAAGGTGGTGAATTAAGTTGATTGCTGCGGTGAGTTCTTGTTTTTGGATAGGATAATTTTCATTACTTGGTAAGTTAGGTGTATTTGTTATATCGCGAATTTCATTAGGGTAGTGAATAGTTTGCAACATAAGTCCATCTTCAAAGTTACGGATAATAGCTAAATGTTGTTTTTTTCTAATGGAAATATGGATAAGACCAAGTTTATTTGTACGCTCAAGGGCTTCTTTTAATAATAAATACGATTTTTCATGTCCCGGGGTAGGGCCTATAAAATAAGAGCGGTCATAGAGAATAGAATCAATTTCGTTATTTTGAACAAAAGATATAATACGAATAGATCGTGGTTCGTGAGCTTTTTGCAACGCAGCTAATTCTTTTTCATCCATAATAATGTATTTATGGGGGGCGTATTCATAGGCTTTTACAATATCTTTATCATCGACTTCTTCATCCGCACAATCGGGAGCGAATTTTTTATATTTAATAGGTGTTAAGCATTCTTTATGGAGACTTAAAAATTTTATATCGTTTTCTTCTACGGCGCTATATAGTTTAATTCCTATATTTAATAGTCCAAGTGAAAGTGCACCTTTCCATACGGTATGCAAATGAAATCTCTCCTTTCATTCAAAAATGATTATGTATATTATGAGATAGTAAGAAATTTCCTATACGTTTTTTGTTTTTTACAGAAGGGATTGGAATATAAAATATATTGACAAGCCCTCTAAAATATTTTAATGTGATTGTATAAAATTGTGTATATAAAGGGGAGTAACTTATTACAGTAAAGTCGTCATTACAGGGAGAAACCCTCGGCTTTATTGGCAACGTTTCGTTGTTAGTGAGACCTTTACCAGCAATGGTAAAGGCCCCTTATTGTCTTTTTTAGGACCCTTACCATATTTGGTAGGGGCCTTTTTGTATACAAAGAGAGGAGAAATAAAAATGAAAAAACTTATTAGTAGATTAAGAGTTGTATTTCATGTTCGCCGATTTGTTCCATTCCTATTTGACTTTTTTACTTCAAAAGAGGTTTCAATAAAGAAGAAAATCTTATCCATTGCTTTTTTAGTTGGTTATGTAGCGATGCCTCTCGATTTAATTCCAGACTTCTTACCGTTCATCGGTATTTTAGATGATATTGGGATTGTGTTATTTATTTTGAACCGAATTGTAAAAATGGCGCCAGTTCAATTACAAGAAAAGCATAACGTAAATGTAGGATAGGAGTTAAAATATGGAGCAAATTATTTTAGATATAATTGAGTTTTTAAAGCAGTTTTCTTATTTTGGAGTTGTATTGGCTTTAACGTTTGAATTTATTCCCGCAGAAGTTGTTTTGCCTATGGTTGGATATTGGGTGTACGAGGGTGATATGAATTTTTGGCTAGCTGTATTAGCTGGAACGCTTGGTGGAACGACAGGACCGTTAACGTTATACGCACTCGGTTATTACGGTGGTCGTCCTCTATTAATAAAGTACGGGAAATACTTCTTTATTAAAGAAGAACAAATCCAAAAAGCAGATGATTTCTTTGAGAAATATGGACCAGTTGTAGCATTTGTTGGACGCTTTGTACCTGGCGTTCGAACGCTTATTTCTGTTCCATGTGGTATGGCGAAAATGAACATATGGAAATTTAGTATATATACATTTGTAGCAATGTTCCCGTTAACAACTTTATATGTTTATTTTGGAATGAAATTAGGTCCGCATTGGGAAAAAGCGGCGGATGTTGTGGGGCAATATATGCTACCGATATTACTAGTCGTCGTTATCGTTGTCGGTGGTATTTTAATCTATAAATTTATGAAGAAAAGGAACAGAACGGAATCTATTTAGTCATTTGAATATTTTTTGAAAATAAATGAATAGTACAGGCAAAAGACTCTGAAGGACATACACATATAGGGAATATAAAAGAGAGAGGGGAAACAACTATGTCTTGTGAGTGCTCAGGGGCAGCATTAACTTGTTGTCCAGATAAAAATTATGTACAAGATAAAGTGTGTAGTCCGTGGTCTGCTACTGTAGTTGCAACAGCAATTGATAATGTTCTCTATACAAATAATATTAACCAAAACGTAGTGGGGACTGGTTTTGTTAAATATGATGTTGGACCAGGACCAATTACTGTAGAGGCGCTTGATTCTGCTGGTACTGTAATAGATACACAAACATTAAACCCAGGAACGAGTATCGGGTTTACGTATCGGCGTTTTGACATTATACAAGTTGTGTTACCTGCAACACCTGCTGGAACGTATCAGGGAGAATTTTGTATTACAACACGTTATCCACTTTCATAGCAGAATAGGAGAGGATCAAAATGGGAATAAGAAGTTCCAGTTTGTCTTGTTGTTCTAATAAAACGCTTGTACAAGATCAAGTATGTACAGACTGGTCTATTACAGGTGCTGGTACTCAAATTGTATATACAAATAATATTACGCAAGAAGTATATGGTTCAGGTTACGTGAAATATGATGTAGGTGCGGCTCCAATTACAGTTGATTTTTTAGTAGGTGCTACAGTAATTGATACAATTACCGTACAACCACAAAGTAGTGGTACTTTCACTGTACGATATTTTACGACTGTTCGAATTACTACAACAGGAACAACTGTTAATCAAGGTGAGTTTTGTATTACAGTACGTTATCCGATTTCATAAAAAAGCATACCGCAAATGGTATGCTTTTTTAATTGAGGAAGTAATAAGATTGGTATTTTATAAACAACATGTAAATTGGCAACAGTACTTGCCTTCTAAATATAGTGAAGGGTTATGTTGGATATTAGCAATATTAACTGACTGTAAGTCTTTTCCTGTGTACGATATTGTATTACCAGGAAACACAGTGAAAATATTGGTTACTGCTCCAACGATTTCAATGGTAATTGCTTCTGTGCTGCTAGTACTATTGTAAACCGAGACAGTGCCTGATATAGGCAGCATTCCATCACTTTGCCACAGTATCATCGATTGTGATTCATCTTTGGCGGAGGGAATGTTGTTATTCGTTATAAGGAAATTTCCTGCAAATTCATTTGTTACTCGCTCGCAATCTGGATCTGGAGGAGGGGGAGGTGGACAAGGATCTGGGCAAATGATAGACAAAGGAGCAAAACAGCCAATGTTTTTTTTATTCTTCAATACACCCCCCTCCTTTTTAAGTAGTCTTTTACTACTATTAAATGTGGAAGCATGGCCGATGTGTTAAAAAAAGAAGAAATTGTTAAAAATTAAGATTGTCTAATAGGCTGAAACCTTAAATTATTATTCATGTTATAGAAAAGATTATATGTGAATAGACATGGGAAAAGAATGCTCAGACTCTTTTAGACAAAAAGTGGTTGTATACAATAGTAAGAAGAAAGTTGAACTTAACCTTTAATTAACTGTATATTTACAAAAATCTAATAAAATTCATTTGTTATTTAAACGACATTAATATGCTTTAGATAAAATATCCCTTGTAATGAATCGATTATTATGAGGAGGATTCACGTGGACAGAATGGTTTTGCGAAAAGTAAAAGGTCTTATTGGATTATTAATGGTTTTTGTATTAGCATTTGTATCATTTCCGTGGGGTACATCAATTAAAGCGGAAGAGAAGAAGCAAGAAAAGGCACCGAGTGAGAAGAAGATCGTTTTTCCGGTTGTAAGTGATGTACATATTAAGAATAGTGGAACAGATGATACGTTTCGCTGGAAACGAGCAATCGAGCAACTGAATACACTTGCACCTAAACAAGATGCGTTTGTAATTGTGGGAGATTTTACTGATTCAGGATCACTGCAACAATATGATCGTTTCATGCAAGTGTATAATGAAAATGCAAATAAAGATGCAGTGCGAATGAATTCTCTAGGAAATCATGATTATTGGAACGGTTTATCTGTAGAGGGCGCACAGAAGCGTTTCTTAGAAAAGACAGGAATGGAATCAATTTATTATCATAAAGTGGTAAAAGGGTATCACTTCCTTGTTATGTCTCCAGAGGACGGGACAACTCATGGATATTATTCGGACAAGCAAATTAATTGGTTAAAAGAAGAAATGGCAAAGGCACAAAAAGATGATCCAGAAAAACCAATTTTCGTATTTTTACACCAACACATTAAAGAGACAGTTTACGGTAGTCATGAATGGGGAACAAAAGATAGCGCAAAAATTAATACGGTATTAAAAGAATATCCGCAGGCTATTACGTTTTCAGGTCATTCACATTATCCGTTAGATGATCCAAGATCGATTCATCAAAAAGACTTTACATCAGTTGGTACATCTTCTATAAGTTACATGGA
Source organism: Bacillus paranthracis (assembly GCF_001883995.1). GTDB lineage: Bacteria > Bacillota > Bacilli > Bacillales > Bacillaceae_G > Bacillus_A > Bacillus_A paranthracis. Next base: position 148,777 of record NZ_MACE01000005.1, on the reverse strand, counting down.
AGTTGAAGGTGGTAAAGTACAAGGGAATATCCCGCCAGGAGCTAGCACATTAAGCCAAGGCTTATTAGTAGAAGTAGACGATAAAGAAGTAACGATCAATCGCCGTGATTTCCATACAAATTCTTGGACAGGCGAGCCTTGGAAAATTAAATTACCAGCAAAGAAAGACACATTTACACATATAGAAGATCGTGATAAAGAAAAGCCATACTTTGCTAAGGATGCAAAGCTTGCGGTATCAAATGTAACAGAAAATGCGGCAACAGTAACATTTCCACAAGCATTGGACAACCTTCTTGTACATTCTTATCGTGTACAAGCTAGAGATAAGCAAACGGGAGAAATAAAGAATAAATTGTTAGCATTCTCAGAGTTTTATCGTGATCCAGTGCCGAAAGATCTTACGTTTACGCTTGCAGGGTTAGATGGTGGAAAAACATATATGCTTGAAGTAGTTGCAATCGATTCGTTCGGTAATGAAAGTGCGCAGCCGTTAACGGCAGAAGTTACTACGAAAAAAGATAATATTGATCCGAATGTAAAAGTGCCAAAGGCTGATGTTTTCGATGTGAACTTTGCAGATGGTACATTTAAAGACAATTCACCATTTGCTACAAAAGGTGATGTGAAGGGCAATGTGACTATTGAATATGATAAAGCATTGAAAAAGAATGTTATGAAATTAAACGGAAAAGCAAACACATTTGGATACCTTCCATTTTCAGCAGCACAAAAAGAGAAAGTAGCAAATACGTTCACGCTAGAAACTGTATTTTCAATGAATGAAATTCGCGGACAAGGTATTTTGCAAAATACAGAGAGTGGCGGAATTGGTTTTGAATCTACAGGAAGTGGATATGTTGAATTATGGGCTCACATTGGCGGCAGTTATAAACGCGTTGGCGTTCAATTAGAAGCAAACAAAACATATCACTTAACAGGAACGTATAACGGAAGCGAAGTAGCTATTTATGTCGATGGTAAAAAAGTAAATAGCCAACCAGCTACAGGGAAAGTGTCTCATCCGAACGTACCATTTGCATTTGGAGCTGACCCTGATAGCAAAGGAAATGGTGGTATTCCGTTGAACGGACAAATTGCGCTTGCGAGATTATATAGTAAAGCGTTAAGTTCTTCAGAAGTATTAGCGGCGTACAATGAGTTTTCTAACCGCACAAAGTTAGAGCAAGTGAACGCGTTATATGAAGAGCTTGGAAAAGTGAAAGAAGTGTTAGCTGGTACGTATGAATTTGGTGATAAGCCAGGTCAATATTCAAAGGAAGCATTTCAAGAATTAGAGAAAAGCTATAATAATGCAAAGCAAGCATTTGAAAATGTAGGGAGTACGGGAGAGCAAATCGTTCAAACGTATAACGAATTAAAAACAGCTAATGTAACATTTGTACAATCTAAAGTAGTAGAACAACCGAAAACACCGAAAGAAAAATTACAAATCAATATTGAATCTGCAAAAGCAGTAGTGAAAAAAGCGCAAGATGCAAATGTAACGGACGGTTCAGTGAAAGCACTGAGTCAAAAAATTACAGTGGCCGAAGCTGTAGTGAAAGATGTAAAAGTAAAAGATGCACAGGTAGAAACGATGAATCGTACATTAGAGTATACGATTTCACTTGTTGAAAAAAGCATAAACAAATAAGAGAGAAGAAAAGAAGCTTATCATGATAGGCTTCTTTTTTGTTATACTAAAAATAGCATAGAAAAAAGGAGCGAATAATTTGGAAGAGAAAAAGCTAAAAAGAATTCTTGAATATGTATGGATCGCGGTTGTGCTCCTTGTAGGATATTATTTCTTAAAAGAAAAAAGTATATGGGTTCTATTTTTAATGACGTTTTTATTAGCAGGTTTAGGCACGTTATTTATTAACTTCTTTTTTGATAGTTTAAATGCATGGAAGAAGAAAAAGAAGGGAACGAAGTAAAGGAGGGAATATATGCAAAAGTGGAAGCTTATATATCAGGTGATTATTTTTCTATTGCTTGTAGGTATTGGCGTTTTTAAATACGCAACACCAATAGGAAATTGGGCATCGTTTACAGCTTGCATCGGCATATTTTTCATTTTACAATCGTTAACGAAAAAATATAATAGTATAGAAAGATAGCTCGCCGCTAAAACGGCGAGCTATTTTGTTATGCTTTTTTCTTTTCATCATTCGTTTTTTCGGTAGCTAAGTGACTATGCTTTCTAGAGTAGAAGAAATAGAAGCATAAGCCGACTATAAGCCAAACGGCAAAGCTAATCCATGTTGTTTTAGACAAATTGATCATTAAATATAAGCAACAAAGAATTGCGACAACTGGTAGTACAGGTACGAAAGGTGTGCGGAATCCGCGTTTTAAGTCAGGGTGTGTTTTTCGTAAAATAAGTACTGCGCAGCAAACGAATGTAAAGGCTGTTAATGTCCCGATGTTTACTAAGTTCGCTAATACATGCAGGTCTAAAAGTCCTGCTAATAAAGCGGCAACAACACCAGTAATCCACGTATTTAATAAAGGGATTTTCACTCTTTTATTTACACGTGCTAACGCTTTTGGAAGTAAACCGTCACGGCTCATCGCATACGAAACGCGAACTTGTCCATACATAACGACTAAGAGAACGGTCGTCATTCCAGTCATCGCTCCAACAGCGAGTAGTCCTGCAATTGTATCCTCGCCAACGAAATGTAAGGCAAATGCAACTGGATCAGAAACATCTAATTGTGTATAAGGAACCATACCTGTTAAAACGAAAGATACAATCATATATAAAACAGTACAAATAAGAAGGGAACCGATAATGCCAATTGGTAAATCGCGCTGTGGTTTTTTCGTTTCTTCCGCAGCAGTTGCGATTGCATCAAAGCCTAAGAAGGCGAAGAATACAGTGGCAGCTCCAGTAATAATACCGTCGTATCCGAATGGAATGAACGGCGTCCAATTTTCAGGCTTTACATATTTTGCACCTGCTACGATAAAGGCGATAATAACAGCTAGCTTGATAAGAACCATAATATTATTAATGCGTGCGCTTTCGCGTATACCAAAACTTAAAAGCCCCGTAATGATGAGTAAAATACAAACAGCTGGTAAATCGATGAGACCACCTTTTCCTACGCCAGGTGCTGAGGCGACTATGGCGGGCAGATGGACGTTAAATCCTTGTAGTAAAGATTGTAAATAACCAGACCAACCGACAGCTACTGCTGCGACTGCAAGTAAATATTCGAGCATTAAACACCATCCGACGATGAAGGCGACGACTTCACCGACTGTCATGTATGCGTAAGTATACACACTTCCTGAGACAGGAATAGAAGAAGCAAATTCAGCATAACAAAAGGCTACACAAGCACAAGTAAATGCAGCAATAAGAAATGATAGCATAATACCAGGACCAGAATGTTTCGCTGCAACAATACCTGTTAATACAAATATACCTGTCCCAATTACGGCGCCAATTCCTAAAAACGTTAAATCAAGTGCGGTTAATGTTCTCTCTAACTGCCGTGGTGATTCAGTACTAAGCGCTTTTTTTCGTAATAATGACTTCACTTTGGACTCTCCCCCCGTTTTTTCATTTCCATAACTGTGAATGTAGTATGAGCCCACTAGAAAAGAGTATGTAAGTAAATGGAGGTACAGTTATGGTGCATAGTTTTTTAAAATTGCTGGATTAATCTTAATATAATTCAGAATATTTTGTCAAATAAAAATATGACAAATAAAATGCAGATGAATAGGAGAAACTACTTGCAGGAATGGACGAGGGTTATAAATTTACTTTGGATGGAGAAAACCCACTGATCAAAGTTAAAGTAGGAGAAGATGTTATGTTATTTTATTTTGAACTTGTCGTCATTTTACTTTGTACGAAATTAGCTGGTGATATTAGCGTGAGGCTTGGCCAGCCTTCTGTACTTGGTAAATTAATTATCGGTATTATTATCGGTCCAGCTGTACTTGGTATTATAAATAGTTCTGAATTAATCGATGAATTGAGTGAGATTGGTGTTTTACTACTTATGTTTATGGCTGGACTTGAAACAGATTTAGAAGAGTTAAATCGGAATTTGAAATCGTCATTTGCAGTAGCAGCTGGTGGAATTATTTTTCCTTTCATCGGTGGTTATGTAACAGGATTGCTGTTTGGATTAATACAATCTCATGCCATTTTTTTAGGATTATTACTTTGCGCAACGTCAGTTAGTATTACAGTGCAAACGCTAAGAGATTTAGGGAAAATGAATACGAGAGAAAGTACAACGATTTTAGGTGCTGCCGTATTTGATGACGTCATCGTCGTTATTTTATTAGCGTTTGTTATGAGCTTTTTAGGAACGCAAGATGTGAATATAACACTTGTTATCGTAAAGAAAATTATCTTCTTTGTTAGCATTGTTTTTATTGCATGGAAAGTTGTTCCTTGGATTATGAAAATGCTCGTGCCGCTTCGTGTAACAGAAGCGTTAATTAGCGCGGCTCTTATTATTTGCTTCTCTTTTTCTTATTACAGTGAAATGATGGGAATTGCAGGCATTATTGGAGCATTTGCAGCCGGAATTGCCATTTCTCAAACAGAGTATAAGCACGAAGTAGAACATAAAATTGAACCGATTGCGTATGCAATATTTGTACCGGTGTTCTTCGTAAGTATCGGAATGGAAATTACATTTCAAGGTATCGGAAGCCAACTTTGGTTCATTATCATCATGACGCTTATTGCGATTTTCACAAAGTTAATTGGATCCGGTTTAGGAGCAAGACTAACAGGATTCAATCTTCAATCTTCTATTAGTATCGGTGCGGGAATGGTATCGCGTGGTGAAGTAGCACTTATCATCGCAGCGAATGGACTTACGGCGAATTTATTAGCGAAAGAAAATTTCACAGCGATTGTTATTGTTGTTATATTGACAACGATTATTACCCCGCCGCTTTTGAAGAAGTATTTTGTATAGAGAGGAAGAGCTTACCTGATGTAGGTAAGCTCTTTTTTATTGGAACAAGCAATAGTCATGTGGCATGAAAGGTTTGTAATTATGGTAAAATCTATGTATGTGATATGACAAGGAGAGGGATGTGTTTGAGGATTACGAAGGAAAAGATTATAGGTGTAATTATACTTCTTTTATTGTGCATACCATTTACTGCATGGAAAGAATCAAAACTGAAAGATTTTCCGGTTTCTATTTTCTCGGAAGAAGCAGATGGTGAGTACGATCAGAAGCTGAAATATACTGCTTTTTTACCTGATGTTGCGATTTGGATGAACGGTTGGGAAAAGAAGTGGACAGAAGGGGAAAGAACTGTTTATCAAAAAGGGAATCGCATTGTAAATGTGTTTCATCCTCCTGGCGATGATGGTTTTTACCTTCTTGAAGCAAGAGAAAATAAGTGAACGCAACCGTAAGAAGTGGAGGTTAAATAGTGAAAGCTTCAACATTACTATTTAAAATTGAAAGTAATATGGATCAATTTTCACCAGCTGAAAAAAAGGTTGCCATGTACATAATGGAGAATGCAGAGATTGTTCCGAACTTAACGACGAAAGAAGTGTCAACGAATGCAGGTGCAAGTGAAGCGAGTGTTGTTCGTTTTTGTAAGTCGATTGGGATTGGGAGCTTTAAAGCATTTAAAATCGCGCTCGTTCGTGAATTAACGATTGCTGATTATAATATTAATGATTTTTCAGTGATGAATACGGAAGATGGCCCGTACGACTTGTTTAATAAAGTTACGTATGTGAATAAAGCTGCAATTGAGGCGAGCGTGACGGCTATTGATAAGAAGGAGCTTGAGAAAGCAGCGGATCGTATTGTAAATGCGGATAAAATTATATTTTACGGAGTAGGTGGATCAGCAACTCCAGCAATGGACGGGGCTTATAAATTTACAAGACTCGGATTTACTGCAATGATGCTATCTGATTTTCATATGATGTTGCCGCTTGTGACGAATTTAAAAGAAGGCGATATATTTGTGGCGATTTCAACATCTGGTCGTACGAAAGATGTACTTGAAATGGCGCAATATGCGAAGAGACAGGGTGCAACAGTTATTGCGATTACAAAGCTTGATCAATCATCACCGTTATATAAAGAGGCGGATATTCGTCTTTGTATGCCAGATGTAGAACAAGATCATCGCATTGCAAGTATTGCTTCAAGAATGACGCAATTGAACATGATAGATGCTCTATATGTGATTACCTTTAATCGCATTGGTAATAAAGTGCTAGATCAATTTATGGATACAAGAGAAGAAGCTTTGCGATTACGGAAGCTGAAATGAAAAGATGGGGAAACCCATCTTTTTTGCATACGGACGGACATAAATTCGTCATGAAAAGAAATTAAATTTCATAAAATAATAAAGTGATATTGATTTTAAATTTCTTAAAGTTATAATGAAAGTATGAAATTAAATTTCAAAGTAGGTGGGAATATGTTAGAAAATTTATCGACAGAACATCGCAATGAGAAGACGATGAATTTAGATGAGATGAGCATAAAAGAAGTTTTGCAAAGTATGAATGAAGAAGATCGAACTGTTGCATTAGCAGTTGAAAATGAAATAGAACAAATTGAAAAGGTTGTAGGGGCTGTTATTCAATCTTTCGAAGAAGAGGGCCGATTAATTTACATTGGGGCTGGTACGAGTGGCCGTTTAGGTATTTTGGACGCAGTGGAATGTCCGCCGACATTTGGCACAGACGATAAAATGGTGCAAGGATTTATAGCAGGTGGATTGAAAGCGTTTACTAAAGCGGTAGAAGGTGCAGAAGATCGCGAAGAATTAGCAGAAGAAGATTTGAAAAGTATTGGATTAAATGAGAAAGATACAGTGATTGGAATTGCAGCAAGTGGTCGAACTCCTTATGTTATTGGTGGCTTGAAGTACGCGAATAGCGTAGGAGCGAGTACAGCTAGTATCTCCTGTAATAAAAATGCTGAAATAAGTAAATATGCAAAACTAAACGTGGAAGTAGAAACAGGCGCAGAAATTTTAACAGGATCAACGCGTTTGAAAGCTGGTACAGCGCAAAAACTAGTGCTGAATATGATTTCAACAGCTTCTATGATTGGTGTTGGAAAAGTATATAAAAATTTAATGGTAGATGTTCAATCTACAAATGAAAAGTTAATAGAACGATCAAAACGAATTATTGTGGAAGCAACAGGGGTTAGTTATGAAGTAGCAGCAGAGCATTATGAAAAAGCAGAACGTAACGTGAAAGCTGCGATTGTTATGGTGTTATTGCAGTGTGAGTATGGGGAAGCACTGGAGAAACTAAAAGAAGCAAAAGGGTTTGTGAAGAAGGCACTATAAATAATAGGGAGGGGGATTCTATTATGAGGAAAGAAGAGAGAATGGCGAAAGAAATTTCAGAGCAACTTGGGGGAATAAAAAATATTCGTGGCATCGCTCATTGTATGACGAGACTACGATTAACGCTTCATGATGAAAGTAAAGTGAACATGGACCTTTTAAAAAAGGTTGAAGGGGTTATGGGCGTTATTGAAGATGAGACGCTTCAAGTTGTCGTTGGTCCGGGAACGGTAAATAAAGTAGCAGCAGAGATGGAAGGTTTAACGGGACTGCGAATTGGTGAGGTGGCAGATCATCACCTTGAAGATCTTGGGCAAGAGATGAAGTCAGAGATGAAGAAGAAAAATAATACACCGGTGAAAAACTTTTTAAGAAAAATAGGAAGTATTTTCATTCCGTTAATTCCGGGTCTTGTTGCGTCAGGTATTATAAACGGGGTTGCTAACTTTGCGAAAAACGCAGGTGCTGATCCGAATGCAACGTGGCTACAAATGTTATTACTTATTGGCGGCGGTATCTTTACATTCTTAGGCATTTTAGTCGGCTGGAATACAGCGAAAGAGTTTGGCGGGACTCCAGTTCTTGGGGCGATTGCTGGTATTTTAATTTTCAATCCGGCGATGGCGAATGTAAAATTATTCGGTGAAGCGCTCGTACCCGGACGGGGCGGATTGTTTGCCGTTATTTTTGCAGCGTGGCTTATGGTTGTAGTGGAAAGACAAGTTCGAAAAGCTGTACCAAATGCAGTTGATATTATTGTAACGCCGCTTATTACTGTGTTAGTCGTAAGTATCGTAACGATGTTAGCAATTCAGCCGGTAGCAGGTTTCTTATCTGAAGGAATTACGAGCGGAATTAATGGTATTTTAAGTATTGGCGGAGCGTTTGCTGGGGCAGTACTTGCTGGAACATTTTTACCGCTCGTTATGGTCGGATTACATCACGGTTTAACACCGATTCATATGGAGTTTATTAATCAAACGCACGTAACGCCTTTATTACCGGTACTTGCAATGGCTGGCGCTGGGCAAGTAGGAGCAGCGATTGCTATTTTTGTAAAAACAAAAAACAAACGACTGCGTAACGTAATTAAAGGGGCATTACCAGTTGGATTTTTAGGAATTGGTGAACCGTTATTATATGGGGTTACATTACCACTGGGAAAACCGTTTCTTACAGCTTGTTTAGGAGCAGCAGTTGGCGGTGCGTTCCAAGCAGTTATGAAAACAGCTGCACTCGGAATTGGTGTATCAGGATTATCATTAATTCCGTTAATTGCTGATAATAAATATTTATTATATTTCCTTGGATTAGTAGTGGCATATACGTTCGGATTCATCTTTACGTACTTCTTCGGATTTAAAGAAGAAATGGCAGAAAACATATAGAGAAAGGGATTCCTTTCTCTTTTTCTATTTATAGAAAGGGAGATTCATATGATTGGAGTTTCAATTTACCTTGCAAAAGAACGAGTAAAGAAGCAAGAAGAGTGGCTAAAAGTAGCGAAGGAAAACGGGTTTTCATCTATTTTTACATCATTGCACATTCCTGAAGATGACCCTGGTACGTATAAAGAGCTAATTCAAATGCTTGGGAAACAAGCTCTTGAAAATAACATGGAATTAATGGTCGATGTTTCTCCAAAATCGTTACACCATTTAGGGATGACGTATGAAAATGTGGAGGATCTACTGGACTGGGGCATTACAGGCTTAAGAATGGACTACGGCATTGCGCCAAAAGAAATCGCACGCGTATCTCACAAGATGAAAGTAGCTTTAAATGCGAGCACGATTACAGATTCATTTTGGAAAGAGTTAATTACTGAAAAGATACGGGTCGAGAATGTAGAAGCGTGGCATAATTTTTACCCGCGTCCAGAAACAGGACTAGCAAAGTCCTTTTTACAAAAACAAAACCAATACTTGCATGAGTGCGGAATAAAAACGATGGCATTTATTCCAGGGGATGGGGAGAAACGGGGCCCGTTATATGAAGGCTTACCAACGTTAGAAAAGCACCGCAATATGCGCCCGCTTGAAGCGTATTTAGAACTTGTACAAGATTGTGGTGTCGATAAAGTGTTAATCGGGGATATAAGCGGAAGTGTAGAAAGTGTACAAGAGATAGCGAGTGCGAGTAGAGGGATTATTCCGCTGCGGTACAAATCGTTTATAACTGATAAAGAAGTATTAAAAATAGTGGAACGAGTGCATACAAATAGGCTGGATCCAGCCCGTGATGTCATTCGCTCAGTAGAATCGCGAGAAGAACATAAAGTGATTTTACAGCCGATGCATACAATTACAAGAAAGAAAGGCAGCATTACAATTGATAATGAATTGTACGGTAGATATGCAGGAGAGATGCAAGTTGCTATACATGATTTGCCTGCAGATGAGAAAGTGAACGTTGTTGGCATGGTTGTAGAAGAGGATATTTCTTTATTGCCGTATGTTGGCGCTGGAAAAATGTTTCAAATTTCTTGTGTAATAGAGTAAAAGCCTGAATTAGCGCTATTTTGTAAGAAAACATTATCCGTAAAAGGGATAATGTTTTTTGTTTTCTTTAAAAAAGTATTTGACGAATGAAATGAAATACCGTATTGTTTTGACTTGTAAATAAAAGTTCACCATAACAAAACAAAAAGGAGAGTTCAAAATGAATCAATACATTGGTAACTTAATTATTCGTATCGTGTTAGGAGTAACGTTCTTTGCACATGGTTTAGCGAAGTTTCAATCAGGTATCGATAACGTAGCAGGCTGGTTTACAAGCATTGGCTTACCAGGTGGTCTTGCATATGGCGTAGCAACAGTTGAATTAGTTGGTGGTATATTATTAATTATCGGTTTAGGCGTAAGATATGTAGGATTGTTATTCGCTCTTATTTTAGCTGGAGCTATCGTAAAGGTAAATGGAGCAGCAGGTTTATTAGGAGATGGAAAGAATCCAGGATATGAATTAGACCTTGCATTATTATCAATGGGTGCGTATTTATTCGTTGTAAAAGCAGAAGGATATGTAGATCGTTTTTTAAAAGAGAAAGTAATGAAAACGAAGTAGATTTTATTTATAAATTGTTGACTTGAATCATTATTGTAACTATAATAATTACAACTAATAGATTAAGAATAAAATAATTTAAATATTTTTTTGCACAAGTTGTAACTAACTTCATTACAACTTGTGCAAAAAATAAAACGGGAGGAAGTAACATGTCTAAATCAAATTTAGAAATAATTCGAAGTACATATGAAGGATCAGCTTCTTCGAATGCAAAACATTTAGCGGAAGCCCTCTCTGAAAAAGTAGAATGGACAGAGGCAGAAGGATTCCCATACGGGGGAACTTATATAGGTGTAGAAGCAATAATGGAAAATGTATTTAGCCGATTAGGATCAGAATGGGATGATTATAAAGCAAGTGTAAATACATATCATGAAGTAAGCGGAAAAGATGTAATTATTGCTGAAGGTATGTATTCAGGAGTTTATAAAGAAACGGGAAAATCATTTGAAGCAGAATTTGTTCATATATGGCAACTTGAGGACGGAAAAATTGTGAAGTTTAAGCAATATGTAGATAGTCATCTTGTTAGAGAAGCGATGAAGAGTTAATGCTTTTTAAATGGGGCGTAGGTATATGCATTACAATTATAATAATTTTCTCGTCTATAGTTGGCGGAAAGAAATTGCTTGCATATGTGGAAAAAGAAAATAAAAATATTCAAACCCAGCAAGTGGCAAACGAAAAAGAGAAGAAAGTTGCAGAAGAATCTCCGCAAGTTAGTGAAGGTGAAATTATTTCTACTATGCACAAAATGGTACACCAAAAGGTAAAATCCTCTGAAAAATGGGGATTTGTAGAAATGACAAACAAGGAAATTTCTAATGTGAAAAGAGATATTGAAGATAGCACAGATTTTCAATATAAAATGAAGTTATTTTCTATTATAAATAGATGGGAAAAAGGAGATTTTTCTCAAACTGTTGAGGAGCATAACTTTTTATGGAGCCTTCAAGGTGGAGATACTGGCAAGGCGACGGAACGTTTATCGCCAGAAGAGGAAAAGCAGTATATAAAAGAAATGAAGAGAAAATAAAAACATCGCCAACCCAGATGACGATGTTTTTTCATTAAGAATGTTTTCGCATTAAAGGTCTAACAGGCTGAACGGCAACTGTTTTGAAATGAGAAAATAAATAACATCCTGTCATAACGATCATTGTCCCTAAAATTTGAATCCACGTTAATTCTTCTCCGAGGAAAAGGAATGCTAAAATAGCTGTGAAAATGGGATTGAAGTTTAGAAAAATGCCGGATGTAGTTGCTCCTAATTTTTGTACGCCAACATTCCAAAATACCATACAAAGAACTGTGGAAATGAGTCCAGTATATAAAAGTGATGTTATAAAAGAAGTGTTGATATTTGTAACAGTGAAGCTTCCTATGTTAAATGGCAGTAATAAAATAACGCCGAAAATACCAGAGTAAAGCGTCGCCATAAGCGGTGTCGTTGTTTTTGTTGCCCATTTACTACAAACAGAATACATTCCCCAAATGCAAACAGCGGCAATCATCCATAAGTCACCACTATTAAAATGTAGTGAAAATAAAAGTGCAAAGTTACCTTTTAATAGGACAAGAATAACTCCAAAGAATGAAAGAATCATGGATAGAATTTGAAGTGTATTTACTTTTTCTTTTAGAAATAAGACAGAAAATAGTGCAATAGAAATCGCGTTTAATGTAGAAATAAGCCCTACATTTGTTGCGGATGTTTTTTCTAATGCTAAAAATTGAAAGATGTTAAAAAGAGCAACCCCTGAAATTCCCATCAATATTAACGGAAGTATTGCCGCGCGTGGTGGAATGATTTTCTTTTCTTTAAACCATACCATTGGTAATAAACAAACAATCGCAATCATCCATCTTAAACTTGTAAGTGTCATTGGAGATGCGTGATCAACAAGTGATTTTCCAACGACAAAGTTTCCTCCCCATAATAAGCTCGTTAGTAATAGTAAAAAGACATAAAAATAAGGCATATTAAAATCCCCTTTGTTGTAATCAATGTGAATTGTAAATAATTTTAGCATTTTTCTTTATTGTGTAATATATTATTTTGTATAATGGATAAAAATCGATAAAATGTTTTGCTATGAATGATATTTAAAGAAGGATGTTCAGTTTTATATAAGTTATAAGGTGTTTTTTCGAATAATCATCGGTAAGAAAAAAGGGGGAATTATAATGGAGTCGTCTGTTATTAAAGTGTTGGATGATCTAGATGTACAAATTTTAGATATATTGCAGAAGGAGTCACAAGTAAGTAATGCAGAGCTTGCACGACGTGTTAATTTATCACCAGCTGCAATGCATGCAAGAATAAAAAGATTAGATGGAGAAGGATTCATTGATAAGCAAGTAGCCATTTTAAACCAAGAAAAGCTTGGTTTTGATTTGTTATGCTTCATTTTTATGAGTACGAATATTCATCAATCGGATAAACTTGAAGTGTTGGAAAAAGAATTAGAAGCGATGCCGGAAGTGTTAGAATGTCACTGCTTAACAGGAGAGTATGATTATTTATTAAAGGTTGCAAATCGTGATCGTAAAGAATTAGAGCAGTTTATTAGAAAGCTAAATAAGCTTGGTATTACAAAGATACAGACGAGTTTAGCACTTCGAGAAATTAAATATTCGACCGTATTACCGATACGAAATGAGGAACCGAGCATCGATTAGATTGCTTGGTTTTTGTTTGTATAAAGTGATTGACGAGAAGAAAAGAGAGATGTATTATTATATAAAATTATGTATTAAAATTCATTTTGAGTTATAAATATTAATATCGGGGGCAAGGGGATAGCATATGAAAATCTGTAATGCAGTTACGAGTGATGTGAAAGACATTTATAGTCTCATTGAAGTTTATGCAAAAGAGGGAGTGGTTTTACCGCGTTCTCTTTTGTCTCTCTATCAATATTTACAATGTTTGTATGTTGTGAAAGAAGAGGGGGAAATCGTCGGAGTTGCTGGTTTACATGTATTAGGGGAGGACCTTGCAGAAGTACGATCGTTAGTCGTTTCGCATACATATGCAGGGAAAGGTATCGGACGTATGTTAGTAAACCATGTAATAAATGAGGCGGCGAAAATAAAAGTGAGTAGAGTTATTTCTTTAACATATGAAACGGAATTTTTTCAAAAGTGCGGGTTTGTTTTTGTGAATAGAGAGACGTTACCAGAGAAGGTATGGATTGATTGTAGACATTGTCCAAAGGTAGATTATTGTGATGAGGTGGCGATGATTCGGTATGTTGGGTGAAGTTTTCAGGGAGAAAAAGGCCCATTCTTATTTATGTAATAGTGGGCATCTATATTTTAGTCAAAAATGAAATGTTGTTAAGAACTTTAATTAGTTTTGCATACTGCAAAATTCAAATACATGATATATATAAACAAAGAAGAGCCTGATATGGCTCTCAGGCTCTTCCCTCAATAGCAAAGAGTAAGTCTTTTAATTACTCTTCTCCTACATAATACACAATATGTATTTGGATGTGTAGAACAAGAAATTCCAATATAATTATTTGAATATAGTGTTTAAAAATAAAAACTATATATTTTAAATAAGGAATTAAATTACAAATGTTGATTTAATACATAATAGAAACTCGTTTATATAAAATGCTGGTTAATAAAGTGATATTGCGATAATGAAATATGAAATATTGCATATCGAATTGTAGAACAAAAAAGTGAAATGACAATTGAGTGAAAATGCTATTTTGTAGAAAAGGATGTGTAGTTTGAAATCTGAAGAAGCTAAACATCTCATTATTGATTTAGAGCGAAGAAAATCAGATTTAAAAAGAATTCAAAATGGCTTTTCGGGAATTTATAGAGAGGAATATCGTGACAGTATTGCATAAGTAAATATTTATTTTGAATCAAGTGAATATGCGATTGAATGAGATTATGAAAGATGAAAATAAAAAGAGCAGCTAGCACAAGCTCACTGCTCCATTCAAGGGATCTCTCCAAGGGGGAGTGGAGAAAATATTATGTTACTAGCAGTATTGACAGATTATTAGGAAATATACAAATCGGATGAAAGAAATTTTAAATAAACTTTCGGCATTGACAGTTTTTAAAATATTCATGTACAATATATATGAATGACATTCAGTCATTTCTTCTTTGGAAGGATGTAGTTAGTTTGAAAACGGAATAAATATAAATGGTAAATGAGGATGATAGTTGTTTTTATATAGTATTGATGAAAGAGTATATTTTTTTAAAATAAAAATGACTGATAGTCAGTCATAAGAGGTGAGAGGTATGAAGAATAGAGCTTGGTTATATGTCATATTAACATGTATCTTTGAAATTTTTTGGGTATTTGGTTTTAATACGGCCGATACTTGGTGGCATTGGATTATTATTTTAGGCGTTATCGCTGTTGATTTTCACTTTCTTTCTAAAGCGTGTGAGCATCTTGCAACAGGGACTGTATATGCTGTTTTTGCCGGAGCTGGTACGGTAGGTACTTTCTTAATGGATGTATTCCTTTTCGGCGGGAGTTTCAGTGTAGGAAAATTATTCTTTATCGTGATGGTTGTAGCTGGCGTTATCGGTTTAAAGCTAGCTGATAATAAAGAAGATACTATGGAAGGAGCTGCTTAAAGATGGGTTGGTTTTTCGTATTTTGTGCTGCAATTAGTGAAATAGTCGGTGTAATCGGTCTTAAAATGTATAGTAAAGATAAAACATTAGCAAATGGGGCTCTTTATATAGGTGGGTTTGCTACATCCTTTGCATTCTTGTATACATCTTTCTTATTTTTACAAGTAAGTGTCGCGTATGCGGTTTGGATTGGTATTGGAACAGCAGGTGCCGTTTTATTAAACATGTTCTTGTTTGGTGAGTCGAAAAGTAAAGCACGTATCATTAGTGTGGCTCTTATTGTATGCGGCGTGACAGGGTTAAAGGCTCTTTCTTAAAGGTATTTGGCATTTTTATCTCCTAATTTTTTGTTAGGAGATTTTATTATGAAAAAAATGATTTCCTCGCAAAGTTCACTATCATTGACAGTACAATCGATTATCTTATAAAATGAGTGACAGTCATTCAATACGCGTGTGAAAGGGTTTAGATGATGAATAAAAAAGAGAAAATTGTCTATGCAGCGATTGAAGTGTTTCAGGAAAAGGGCGTTGAAAAAACGAAGATTTCTGATATCGTGAAATTAGCTGGCATTGCACAAGGAACTTTCTATTTATATTTTCCTTCTAAGTTATCTGTTATGCCTGCAATAGCAGAAGTGATGGTTGAAAAGATGATACTTGCAGTAAAAGAAAAAGTGCAAAACGATGCGCCTTTCTCAAGTAAAGTAACGCAAGTAATAGATGCGGTGTTTCACTTCATAGAGGAATATCGTGAAATACAAGCTTTAATGTATGCGGGTCTTGCATCTACAGAACATATAAAAGAATGGGAAGCTGTGTATGAGCCTCTTTATATGTGGCTAAGTGAATTTTTAGGTGAGGCGAAAGAAGCGGGTGAAATTCGTGATTCGGTTCACGCAGAGCGAACGGCGAAGTTATTTATCGCTCTAGTTGAATCAGCAGCGGAGCAAGTGTATTTATATGATCATAAAGATGATGAGCAAGTCGAGTTACAAAAGGCAGAAGTACTAGATTTTTTAACACATGCATTACATATAAAGAAATAGTGAGATGAACCTGTCTGAAAAGGTAGGTTCATTTTTGAGGAAAACTGAATGATAGTCATTCACCTAATGCGTATGTATGTGTGGAAGGATACAGTGAAATTCTAACGAGTAGGGGCATTTCTACTCATGATTAGCCCACAAATAGCAGGATAAAGAAAAAGCTTCTTGGGTATTATTTTTTTGAGGGGAGCTTACGGGAAGAGGTGTTAAAAGTGAAGAAACCGATAAAAGAACAAAAGATGGTACTGGTCATTCTTTTGAGTAATATATTTATCGCTTTTTTAGGGATTGGATTAATCATTCCGGTTATGCCGTCCTTTATGAATGATATGGGTTTAACAGGTAAGACGATGGGATATCTCGTTGCAGTGTTTGCAATGGCTCAGCTTATTGCTTCACCTATTACAGGCCGGTGGGTCGACCTTTATGGTAGGAAGAAAATGATAATCATTGGATTATTTATTTTTGGTGTTTCAGAGCTTCTGTTTGGATTAGGAACAGATGTATGGATGCTCTATGCAGCGAGGGTGTTAGGCGGAATTAGTGCTGCGTTTATTATGCCTGGTGTTACGGCATATGTTGCGGATATTACATCTATACAGGAACGTCCAAAGGCGATGGGATATTTATCTGCTGCTATTAGTACCGGCTTTATTATAGGACCTGGAATCGGCGGATTTATTGCAGAATACGGTATACGTGTGCCGTTTTTCGTTGCAGCAGCAATTGCTTTTATAGCATGTGTCATTTCGATCTTTATTTTAAAAGAACCGTTAACGAAAGAAGAGCTTGCAGAGATTTCTTCTAATACGAAAGAATCAAGCTTTATTGGTGATTTAAAGAAATCATTACATCCAATGTATGCAATTGCATTTATCATCGTATTTGTACTTGCGTTCGGTTTATCGGCGTATGAAACGGTGTTCAGTCTGTTTTCTGATCATAAGTTTGGATTCACACCGAAAGATATCGCGGCAATTATTACAATTAGTTCAATCTTTGGGGTAGTTGTGCAAGTATTTATGTTTGGAAAATTAGTTGATATGTTCGGTGAAAAAGTGTTAATTCAAATCTGTTTAATTGTAGGTGCAGTATTAGCGTTCATTTCAACTGTAGTCTTTAATTATTGGATTGTACTTCTCGTTACGTGCTTCATTTTCCTTGCATTTGATTTACTTCGTCCAGCTTTAACGACGTTTTTATCAAAAGCAGCTGGAAAAGAGCAAGGATTCGTTGCTGGTATGAACTCGACTTATACGAGTTTAGGAAATATAGCAGGACCAGCGATGGGCGGAATATTATTTGATATGAACATTCATTATCCATATGCATTTTCAGGAGTTGTCTTAATAGTGGGTCTCGCTATTACATTTATGTGGAGAGAGAAACAGTTAGCTGAAAGTTTTGCGAAGTAATCAAACCCCTTACAACGGTAAGGGGTTTTTGTTTTATAAACTTAATCCAAACCGTTTTAATTCAATAAATATCCCCTCTAATTGCTTTCCTTTATCCGTTAATGTGTACTCTACACGAGGCGGAACTTCTGGATATACTTTTCTCGTTATAATGCCTTGAGACTCTAATTCTTTTAGTCGAAGCGATAATGTTTTCGGGCTAATCCCGTCCATTGATTTTTGTAAATCACTAAAGCGTAATGTTTCTTCGATAAGAAGGTCGCGAATGATTAAAAACGTCCATTTCGTACGAATTACATCAAGCGTTTTAGCGATAGGACAAGGTATGCCAGGTAAACCTTTCGTTAATTCAACTGGATCTATATTGTTCATGGAACTAGCCTCACCGCCATCAACCTAAGAAATGCAAATACCCTCAAAACGAAAAATGAATATTTTATTACAAGTTAGTACAAAATTTCGTTCTGGGGGTACTATAAAATTTTAGCTGAATAACGATGTGGTGGGACCAAAAAAATGCGTTTTAGTCTTTAAACACGCTCAGTTTTTCAAATAGATCTCCCAGGATATTGATAAACATTTCTTTTTCCTCATCGCTGTAGTTTTCCATTACCGCAGAGATTTTACTGAAATGACCGGGTAGAAATTGTTTCAGTTGTTCTTTTCCCTCTTTTGTCAGTTCAATGCTGATTTTTCGTTTATCCTTATTTTGATGCGTGCGGCTGACAAAACCGTCCCTCACCAGCCCGTCCAGCAAACCTGTAATCGTTGCTTTCGTAACGTTTGATTGCTTTGCAAGTTCTGTCGGACTTAACGAGTGGTCTTTTGCGTCGAAGAGTAGCATCAGGATTTTGAATTTTCCTTCAGACAGCCCTCTGCCTGCAAAGTAACGCTCCATCACATGATTCATTTTTTTTGATATATCAAATAGAGATAAAAACAATTCAAGAGAACTGGCATCTATATTGGAATACGTCTCGGTGTGTTCTGTTAAATATTTATATTTAGGTAAATGTTTTAATTCCATTAAAATAAGCTCCCGTTCGTTAGTTATGACACGATTATAAAGGAGTTAATATCATAATACAACCTGACTTAAAGATGATTGACAATTTTTCTGAGGATGTAGTAAAGTAATGTAGTTAGGTGCCTAACTATTTTTAAAAGAACTAAAAGGGGTTATTTATATGAAACATATTTTGATAGCTGGTGGGGGAATTGGCGGATTGTCAGCGTCTATTTCCCTTAGTAAAGTAGGGTTTTCTGTTACCTTGTGCGAGGCGGCTTTAGAAAATCGCAAAACCGGTGCGGGGATTCTTATGCCGCAAAACGCACTGGCTGTCTTGAAAGAATTGGATGTATTTGAAGAGTGTTGTGAACATGGCTTTCAAACAAAATGGCTGAAAACATTTGATGCACAGGGGAATCTGCAGTTTCAAGTCAGTGAATCCTTTTTAGACGACACACTTCCAGGGCGCAATAATATCCCGCGAAAAACATTAAGTGATATTCTCATCAAGCATGCTGATGCAGCGGGTGTAGATATCAAGTGGGGGAAAAAGGTTGTTGCTTATGAAGAAAGGGCTGAATCGGTCTCTGCCATATTTGACGACGGAGAAAAGATAAAGGCTGATATTTTAGTAGGTTTTGACGGCATTCATTCAACTGTAAGGAATATGATGCTGCAAAAGGAAATAGAAAAAGAGCATCTCGGTATGGGAGCGTGGCGATTTTATTTCGAGCTTCCTGATTACAAATTTGAGGATTCGTCATTGATGTATATAAGCGGAGAAACGCAAATCGGCGTCGTACCATTAGCTGAACGCGCCGGCTATGTCTTTGTGCTCCAGCCTTGCGCCAGCGATTACTGGGATGAGGAAGATACCCGGTTTAATAGAGTCAAAGAGATTCTCTTAGGCTTTCCGGGACTTGATTTTATTACAAAGCATATGTCAAAAGATTACCCTGTTATTTTTAACAAATTGGAACAAGTCGCAGTGCAAGAGCCATGGTACAAAGGCCGCGTCGTCATTGGAGGAGACGCCGCCCACGTCGGAGCTCCGACTCTTGCGCAAGGAGGCGCCATGGCTATTGAGGATGCAATCGTTCTCGCCGAAGAGCTCAAAAACAATAATGACATTGAAGCAGCCTTTCAGGCATACTTCGAAAGAAGAGCACCAAGAGCGCTCAAAGTCCAGAATCTATCCTCAGAAATCGTTCGCCGTAGGCTGAAAGGCCAGACGGGAATAGAAGAGCTGATTTGGGAGTGCCACGAGGTGTTAAGGAAAGGTTATTAAAATCGAAAATTCAAATAAAAGAATTAGGTAAGAGAGAGGAAGACAATTTAATATGGGGAATCAACAAACAACAGCAGAGAACTCTAACATCAGAGCTCTCCCGATTATTACGTCATTTCTTATTGCTGGATTTATCGGCTTGTTTAGTGAAACAGCCTTAAATATGGCGTTAAAAGATTTAATTACAGGTTTTGATATTCTAGAGACAACAGCACAGTGGCTGACAACCGGCTACTTATTAACATTAGGAATTCTTGTGCCAATTTCAGGTTTAATTCTTCAATGGTTTACAACAAGACAGCTTTTTATCGCATCTCTTGTATTCTCCATTATCGGAACATTAATTGGAGCTATTGCACCAACATTTAGCGTATTAATGATTGCCCGCATTGTACAAGCAGTAGGAACAGCTTTACTTTTACCACTTATGTTTAACACCATTCTTGTTATTATTCCACCACATAAGCGTGGAAGAGCTATGGGAATTATCGGGCTTGTCATTATGTTTGCTCCAGCTGTTGGACCAACCGTCTCAGGGTTGATTCTAAAAACGTTAACGTGGCACTGGATTTTTTGGATTTCACTCCCATTATTAATTATCGCATTAGTATTTGGTACATTCTTCATGCAAAACGTAACAAAACTAACAAAGCCAAGAATCGATATTTTCTCAATCATTCTTTCAACAATTGGTTTTGGCGGTATCGTATTTGGTTTCAGTAGCGCTGGAGAAAGTGGAGGCTGGGGAAGCTCACACGTTATTCTTTCTCTTGTTATTGGAGTCGTTGGATTAATTGCATTTTCCCTTCGTCAAATGAAGATGGATGAGCCAATGTTAGACCTTAAGGCTTTTAAATATCCAATGTTCGTTATTGGACTTCTCTTAATTTTAGTATGCATGATGGTGCTGCTTTGTACGATGATGATTTTACCATTATACTTACAAACATCATTAGCGTTATCAACGTTTGCAGCGGGTCTTATGCTTCTACCGGGAGGAATTATTAATGGAATTCTTTCGCCTGTTATGGGGGGATTATTTGACCGTTTTGGTCCTAAATGGCTAGTTATTCCTGGACTTGTCATTGTAGCATGTGCACTGTATGGTTTCTCAACTTTAACATTGGAAACATCTACAGGATTTATTGTTGCACTACACATTGCACTTATGGTTGGGATTTCAATGATTATGATGCCAGCTCAAACAAACGGATTAAATCAGCTGCCACCTGAACTATACCCGCATGGAACAGCGATTATGAACACCTTACAACAAGTTGCTGGTGCTATTGGAACAGCTGTTGGAATTTCAATTCTTTCCTCAGGTTCAAGAAGCTTCCTTCAGACAGTATCTGATAAAGAAAATCCATTAAACCAAGTTCTGGCCTTTACAAACGGTGTTCAAAATACCTTTATCTTTGCTATCATTGTAGTAATTGTTGGATTAATAATCTCGTTCTTTATTAAAAGAGTCAATGTTGAACAGCGTGCATAATAATAAAAAAGTACTGGCATTGCCAGTACTTTTTTATCTCTATAAGACTTAGTGACAGAGGAGCTACTCTCTTCATAGACTCTTTCTCTTATTTTTTACTATATGCTATATAAAATCCTCATATATATTTAAACTTCTGTTTTTTGTAATGCTCGCTTTAATGCACCGATATATTCTTCCTCAGCTCTTTGGCTAATTTCAGCATTGGGCACTATTAATTCGAATCCATGGTAGCCACCAGGATAAACATGAAATTCTGTTGGTACTCCAGCTTGCATTAATCTATTCGCATATTCAATTGTCTCGTCTCGGAATAAGTCTATTTCACCCACCATTGTATAAGTTGGTGGAAGTCCTGTAAGGTCAGTTGCACGAGCTGGAGCAGCGTATGGGGATACCTCTTCACCGTAAACTGAACCTAAATACATTTTCCACCCAGAGATATTAGTTTTTCTGTTCCATAATTTTGAATCCGTTATCTCAAAAGCAGAAGGTTTTATATTACGATCATCAATCATAGGGCATAGTGGCATTTGGAATATAATTGAAGGTCCCTTTCTATCCCTTGCTAAAAGGGCAAGGGCTGCTGTTAGTCCACCTCCCGCACTCATTCCGGCAATTGCAATTCGAGAAGAATCGACACCAAGATCTTCCGAATTATTAGAAACCCACTGTAAAGCTGCATAGCAGTCCTCAAGTGGTGCAGGGAATGGATTTTCCGGTGCTAATCGATAGTCAACCGAAACCACTATACAGTTGGCTTCCAATACGAACTTTTCACAAAGTTTGTCATCCATTTCGGGTGATCCCACTTGATATCCACCACCGTGTATCCAAAGGACCCCAGGTAAAGCTTTTGTTTTTTTAGTTGGCTCATAAATGCGAACTCTAACTTCAGGCGCTCTTTCAGGCCCAGGTATAAATCGATTAGATACAGTAACTTCATCATTCGATGATAGAACTGTTGCAGTAAAAGATTCTTTAGCCCATTTCCTATATTGTTGGAAATTTTCCGGACTATTATCTACTTCAGGTAATACAGAAAACATTTCTCTTAATTCTGGATGAACTCTATTCTTCATTAAAAATTCTCCTTTATTATGAAATTTTTTGTAGCTACCTTAGTTACTTTCTTGCGAAACCAGTTTTAACTGCTCGCACATAATCATTCCAAGCGTGAATAGATATATCAGTATCCGGATGCATCATTTCGAACCCATGATAAGCTCCAGGATATAAATGGAACTCGACATCAACACCAGCTTCTGCAAGTTTGGTTACATAGGTTAATGTTTCACTACGGAATGGGTCCAATTGACCAACGCATGTGTAGGTACGTGGTAAATTACGATAATCTTCTGCTCGAGCAGCGGCTGCATAAGCGGGAATATGATCCGTTCCATGTAATTCTCCTAAATACATTTTCCAGCCAGCTTCATTTGATTTTTGATTCCAAACAAACCCTTCTTTAATTTCATTGGCAGAAGGTGTGTTATTACGATCATCAATCATTGGATAAAGCGGCATTTGGAAACAAATAGAAGGATATTGGCGATCACGGGCTAATAATGTTAATGCAGCTGTTAGTCCGCCACCAGCGCTCACTCCTGCAACACCAATTCGATTCGAATCAATGTTCAATGTCTCCGCGTTATCAGCAATCCATTTTAATGCTGCATAACAATCTTCAATTGGAGCTGGATAAGGATGTTCAGGAGCTAAACGGTAATCTACAGAAACGACCATACAGTTAGCCTCTTTTGCAATTTTTACAGCAAGATCATCGTTATCATTTATAGATCCCAAGATATATCCGCCACCATGTATCCACAACAGAGCAGGTAAGGATTCATTATTTGATTTTGGACGATAAATTTTTAATCGTAATGGATTTGCATCAGGTCCCTCAATGACTTCATTTGTTACAGAAAGAGTTTCATCAACAATGGTAGGAGGGAAGACTTTTGATGCTTCTTCTCTCATTACTGGCAAACACTCTGGGCGT
Organism: Bacillus paranthracis; assembly: GCF_001883995.1. Lineage (GTDB taxonomy): Bacteria > Bacillota > Bacilli > Bacillales > Bacillaceae_G > Bacillus_A > Bacillus_A paranthracis. Next base: position 125,490 of record NZ_MACE01000005.1, on the reverse strand, counting down.
AAATCTTGATCTGGATACATTTCTAAGCCTGGTAATAATGCTGGGTTTACTCGGTTCTTCATTTTAAAAACTCCTTTTTATTTTTTATGAAAGGTGAAATATTATTTTTAGAAATATAATTGTAAGCTAGCTATGTATAGCAATTTATCATAGGCATTAGAGGAAAACGATAATCAAAAATGTTTATGTGTTTCAAAATGCGACATATATCTCAAAGTGGTTCATTTTTTAATGGATTTTTAACGATATAAAGTATACACAGTGCTAAAACTAGCCTGTATGAAATATTCATTTTCTTGATTTTTCATATGTATTTTGACTGTTATTCTCCTTTTCCGAGGGGATAGGAAAAGGGAAATTAACTATCTTGAAATGGATTGATGTGGGATTTATAAGTTGTATTGTAAAAAAAGAAAAAGCATGCCCTTCTCGCAGTATAAAGAAGGGGCATGCTTTTTCTTTTTTTCCAGCTGCGTAACACCTAGAAAAAATAAAACTGAATGAAATGTACAAAATGAAGCAACAAAGCGTAGGGCTTGATTAAAATTTAAGGCTTTAAAGATTTCAATGCTAAATTCATATAAGTATTCATTCTCTGTTCTAGTGAGTATTTTCCATCTAAAAGACACCAATCTAATATAAGTCCTCTAGCAATTGTAAAAAGATACGTTGTTATTTCTTCTACACTCATATCATTTGTTAATTCTTTTTCAAGTTGTCCTTTGTAAACAAAGCCATTTAGAGCTTCGTAAATGAGTGAAGGCTCATATATAAATGACCTTTTGTTGAAATCGTTAAGAAGATTTATATGTAACTCCAATTTAGTTGTATATTCAGCTATGCATTGGAAGAAAGTTAAAATAGTTGTTTGCATTGTTGCATGTTGATCGATATTTTCTAATTCAACATGTAGATTTTCTTCAATTTGTTGAAATAATTTTTTATAAATATCCTCTTTGGAAGTGAAATAATGATAAAAAGTTCCTACTGATACATTTGCTTTTTTACAAATATCTTCAATTGTTATATTTTCAAATTTCTTTTCTTTCATTAAATTTAAAAACACATGAAATATATTGTTCTGTGTTAGTAAAGCTTGTTGTTTTCTATTTGTCAGAGTTTTTTTATGCAATGTCTATTCCCCCTTATTTATATATTAACGGATATTTTAAAACCGAAAAAGTAGTTTGAATATTTTGGTTCTTGTTGTATAATCCTCATTACACCGAATAACATTCGGTGAATATTATTCGGTGTAATGAAATTTTTTTGAGAGGAGATTGTTATATATGAAAACACCTTATCAATCAGTTGTTATGATTCCTACAAATAAGTTGATGGGAAAAAAGGCTTTAGAAGATCCGTATAAACCATTTGCATGGTATAAAGAGATGCGAGAAAAGGATCCTATTTGTTTTAATCATCAGACAGACATGTGGAATGTTTTTTTGTACGAAGATGTAAAAACTGTCTTAGAGGATAAAGAGTACTTTTCTAGTATTATGCCTGAGAAGAAAAAGTCTCCATTTCCACAAAGTATTCTTGGGATGGATCCGCCAAAGCATACGCAAATTCGGTCTATTGTAAATCGGTCTTTCACTCCTAAAGCATTAAGGGAATGGGAACCTAGAATCCAGCAAATCACAAACGATATACTCAATCAATTATCTAATCGTGAAACTTTTGATATTGTTAGAGAGTTATTTTATCCGTTACCAGTTATAGTAATTGCTGAAATGTTAGGTGTTTCTGCTAAGGATATGGAAAGGTTTAAGAGATGGTCTGATATTATCGTAAGTTCACCGAGTCATGATGATTCGGATTATTTGGAAGAATTTTTTAATACACGTTTACAAGCAGAAAATGAATTAGGAGAGTTTTTTGAAGAAATCATACAATCCAATCGAGGGAAATCCAAAAAAGATTCAAATAACATTATTTCTTTATTAGTTCAAAGTGAAGCGGACAAAAACATTTCAGGAAAAGAAATAGTACCGTTTTGTAAACTACTTTTAGTAGCGGGAAATGAAACAACAACCAATTTACTTGGAAACGCTTTATATTGCTTCATAGAACATCCAAATGTTTATGATCAATTACAACAGGATGTATCTCTTGTTCCGAAAGCAATTGAAGAAGTATTGCGGTATCGTTCACCAGTTCAAAGAATTGTACGCAGAGTAAAAAAAGAGATTCAATTAAAAGGACAAACTTTACAAGTAGACCAAATCATTTCAGCTTGGGTTGGATCAGCTAACCGTGACTCGCATCAATTCAAAGATGCCGATAGTTTTAACATATATCGTAGACGTAATCCTCATCTTACATTTGGACATGGCATCCATTTTTGTTTAGGTGCTCCTCTAGCTAGATTAGAAGCGAAAATTGTATTAACGGAATTAATAAAAAGATATAAATCATTTTCATTTATTGACCAGGATCTTCCTGTTCCTATCTCAAATAGTAGTTCTATATATGGATTACATTCTTTCCCTGTAAAAAGTGAACTAAATTAAATATTTTGGCTCTGGTATATTCGCGCCAGAGCCAAATTTATATGATCCATCTCAGTTTCATAAAAGGATTATATTCGTGGGGAAATGCCAGATTATCATTAATTTAGGCATACTAAAAGGAGATAAGGATTAGGAAAACAATCACAAATTCATGCAGTACTTAGATTCAATATAGGAGGATACTAAAATTGAGTAATTTCACACGTTTACGCACACAAAACATAATAAAAGATGCGTTTATGGATTTATTAAAAGAAAAAACATTTTCATCCATCACAATCAATCATATTTGTGAAAAAGCAATGATTCATAGAAGCACATTTTACCGTCATTATGAGGATAAATATGAATTATTTAGCGATGTATCAAATTCCATCGCAATCAATCTTTTTGAACAAACAAAAGAAGGATTGGATTTAGAACATACATTGTTTGAGGAAATAATTGAATACATAGATGTTAATCGTGCATTGTTTTTTAATATTACTAGTAAAAATAATAGCCTTGAGTTATACGAAAAATTGATTCGATTTGGTGCAGAAAATTTATATGAAAACTCAATGGAATATAATGATCCGCTTTCGAAAAAAATCCAAAACTCAGATTACCCAATGGTACTGTGTGATTTTTACTGTAGTGGCTTTTTTGAGATTATAAAAAAATGGTTAAGCAATGAATATTCCTATACAAAAGAAGAGTTGATTCAGATTTCTAAGAACTTATTGATAAATGAACCAAATTAAAACAAATGTCTCAATTCGAGACGTATATTATTTTTTGCTCATCGTCTTCCTTAAAAACCTATGATAGATTATTGAACATAGCAAAGGAGGAATGAGTAAGGTTAAAGAGCAAAAGAATTACCGTTATGCTTTAAAAAATGAATTACGATCTAATATTAAATGAAAATTATATATAATATTCCAATTATTTGAGGGAGGATTTTTTATGAAAGCCGCAGTGTGGTATGGTGAAAAAGATATTCGTATCGAGGAAAGAGAAACAAAAGAGTTACAACCCAATGATGTAAAAGTTAAAGTGGCATGGGCTGGTATTTGTGGTTCTGATTTACATGCATACTTGCATCCAGATTCAGTACCAATGAATAAGAATATGATAATCGGACATGAATTTTCTGGTGAAATTGCAGAGGTTGGTGCTCATGTAACAAAATTTAAAGAAGGTGACAGAGTATGTATTTATCCAATGATGCTCAAAGATCCTTCAAATGCTGAAACTGAACGTTTTATCACTTTAGACGCGGTTGGTGCACAAATCGACGGAGGGTTTGCTGAATACGTGATACTTCCACAAAAAACGATTTTTAAAATTCCAGATAATTTATCACTAGAAGTAGCAGCAATGGTAGAACCGGCAGCTGTATCATTCCAATCAATTAAGGATTCAAATGTTGAAGAAGGAGATACTGTTGTTGTTTATGGCGCCGGTCCTATTGGGCTATTTGCTATTTTAGGTGCAAAAGCTGCAGGTGCTTCTAATATTATTGTTGTTGATTTATTTGATAGTCGGCTTGCCAAAGCAACCGAAGTGGGTGCGACGCATGTCTTTAATGCTAAAGAAGTAAACCCTGTAGAAGAAATTCGTAAATTATTCCCAGATGGAGCAGATGTAACAATTGAAGCTGCAGGTGTTGAGTCAACATTTAATCAAGCCATTCAATCAACTAAAGTTCGTGGCACAATGATGGTTATTAGCTTCCATACTCAAGATATCCAATTTAATGCTCCTGCTTCCTTACTCTTTAGTGGCGTAAAATTAATGGGATCTGTGGGATACAGTAATGAAACTTATAATGAGGTCATTCAATTACTCGCTAATGGAAGATTACCTGCGCAATCCATTATTACAAGTAAAGTTGATATAGATAATATTGCTGAACAAGGTTTTGAAGCGTTAATTCATGATAAAGCGCAAGCAAAAATTTTAGTTAAGTTAAGCGGCGCACATTAATCATATTTTAGATAAAATAACTTGAGAAGATTGAAAAAGAAATAATTAAAAATATAGAGAACTCTTAACTATTTACTCAAGAAATTCAATTCTTTTATCCTCTAATATTTTACGAGATCCTGCTAGAAATGTAGGGTTTGTGCAACGAACTAGTAAATAACAAGCCAAAGATTTAGTTGCTTTGCGTGTATACCCTCACAAGAAAAAATATAGATTTTATCTTGTGGGGGCATTATAAAATTTTTAAGCTGATGCACACATATGGAGACGTTTAATAGTGTGAAGATAAACTAATAAAATATAAATTTATACGCTACTTAGTGACAGAATAAAGGTGGACAAAGTTCCCCCTCATATTCTAAATTCTTTTTGTATATATCTGCATAAGCAATCTTCAATTGCTCACGTAATTGTTTCTTCTCTTCTGCTAACTTCTTAATCTTACGTTTCAATGAGGCTATAATTACTTCTAATTATAGCCTGTTTAACAATGGTAAGGTTTTTTGGTTTATAAGCTTAATCCAAACCGTTTTAATTCAATAAATATCCCCTCTAATTGCTTTCCTTTATCCGTTAATGTGTACTCTACACGAGGCGGAACTTCTGGATATACTTTTCTCGTTATAATGCCTTGAGACTCTAATTCTTTTAGTCGAAGCGATAATGTTTTCGGGCTAATCCCGTCCATTGATTTTTGTAAATCACTAAAGCGTAATGTTCCTTCGATAAGAAGGTCGCGAATGATTAAAAACGTCCATTTTGTACGAATTACATCAAGCGTTTTAGCGATGGGACAAGGTATGCCAGGTAAACCTTTCGTTAATTCAACTGGATCTATATTGTTCATGGAACTAGCCTCCATAAAATTTTTTGAATGAATTTGCTTTATAGTATCACAAAACTATACTTTTGGTAACTATATGAAAAAAATATCACTACTTCCATAAAGGAAGTTAGTGTATATACAATAGCAATACGAAATACAAAGGATTTAGAGGAGGAGGTGGTGATTTTCATGGGGATAAAAAAGTTGTTTGGATTTCTTAGTTTGTTTGTTATTTGTATTGTGCTTGTAGCATGTGGCGTGGAGGGAAAAACTGAAGTACAGTTATTAAAAGAAATGCCAAAGGCAAAAAAAATGACAATCGATCCTTCACTAAGTAAAATGGAAGCGACCGAAATGGTTCATGCAGCGCAGCGTTTTTATGCATTTTGGGATACAGGTAAAGAGGAGCTTCTTTCGCAGACTGTTACGAAAGATTTTTTCGATAATACGTTGCCAAAAGAGCGACCACAAGGTGTTGAAGGGTTAAAGTTTGCAGCACAAAACTTTCGTAAAGTCGTTCCTAATATACATTGCGAGATTGAAGATTTATTAGTCGTCGGTGATAAAGTAACAGCTCGTCTTTCTTTTACAGGAACGCATAACGGTAAAAATATTAGCTTTTCTGCAATAGATATTTTGCATGTGAAAGACGGAAAGATTACGGAAGACTGGCATTTAGAAGATAATCTTACGTTGAAACAGCAACTTGGGTTAATAAGCGAGGAATAGAGTAGGGGAGAGGAAAACGATGAAAAAAATATTTATTATAAATGGACATGAAAAATACGGTACAAAGGAAGGACGATTAAATAAAACGTTAGTGGATCATATGGTGGCGGTATTAAGCGAGAGTCATCAAGTGAAAACAACAACGATTCAAGATGGATACAATATAAAGGAAGAACAAGATAAATTTTTATGGGCTGATGTTGTGATTTATCAAACACCGATTTATTGGTTTAGTGTTCCAGGATTATTTAAAACGTATATGGATGAAGTATATGAATACGGTTTGTTCTTTAAAGGTGCAGATGAATACGGAACAGGTGGTTTATTAACAGAGAAAGAGTATATGTTCTCTACAACTTGGAATGCACCTGAAAATTCATTTGGAGATAAGACGAAGTTCTTTGAAGGGGAAAGTCTAGAATCAACGCTTAGTCATTTACACCGCGTGCAGAAGTTTCTTGGGATGAGTCCGTTAAAGAGTTTTGCTTGTTATGATGTGGTGAAGAATCCGGATATTGAGCAATATTTATTGAACTTGAAAGATCACTTAGATGAAGTAATTAAATAATAGTTTGTATTTGTATGTGAAGAAGGTACTACTAAGGATGTAGTACCTTCTCCTTTTATAAAAACTTGCATGTTAATACATGGATGGCTGTATCCATAACTTCGCAAAATTTGCCCAACCGAATGAATCAATTGTTACGTTTTTTAAAGAAGAAGGGTATGTCTTTCTTTTTAAAACGTGATAGTTAAATAAAATGATGTGTTCTGTTTGTAAAAATTCTTCGATCTCATACATGAGCTCATAGCGCTTCTCCTTATTTTCTTCTAATAAAAATGTATCAAGTAAACAGTTAATTTGTTTTTCATAGTGCGGGTCCATGAAGCGGTTTATGAAGCAACTTTTATTTTTAAATACATTTAAGAATGCAAGTTCGTGATTGGAAGCAAACACTTCTCCCATGAAAATAATATCGGCATGCTGATCGATAGAACGGTTCATATAATCTGAAACGAGAAATGGGTGAAGCTCTACTTGTATACCTAGACCGTCACATCGTTCTTTTAAGAAATATGCATCATTTGCACTATCTTTAAATGCGAAGAAGTAAATATGTATCGTCTCTCCATTATAAGTGCTCTTTTTTAAATACTCTTTTGCTTTTTCTAAAGAGTAAGACCTTTTAGAAGCTTGGCGACTTCTTTCAGGGAAAAAGCTTGATGCAGCAATTGTTCGTCTTCCTTCTATGTTACGAAGTATCATTTCAACATCATATAGTTCTCTCCAAGCCTTTCGAAAGTAAATGTCGTGATGAGGACCAGGTTTTGTAAAGTTGAAGCCAGCATAAATACAACCTATTTCTTCTATTTGTATATTATGCCTTTCATTTTCTTCTTCATTTGGTAGTTCATAATCAGCATCGATTTGTACATGATCAGGAATACCCCAAAATTCAATACGGTCTAATAAAGCGCGCTCTTTAAAATAATGAGTGAACGCTTCGAGCACGATATTATCTTCAGAGTAATGGGCAAGTTTGAAAGGTCCAGTACCTATATAATGATGATTTTGAATAACTGCATCACGCGGCAAAATTGCTAGTTGTATGGAACTTACATAGTGTAAGAAAAATAAATTTTGTTTTGCTAAATGAAATCGAATTTGCAGTGGTGATGGCGTTTCAATTTGAACAATTTCTGCTGTTAACCATTCGAAAGGAGAGTGAACTTCTTTTAGTCTTTCAAATGAAAATCGTACATCTTTAGAAGTTAAAACTGTTTCGTTATGAAAATATACATCCTTTCGTAAATAAAAAGTCCACGTAAGCCCGTCTTCACTTAATTCCCACGTATGCGCAATGTGTGGCTCCATTTTTTCCGTAACATCGTTATAAACGACTAACGTATCAAAAATTTGACTTGTAAGATGGCTTTCTGTAGTTACAGCCACAAAAGCCGGATCTAATGGGACTATCTTTCTCGATATAGGAATTTTTAATATGTCGTACATATCATTTGAAGGTTCGTATCCAAAATGATGATGTAGTTTATTTTCTATCTTTTTTTGAAGTGCAAGGGGTAGGGGTTCTTTTAAAAGAAGAAAGATATCTTTTAATTTTTCTTGCGCTAACAGTTCATCTGTATAGGACTCAATCGCTTCTACGAAATTATGTATAAATAGAATTTCCGTTTTATTCCCGCGACCTCGCCCTGGAGTCCAGCTAATTAATTGCTCCTCGCTCATTTTCTTTAATAAAATCTTTACGTTTTTCGTACTGCAATATAAAACATCCGCTAATTCTTGTAAGCTATTTCGCATATGCTGTTGATCTTGTGCATGTAGTCTTAGTCTAATGTAATAGTCCATAATTTTCATATATACACTTCCTTCTATTATAAAAGGGGAAACTCTTTAGAATATTCTAACCTTTTTCTTCCTTTTTTTCAAAGTAAAATAAGTAAGCATAAGGAGGGGGAAACAATGGGATTTTGGAGTATGCATCGAAATATAAAAATTAGAATTATAACTTCGTTTTTAACACGTACTGTATCCACGATGATTTTTCCATTTATGGCGATTTATTTTTCAATAAAGTTAGGTAGTGCGATTGCTGGTGCGTTACTACTTATTAATGTCATAGCTTCATTAGTAATTGGTTTGTACGGTGGGTATGTTGGAGATCGGCTTGGTCGTAAAAAGGTTATGATTATCGGTCAAAGTATACAAGTCATTTCCATTGCTTGTATGGGGATTGCAAATTCCGATTATGTAGATTCACCTTGGTTAACATTTATCTTTATGCTAGTGAATAGTTTAGGATCTGGACTTATGAATCCTGCGACAGAGGCGATGTTAATTGATGTGAGTACACCTGAGAATCGAAAAGTGATGTACAGCATTAACTACTGGGCAATTAATTTATCCATTGCGATTGGAGCGATATTTGGCGGATTACTATTTGAGAACTATAGATTGCAATTGTTTATCGGATTAACAGTGATTGCAGTTATTACTTTATATGTGATGGCTGTATATATGGAAGAGGTGTATGTAGCTAGAAAAATAGTAGAGAAGAAAAATGTATTAAAAGATATGGCAGATAGTTATAAAGTCGTAATGAAAGATAGAGCATTTTTAATTTTTTGTGCAGCAAGTATATGTACGTTATCTTTAGAGTTTCAGATTAATAATTATTTAGGAGTACGTTTGCAGAAGGAATTTGAAACGGTGCACTTTTTATTCGGGAATGGTGTTACGTTTGATTTAACAGGTATTCGCATGCTGAGCTGGATTTCTGCAGAGAATACAATTTTAGTTGTATTATGTTCAGCACTTCTTATTAAAATGCTGAAAAGCTTCAACGATTTGAAAATATTATATGTAGGCTTATTCATTTATACAATTGGATTTACAATACTCGGAACGAGCAATAGTTTATGGATTTTATTAATTGCAGGGCTTTTCCAAACGGTAGGAGAAATGATGTATGTGCCAGTGCGTCAATCTATTATGGCAGATATGGTACCAAATGAGGCGAGAGGTTCATATATGGCGATTAACGGAATGGTCTTTCAAGTAGCAAAAATGAACGGGGCATTGGGTGTTATGTTAGGTTCATTTATCGCATCTTGGGGCATGAGTGCTCTGTACTTTATCGTTGGTATGAGCAGTATTTTATTATTTATGAAGGCGATTGGGAGAGAGAAGTATGAGGGGGAGGTTTCTCAGATTGGATAAAACGATATGAAAAGCGATGCTAGAAATCGCTTTTCATATGGCTTTTAAAACGGATCAACTTCAGCTAAATTTGGAGTGGTGCTCGGTTGTAGTAAAAGATTTTTTAACGTTCCTACTTCAGAAAGAGTGACTAATATGTAGCCACTAATCAGTACAATAAGTCCGATGACGCGTAACGTTTGTAAGCTCACTTCATTATTATTCGTTTCCGCTGGATTTGGGGGCGTTGAAGGTGGATTGTTATTCATAAATAAGGCTCCCATCTTTTGTATTTATATATGTGTAAAATCATTATTTAACTTATGGATAGGAATTGTATAGTCATTTTCACTATATGAGAACTGCTTATGAAAAGTGATTAGAAGTTCCGGGGAGAGAAAAGAGGGTGTATGAAAAGATCATTAAAAATAAGGTTCTTTTTTGTTTTTCATACAAATAAAAAGATTAATCAAAGTAGCTAAATAGCTACTTTGATTAATCTTTAATAACTATTCCAATATACGCAACGATTTTTCAATAAACGCCGGGATGTCCTCAGGTTGTCTACTTGTTACTAGCTGATTTTGGCATACGACTACTTCTTTATCGTGAAAGTTTCCGCCGGCGTTTTTTAAATCGACTTCAATAGATTTATATCCAGTGACATCACGTCCTTCAAGTGTTTGTGCAGTGATGAGTAGCTGAGGTCCGTGACAAATAGCGAAAACCGGTTTTTCCGCATCCATAAATGCTTTACTAAAGTGAACGAAACGCTCATCCGCACGAAGTATATCTGGAGAAAATCCACCCGGTATGAAGAGTGCGTCAAAGTTTCCTGGAGAAACGTCATCGATACCTTTATCAATTACAATTTCACTTTTTCCTTGTTTACCGTGTACCGTTTTACCTTTTTCTGTTTCAATAGTTGTTAATTCATATCCCTTTTGTTTAAAAGCTTCTGCTGGCTCTGTGTATTCTGTGTCCTCGAAATAATCCGTTATTAAAATAGCAATTTTTTTACTCATTTTAATCCGCTCCTTATATTATATTATCGGTTCCAGAATCGTCCTTGGGCAATGCCTTCTATAAATGACTCAATTGAAGTGTTTGTTAAGTTGTAAATTCCTGCTCCATCTAATTTGATTTTACTATTGTCTAAAGCATGAGGATCGCTAAGGACATAGGCTATCGGTTTAAAGTGTTTAAAAGTAGTTTCTGCAAATTCTAAAACAGGGGGTTGAATGACAGATTCGCTACTAAACACTAATACCGCATCAAAAAGTGCAGAGTCTGCTGTTGTATAAGTATCCGTTACTTTAATGGAATCATTGAACTGATGAATTTTATTATCTATGATGCTATAGTTCATTCGGTGTTGTACAAAAGCTTGAATCCATTCGGACAGAAGGGAGACGCTTGGGTCACCATTTAATAGAATTGCCACATTTTTGGAATCAGCTTTAAAAATAGTGTTGGACATGCTTAGTGCAGGTGATTTTGCATCCGAATTTATTTCGTGATTTTCTTTAGGCAAAGGGGCTCCAATCATGTTAGCGACTTCCTTTGCTAATTGACGATCGACGTGGTTTAAAAGAGCAATTACATTTGCCTTCACCATGTCTGATTTGCACTTCCCAACTTCAAAGCAAAATGCATCTTTTATGTGCTGCTTTTCAATAGGGTTCATACTATTGTAGAAAAGTTTAGCCTGAGAATAAAAGTTAAGGAAGCTTTTACTGCGGCCTCTAATTTTATGTCCATCAATCTTTTCTTGATAATGCTCATATCCGCCCTGTTCGGCTTGGACGGTTGCTGGTTGATTATTATTTAAGCCATTAGGGTGATAGCTTGTTTGACCGCGATGAATTTGCATTTGATGCATGCCATCACGTTGATTATTATGAAAAGGACATACGGGCTGATTAATAGGAATTTGGTGAAAATTAGGGCCTCCTAAACGAGATAATTGTGTATCTGTATAGGAGAACAATCTTCCTTGCAGAAGAGGGTCATTTGAAAAATCAATACCTGGTACGACATGGCCAGGGTGGAAAGCTACCTGCTCCGTTTCTGCAAAGAAGTTATCAACATTTTTGTTCAATGTCATTTTACCAACTAGTTTTACAGGAACTTCTTCTTCTGGCCATAATTTCGTTGGATCTAAAATATCAAAATCAAATGCATGCTCATTTTCTTCTGGAATTAGCTGCAATCCAAGCTCCCATTCTGGATAATCCCCTTTTTCAATTGCTTCATATAAATCTTGACGATGGAAATCAGGGTTTTTCCCAGCAATTCTTTGAGCTTCATCCCATACTAATGAATGAACTCCGAGGGTAGGTTTCCAGTGAAATTTTACGAAGTGGGCTTTTCCTTCTTTATTAATAAGTCGAAATGTATGAACCCCAAAACCTTCCATCATTCGTAAACTACGCGGAATAGCCCGGTCGCTCATCTGCCACATAACCATATGAGTAGACTCGGGATTGTGCGCAACAAAATCCCAAAATGTATCATGAGCGCTAGCTCCCTGAGGAATATCATTATGTGGTTCTGGTTTAACTGCATGGACAAAATCAGGGAATTTTATAGCATCTTGGATAAAGAATACTGGCATATTATTACCTACTAAATCATAGTTACCTTCATCTGTATAAAATTTTGTGGCAAATCCGCGCACATCTCTTACTGTGTCATTGGATCCTTTAGAGCCTTGAACGGTCGAGAACCGTACAAATACAGGTGTCTTTTTTGAAGGGTTAGTAAGAAAATCTGCTTTTGTATATGCCTCTAACGATTCATAAAGCTGAAAATAACCATGAGCGCCAACTCCGCGTGCATGAACAATTCTTTCGGGAATTCGCTCATGATCAAAGTGGGTCATTTTCTCGCGAAAGTGGAAATCCTCCATTAAGGTTGGGCCTCTTAAGCCCATCTTTAAAGAGAATTCATCTTCGGCTATTTTTACTCCTTGGTTTGTTGTTAAAGCATGTTTGCGTTGATTGTCGGTAACGTGGTGCTTCAATTGTTCCATTTTTTTATTCACAATATAGGCCCCTCCTTTACTCTGTTAATTTAATAGATACCCTTTTTGTTAGGACGTAAACATGTATTATCGTTTTTCTATGTAAAAATCATAAAATATTGGTTGTTTCAGTGATTTTTGTTTGAGGAATGAAAATAAAAAAGCCAAGGAGATACTTTATTTTCTCCTTGGCTTTTAAGATATTTCTTTTCGTTAAAATGCGGAAATTCGTTGCTTCGTTTTTGGTACAATAATAAATTTGATCCAGATTACCCCGATTACCATAATAATCAAAGCATGTAGTAATTGTCCCGTAGCAATGAGTATAACAATTGAAAATATAATGAGCTGAATGCGTAGCAATATAAAGAGTAAGTGAAGAAATTGATTCAGCCGTTTTTCAGTATCAATTGGATATAATGCTACAATAATATTTCCCGAAAAATATTTCCATAGGGAACGGAGCTGCATAGAAATCATATATAGGACGATATATGCGATAGCGCCTTTTACGTATATGTTTGGTATAAAATATAAGGCGAAGGCACCGATCAACCCTAAGCGAATATATATACCGAAATAATCATTCCCGCGTAAAAATGCGAGTGTATGTAAATAGAAGAAAGTTGCTCGTTTTTTATGTAATAAAGGTTCAATCCAAGTTGTAAGCCATTTTCTTTTATTTACTTGCTTATTTAGTTGCGGAACATCAGTGAAGATGCTAGCAAATTGATAAAAACGAACGTTCATTTTTTCTTCTTGCTCGATTATGTAATCCCATGGTATTCGTTTTGTAGGCTGTTTTTTCGTATAAAGAAGCAGGAAAGCAAGCAGTAAAAGTAATCCGCCCAATATGAGAACATTTGCCGCATAAAACAGCATATAAATGACTAGGGCGTTACAAGCAATACGAATAATCAGCCATATATTTTTTTCGTGACGATCACGCCACATCCAATGTATGTATATGTTCCAAGCTTTCGTAACCATTAAAATGATAAAGATTGTACATAAGAAAGGTATCGTTAATTGTAATGATTGCAGTGCAAGCGGAACGAGAATAAGGAACGTAAATAATAATGGGAAAAGCTGAATGATGTAATTGTATAGAAGAGATTTTTTGAAATAAGAAGTTAATTTCTCTTCTAGTGCTAGTAAATAGACAGCGTCAGGTTTTTGAATAAATGTACGAATAGGGCATCTCGTTATAATGAATGTAAGTACAATCGTGATGAGTAGTAAAGATATTCCTTTAGAAGGAGATGCTTTTAGAAACTGAGCATAGTAGTATGCGCCAACGCATGAAATAAAGATAAAGCTATATAGTAAACCGTTAATCATACGTGCAAAGTATGTAATGATATTTTGCATATGTTGTTGGAAACGGCTGCTCCATAGTGATTCGATTGACATGTTTTTCACCTCTTTGTTCTATTATATATGTTTTGTAAAAGAAAAAACGAGCAAATTGCGTTATGCAACTTGCCCGTTTTTCTTTTCGTTATTTTTTTTCTGATCACGATTCATTAATGGATAGAAGGCAAAGCCGATTACGAATAAACCAATTCCGAGAAGGAATGTTTTTATATCGGCTGCTCCTGTTTTAATAACCCACAGTGCGTAGCAAAGTGCAATCACTGCGACTATGCCATCTGTAATTCTTGCCCGCATTTCATTTTTATACGTTTCACCAGTTGCGACTAGTTTTAACTGGAAGATTGGTGAAACGAGATATGGAATGAGGTAGGCCAGTGTCGATACAGTAATAACGAATGTATAAGCTTCCGCAATTGTTCCTGATAATGTTGAGAATAAGAACACTTGCGACATAATGTTTGTTAATCGTAATGAATAAATTGGACTTCCTTTTTTGTTTGTTTTTGTGAAGAAGGAAGGGAAGAAACCTTCTTTTGCTGCTTGATATGGTACTTCTGAGCTTAATAAAATCCAGCCTAAGATGGAACCGAATAGGGAAGTAAGAGCAAGTAATGCCATCAGTTTCCCGCCGCCATGACCCATTGCAGCGTTTAGTGCATCTGCTAATGGACGTTCAGAAGCTTGTAATTTATCAATGTGAAGTACACCCATTGTTAAAATTGTAATTCCTAAGTAAATCGCAACTGTAATAAGTAATCCCGCAACTGTTGCGCGTTTTACCGTTTTTGGAGAAACAGCACGGTTTGATAAAAGAACCGCTGATTCAATTCCGATAAACGCCCAAAGCGTCGTAAGAGCAGCTAAGTTTACTTGTGAAAGAAGGCCGTGTGATACACCTGATTTATCGATCATCGGTGTGTACCATTGTCCAAACTTAGAAGCTTCGAATGCAAATAATGTAACGACGATGAATAATAGGAATCCAGTTACTTTCGTTGTTGTTGCTAAGAAGTTTAGCTTTCCAGCTCCGCTTACACCGTTTGTTAATATAATATGAGTTCCCCAAAGTAAGATGGAACAAATCGTACATGTAATTAGTTTTCCGACTTCTACATTAAAAGAACCGATTGAAAATAGTAATCGTGTATCTTTCATAATTGGGAAGAAGAGTGATAAATATCCCGCAAATGATGTAATGATGGCAACGTTACTTGCCCAGTTTGCAACCCAGTATCCCCATACCATACTGAAACCAGCCATTTTTTTCTTTTTTGGTGTTGAGAATAAAGCATATGCATGACTTTGTGGCCCTGTCGTTAAATCAGGACGACGAATTGCTAAATTACCGAAAACAAGAGCTAGCATTAAAACACCAAACCCTGTTGTTAACCAAGCTAAAGTGACACCGAGAGGGCTTGCTGTTTGTGCCAACGTACTTGGCACCATGAAAATACCAGCGCCAACCATGTTACCGACAACGAAAGCTGTGAGTACCCAAAAGCCCCATTTTTTTTGTTGCATAGAAAATACCTCCAAAGTTAGTATAACCAAGTCAAGCGAGGAGATATGTATGTCTTCCTGAGTCAGGAAGAGAAGTCCCAAACAAAACAAAAAAAGCACGTAATTTGCCGCTACATGCTTTCTATCTTATAAGAAACCCACGACATACCTCTCGATAGCTCTCCACAAACGAAACGTTTGTGACAGTTCTGCACTTATTAAGTAGCAGACCCAGCAAGCGTGCATGGTGGACACGGGCTTACTTCGGCAATCATTCCTTTCTCATTCGTTCATCAATGCCACTACATCTCCTGAAATGATACTCTTAATGACTGCAACCTCTACCTCACCGAGATACGAATGAGGATTTAAATATTAATTTAACGTATTTAAGAGTAACAAATGAATTTTTATACGTCAATGGATATAATAATAATCAGATTATAGAGAAGAGTTTGTGATTAAAAGTAAGAGGGATTATTATGTAATATTGAATTTTCATAATATAATAAATGTTGTTGGCGCTAGATGATTGAAAAGGGGATGAAGTATATGTCTGTATGTCATAAACATTCAGTAATAGGTGTGTTAGATTCGGGAGTTGGGGGATTAACAGTTGCGAGCGAAATTATAAGACAATTGCCTAAAGAGAGCATTTATTATATTGGTGATAATGAGCGTTGTCCGTATGGGCCAAGAAGTGTAGAAGAGGTACAATCTTTCGTATTTGAAATGGTTGAGTTCCTCAAACAGTTTCCGTTAAAAGCTCTAGTTGTAGCATGTAATACTGCTGCAGCTGCTGCATTGACTGCGCTGCAAGAAGCACTTTCTATTCCGGTTATTGGCGTTATCCATCCAGGAGCAAGAGCGGCTATTAAAGTGACGAAGAAAGGGAAAATCGGAGTAATTGGAACTGTAGGTACGATAAAATCTAATATGTACGAAAAAGCATTGCATGAGCTTGATACATATTTGGAAGTGCATAGTCATGCGTGCCCGACCTTAGCTACAGTTGTAGAAAATCAATTAGAAGATACAGCATATGTAACCGAGCAAGTGAAACAAGCTTTACTGCCATTAACGAAAGAAGATATAGATACGTTAATTCTTGGGTGTACGCATTATCCACTTTTAGAGTCTTATATTAAAAAGGAACTAGGAGAGGATGTAACGATTATTAGTTCTGCAGAAGAAACAGCGATAGAGTTAAGCACAATTTTACAGCACAAAGGAATTTTGTCTGACAATCTGAATCCTGAGCATCGATTTTTTACAACAGGCTCTGCCTTATCATTTGAACATATTGCTGAGCGTTGGCTAGGATATCACATTTCTGTAGAATGTGTGGATTTACCCGTAAAGAATGCTCGCATCTGTAATTAGACTGTATGAAAGTACTTTTTGTTCAATACACTAGGTTAGTTGCATAAGAAGGAAAAAATGCACTTTTAATTGAAAGGATTAAGGTCATTTCAATTAAAGGGGAGATTGGATTATGGAATTATCAAGGTCTCAATTATTTGCTTTAGAGTATATTTCAAAATATGCAGAGAACGAAAAACGTGAGGCGAAAGCAACAATTAATCATATACTTAACATGTGTAATATTACAGATGAAATATTTGAAGAAGCTGTGGCTAACTTAAAATCTCATGCAAGGATCGCTTTACACTTTCATCCAGACAGACTCGATTCGAGTATGAAAAGTGTTGCTGAAGCATTGTTTGAGCAAGGAATATATAAAAGTCAGTTTGAAACATTGCTATCTAACGGAAGCGTATCTGCTTATCCTGGCGGTGAACGTGACCTTTGGGAACAGAGAATATTTGGAGGAGCATATCAATTGGAAGGTGTAACGAATGATCAACGGCCAAAGTATGGGGCGCTAAATTTGATGTTACATCCAGATGGGCCGGCTCCGCGTTTTGGATCATGTTATTTTCTCTTATCTCCAAAAGTTTCTTCTCGCTCTACATATACGTATTTAGATTCGCATCAAGATCCAAAAGAAAAGGGGACTTATGAGGAGTTTGATATGATTTTAGCTGCTCTTTTGGAAGAGACATTCGTAAGAGAGTGTGCAATTGGTGAAGGGAATTTGACTCCAACAAGATTAGTTAATCATTTACTGGCTAACATGGAAAGGCCGTTTATAGATTTAGTAAGCAAAGAGCCAGCCCGTAATCTTAATCATTATATTGAAGCGCAAGTTCATGGAGAGATTTCTCTTAAAGAAGACGTGGAAGCTCTTGTTGTAGATCCTTCATTTAAGGGTACGGATGTAGGAAGAACTTTAGAAGAAATTTGCCTGAAGTATGCTATGGATTTGTATTGGCACACAGGTTTTGTACTTATGGTAGACGACGTTCCAATGAATTTTAGAGGTTCAAAAATGCCATCTTTAGCAAGACGCATTGCACGGAATCATTGTATCGATGCAAATATAATCGGTTCTGCTGTAGCGGATTTAAAACGCAATCCATTATCTTGGAGTGATCGTGGAACTTATGAAGAAGTGCTTCAAGAATTAAAATTATTATGGCATGTTTTAGTTCGATTTGGAAAACCAAATCGAAAGTAGAACGAAATACTCCGTTTTTGGGAAGTATCTATATAGAAAAGAAGCTGATCTAAAATTAGATCAGCTTCTTTGTATAAGATTAAACTAAGTTTAATACAGTTACTTTTTCACGTGTCATAGACTCAAGGCTCTTACGGATACCTTGTGCGCCCATACCTGAACCTTTTACACCGATGAATGGGAAGTGGTCAGGACCGCGCTCTGTGCGTCCGTTAATTTGAACAGAACCAGTTTCGATTTTGTTAGCAATTGCAAATGCTTTGTTAATGTCTTTAGTGAAGACACTTGCTTGCAGACCGAACTCTGATTTGTTAGCAATTTCAATTGCTTGCTCATCTGAAGAAACACGGATGATTGGAAG
This sequence comes from Bacillus paranthracis, assembly GCF_001883995.1. Lineage (GTDB taxonomy): Bacteria > Bacillota > Bacilli > Bacillales > Bacillaceae_G > Bacillus_A > Bacillus_A paranthracis. Next base: position 106,883 of record NZ_MACE01000005.1, on the reverse strand, counting down.
GATTGGGCCAAATGGCTCTTCCCAAGCAACTTTCATTTCTTCTGTTACGTGGTCGATTAATGTTGGATAAATTAAGTTACGCTCACGTTTATTACCGATAACGATTGTTGCACCTTTTTCCACAGCGTCGTCAACTAAACCTTGAACGAAGTCAGCAGATTTATCGTCGATTAATGGAACGATTGTGCTGTCTTGTTCTGGAGATCCAACTGATAGTTTAGCTACTTGCTCTTTTAATAAGCCAACAAGCTCGTCTGCTACGTTTTCGTGTACAAGTACACGTTTAATAGCTGTACAACGTTGACCAGAGTAAGAGAATGCACCGCTTACGATATGGTTTGCAGCATCTTGTAAGTCAGCATCTTCACGAACGATACCAGGGTCTTTACCACCAAGTTCTAATACAAGTGGAATCATTGAAGCTTTTTTCGCTAAATGTTTACCTGTGTTTGTACCACCTGTGAACGATACCATATTGATGCCTTCGTGTTCTACTAAGTAGTCACCAATTACAGAACCACGTCCTGTCGCTACGTTTACAAGACCTTTTGGAAGGCCAGCTTTATGAAGTGCTTCCACCATTTTAATACCGCTAATTGCACCTTGAGTTGCTGGTTTGAAAATAACAGCGTTACCCATAATTAATGCTGGTGCAAGTTTTGCAGCAGATAAGTTTACTGGGTAGTTAAATGGTGCGATTGCTAATACAACACCAAGTGGTGCGCGTTGGATAATCGCAAGTTTTGATTTTGTACCGCCCGGGAAGCTATCGCCCATCATGCTTTCTCCGTGCATATGTAAAGCTTCTTCGATCGTGTAACGAATGAAGTCAGCTGTACGAACAACTTCTTTCTTCGCATCTTTATATCCTTTACCGACTTCTTTCATAATGATATCGGCAATTTCATCTTGCATATTTACGAGCTCATCAGCCCATTTATATAAATACTTTGCGCGATCTTGTAGAGAAGCTTCCGCCCATGATTTTTGAGCTTCCTTTGCAGATGCAATTGCTTCATCTACTTCTCCGCGAGTAATTGCTTGTACTTGTCCAATTACTTCGTGTAAGTATGGAGATGGAATTTCGATTGTTTCTCCTGAAGAGCTTTCTCTCCATTCTCCATTTAAATAAAATTTGTACGTATTGCTAGTTGTCATGATTAGTCCTCCTAAAATAGCAACTTGTAAGAGTGAGTATAAGGTGATTGTATGGGGTTTGATAACATTTTTCAAATGAAATATTTGTGAAAACGATTTCTTATGAAGTTTTTATTTTGTATGCCCTTTCTTACAGAACATTCCCTTATTTCGAAATGATGGATCATATGTTTTTATTCAATTTGTAAAAAAAACAATTGACAGAATACTCAATAAAGTTATAAGATTATAAATGGAAAATAAATGAAGGGGGTGTGCGTAATGATTGTAATCGTAAATGTAATGGGTTTAGCTCTGTTAAATGGCAGAAAACATTTATATCATTACGCAACCCGTGCGGATATATAGGGCATTTTTGTCTTATAAAAAGCGTACGTTGCGTATATCGTAACGTACGCTTTTATGCATTTTTGTGCATATCGTCAAGCGGCGGTATGCTTTTTTTTGTTTATTTTCCATGTTACTAAATAAAACTTTGGAAGGTGGAAAAATGTGATGAGATTGTATGGGTTACGAAATGTAAATGTAATGGGTCTGGATAGCGGATAAAGAAATGAGAGATAAACGAGAACGAGAAGGGAGAGATTACATTGTTTTCAGTATTACTAAAGTTAAAGTGGTTTTTTAAAGAGCATTGGAAGAGATATAGTATCGCCATTGGAGCTCTTTTAATTGTGAATATAGTTGAAGTTATTCCCCCGAAAGTGTTAGGGGTTACGATAGATAATATAAAAACAGGAACGTTATCGAACGAAGCTATTATACAGTCTATTCTTATTTTAATTGGGGTTACGATAGTTGGATATGGCCTCACTTTCGTATGGCAACATCAATTGTTTGGCGGTGCATTCGTGCTTGAGAAAACGATGCGCTCTAAATTTATGGGGCATTTACTTAAGATGACGCCGACTTTTTATCAAAAAAATCGTACTGGTGATTTAATGGCGAGAGCGACAAATGATTTAAAAGCAATCGCTATGACAGCTGGTTTCGGTATATTAACGCTCGTTGATTCGAGTTTATATATGCTTACGATTGTCTTTATGATGGGATTTACAATTAGTTGGGAGCTTACATTTGCGGCACTTATACCGCTTCCAATTATGGCGTATGCGATGAATATATATGGAAAGAAATTGCATGAAAGATTTACAGTTGCGCAAGATGCGTTCGGTGATATGAATGATAAAGTACTTGAGTCAATCGCTGGTGTGCGCGTGATTCGTGCATACGTACAAGAAAATGCAGATCAGGAAAGATTTCATCAATTAGGAGATGACGTCTACGAAAAGAATATGAAAGTAGCTAGAATTGATGCACTATTCCAGCCAACTGTGAAAATGCTTGTCGGTCTTAGTTATTTAATTGGTTTAGTGTATGGCGCATATCTTGTATTTCAATCAAAGGTGACACTTGGTGAACTTGTTTCCTTTAACGTGTATTTAGGGATGATGATTTGGCCGATGTTTGCAATTGGTGAATTAATCAATGTCATGCAAAGAGGAAATGCGTCACTCGACCGTGTAAATGAAACGTTAGCGTATGAACCAGATGTAAAGGATCCGAAACATCCAAAGCTTGTACAAGAGCCGGATTATATTCAGTTTGATGATGTTACTTTTTCATATCCTTCATCAACTGAAACAAATTTAAAAAAGGTTTCGTTTACATTAAAACAAGGGGAAACGCTTGGGGTTGTTGGAAAAACAGGAAGCGGAAAAACGACGCTCGTACGTCAGCTTCTTCGCCAATATCCGCTTGGAGATGGAGATATTGCAGTCTCTGATGTGACATTAGATCAAATGACGAATGAAAATGTGCTTGGGTGGATTGGTTATGTACCGCAGGAACATATTTTATTCTCAAAAACAGCGAGGGAAAATATTTTATTCGGAAATAGGGAAGCGACTGAAGAGGAACTCGAGAAAGCGATTGAAATTGCAGCGTTTAAAAAAGACTTAGAGTTTTTACCAGAAGGGTTAGAAACGCTCGTCGGAGAGAAAGGTGTTTCTTTATCAGGAGGGCAAAAACAAAGGATTTCGATTGCACGAGCTGTTATTCAAAATCCGGAAATATTAATTTTAGATGATTCTTTATCAGCTGTTGATGCTCGTACGGAAGCAGCGATCATTGAAAATATAAGAACAGAGAGAAGCGGAAAGACGACGATTATTACGACGCACCGTTTATCTGCCGTACAACATGCGGATTGGATTCTCGTGATGGATGAAGGAAAAGTAATAGAAGAAGGTACGCATGATCAGCTTATTCAAAAGGGAGGCTGGTATGCGGAACAGTTTGAAAGACAACAGGGTGAAAGTGAAAGTGCGGATAGTGGGGTGAAAATATGAGCGTTTCAAAACGATTGTTTCAATACGCAATGAAAGTAAAAGGGACGATTTTTGCAGCGATGCTAATGTTATTTATTTTCGTCATCGCAGAGCTTGCTGGTCCTTTCGTCGCGAAAACGATGATTGACGATCATATCGTTGGAATAGAGAAGCCTTGGTATGAAACAGAAAAGAGTGAAGAGGCTGTTTCGTATAATGGCGCCTTTTATAAGCGAAGCGATCGCTTCCAGGAAGGTGAGAAAAAAGGAAAAGAAGTACGCGTGATGCAAGTCGGTTTTCAATATTACTTTGTACCGAATAAAGTAAATCTAGAAGGGTCACGGACTGTAAAAGGTGATATGATTACCGTTCAAAATGGTAAGGCGGTGCAAGTGTATAAAGCGAAAGCATTGACGAAAGAAGAAGTGTTTGCGTTTTATAAACCAGAAATAAACCGTCTATTATTACTTGGTGGTGGATACTTCGCTTTATTAGTAGTCGTTTCATTATTTGCATACGGAAAGCAGTTTTTCTTACAGAAGGCAGCGAACAAAATTATTCAAATTATGAGGGAAGATGTCTTTTCTCATATTCAAACGTTGCCGATTCGTTATTTCGATCATTTACCAGCAGGGAAAATTGTGTCGCGTGTGACGAATGATACAGAGGCCATTCGTGATTTATATGTAACGGTGCTGGCAACATTCGTTTCTAGTATCATCTATATTATTGGGATATTTGCTGCGCTATTTTTACTCGATGTAAAATTGGCGACGTTATGTTTACTCATCATCCCAATTTTAATTGTTTGGGCTATTTTATATAGAAAGTACGCGTCTGTATACAATCATAAAATGCGTTCGCGTTTATCTGATATTAACGGAACAGTGAATGAATCCATTCAAGGGATGCCAATTATTCAAGCGTTCCGTCAAGAGCGTGAAACGAAAAAAGAGTTTGAAGAATTAAATGGCGATTATTTTAAGTATCAAAATAAAATTTTAAATTTAAATGCAGCAACTTCTCATAATTTAGTAGCCGTATTAAGAAATATTGCTTTCACAGGAGTAATTTGGTATTTCGGCGGTGCTTCATTAAGTGCTACAGGCGTCATTTCTTTAGGAATACTATATGCGTTCGTTGATTATTTAACACGATTATTCTCACCGATTACAAATATGGTGAATCAGCTTGCTAACTTAGAACAATCGCGCGTTGCATCAGAACGTGTTTTTGAATTATTAGAGGAAAAAGGGGAAGCAATAGAAGAAGAACGTATACCTCGCTTACAAGGAAATGTGAAGTTTGATAATGTGTCGTTTTCTTATAATGGAAAAGATGAAGTGTTAAAAAATATTTCATTTGAAGCGAAACAAGGCGAGACAGTCGCACTTGTCGGTCATACTGGCTCAGGAAAAAGTTCCATTATGAATGTACTCTTTCAGTTTTACGAGTTTGAAAAAGGAAAGCTTACAATTGACGGTCATGACGTAAAAGAGATGCCGAAACAAGCAACTCGTGAACATATGGGAATTGTACTGCAAGATCCATTTTTATTTAGCGGAACAGTAGCATCTAATGTTAGTTTAGAAAATGAAAATATTTCAAAAGAGCGCATCGTAAAAGCATTGCGTGATGTAGGTGCTGAAAGATTTGCGAACAATATAAATGAAGAAATTACGGAGAAAGGAAGTACACTTTCAACCGGAGAACGTCAGCTTATATCGTTTGCTAGGGCGCTCGCTTTTGACCCAGCCATTTTAATTTTAGATGAAGCGACATCTAGTATCGATACAGAAACAGAGGCGATGATTCAACAAGCGCTAGAAGTTGTGAAAAAAGGAAGAACGACATTTATTATTGCCCACCGTCTTTCAACAATTAAAAGTGCAGATCAAATTATCGTGCTTGATAGAGGGACGATTTTAGAAAAAGGGTCTCATGATGAATTAATGAAAAAGCGCGGGCGTTATTACGATATGTACAAAACGCAAATGGAAGGGAATCAGAGCGCTTAATAGGTATGGGGAGGAACTTGTGATTTTCACAAGTTCTTTTTTTAGTGAATCACGGCAATTAAATAAGAAGTATTATTTTACCTTTCGTACAATAAATGCTATATTAAAAAATGTTACTTATTTTTTGTATGTAGCATTATTTTTCCTTTTTGTTTGATTATGAAGAAAAAGGATAAACTAAATAAGAACATTTTCATTGAAAAATTGTTCAAGATTGCATACAATCAATATAGTTTTTAAATTCCTATCAGAATACTTGGAGGATTACCATCATGAAGAAATTATTTTCAGTACTTGCAGTAACTACATTAGCGATCGGGATTGTAGCCGGCTGCGGTAAAGAAGAGAAAAAAGATACAGCTAGTCAAGACGCGTTACAAAAGATTAAACAAAGCGGTGAACTTGTAATTGGTACAGAAGGTACATACCCACCATTTACGTTCCACGATTCAAGCAATAAATTAACTGGATTTGACGTTGAACTATCAGAAGAAGTTGCAAAACGTTTAGGTGTAAAACCTGTATTTAAAGAAACGCAATGGGATAGCTTACTTGCTGGTTTAGATGCAAAACGTTTCGATATGGTTGCAAACGAAGTTGGTATTCGTGAAGATCGTCAAAAGAAATACGACTTCTCTAAACCATACATTTCATCTTCAGCGGCATTAGTTATCGCAAAAGATAAAGATAAACCTGCTACATTTGCTGATGTAAAAGGATTAAAAGGAGCACAATCTTTAACAAGTAACTATGCAGATATTGCTAAGAAAAACGGTGCAGAAATCGAAGGTGTAGAAGGATTTAGCCAAGCGGCAGAATTATTAGCTTCAGGACGCGTTGATTTTACAATTAATGATAAGTTATCAGTATTAAATTATTTAGAAACGAAAAAAGATGCAAAAATTAAAATTGTAGATACAGAAAAAGAAGCGTCACAAAGTGGATTCTTATTCCGTAAAGGTAGCACTAAGCTTGTACAAGAAGTAGATAAAGCGTTAGAAGATATGAAAAAAGACGGTACGTATGACAAAATAACGAAAAAATGGTTCGGTGAAAATGTATCTAAGTAGTGCATTGGTTTCAGATCGATTGTCTACTTGGGTAGATATTATGCAGTCTTCCTTCATGCCGATGCTGAAGGAAGCTGTTTTTACGACAATTCCATTAACGCTTATTACATTTATTATCGGTCTTATACTTGCGACGTTAACGGCGCTTGCACGTATTTCAGGTAGTCGTATTTTACAATGGATTGCTCGTATCTATGTATCTATCATTCGCGGAACGCCACTTCTTGTACAGTTATTTATCATTTTCTATGGTCTGCCAACTCTTAATATTGAAGTTGAGCCATATACAGCAGCAGTTGTTGGATTTTCATTAAATGTCGGTGCGTATGCATCTGAAATTATTCGTGCTTCTATCCTTTCCATTCCGAAAGGGCAGTGGGAAGCAGCTTACACAATTGGGATGACATATCCGCAAGCGTTAAAACGTGTTATTTTACCGCAAGCAACGCGCGTATCAATTCCGCCGCTTTCGAATACATTTATTAGCTTAGTGAAAGATACTTCATTAGCATCGTTAATTTTAGTAACAGAAATGTTCCGAAAAGCGCAGGAAATTGCGGCAATGAACTATGAGTTTTTAATTGTTTATTTTGAAGCAGGTCTTATTTATTGGGTTATTTGTTTCTTATTATCAATCGTACAACAGATGTTAGAAAAGCGTTCAGAACGCTATACATTAAAATAATCCTTTTACAAAAGGAGTTTTTGTTTTTATGATTTCAATTCAGCACTTACAAAAAAGTTTCGGAGATAATACCGTACTAAAGCATATAGATTTAACAGTTGAGAAGGGCGAGGTTGTTGTTATTATCGGGCCGTCTGGATCTGGTAAAACGACATTCCTGCGTTGCCTTAACGTATTAGAAACGCCAAACGCTGGTCATATTCGTATCGGTAATAAAGAGCTTAACTTCTCTCAAAAAGTAACGAAGAAAGATATTGTCAACCTTCGTACGCAAACAGGTATGGTATTCCAGCACCATAATCTATTCCCGCATTTAACAGCACTTCAAAATGTAATGGAAGGGCTCGTTACGGTGAAAAAGATGGGGAAAGAAGAAGCGAAGAAAAAAGCAAACTATTTCCTTGAAAAAGTGGGTCTAGCAGATAAAGTGGATTTATATCCGTTCCAATTATCAGGCGGACAACAACAGCGCGTTGGAATTGCTCGCGCGCTTGCAATGGAACCAGAAGTGTTACTATTTGATGAGCCGACGTCAGCGCTTGATCCTGAACTCGTTCAAGAAGTTCTGAAAGTAATGAAAGAACTTGCTAAAGAAGGTATGACGATGGTCATTGTAACGCACGAAATGCGTTTTGCACATCAAATTGCGAACCGTGTTATTTTCATGGATGGCGGTGTCGTTGTCGAACAAGGTACACCAGAAGAAGTATTTACAAATCCAAAAGAAGAACGTACGAAGAAGTTTTTACAAATGTTGCAATAAATGAAGGAAGGTCTCAAGGCATATGCCTTGAGACCTTTTTGCCATATATATTTATTTGTGGAATCCGCCAAGGCTTTGCTCAGCCATTGCAACTAGACGTTTTGTGATTTCGCCACCAACAGAACCGTTAGCACGAGCTGTAGAATCTGCTCCTAATTGTACACCAAATTCTTGAGCGATTTCGTACTTCATTTGGTCGATTGCAGCTGTTGCTCCTGGTACTACTAATTGATTTGAAGAATTTTGGTTTGCCATAGGAATATATCCTCCTTAGAGTTATAAAAATTTTTTTGGTTGGACTAGCTGGAGTTGAACCAGATTATCGCCCCGTTTGGCGCTAATCCATCGGTAATTAAGTTTGTACTCATAGTATGGATGTTACCTAGAAAGATATACGAAATAATAATTTGTAAATTTTGTAAAAAAATCTTAGTGATTTCGTAAATTATGAAATAAGAGTAATCGTTTTATTTTTTAGAAAGAAGGTAAAACTAAGAGCGATATGAAATATATTTTTCTTTTTGTATCCTGCTATTTTGAGGTAAATGTAAGTAAGAACGGGGCAAGACGCTCCTATACGTAGCTAGATACAATTATATGGAGGAATCGTGATGGGAATTTGCCCGCTTTGCAACGCATTAGAATCACAAACATATTCTTGTCAAAATTGCCAAAGTATACTCCAAGATTATGGGAAGGCTGTAGATTACATAGACGATTATAGTGCGTATATGGACCAAGAATTATTAAGTGCAGTAGATGGATTGACACATAATAATTCAAATGAATATTGCAATCATATTTTTTATTGCGGAGTATGTAACGTGGAAACAGAGTTTGTAGTAAAACTTGTGTAAATAGAAAACTTCCACCTTATGAATGAGGTGGAAGTTTTTGTTTTTGTATTTGTGAGTGAATCATAGGAGACGGAATATGCTCGTTGTTTGAGGAAGTCTCTGATTTTATTTGAGACATTTTTTCTTTTGTATCGCGCAAAGAGTGTTCAGTTAAGTAGATGGCATATTCGTAAAATAATTGGCGCGTTAGTTCACTTTGTTCTTTTAACTTGGCATCTTGGAATACAGTTCGCCCTGGTTTAGAGTTTGCTTCAAAGAGCCATGGGTTTTCCTGCGTGTCTAAACCGATATCAAAACCGATTTCTCCAATATTTCCGGTTACTTGTTCATCGAGCGCGTAACTAATTTGTAAGGCTGTATGTTTTAATTTATTTTCAATTTGAATTTGTTTCGTTGAATCAGGAAAAAGTTCTTGCAGCAATTTCGTATCGCCACCGCTATTTACATGCGTTGTTAAGCTACCTTTGCCAGCAATTTTTGCGACGATTGCACTGACCATCCATTGGCCGAAATGATTTTTATTTGTATGAATGCGGAAATCAACAGGCTGCCCATCGAAGCGTAGCAAGGAGATACCTTGTTGGACGATAAACTTTTTTAAATCATGTCCTTTTAACACATGGTTCAGAAGTGTTTCTAATGATTGGTACTTTCTTAGTTTATTTTCTTCATTTTCGCGATAACGACAGTAGTAGCAATTCTCTGTTTGGGAATAAAATATTTGATGAATGTTTCTACCGAAGCTACCATGAATCGGTTTCATATAAATGGATTTATACGTTCCGAGAAATCGTTCCACTTGTTCGAAGTGCTGAAATGTTTCTGTGTTTGGTAATAACGGCATAATGGATTCATCTTTCATAAGAAGTTGATGCACTTCCCATTTATTAAAAAAACCTGGGTTAAACCATGGAATCGCATAGTCATGCTCTAACTTTCTTTTTGCTCTTACGATCGGTTTATAATTTTCGGCTTTCCGATTTGGTAATCGATCGTAAATGACATTCGGTAAAGGGACTTTTTTCTTTATCCATTTTTCCTCTTGAAAGAAATACCCTTCAATTGTTTCGTCTTCCCAGTCTATATGTTGCACACCAAAAACGAATACAAATGGTCGTAAGGTGAATGGTGGCGTTAGTAACTCGCCAAGAGAAGTTGAACGGTTCCCTAAAGGATTAGAAGCGTCATCGTTAAAACCAGTCGTGAAAATCCCGATTAATGGTCCGAAAATAATCGTTTGGTTTTGTGTGAATGCATGGATAGTAGTGGAATGAGGCAGTAAAAGTTTCTCTGCAATTTGTTTTCCAATAATGATTTCGCGAGTAAAGGAATAATGAATTTTTACCTCTTCACTTGCAACATGGCGTAGGCCGAAGGAAAGGGATGTAATTGGTGGTGTGATGGAAAAAATATAAGGTAAAGTAATACTATTTGGATGTTCATCTGAAATATTTAACGTATATATGTGCTCTTTCAAAATAGACTTACCCCCTTTCTTTATGGTGTAAAGCGACTAAATTGTAATGGTCCGTGATATATTTTTTCGGCTAATGAATCACTATGGCGAATGTAATGTTCGTACGGGGGAATCGTGTTGACATACATAAGCCAAATTGCCCCTTTTTGATCCATAATAGTGGAAAGCTCTAGCTCGAATAATGAAGAATAAGATGCATCTAGCGTTTGAAACACTTCATTTATAATGTCTTGTAAAGCGTCTTGTAACAATTGTACACCGGTACTAGATAGTACGTATTTAATTTTTGAAAATGCATGCAGGGAGGAATCATCGGTTGCCGATAGTAAAAGTTGATTCGGAAATGAACTTTTTTGTATAAACTGACCGATAACGTTCCACTTCTGTTCTTTATTTTTTTGTAAAATGGTTCGAATATGGAGTGGGTATGTTAATTGATTTGGAGGTTGCAGCATTGTATGCGTGATGTAACGTGCTGATCGTATATGAGATTTGTACCAAGATATAAATTCATCAGTTCGTTTAATTGGAGTAGAAGTATGGTAAGCATCATTTATCGTATCAACATGAAACGTTTTATTTTTATAAACGACCCGGTACAAACTTTCATTGGAATGTGCGTTAGTAGGACGTATAATAATATCTTTTGTTTTTAATAACAGTTTGAAAACGTTGTGTATCGTTGCTATTTCAAATTTTGGTATATAAGGAGATAATTTTTTATTCGTGAGAAATACATCATGTAGTTCGCTTAAGTCAATGAGTGTGTTATTTAAAAAGGTAGTGGAAGCACGGTTGTGTAATGAGCGAATAATTGACTTTGCTTTTTCGACGTTTGTTTCCTCGTTAAAAGAAGAACGATCGTATATATAAGAAGGAATAGGGAATATTTGCTCTTTCCATTTTCCTGTATCTGTATCATAAATCAGACCAGAAATAAGATCTGTTTTAGGATCAATACCAAACGGCGTAAACTGGGCAACGACATTATGATAAAGCCGAGCGCGTTTAGCGATTTCGGTGTAATACGTTTGCTCATAATGAGGGTGAGAAGTTAAAATACCGAGAACCAACGAAATCACTCCTTTACTAACAAAATGTTGGCATAATAGGCGAAGCTATATATTGCAAATACGTTTTTATACCATTATACTTTTGTCCGTATGATGATATGCTATAGTTTTGGAGAAGCGAAAGGTTGATTGTAATGAATATATGGTTAAGTATGTTAACGACGACAGGGCTCGGAGCAATTATTGGAGGATTTACAAATCATTTAGCAATAAAAATGTTATTTCGTCCTCATCGCCCTATGTATATTGGGAAGTTTCAAGTGCCATTTACACCAGGATTAATTCCGAAGCGCCGCGATGAGCTTGCTGTTCAATTAGGGAAAATGGTTGTCGAACATTTGTTAACACCAGAAGGAATCGGCAAGAAGTTAACAAATGAAGAGTTTCAAAAAGGTTTAATCCACTGGGCACAAGTAGAAGTAGATAAAGTAATGGCGAATGAACAGTCACTGCGACACATGTTAGAAAAATGGGACGTAGCGCATGTAGAAAAAGAAGCAACTGAGAAAATCGAACAGGTGATTACAGAAAAGATTCAGGCATTTTTAGAAGAGTACTATACATATACATGGGAACAAGCTTTACCTCATTCTGTTCATGAAAAAATAGAGAATGCAATTCCAAATGTCTCGGCGTTTATTTTAAAGCGAGCAATTCATTTTTTTGAAAGTGAAGAAGGGAAATCTCGTCTTTCAAAAATGATTGATGATTTCTTTGCTTCTAGGGGGACATTGCTTAACTTAGTCGGAATGTTTTTAGGGAATGTAAGTGTAGTGGATCGTGTGCAGCCTGAGGTTATTAAGTTTTTAGGGCAAGATGGCACAAAGCAGCTTTTAACTGAAGTACTGCAAAAAGAGTGGGAAAAGTTAAAAGGAAGAGATGTAAAAGAATTAGAAACGTTTGTAGAAAAAGAAATGATTGTAAGCTCCATATTGTCTGCAGTTAAAGTGGAGGAAACAGTGAGCAAGTTTTTAAATCAATCTGTGCAGCAAGTATGTGAGCCAGTTCGAGAAACAATTATGGAAAAGGTAGTCCCAAGTGCAGTAACGAAAGGCTTGAAGTGGGGAGCAGAAAACGTAGCGAGTATACTAAATAATCTCCACTTGGCTGAAATTGTGCAGCAAGAAGTGTCCACATTTTCCACGGAGAGACTAGAAGATTTAGTGCTGTCCATTACAAAAAATGAACTGAAAATGATTACGTATTTAGGTGCCTTATTAGGCGGTATGATTGGAATTGTGCAAGGTTTATTACTGTTGTTTCTGAAATAATAAAATACGTACATACAAATAAAAGTGAAATTTCTTCACATCTCTTGCATAGTTTGATATGGTAAGAAGAGGTGCGTATGTAAATGCACGTAAAAGGCAGTGCGTATGATAAGCGCTAGCCTTCTAAAGGAGGAAAAATAAAATGACAAAAAACATTCATGATGTAGCATATGAATTACAAAAAGCAATCGCTGAAAACGATGACTTCAAAACGTTAAAAGAGAGCTACGCAGCAGTTCAAGCTGATGCAGCTTCAAAGAACTTATTCGATGAGTTCCGCACAATGCAACTTAGCCTACAACAAAAAATGATGCAAGGCCAAGAAATCACTGAAGAAGACAACCAACAAGCACAAGAAGTTGTAGTTCGCATTCAACAAGATGCTAAAATTACAAAGTTAATGGAAACTGAGCAACGCTTAAATGTTGTAATCGGCGACGTTAACAAAATTATCATGAAACCACTTGAAGAATTATATAGCGCGCAACAACAAGCGTAATGAGAGAAGACGCTCCTAGTATAGGGGTGTCTTTTTTATTTGTTATTTCTTGAAATACTTCGTTTCAATGTTTTTCTCCCTCAAAAACTTTTCAATCTCTTTTTGCTTTCTTCCATTCACTTTCTCAAAGCGCTTTGTAAAAGAAAAATTGGTTTTGAACAAGTTGCCATCTTCAGCGAGTTTGTCTAGTTCTTGCCCTAATTCTACTGAAAGTGCCGTAGACGCTGAAATGTAATCATGAATTTCCTTTGAAGGCTGTTTATAATCATGAGGGATCGTATTGTTATTAATAAAATTAAGGAAATTCGCATCGTTTTGTTGTGCTAAATCTACTAGTTGTTTTAATTTCTCCCGGTCAGATTCCGTTGCATTCTCGTCAGACATGGCTGACGAAAGTGCAACGATGTTTTCGTATAACTCTCCGCTATAATCTAAATAAGTTTTTATACTTCGTTTCATTTCATCTTCATTAATCGTTTCATTCTTTTTTGAGGAAGTGAATATAGTTTCCGGAATTTTAACCGTAACATCTGTAATAGATTGTACATCGTTTTCTTCCTTAGGTTGTGCACTGTTTGAACAAGCTGATAGAAATAAAACTGTAAGTAGCATGAGTGAATATAAAGTATATTTCTTCATTTTAATCTCCTTTTTTATTCATTAGTGTCTTTGTAAAATAGCTATATTCCATTTCAAATACTTTACTAAAAGTGCGTATATATGTTTGACCATTTGATAACATACAACGGATATGAGTAAACCGACGCAAAAAGCGATGAACACATTATAAACATCGGAATAACTAATTTGATGAAACCCTTTAAAGAATCCTAATCCTATTAATAAAATAGGTGAAATAATTAATACTGGAGTGGCAATGATTAGTGCTAGAAGAAAAGGTAATAAAAAGAGTAGTACGAAAAAGGCGATAAAGATAAAGGCAAAGTTTAAAACACTTAAGCTCATAACAGAAAATAGTGCAGTTATCATATTTTTGAAGCTTCGTTTCTTGTCAGCATTGCTTATTGTATAGGAAACATTAAGTTCTTTAGCAATAGCTTTAGGGTTTCCTAGTTTTTTAGAAATTTCTTCTTCGCATATTCCATCCTGTTTACCACTAATAAAATGAGTTTCGTACTCTGAGATGATATCCTCCTTTTCTGAATTAGGTATATTCCGTAGGGAGGAACTAAGTTGGCTTAAAAATTCACTTTTGTTCATTGTAATCACTTCCCTTTATAAAATAATGAATTATAGCTGAGAATTCGCTCTTTTTTGAGAGGGGGATATACTAACTACGAATGTTATTCCAATTAATGGGTGTTCCAATATTTACAAATATATCATTTAGTAGTGTTCTTTGCAAGGTACTGTAAACATTTTGGTACCGTGATGAGATGGAAGTTTTTTAGATTTTTTCGAGAAAATATGAAAATATTATTTTAAGATAAATAAAGGGTTGTAAGCGCATTCCTTAATGAGTGTCATAAAACTGTCAAATTCATATCGTTGGAAAAATAATGCATTTGTAATATAATGATAAATAATACTTCACCACGTTAATTAACCAGGTGAAGTTTAAAATCTTTATTACACAAATTATGAAACAAAGGAATGGTTAGTTTGAGTACAGGTGTAAAAGCAAACGACGTGAAGACAAAAACAAAAGGAGCAGATCTTGTTGTTGATTGTTTAATTAAACAAGGTGTTACACATGTTTTCGGTATTCCAGGAGCGAAGATTGACTCTGTATTTGATGTACTGCAAGAAAGAGGACCAGAGTTAATTGTTTGTCGTCATGAACAAAATGCAGCATTTATGGCAGCTGCGATTGGTAGATTAACAGGAAAACCGGGCGTATGTCTTGTAACTTCAGGACCAGGGACATCAAATTTAGCGACAGGTCTTGTTACTGCGAATGCGGAGAGTGATCCCGTTGTTGCTTTAGCTGGTGCAGTTCCACGTACAGATCGATTAAAACGTACGCACCAATCTATGGATAATGCTGCACTATTCGAACCAATCACAAAATATAGCGTAGAAGTAGAGCATCCTGATAATGTGCCAGAAGCATTATCAAATGCATTTCGAAGTGCGACTTCCACAAATCCAGGCGCTACTTTAGTAAGTCTTCCGCAAGACGTTATGACTGCGGAAACGACTGTAGAGTCTATCGGTGCGCTTTCTAAGCCACAGCTTGGAATCGCTCCCACACATGATATTACATACGTAGTAGAAAAAATAAAAGCAGCGAAATTGCCGGTTATTTTACTCGGTATGAGAGCAAGCACAAATGAAGTGACGAAAGCTGTTCGTGAATTAATTGCGGATACAGAACTTCCTGTCGTTGAAACATATCAAGCAGCTGGTGCGATTTCACGTGAATTAGAAGATCATTTCTTCGGCCGCGTTGGCTTATTCCGTAACCAACCAGGTGATATTTTACTAGAAGAAGCGGACCTTGTTATTTCTATCGGTTATGACCCAATTGAGTATGATCCGAAATTCTGGAATAAACTTGGGGACAGAACAATTATTCATCTTGATGACCATCAAGCAGATATCGATCATGATTACCAACCAGAGCGTGAATTAATTGGTGATATTGCCTTAACAGTAAATAGTATCGCAGAAAAATTACCGAAACTTGTGTTAAGTACGAAATCAGAAGCAGTATTAGAACGATTACGTGCGAAATTATCAGAACAAGCAGAAGTTCCAAATCGTCCTTCAGAAGGTGTTACGCATCCACTTCAAGTGATTCGTACACTTCGTTCTTTAATTAGTGACGATACAACCGTTACATGTGACATCGGTTCCCATTCTATTTGGATGGCGAGATGTTTCCGTTCTTATGAACCACGTAGATTATTATTTAGTAACGGTATGCAAACGTTAGGTGTTGCACTTCCTTGGGCAATCGCAGCTACTTTAGTAGAACCAGGTAAAAAAGTAGTTTCTGTATCAGGTGACGGTGGTTTCTTATTCTCAGCGATGGAGTTAGAAACGGCGGTACGTTTAAATTCTCCAATCGTCCATCTCGTTTGGAGAGACGGCACATATGATATGGTTGCATTCCAACAAATGATGAAATACGGCAGAACATCAGCTACAGAGTTTGGCGATGTTGATCTTGTGAAATATGCGGAAAGTTTCGGGGCGTTAGGTCTTCGTGTTAACACGCCTGATGAATTAGAAGGGGTATTAAAAGAAGCATTAGCAGCAGATGGTCCTGTCATTATTGATATTCCAATTGACTATCGTGACAACATTAAATTAAGCGAAAAATTATTACCAAACCAATTAAACTAATGGAGGCAGATTTGAGATGACTGTTGCGCAATTAATTGATATTGATGCAAAAAGAACGAAAACGAATAGCGAAGTATATCAAACATCTACAATGCTTGCGCTATTAGATGGTATATATGATGGTGTGATTAGCTTTGAGGAACTAAAAGAACGTGGTGATTTCGGTATCGGCACATTTGATCAGTTAGATGGTGAAATGATTGCGTTTGATAACGAATTTTATCATTTACGTTCAGACGGTTCAGCAGAAAAAGTAGAGCCAGAAGAAACAACACCGTTTGCGACTGTAACGTTTTTTGAGAAAGAAATGAGTTATACAGTGGAGCATCCGATGAATCGTGAAGAAGTGGAAGCATTATTACATGAATTAATGCCGAGTAAAAACCTATTTTATGGTATTCGAATGGATGGTACGTTCCGCGAAGTAAGAACGAGAACTGTTCCAAGACAAGAAAA
Source organism: Bacillus paranthracis (assembly GCF_001883995.1). GTDB lineage: Bacteria > Bacillota > Bacilli > Bacillales > Bacillaceae_G > Bacillus_A > Bacillus_A paranthracis. Next base: position 89,914 of record NZ_MACE01000005.1, on the reverse strand, counting down.
ACCGTATACACCACTCGTTGAAGTGACGAAATCACAACCAATCTTCTCATTTGAAAATACAGAAGGTACGCTTGCTGGATTTTGGACACCAGATTATGCGCAAGGTATTGGTGTAGCTGGATTCCACTTACATTATATTGACGATGAAAGAAGCGGAGGCGGACATGTTTTCGACTATGTTGTTGAAAACTGTACGATCCAAATTTGTCAAAAAGCTCATATGCATTTAGCACTTCCAGAAACAGCTGACTTTATGGCGGCTGAATTATCTAGAGAAAACTTAGAGGATAATATTGCGACTGCGGAAGGTGCGGAGTAAAAGGGAGAGAGGCTGTCCCAAAAGGTGCTTTTTAGCCAAAATCGAATAGAAAGTGAAAGGAAGAAACGTTGATTTAATAACGTTTCTTCCTTTTCAATTTCATGTGATTTTACTTCGAAAGAGACTTATGAGACAACATCTTCTTTTATTTGTCGGTAAGTCGATATTGTTTATCCCGCTTTAATGGGCAGTAAGATCCCCACTTCCAAATTCAGCGAAAGCAAAGAAGTTAGGCGGGGGATCAACTGCCCATAAAAGTCCGATTGGTTCAACTAATAATCAGTGGGGGATGAAGGCACTCCCCACTGATTAAAGTTTCACTTTATTTCTTTGAAACAAACGGATGCCCCTCATAATAAAAACGCCACGGATAATGTACAGCTTCTTCTGCATAGTCGATATTAATACGAGGTCCTGCTGTTATTTTATATTGTGATGATATGTGTTCTTCTTCTGGGACGAGTTCAATATGCAATGTGTCACTTTGTAATGATACGCCTCGTTTTTCTAAAGTGATTCCAAGGGCACGACATAATTTTCCAGGTCCGTTCGTTAAGTTTTTATACTGTGCTTTTGTAATGTCTGTTTTGTTGTAGCGCGCTAGTTTTATTTCTTCTATTCCATCTACCGGCTCAAGGGCTCGAATGAGAACACCTTGCGGGGTGCCTACTGGTGCTGTAATGACGTTAAAACAATGGTACATACCGTAAATTAAATATACGTAAGCATGTCCTGGCGCACCAAACATGACTTCCGTACGATCCGTCCGTCTGCCGCCGTAACTATGTGCGGCCTTATCACCCGGACCTTTGTATGCTTCTACTTCAACAATGATTCCACTTCGCTTTATTCCATCTACAATATGAACAAGTTTCTGTCCGAGTAATTTTTTTGCGACTTCTAACGTATCGCCTTCATAAAAGGAAGGTGGTGCCTGCATTGTACTATCTCCTTTACTAAGTGTATATGTATATAGTAAACCAAATTTTCAGTAGTAATTCTAACTCGTTCTATTTGCTACATTTATTTCATAAATTATGGATAGAGTACAACAGCGAAGAGGGGGAGTGCGACATGATTTATCGCTTACTAGCTCTTAACATAGATGGGACACTACTATACAACAACGGAAAAATTGCAAAAGGATTAAGAGAAACAATTGAATTTGTAAAAAGAAAAGACGTATACGTTACATTATTTACGAGCCGGAATTTTCAGTCCGCTCATAAAGTAGCAAAGGCGTTAAAATTAGATTCTATATTAGTGACACATGGCGGTGCTTTCGTTTCAGCAACTTTAGATAAGCCGTACGTTCAAAGAAGATTATCGGAAGAGAAGACATTTAACATTGTGCAAGTATTGGAGCATTTTGACTGTAACGTCCGCATTTCTCATGAACGGTTTTCAATCGGAAATCGTGAGAGAAATACACCAAACTTAATTGCGCGTACTGTGCTATCGAGTGCGGATCCGTTATTTTATCCAGTTCAATTTGTAGATTCGTTAGGTGATGCGCTTCGTGATCATCCAGTCGCGGCGCCAAAAATTGATGTTCTTTTCCAAACGAAAGGTGAAAAAGAAAGAGGACTGAATACATTAAGAAAAGCGTTTCAAGATATAGAGTATATTGAATGTGATTCAAAACGAATAGAAATTTTGCCACAAAATGTATCAAAATTACGTGGATTACAATTGCTTGGAGAGCATTTAAATATTTCGTTAAACGAAATGGTTGCCATTGGAGATAGCATGGAAGATTTAGAGGTTATTGAAAATGTGGGTCTCGGGGTAGCGATGGGGAACGCGCCTGTAGAGGTAAAACAAGCGGCCGACTGGATTACACGTTCAAATAGTGAGAACGGCGTAGAGTATATGATTAAAGAGCATTTCCGCAAGCAATTCCCGCTTCCGTTTTTGAAGAATCATAAAAATACACCGAAACGATAAAGGAAAAACGTAGCTTTTGGCTACGTTTTTTGTTTTTCATTTTTTTATGTATAGGTTAAGGATATACCGAAAGAAGATAAGGTAAAACCTTCTGTATTGACCTGCAAACGCCCTTCAAGTAAACTAAAGAGAGTTTGCAAATGAAAAGGTGATAATGGTGTTAATTTCAATTAAAACGTTACAAGATGATCGTTTTTTACGTCCGCTACAAAATATTGGCGGCTTATTTTTTGAAGATAGTACGATTGGATTTGAACAAGAGGAAGCAAATCTTATCGTTGATATACACATTGAAGAGAATGTGAAAGCATCAGCTCGTTTAACAGATGTTGCGACTGGAAATGTGTATGAAGAAACATTCGCAAAAGATTTATCTGCTTTTACAGATGAAAAAGAGCGTATGAAGCAAGTGAAGCACGTTGTTTCTTATGTATATCTTTCTGTTCTTCAGCAGTTAACTGGTATTGAACAAAGCTGGGGTATTTTAACTGGAGTTCGTCCAACGAAACTTCTTCATAAAATGCTTCAAAACGGTATGTCAAAAGAAGAAGCACACCAAGAACTTCGTGAAAGTTATTTAATTCATGAAGAGAAAATTGAACTCCTTCAACGTATCGTTGATTGCCAATTAGCGGTAGTTCCGGATTTATATCGTTTGAAAGAGGAAGTAAGTATTTATATCGGTATCCCATTCTGCCCAACAAAATGTGCATATTGTACATTCCCGGCGTATGCAATTAACGGACGTCAAGGCTCTGTTGATTCATTCTTAGGTGGTTTACATTATGAAGTTCGTGAAATTGGTAAGTTTTTAAAAGAAAAAGGTGTAACAGTTACGACGATTTATTACGGCGGCGGTACACCGACAAGTATTACAGCAGAAGAGATGGATATGCTGTATGAAGAAATGTATGAAGCGTTCCCAGATGTGAAAAATGTGCGTGAAGTAACAGTTGAGGCAGGTCGCCCAGATACAATTACGCCAGCGAAGCTAGAAGTGTTAAATAAATGGAACATTGACCGTATTAGTATTAATCCGCAGTCATACCATCAAGAAACATTAAAAGCAATTGGACGTCATCATACTGTAGAAGAAACAATTGAGAAGTATCATTTAGCTCGTGAAATGGGAATGAATAATATTAATATGGATTTAATTATTGGTCTTCCTGGTGAAGGGTTAGATATTTTCAAGCATACACTAGATGAAACAGAAAAGTTAATGCCAGAATCATTAACAGTTCATACGTTATCATTTAAACGTGCTTCCGAAATGACGCAAAACAAACGTAAATATAAAGTAGCAGGTCGCGAAGAAATTACAGCGATGATGCACGAAGCAGAAGAGTGGACGCAAAAGCATAATTACGTACCATATTACCTATACCGTCAAAAGAATATTTTAGGTAACTTAGAGAACGTTGGTTATGCAATGCCGACGCAAGAAAGTATTTACAACATTGTCATTATGGAAGAAGTACAATCGATTATCGGACTTGGCTGCGGGGCATCAAGTAAATTTGTTCACCCGAAGACAGGTGCAATTACGCACTTTGCTAATCCGAAAGATCCAAAATCATATAACGATGGCTTCGTAAAATATACAGAAGACAAACTGAAAATTTTAGAAGAGCTATTTGCATAAGAAGAAAGGAGCTGTTCCGAGTCGGGACAGCTTCTTTTTTATCTTGTCAGTTTTTGTCGGTAAGTCGATATATTCGAAAAAACGCCGATATAATTCAAGTTGCGCCGATATATTTCGAAAATCGCCGATATAATTCAAGTTGCGCCGATATATCCGGAAAATCGCCGATATAATTTCACTTACCCCCAAAAGCGGAACTGTTTGTAAAACTATGTCGATAATAATCAGAAAAATTAGACGAATCATTAAAGGACAATGTCTACTTATGGACGAAATGATAGATTTATGAAAGAGAAAAGGGGGAAATTGTTGGCATGTACATGACGATAGGGAGAATATTTGATTTATCTGTTGGTAAGTATCCGAATAAAGAGGCGTTAGTGGAACCAGAAAAAAATATTCGCTGGACGTATAAACAGTGGGATGAGCAAATAAATAAAACGGCGCATGCTTTATTAGAAGAAGGGGTAAGAAAGGGCGATACGGTATCTGTGTACTTATATAATTGCCGTGAATTTGTAAACGTTTACTTAGCCTGTGCAAAAATTGGAGCGATCTTTAACCCAATTAATTTCCGCTTAAAAGCAAAAGAAGTATCTTATATTCTCCAGGACGCATCCTCGAAAGTAGTTGTTTTTGAAAAAGCAGTTGAGCCAACCGTGGCTATCATTGAACGAGATTTTCCGAATTCGTCTTTTTGGTATGTAGAAGACGATACACCTTCTTATGCAAGTTCTTACCATGAAAAAGTGAACGCAGCATCTTCTAAGAAAATAGATATCGAAATTAATGAAATGGATTATTGTTCGATGCTGTATACGAGCGGTACGACTGGTCATCCGAAAGGTGTATTACATCGCCATCGTGAAATGGCTGAGCATAGTATGATTTGTACGTATTTCCTAAAATATAATCGAGATAGTGTCGGACTTGTCGTTGCACCTTTATATCATTGCGGTGAGCTGAATGCTGGAATTATCCCGCGTATTCAAGTTGGCGGAAAGAATGTTATTTTACATCATTTTGATACGGAAACAGTATTACATACAATTCAAGAAGAGAAGATTACGACATTCTTTGCAGCACCGACGATGTGGAATATGCTGTTGCAAAAAGATTTAACGCAGTATGATTTAACGTCAATGAAGATCGGTATATACGGCGGGGCTGCAATGGCGCCAGCATTAGTGAAGGAATGTAAAGAACGTCTTTATATTGATCTTGTTCAAATATACGGAATGACAGAAATGGGACCAGTTGTTGCGTTTCTCGTAGAAGAAGATCAAATTACGAAAGCAGGTTCAGCAGGCACGCCATGCTTTAGTCATGAAATTCGAATTGTAAAACCAAACGAAGATGCACCGGCAGAACCAGATGATGTAGTGCCTCCTTATGAAGTAGGAGAGATTATTTTGCGCGGTCCAACTATGATGGCTGGTTATCATAACCGAGAAGAGGCAAATGCAAAATCGATGTATAAAGGGTGGTATCACTCTGGTGATTTAGGTTACTTCGATAAAGACGGCTATTTATTCGTCGCAGATCGCGTGGATGATATGGTGATTAGTGGCGGCGTTAATATTTATCCACGTGAAATTGAAGATTTTCTCCATAGTCATCCTGGTATATTAGATGTTGCGGTGCTTGGTGAGCCGGATGAATTATGGGGAGAACGTGTTGTGGCAGTTGTTGTGAAGAAAGATGAAACAATTACAGAGGCTGATTTAGAAACGTATTGTAAAGAAAGCGATGAATTAGCAGATTATAAACGTCCACGTCATTATTTATTTGTGGATGAACTTCCTCGTAATGCGAGTGGGAAATTACAGAAGTTTGTGCTTAGAGAGTCTTTAAAAGGGGCAAAAAAATAGAAAGTGGGGGATGCCCACTTTCTATTTTTATTTACGTGAAAACCCTTCTTCATCAAGGTATTCCGCAGCTTCTGGATAAGAGTTAAATGTACCGTCTAAATTTACACCAGCGTACACGTTCCACATATCGTCCTCTGAGATAAGAGTAAGGATATGACCGTCTTCGTTCTGCCATTCTTCTTCTTTCGCAGGTTCTGCAGGAATTACTACTTCTTCTTGTGAAAGTAATTCAATTGATTGCTCGATTACTGAGCGTAATTCATCTGCTGAAAATTCGCGGATGTTAACCATACCTTTATCATCCGTTTTGTAACCTTTAATACCACTTGCATATACAAATCCGTTTCCATTTGGATGTAAGTGATAAACAACGTTCTTTTTATCTAAACGACTTTCTTCAAAGTGAAAGTTCACACGTTTTAATGATACGTTTTTTCTTTCTAATTCAGGGAAAGATTCAATAATCGATAATTTTTCTTCAAAAGTTAGCATAGTGCCTCCAAATATATAATAAAAGATTTAATTTGTTCATTATAACATAGTTATAATGGTTTCCAAAGATGCGATAGGTACTTGTAATTGAATGCGTTTCCGTCACGATACTGTAAAAAGTGGACTAACGAATGTATCTATTTAGGTGTACAATGGAAAATGGACTTTATATGAAGGTGGTTATTATATGTTTCAAAAAATAGCAAAGGAATGTTTAGCGGGTTTTACTGTTGCAATTGTTGCGTTGCCACTTGCCATTGCATTTGGTATTGCTGCAACGGGAACATCTGAGGGAGCACTAGTCGGATTGTATGGTGCAATTTTTGCAGGTTTATTTGCGGCGTTATTTGGTGGTACACCTGGGCAGGTTACAGGGCCAACTGGACCAATTACGGTTATCGCAACAGGGGTTATTGCGACGCACGGATTAGAGGCGAGTTTTATAGCATTTATGATGGCGGGACTATTTCAAATTTTATTCGGTGTATGTAAGCTTGGCTCGTATGTTCGTTACATTCCGTATCCTGTCGTTTCAGGATTTATGAACGGTATCGCATTAATTATTATTTTAGGTGAAATGAAACATGTGCAAAATAGTTTTCTACTCGTCGTATTAACGATTATTGTCATGATTGTTTCCGGAAAGTGGATTAAGGCAATCCCATCTAGTTTAGTCGCATTAGTAGGTGTGACAGCTATGCTTCCTTTATTTTCTTCTGCGTTAGAAGGGCTTACAGTGAGGTTACCGGTTATTGGAAATTTGTCATTAAATATGGTGATTGAAAAGATTGGGACGATTCCAGAAGCGATGCCAACGCTTCATATTCCATCTTTAAGTGGAACAGGCGTAGCAGAACTTGTTTTACCAGCGCTTAGTATTGCTTTATTAGGATCGATTGACTCGTTGTTAACATCGGTCGTAATGGATAACGTGACGGGGACACGTCATAAAAGTAATAAAGAACTTGTCGGACAAGGTATCGGTAATATGATGAGCGGATTGTTTGGCGGATTAGCAGGGGCAGGTGCGACTGTACGATCTATCGTTAATATAAGAAGTGGCGGTAAAACGGCGCTTTCAGCAAGTATGCATAGTGTTATATTATTTATTTTCATTATGGGACTTGGATCAGTCGTGCAATACATTCCGCTTGCTGTATTGTCAGGTATTTTAATTTTAACTGGTATTGGCATGTTTGATTGGGAAAGCATGAAGAAAATGCATGTAGCGCCAAAGGGTGATGTCGTTGTTATGCTCGTAACGATGATTGTCACAGTGAAGTTTGATTTAATGATCGCGGTTGCGTTCGGTATTATTCTTTCCTTCATTATATACATGGTGAAATGTAAAGAACGTAAAGCTTCTATTGTAAAAGAAAAGGAAGCAACATATAAAATTAAGGGCCCACTTTCGTTTTTAACAGTGGATCGTGTTTTTTATGCTTTACAAGACGTAAAATCTCCGGTTGTTTTACGTATGAAAGAGGCACACTATATGGATGTGTCAGGAGCTATGGCGTTATTGAATTTCATTGAGCAGTCGGATAAATCAGGATTGAGTGTGACGCTAGAGCAAGTGCCTGCTCATATTGAAAAGACGTTAGTAACGATGGCGAGTAAAGAACAGAAAGATAAATTACTGTTTGTAGAAGCTGATGTTATGTAAGGAAATGCCCTCATATGAGGGGGGGGTTAATATCCTTATATCGCAATATTTCGCGATTATTGACATTTATTAATCTTAGCAGTATAGTAACATTTTAGATTAGCAGTATGCTATTGTAATAAGTGTAAGAATTTTAAGATTTCTTTTCGATAAAAAGAAATCGCTTTAAGCTGGAGGGAATATTTGATGTACAAACAGTTACCACATGGAGTAAAAGTCGGGATTACACGTTCAATCGTTGCTTCTTTTGAGAAGTATATGAAGGAAATTGAATGGAACGAAGAAAAGTTTGACATACAACAATTTGTTGAACAGTGGAAACAATATTTATATACAAAATCAACTTGGATTAATAAAGTAGATGACAAGTTGAAAGAACATCCAGATTTCCATCAAGCGTTAGCAGTAAAAGTGAACGAAAAAATTAACGAGCTTGTTAATGAAGAGCCGACTGAAGAGCAATTAAAAATTTTAAAAGATCACGAAGTACACAATATAAATGATTTTTGTAAGTTGGAAGCAGCGTATCATATTGAACGTTTGTAGTTGAATTTTTACATAAGAAAACACGTCGTATTCATAAACGGATACGACGTGTTTTTGATTACTCGATTAGCGAGTAATGAAGGTTATTGCGGGATAAACGCTTTCCATTTAGATAAATCGATTGGCTCTTTTGATACTGAGTCAGCAGGGAATGTAAAGGTCCAAGGTTTTGTAGAATTGGCCTTAATTTGAAAATCTTTTAATACAAATATTCTTTCCGCAACGGTAGATTCAGAGCGATCTGAAATATGCAATGGAAGTTGCTCAAGGGTTATATTTTTGTTATAGCCATTACGAATTAAAATAGTTGCATTCAAATCTCCGTTTTCTTCTACAACAGCGTTTAGCCCTCGGAGGTTGATTTCATCTTCTTCAGGTGGATCTAGGTTAGCAATAATTTCTTGTAATTTCATTATTGCACTTTCAGGTAGCTTTTCTTGCCATATAGGATCTAAATCTAATGAATGTTTTCCTTGTAATTCAAATACTAGTTGCCAGTCTTCATTTGATAGCGTTGCTTCTGTAATTGAATTTTCTTCAAAGACGAAAGTCCAAGGCATATTTACATTTGATGGGATTCCTTCTAAGTGTGATAAATCAAATGTTTGGCGTGCGCATGTTTCTCCATTTTTATTTAATAAAGATAGAGTAAGAGTTTCAAATTGAATTGGATGCTTTACACTACTACGAATGAATGTAGTAATATAATAAGCATTTTCATGTTTTTTACTTTCAATTCCGGCTAGCGAAATTTGGTTTTCTTGTAAGGTAGGCAAAGATTTATGTAAAAATTGATAAATATACTTTTGTTCTTGTGAAACTTCATTCCAAGAAGGATGGAAGTATAAGTTCGGTTTTACGTTTTTTGTATTATTGCTATTTTCTTCGGTTCCTAATAATTGAGAACTCGAAATTACAGAGTCTCTACCTTTTTTTCTTGCCTTTTTTAAAAATGATAGCATGTAATTCACCTCATTATATATTTTGTGGGACAGTTATATATCTTGCTAAATATAAAGCAACCTCTTTTTCAAAATGGCTAAATGTGTGTAAAAAGATTTCAAAACCTTCTTTTTGATAAAGGCGCGCCGGATCTTCTTGTTGGTATTGTCTTAAGCCAATACCTTCTTTTAAGTGCTGCATTGCACTTAAATGGCTTGTCCAACCAGAATCAAGGAAGTGAAGGCTAATTTGACGTAATACTTGTTGTGCATCTGCATCACTTTCTAAAGCGTTAACACGCTCTATATAACTTGTAAGAGTATCTTTTAATAGCTCTTGTAAGTCCTCAGCAGAATGAACGTTATTAGCAGATAATGCTGGAATTTCTTCGGTAGATAAAACTGCTTTTAAATCTTCTACTAGTCTAGTGAAATCCCACTCTTCAGGAAGCATTCCTTCTAATAAATGATCTTTAGCAATTACAGTTAGTGTATTTTTGATCATTGGAATGACAATCTCTATCATATTTACTTCTTCGTTTAAAAGGTTATTACGAAGTTTGTAAACTACATTTCGTTGGTCGTTTATGACATCATCTAATTTCAAGTTGTATTCACGCATTGAAAAATGACTGCCTTCACAAATTAATTGTGTACGGTTTATTAAATCATAAATTTTATTGTTTAGAATTAAACCGTTCTCATCAATTTTAAGTGACTTTTTTAACTTCTCGACATCTTCACCTGCGTAGCGTTGTATCATTTCATCTTCTAATGAAAGGAAGAATTGGGAACTTCCGGGATCGCCTTGTCGGCCAGCTCGCCCTTTTAACTGATTATCAACGCGGCGAGATTCGTGTCTTTCTGTTCCGATTACATGTAAACCGCCAAGTTCATGCACACCTTTTTCTAATAAAATGTCTGTTCCACGTCCTGCCATATTTGTAGCAATTGTAATTTTCCCTTTTTTTCCGGCTAGGGCAATTAAATCAGCTTCTTGCTCAGCACTTTTTGCATTTAATAGTTGATAAGGCAAATTTGCTTCATCCAAGTAACGTGCAACTGCTTCTGATTGAAGGATGGACATCGTACCAATTAAAATAGGGCGTTCTTTCTTATGTATATTCATTACTTCTGCACAGACAGCTTTATATTTTGCGTCGGCTGTTACATATACGACGTCTTTTTTATCTTCACGAAGTATAGGACGATTCGTTGGAATTGAAATAACTTCCATATTGTATACGCGGTTAAATTCTTTCTCCTCTGTTTTTGCAGTACCTGTCATACCGGATAAAGCTGGATACATACGGAAGAAGTTTTGAATAGTAATAGATGCTTGTGTTTGATTCTCGTCTGTAATCGGTAAACCTTCTTTTGCCTCCAGTGCTTGATGCAACCCATCGCTTAAAGAGCGGCCATCCATAATACGTCCTGTGAAAATATCAACAAGCATAATTTTTTCGTCTTCGACAATATAATCGACGTCTAGTTGGAAAGCTACATGTGCACGTAATGCTTGAATCATATAATGATATAAAGTTTGATGCTCTAGATCATATAAGTTATCAATATCAAATAAATCTTCAATTTTTGTAATTCCATCTTCTGTAAAGTTACATGCTTTTGTTTCCGCATCGTAAGTGTAATGCAAAGTGTCTTGGAACGTTTTCATTACCTTTGCACATAAATGATGGAAATCGGAGCTGCTTGATTTTTTCCCAGCGATAATAAGCGGGGTTTTAGCCTCGTCAATTAAAACGCTATCAATCTCATCAATAATTGCAAAGTGAAATGGGCGCTGTACTTGTTCGGCTTTAGATGATGCCATATTATCACGAAGATAATCGAAACCAAACTCAGTACCGATTCCGTATGTAATATCAGCTTCATAAGCGCGTTTTTTATCGATAGATTTCATTTGTGACATATTTAATCCAACTGTTAATCCAAGAAACTCATGAACTCGTCCAATTAATTCCTTATCACGCTTTGCTAAATAATCATTTACTGTAATAACGTGAACGCCTTTTTTTTCGAGAGCACGTACGTAAGTAGGTAAAGAAGAAACGAGAGTTTTTCCTTCTCCTGTAGGCATTTCAGCAATATTTCCTTCTAGTAATACAAGACCACCGATTAACTGTACATCGTAGTGACGAAGGCCAAGTACTCGTTTTGCAGCCTCTCGAACGACAGCAAATGCTTCTACCTTTATATCTTCAACTGTTTTTCCATTTTGTAACATATGCTGGAAAGTGACAGTTTTTTGACGTAATTCATCATCTGATAATGTTTCCATTACAGATTCTAATTGATTAATATCATTCACAATTTGTTCATAATTTTTAATCTTTCTTTTTTGTGAATCTCCCAATAGTTTCTTGACCGAATTCAGCATTCTTGTAACACTCCTCTTACTGACAATAGATACATTATAGCATAGTTATACTAGAAAAAAGTAGAAATGGAAAGTGGTAGGGGATGTGTGTAAAAGAGTTATGTGAGTAAGGATACTTTTGTTTTGTTGTAAAAAAGAAAGTATTCAATATATAAGAAATTTGGTATGATGATTTAATGAGATAGAATATGGTCTCTATAATTCAAAACAATACGCTTAAGAATATATGTATAAAAGAAAAGAGAAGGTACATGAATAAGAAGTTTGTAAAAGGTGCAGCAATTTTAACAATTACAACTTTTTTGTCGAAATTGCTTGGTAGTTTTTTTCAAATTCCGTTACAAAATATTGCAGGAGATGAAGTGCTTGGTATTTTTCGCCTTGTATTTCCTGTATATATGATTGCCCTTACCTTATCAGTAGCTGGTGTCCCATTGGCAATTTCAAAATTGATTGCAGAGTTGAATGAAAAAAATAAGCAGAAAGAAATTGCGAAATTATTTAAATCGGCATCAATTATAGGGATGGTATTTGGAACATTTGGATGTCTAGTGATCGTGTTATTTTCTACTGAAATTGCAAGTATGCTTGGTGGACAAGAAACGAGGGTGCCCTTACTGGTTACGTCATTGGCTTTACTCGTTGCACCATATATGGCAGTTTATCGAGGGTATTTTCAAGGATTCGGTGATATGAAGCCGACAGGGATATCACAAGTCATTGAGCAATTTGTACGAGTATTTTTTATGTTAATCATCGCTTATATATTAGTATATTGGAATGAAAGTAGTACTATCATTACTAGTGGGGCCATGGTTGGATCTTTTCTTGGGGTAATAAGTTCACTTATATATTTACGTATGACGTACAATAAAAGTTCATACCGATATAAGAGCAACTCGTATTCACTACAAGATTTGAAAAAAGATGGAAAGAAAATATTGCAAGTATCTATTCCGATTGCTATTGGAGCTTTATCCATGCCGCTTTTAAATTTGGTGGATTCGCTAACAGTACCGCACGTGCTGCAAGGATCGTCAGCCGAAATTCAATCGCAATTTGGTATATATAGCCGCGGTTCTGCATTTACACAATTAATTGTTGTTTTCGCAAGCGCAATTGTATTTCCATTAATACCATTATTAACGTCTGCACTAGCAAAAAAAGATATGAATTTAGCAAAAATGACAGTCCAAAATACGAACTCACTTATGCATGTGCTAACAGCCCCGTTAACAATATGGTTAATTGCATTAGCGGTTCCGTTAAATGTGGGATTGTTTACAGATGCGAAAGGAAGCAGTATGTTAGCTGTTATGATTGGTAGTTCGTATTTCACATCGGTTATGGTATTATCAATAGGAGTTTTACAAGGAATTAACCGCTCTGCCCAAGCTGCGTGGATTGTTATCGGTGCAAGTTTTGTGAAATGTTTATTAAACATAGTATTAACAAAAAAGTTTGGCATAGATGGAGCGGCGTATAGTACATTGATTATATATGTGTTAATCTGTATCGTAAATCATCTGTACATTCGAAAATATCTTTCCTATTCTGTTCACATAGGAAGATTTTTTATTGTAATAGGTGTATCTTGTATTTTAGGATTCGGACTATATGAACTATCTACTATAATAGATGTTACATCTTCAAGAATTATTGCGTTATTATATAGTGTTGTAGCACTTGCTATTGCAATCATTTTGTATGCGGTATGTGCTTTGAAATTAAACTGGATATCAAAAAAACAAATACCATTTTTGAAAAAATAAATATAGAACTACGAAATGTAAGGATTGGAATTCGGACGGGCTTATTGTGATGATGCTTTTTTAGGTAAGGAGTTGGTGCCAATAATGGATGAAATGGTTGGTTACCAAATGTTGGAGGAGATTAAGAGTGCGGTTAGTTTTATCAGGATATTATGGTTTTTATAACGTTGGAGACGAAGCTATTCTACAATCGATTATTGAATCGTTACATAAAGAGAATCCGAATATTGAACTCGTTGTGCTGTCAAATGACCCTGACTATACAAGGAAAATGTACGGAGTAGAAGCGGTGGATCGTTGGAGTATCAAATCGGTTTATGATGCAATAAAAAAAAGTGACGGACTTATTAGTGGCGGAGGGAGCCTCCTCCAAGATAAAACGAGTGTAAAAAGTATTTTATATTATACGGGTATTATGGGGTTTGCTCGTATGTTAAAAAAACCGTATTACATTTATTCACAAGGAATAGGTCCGATTACAAAAAGGCATAATCGACTATTAGTGAAATGGCATTTGTCGAAAGCGACATATATATCAGTTCGAGATGAGGATTCATTTTTATACTTAAAGGAACTTGGCATGAAAAGGGATATTGAACTTGTTCCAGATCCAGTTTTAACATGGAAACGAAAAAAACAATCAGATTGGCTACAAAAACATTCTTTGCATGGGAAAATAATTGCAGTGAGTGTGCGTCACTGGAATGCAAAAGAAGATTATATAAAAAAGTTAGCGATAGCTTTAAAAAAATTAAAGCAAGAAGGATACCAAATTTTATTCGTCCCGATGCATGGTCCGTTTGATCAAAATGCTTCGCGTGATGTAGTGGATTTAATGGGAGAAGAGACGTATATGCTTCCATATAAAATGGATATTGATGAAAAAATATCTATTTTATCAGAGTGTTCTCTTTTAATTGGTATGCGTCTTCACGCCCTTATTTTTTCGGCTGTCGCGAAAACACCGATGGTTGGAATTTCATACGATCCAAAAATCGATTCATTTTTAAGACAAGTGAATCAACCGGTTATAGGAAGTGTGGATGGAGACTGGAGTGCAGAAGATCTATATAAAATTGCGAAGAGGCAAGTGATGCAACATGAAGAGATACAGCAATCTCTGCAAAGAAGAGTAGATGAGCTGCAACTGCAAGGAGAACAAGCGGCTAAGAAAATTATTTATCATATAGAAAAAAACACTCTACAGAAAAAGTAGAGTGTTTTTTGTTAGTGTATTTATTTACGCCCTGAATCTTTCTTTTATATATTGTGTAACGAGATAGACACCGTAACCTTGTATGATCATAAACGTCGGGATGATAAAGTAGCGATAGCGCGATTGAATTTCAATGAAGAAGTGCACGCCTGCGTAACCTAAAATTAATAATGAGAAGAACAGTAACGTTTTATTTCGTTGTTCTTTTATCGTTTTGATAGAAGCTATGCAAGCGAATATGCAAATGCTTACGTAACATAATTTTTCTAACGTCCACAGTAATTTTGATAATTCGGGTTTTGGATGTCCTTCTAATCCCCAATAAATGGCTGCGTCATAATCTCCCCACATAATTTTAAATTTATCTTTGAATAACAATAATAGTTGTCCTTTATCAGAAGTTCTTTCTTTAATGAGCTGTTTTTCAATTTCGAAACGTTCCTCGCCAATCGGATATTGAAAAACAAGTTTATGGTCAGGGAAAGAAAATCCACCTGTTGTTTCAGGGTTGAATCCAACTACAAATTTCCAATAAGGGTCTCGACTGGATAATGGATATTGTGTAACCCCTGTAGCAATTAATGAATAGCTAAAGATGAAATGCACGATATAATAAATGCCAATCATACCAATGAGCTTTGATACAACCATTTTTTTATTCAGTTTCTTATCACCAATTATATGAGTGATAAGTAAGAAAAGAATGAGAGCTAGTAAAATAACAATACCAATTGGTCTCATAATATCGCCAAATGCAATAAGAATACTAACAAATATCCACGTATATGAATGCGAGATTCCTTTTTTTACGAGAAGATAAAAACCACCGTAGAATAGAAATGTTGCGAGATGCTGATTTGTTAGTACAGAAGTCATCATAATGTTAGGAATGTACGTTGCGAAAATAAGCGCGGCAACTCTACCGCTAAATTCGTTAAATAGATGTGTAGCTATGCGATATATAAAGTACGTAATACCAGTGCAGTATAGTATGTTTAATAATTTAATTGCTAGTACACCTTCGCCAAACAATTTGATCACACCAGCTTGGTACATTGTAAAGCCTAATTGATATACCCAAGTAGTAAAATATGCTTTGTCCGCGAATGAGAAATTGTTATTTGCAGCATCAACGGCGCCGTTATACATTTGTGCGAAATCTTGTACGACATTTGTTTGAACTGTTAACACCCATGCAAGACGAAGTGTGAATGCTAGTAGACAAATAAATATGATAAATTGTGTTTGAGTGAAAAACCGATTCACGATGATAGACATGAATATGATCCCGATTAGAATGACTATAAGTGCCACTATAAGGAAATAGGGATGATCGTACTTCGGTTCAGTTATTAAAAATTGCAATGAGTATATAAGAGTCATTACAAAAAATAACAATGTTAATATTTGCAGTGATTTAAATGCAAATGCATATAATCTAGGCATAATGATCCTCCGTAGTATGTAATATCTTTGTAGTTATTTCTATATAAACAGAAATAACTACGTCATTATATCATAAAGGATTTCGCGGTTGTAAAAGGAATGGAGTCTATAGGAAGATTAGTAGGATATATAATATTTCAATATAACAAAATACTTATTTTAAAAAGGTTGTATGCTAATTTTTGTTTATCATGTTTATATAATTAGTATATAATCGATGTTGGAATGATAAATTCGTAGATTACGAGGAGGATTACATAACCGTGAAAAAATTTTCAAAAGGTATTACAGCAGTTGCATTAACGGGGGCATTCCTTTTAACGCCTATTTCAAGTTATGCAGCGAGTGATGATATTACAGATCATCTATTTGAGCAGCATATGCGTACTCTTATTAATAAAGGAATCATGTCAGGGTATGGAAATAATGTATATTTACCTGACAAAGAGATAACGAGAGCAGAGTTTGCTACATTAGTAGCGAAAGCCCTGCAACTTCCGCAAGCAGATTCAAATTTTAATGATGTGCCAAAATCATATGGCTTATATGACGGCGTAAGTAGAGCATTCGGAGCGGGAATTATTAAAGGGCGTAGTCCTGAGACTTTTGCACCAAATGATGTGATTACACGTGAAGAAATGGCCGTAATGGTAAAACAGGCGCTAGATTATAAAAAGGTTAACGTAACTGTAAGTCCGCTTACATTTGCTGATACGAATCGTATTAACTATAAAGAACATGTACAAGTTATGGTAGCTACGGGGATTATTAAAGGTTATCCAGAAGATAATACGTTTAGACCGCATTTATCAGCGACAAGAGGTATGGCTTCAGCGATGCTGAACTTAATGCTTGATAAAATTGGTAACAGCGGAGGAGAAACGCCTGTAGAAACAAAGAATTATGTATTGTTAAATGACGCAGGGAAAATAGTAGAGCGTTACACTACATACAAAGAAGCTGTTACAGCTGCGCAAAATAAAGGCATCAATGCAGTGAAGTATGAAAATGAATACGTATGGATTAAAGATGGCTTTGCAAGTGCGAAGCAAATTTCTGGAGATACAATTAATGTGTACGGTGATAATTTACAAACAGTATATACGTACATTCAGTATGGAACGGAATTTAAAGTGTTAGAAGTTGGAGAAGATCGTGTGAAAGTACAACTCTCTGATTTAACAGGTTATGTAAAGAAAAATGAAGTCACTTTAATTCCTGAAAATGAAATGAAAAAGTCATCTTATTACGTAAAATCAGATGGATATTTATATCACAGATATTTCACGTATAATACAAGTTCACCTGGATATACAGAATATAGATTTGGTGCAGCCCCTTCGTTCATGAAGCAGGGACAATCAATGTATAGTGTAGATGGAAAAACATTCGGAAATGAAACGTTTTACCAATATTTTAATTACGTATCATTACGTACGAAAACAGAGTACACGGCAGAACAGTTAGATAGTTATATAAAATCAGTTAAAGCAGATTCTCCATTAATCGGTTTAGGTGCGAAATTTAAAGAAGTAGAAAGCAAGTATAATGTAAATGCATTATTCCTATATTCATTAGCAGCTCATGAGAGTGATTTTGGGACAAGTAGGCTTGCACGAGAAAAAAATAATTTATTTGGCTTAAATGCAACAGATAATAGTCCGTTTGGTAACGGTCTAACATTTAATTCAAAAGAAGATTGTATTGAACATGCGGCAAAAGTATATATGAATGAAGGATATTTAAATCCAGGTCATTGGCGTTATACTGCAACATATACAGGTGATAAAGCTAGCGGTTTAAATATGAAATATGCATCTGATGCAAACTGGGGTAAAAAAGTAGCAGGGCATATGTTCCGTTTTGATTCGTACTTAGGTAAAAAAGAGTACAACAAATATAAACTTGCTCGTGTAACGAATAAGGTGGAAGCGAAAAAAGATCCTCGTACGTCGAATGAAAGACTGTATAACTTAGCGGCAAATAAAGTTGTTACGATTACAGGCGAAGAAATGATAAATGGACAAGCATGGGTTAAAATCATTTCTGATGATCCTGCTGTAAATGAAGCGTATGTTGTAAAAGAAAATGTAGAGTACGTAAAACACTAATAAAGAACAAATAAAAAGACTGATCACCTAGATGATCAGTCTTTTTGTTTGTCGAATAAAAAATGCCATATAATAATATTTATATGAATATAATACCACTTTATAGAAATTAATAACAAATAATTCGACAAAATAATAAAAATAAAGCGCATTATTGTCGAAGGTTGTCGATAATTTTAAAAAGTATAAATTGTCATTTCATTTATATTATGTGCTATAATGCTATTTGTATATTAAATAAAAACGATGTATATACGTTTACACATTAGAAAAGTTGATAAATATATAATTCGACAAACATTATAAATTTGTCGAATTATGCGATAAATAATTCTTTTAAAAAAAAGAATTATGACGTATTATATACATGGTTTAACTTTTTGGAAAAAGATAGTATTTATTATGGCTGATAAATTACTATTCTTCAAAAAGTGTTTGTAAATTAATATATGAATTTAGTAAATCACTAGTTTTTCAAATACATATTTCTAAAGCTAGTATTATATTTCTCAAGGAGGAAATAAATCAATGGCAAAAAATAAGTCTTTTAACAAATTAATGGCTGGTACAATGACAGCTGCAATGGTAGCAGGAGTAGTAGCACCAGTTGCTACAGCAGCAGAAGAGAGTGCATTTAAAGATGTTCCTAAAGGACATTGGTCTGCAGATGCGATCAACTCTATGGCTGCAAAAGGTATTATCGTAGGTATTGGTGATGGCCTATTCGGATTTGGCGACGATGTAACTCGTGCTCAAGTAGCTACTTTCATGGTAAAAGCAAAAGGTATTGAACCTGGTTCAACGAAAACTCCATTCACAGATGTACCAGAAAGCAGCATTTATGCTAAATTCATCGCAGCTGCTGAAGCTAACAAAATCATGGCTGGTTTAGGTGACAATAAATTCGGTCCAGACGAGAAATTAACTCGTGCACAAATGGCACAGCTTCTTGTTAACGCATACGGTTTCAAAGCTGATGAAAACAACAAAAAATCTTTCAATGACATCGACGGTTTACCTTGGGCAACTGCAAAATCTTCAATTGAAACTCTTGCAAGCTTAGGTATCGTAGCTGGTGAAGGTGAAGGTAAATTTAATCCAAACGGTGTTGTAACTCGTGAGCAAGCTGCACAGTTCATCTACAATGCTATGAACTATCACCCAGAAGTAAAAACAGAAGCTAAAGTTGAATCTGTAAGTGCAATCAACGCTCAAGAAATTAAAGTTACATTCACAAACCCAGTAAATGAAAAAACTGCGGTTAACGAAGCTAACTACATTTTCAAACAAAATGGATCTAATTTAACAGCTGTTGATTTTGAAGGTGAAGCTGGTAAAAAAGGTGTTCTTTCAAAAGACGGTAAGAGCGTAACTTTCAAATTAGTAGCTGACAAAGCATTTGCTAACTCTGACAAATATGCAGTACATTCAACTACAGGCGTATTAGGTGCTGACTTAAAACCTGTAGAAAAATATCTTGATACAGAAAAAACATTCTCTGACTCAAAAGCTCCAGAATTATTAGGTGCACGCGTTGTTGGTAACGCAGTTGAATTAACATTCAACAAACCAGTAAAAGAAACTGCTGACGTTAAAATTGACGGCGTTAAAATCGAAGGTGCAAAAGTTGCAAGTAAAACACCAGGTGTATACACTTTAACAACTTCTGCAATTGCTGATAAGGGAATCTTCGCAAAAGGCGATCATGAAGTAGTTGTATATGATGCTGAAGATACATTACGCGTAAATGCTAATAAAGCTTCAATCTTAACTACAAAATACACTGTATCTTCTGATACAACAGCACCAGAAGTGAAAGCAGTTAAAGCTATTAACAACCGTACTTTCAAAGTTACATTCTCAGAACCATTAAGCCAACACCCTGAAGTAACTGTGAAGAAAGGTAACTACACATTCCCAACAGCAGCATATGATACTGTAGGTGGTAACGGTGTAGTACAATTTACAATTGATCCACAAGATGCAACTTCATACATCGTTTCTATTAAAGAAGATGCAAAGGATGCTCGTAATCCATTATATGCAAGTGGTGAGAAGAACGTTGACTTAAGTGTTAACCTTAAAAACTTCAAAGATACAGTAAACTTACTTGGTAAACCAGTTGATATGAGTGTTTCTTTAACTGAAGATACTGCTACACCAAAAGTATCTACTGATAGCTTAAACAAAATTGAAGGTAATAACTTACTAGTTAAGTTCAACGGTAAAATTGTTGTAAATAATAAAGACCAAATCGTAGTACGTGACAAAGATGGCGTAGTTGTAACATCTGAAATCACAACTGTTGGCGATGTATTAAACATTAAGCTTGCTTCAGCAGCAAAAGATGAGCCTTACACAGTAGAAGTAAAAGCTGGTGCTGTTAAGTTTGCAAAAGATGAGAACTTAGCTTCTTACTCTGTAAACACAAATAGCAACATTGCATTTAATACAACTGTTTCTACATCAGGTATTGTAACACCTGTCGTAGAAAAAAATGCTGACATTATTTCAATCGAAGGCGATGTAATCACTGTAAATTACGGTCAAGACATGAGCGGTAACGCGAAAGATGTAGAGAACTACAAAATTGACGGTAAAGCATTACCAGCAGGTACAACTGCAGAGTTCGTTGGTAGCAAACAAATCGTTAAGATTTCTTTACCTAAAAATTATTTCGCAAAAGCTCAAGATGCTAAATTTACAATTAGCACAAACGTATTAACTTCTTCTGGAAGCAAAGTAGTAGCTAACGCTCAAACAAAAGCTCCAGTTGAAAAATTAATCAACTTCGCTGATAACACAGCTCCAAAATTAGCTAGCGCTGTTTATGTGAAAGCTACAAATGAAGCTGAAGTTTCAAATACAATCAAAGTTACATTTGATGAAAACATTAAAGAGTTCCCTGCAGATGACGCTCAATTTATCAATGACTTAAAAGTTGTTGTAAATGGCAACAATGCAACAGTTAAAGGTATTAAGCATGGCGGCGAAAAAGAGAAAAACGTTGTTTACTTAACAACTGAAAAAGATCTAAACGTTGCTCAAGCTGCAACAATTAGTGTAGTACCAAAAGGTGCATATAACCCAGAAATCAACATTACAGATGCTGCAGGTAACAAGTTATCACTTGGTAACGTAACTGCATCAACGGCTGTAGTTGCTAAATAATAATAAATAGTATATCTGTTATTGATGAAAATCCCTTGTAGGAAATTTCCTACAAGGGATTTTCTATATGATTCAGTTATTTGCGAGCAGGAGACTCATGCTGTTTGATTGTTGCAAGAAGTAAACATAGTAAGTATAAAAAATGCCATGCCCTTAAAATAGGTGCATGGCATTTCAATGTTATTCAATTTCCAAATCAACAACCATATAAGCGAGTATGACAGTAAAGAATATACTTACAGCAGGTGCTGTTAATACGTGTCCAGACATAAAGCCAATACCGAGCGATAGGACGAGTGTGCTAGCTAGTAGCATGTGTTTTACGCTAAATAGTTTCTTGAAGTTTGTGATCAAGCGAATGAATATTTTTATACCGAAATAAAGAAGCGGCAGTAAATACATAAGGAAGCCGACAATTCCGAATGCAAAGAATAGGTCGTGGAAATCCATTTCGACTAGCTTCACTTTCGTTGTATAGTTACCAGCGTAGCCCATTCCGAATAGTTTTTGGGATAATGGTGCTTCTTTATAGTATTGTTTGTATACTTTTAAGAATTTGTCCCGATCACTATAAATTAAACTCTTCACTTCAGAGTCTGTTAGTTCACCTTTTGCGTGTTTTTTTGCATCCTCTGGATTTTCTTTAATTACTTTTCCTTCTTTTTTATCCTGTTCTTCTTGTACTGATTTTTTGTATTCGTATATTTGCATGTGGATTCCCATATTTTTTGCGATAGGAGTATGCGGTGTAAGAACAATTAAACCTCCTAGTACAACTGCTGCAACGATGGTGTTTACAAGATATGTGAATCCTTTTTTTTCTTTTTTACGGTTTATCATATATTCAATGAACGAGAAGAAAAGTGCTACGCCTAATGTTAGCACAATTGCACCATATCCAACTTTTGTTCCGACCATAATACTTGCATACATCGCAAGTATTGTTGGAATCCAGTAATATATTTTCGAGAAAGAAGTTGTTTTATAAATCGAATATAAGACAACGATTGGGAACATAATCGCGAAGAGAGCACTTAAATCATTTCCAGCAAAGAACCAACCTCTTGAGCCAATTTTTGAGTGAGGATAGCTTGGGAAATCAGTGCCAGTTTGCATTGCGATAATCATTGTGATGCTTAAAATTAAAGTTGCATATAAGAAATATGTAATGATTTTATGAAACACATATTCTTTATTTTTTAGCTCTTTAAAGACGATAATATATCCAAACAGTAGCACAATTGGATATATGCTCTTTAAAATAAATTTAACTTCTTCTCCAAATGAAACTGGAGATTTAACCATCATATTATTTACAAGACCGATTGCCAGTGCAATTCCGAGTAAACATAAATAGAGAATGTACTTTTTCGCGCCTTGTTGTTTATGATGAAGAAGTAGATAACCTAATGCAAGAAGCATAAAGGCGAAACGGACTACGATTCCGACTGTTGCGCTCATGTGTAATACATAGATTGAAAAAGACGTTAATAAATCTAAAATTGGTTGAAACACGATGAATAGCAGTAGGAAATGCGGGAAGTAGTTATCCGTCTGTTTTAACTTAGTAACCATATGTTCCTCCATTTCTTCATTCCTTTATTTCAGCACCCCTCTATATAATAGGAAGGGGAATGAATTTCTATATTTAATTTTTATATCAGACTTAAGAATACACCATTTCATTGTAATGGTAAATAGATGAAGAGCCGGGATAAACCGACTTTAATTTCTATATTTTTCAACGAAATTGTATGTTTTATGCAAGGCGATATACAAATTACGAGATTATTAGACAGAAAATTAAGAAAAAAGAAGGGTTTTTCACATCCTTTCTATAATTATATAAGTATAATCTTTGTGTAGAAAAGAGGGGTATATATAATGGAAGTAACAAGTAAAACAGAATCTGTCATTGTGAAATATGAAGGGCACGTTGCAACGGTTATGGTCAATCGCCCAGAGGTGTTAAATGCATTAGATGAACCAACGTTAAAAGAGTTATTACAAAAACTGAAAGAAGTAGCGGAGAGTTCTGCACACATTGTTGTGTTATGCGGGAACGGCCGTGGTTTTTCTGCGGGTGGAGATATTAAATCGATGCTTTCAAGTAATGATGAAAGCAAGTTTGATGGTATTATGAATACTATTTCTGAAGTCGTTGTGACTTTATATACGATGCCGAAGCTTGTTATTAGTGCTATTCATGGACCAACTGCTGGTCTTGGATTAAGTATTGCACTAACAGCTGACTATGTGATGGCAGATATATCATCAATTATTGCGATGAACTTTATTGGAATCGCTTTAATTCCAGATGGTGGCGGCCATTTCTTCCTTCAAAAGCGCGTTGGTGAAAATATGACGAAGCAAATTATTTGGGAAGGAAAGAAATTATCAGCAACAGAAGCGCTTGATATCGGTTTAATTGATGAAGTAATCGGCGAAGATTTCCAAACGGCTGTGAAGCAAAAAATTAGTGAATGGTCACAAAAGCCAATCAAAGCGATGATTCAAACGAAGCAAATTTTATGTGAAGTAAATCGCTCCAATTTAGAACAAACGCTGCAGCTTGAAAAACGCGGCCAATATGCGATGAGACAAACAGCAGATCATAAAGAGGGCATCGCTGCATTTTTAGAAAAACGTTTACCGGTATTTAAAGGAGAATAAAGTGTAGTGGCAGTTTTACTGCCGGTTAATTTAGGATAAAGGGGAGAAAGTGCTAACACATTTTAGTATAATTGTGTTAGCACTTTTTTTAAGGAGTAATGAATGAAGAAATTGATTGGCGTTATCGTTATTATTTTACTTACATATTATGCTTTGCATAGTACACCATCTCTTGCGGTACGGACTGCACTATTTTTTGAAGGGCATCCAATTGCTGCTTTCTCAGGTGAAGTGGAGAAAGAACGGGATGTGAAAAAAGAAGCGATTCCTGATGAGTACAAAACCTTATATGGAGAGAAGAAAGAAGAACCAGAGCATTATTTCTTTCCGGCAGTAAGGGCGCACGGATCAGGAATTGATATGTTAAGTGCTTGTGTGAAAAAAGAGTGGTTATTTTATAAGGCAGAGCTCGGCTGCTATTAAACATAGGAGGATGAATGATGTCAGCATATAACAAGTTAGTAAGAGATCGTGTTCCAGAGAAGATTTTAATGTCTGGAAAAACATATACAGCACAAAAATTAACAGGACAAGCATACATACAAGCTTTGGCGAAAATTGGAACAGAAGAAATTCGTGAATTTGCTTCTATGAAAGAGCGTGAACATGCGCTTGATTCTCTTGCGGATGCACTGGAAGTAATCATCTCATTAGCGCGTGCAGAAGGTGCAACAATTGAAGATGTAGAACGTCTTCGTAAGCAGAAAGAGATAGAGCGCGGTGGGTTTGAAAGAGGTATTTACTTGTTGGATGTTTCAGAAGAATAGATTTGTAGGGAAAGCATAGCGTTACTCATTAACGAACGCTATGCTTTTTTGTTGCGATTAAGCTAATAATGAAGAAGATAGCTGTTAATACCCAGCCAATTGTAATAGAAGTAGTAGTATGAACTGCATAAGAAACTTGTAAACAAAGTAATGATGCTAGAAACCAAATGAGTGCAATGTGTACATATTTTTTTGATATATTCATATTGTATAACTCCTTTTATATACTAAAGTGAATTTTACTATAATTTAGAAAATTAAGCTATATGAGTAGAGGATTTATAGTAAATTCGGTATACTAAATAATAGGAAAAATGAGGAGGAAACGACAATGGCACATTATGCGAAAGAAACGATGGAATTGATTAAGGAGCTTGTCTCTATTCCAAGTCCATCTGGAAATACAGATAAAATTATTCGTTTTATTGAAAACTATGTAAGTGAGTGGAATGTAGAAACGAAGCGTAACAATAAAGGTGCTCTTATTTTAACGGTAAAAGGGAAAAATGATGCACAGCATCGCTTATTAACAGCACACGTTGATACGTTAGGTGCGATGGTGAAAGAAATTAAGCCAGATGGTCGTCTCAGTCTTTCTATGATTGGCGGATTTCGCTGGAACTCTGTAGAAGGGGAATATTGCGAAATTGAAACATCAAGTGGCAAGACGTATACAGGAACGATTTTAATGCATCAAACATCTGTACATGTATATAAAGATGCAGGTGAAGCGAAACGCGATGAGAAAAATATTGAGGTTCGTATCGATGAGCGCGTATTTTCAGCTGATGAAGTACGTGAATTAGGAATTGAAGTAGGAGACTTCGTTTCATTTGATCCACGCGTTCAAATTACAGAGAGTGGATACATAAAATCACGTCATTTAGATGACAAAGTAAGTGTTGCAATTCTATTAAAATTAATTAAAAGATTACAAGATGAAAACGTAACATTACCATATACAACTCATTTCTTAATTTCTAACAATGAAGAGATTGGATACGGTGGTAACTCTAACATTCCAGAAGAAACGGTTGAATATTTAGCGGTTGATATGGGAGCGCTAGGTGATGGACAAGCATCTGACGAGTATACAGTATCTATTTGTGCAAAAGACTCTAGTGGTCCGTATCATTATGCACTACGTAAACATTTAGTAGAGCTTGCGAAAACGAACAATATTGAATATAAAGTAGATATTTATCCGTACTATGGATCGGATGCATCAGCTGCGATTCGAGCTGGATTTGATGTGAAGCATGCATTAATTGGAGCAGGTATTGATTCTTCTCATGCATTTGAGCGTACACATGAAAGTTCGATTGCTCATACAGAAGCGTTAGTATATGCGTATGTAATGTCTCATTTAATTGAAGAATAATTTCGTAGAAAATAAAGAGGGCTGATTGAAAATGTTATTTTTAATCAGCTTTTCATTTGGTGGGTAATGGATCGCTTTTTGAATTTTTATATTTATTCTTCCTTATATGTTCATCTTTAATAATATAGGCAGAAAACGTATTTACTACAGTGGTAGAATGTTATAAACTATTATAGGAGTTATTTTCCAATTGGTATTTTTTATATTAGTTTGATTAAGAGAATTGTATAACGTGAGATTTTGAGAGGAGATTTAATTTTTATGAAGTACAAGGCAATCGCTGCTGGTATGTTAGCAGCAAGTTTACTAGCTTATCCAGTTAGTAGTTTAGCAGAAACAAAGAAGTTTTCAGATGTTCGAGACGACTCATTTGCAAAAGACGCAATTTACTATTTAGTAGAGAGAGATGTAATTAGTGGTAGAACAAGTGATACGTTTGCGCCAAAGGGCCTTTTAACACGTGCTGAGGCAGCGACAATTATAGCGAAAGCAATTGGATTAAAAGTGGATCCAGTTGGGAAACCATCTTTTAATGATTCAAAAAATCATTGGGCAACTCAGTATATTGCAGCAATTGAAAAAGAAAATATTATTGCAGGCCGAGGAGCAGGCGTATTTGATCCTGATGGAAAAGTAACGCGTGCTGAAATGGCTTCTATGCTTGTGAAGGCTTATAAACTACAAGGGTTAGTACAATCCCCAATTACGAATAAATTTACTGATTTGGAAGGTCATTTCGGTAAAGAAGCAGCAAATATTTTAGTAGCGTTAGAGATTTCTGCTGGTACTGGTAAGACAATTTGGAGCCCAGATCTTTATATACCGCGTGAACAAGCAGCGCAAATGACGTATAAAGCGGACAAGCTAAAGAAAAATAATGATAATACGAGCAAACCAGAAGAAACAACGAAAGAAATGTATATAGATCGTAAGTTCATTACATATCACCAACCATCTTTATCATCAGGAATCACTGACTTGCAGCATGATCCACAAAAAGTTGTAGTAAAAGAAGAGCGAGATGGATGGATTAAAATTGTAACGAGCAAAGGTGAGAAGTGGACACCTTTAAAAGAAAAAACAGAAGTTATTAATGAAGGATTTACAACATATGCAGAAGCGTCACATTCTTCTAAAGTACTAGGGAAATATGGAGCACAAACAGTAACGGTTATTGAGGAAAAAGATAGCTGGATTCGTATCCGTACAAATAGTGGTTTCCAATGGGTTGATAAAAATCAATTAAACCCAGTAAAACAAGAGAACTTCTTAGAAGGTAAAGCAATTATTATTGATCCAGGTCACGGTGGAATTGACTCGGGTAATGTTGGTTATTACGAGAAAGAAAGTCAAATCGTATTAGATACATCTTTACGATTACAAAAACTATTTGAGAAAAAGACACCATTTACTGTTAAGTTAACACGTACGAACGATACACGCCCAGGAGTAGATGCTAGTGATTCTTTAAGAAAAAGAGTAGAATTTGCTAATGAAAATAATGGTGATATTTTCGTAAGTATTCACGGTAACGGTTCTACAGGTAAAGATGGACACGGCACAGAAACATTCTATTATGCAGCAGCACCGACAAAATCAACGAATCCACATACGGAAGACAGTCGCTTATTAGCAGAAAAAATTCAAAAGCGCCTTGTAGCAGCTCTTGGAACAAAAGATCGTGGTGTGAAAAAGGATAATTGGTACGTAGTAAAATATAATACAATGCCAGCTGTATTAGCAGAATTAGCATTTGTAGATAATAAGGATGATGCAAATAAAATCGCTACACCAGCACAGAAGCAAAGTGCAGCAGAAGCAATTTATCAAGGTATTTTAGACTATTACGAAGCAAAGGGTAATAACGTATCTTCTTTCCGTTAATACATTAAAAGAGATTGCCAATAGGCAGTCTCTTTTATTTATTAACGTTTCTCTTTATTTCAGGCATGTGATATCATTTAATTTTATATAAGAAAGTATTGTAATTATAACGATATAGAGGATGATCATAGATTGAATAATCATAGGAAAACACCTGCATGTATATATACGTATGCATTTCGTGAGGAGGAGCGTGCTTTATGTTACTTGGAAATGCGCTCGTTCTTTGGAATGGAGTCCCACGTTAATATTTTGAAAAGTGATGTCAAAATTGACCCGAGTAGAAGTCCTTTTATGAAAGAGCGCGTTGAGGTTATGTATGAAGGAGACGACTTAGAAAGTATTTTGGAACAAGTAGAACAAATTGATTTGGCGGGGGCGACGTTCAAAGTTATCTTCGTTAAAATTAATGACCTTGTTGGAGAGAATAAAATTGAATATGGAGAAAGACGTCTGATAGAGCGAGACCTCGGCATGCATATTGAAGGAGAAGCGGATGTTCGTAATCCAGAGCGTGTATTCGGGATTGTTCCTCTTGGAGGACGCTGGTATTTCGGGCACTATGTAGAAAGTGAACCAGTTTGGTATCACCACATAAAAAAACCACGTAGCTATTCGACATCTCTTAGCACACGCGTTGCAAGATCCGTTGCAAATATTGCGGTGCCAAATCCAGAGGGAGTAAGAGCGATTGATCCGTGCTGCGGCATTGGAACGGTTGTAGTAGAAGCTCTTTCGATGGGAATTAACATTGTTGGTAGAGATATAAGCCCGCTCGTTGCGATTGGAGCGAGAGAAAATATTGCGCACTTCGGATTCGATGGGACGATAACGAAAGGTCCGATCGAGGAGATTACGGAGAACTATGACGTCGCAATTATCGACATGCCATATGACTTATTTACGCACGCAACACCAGAAAATCAGCTCTCCATTCTTTCAAGCGCACGCCGCATTGCTAAAAAGGTAGTCGTTGTCACAATGGAAACAATGGACGATATGATTCATGAAGCAGGATTTGAAATTATAGATCGTTGCACTACAAAAAAAGGAACATTTTCTAGACAAATTCTTGTTTGTGAATAAGGAAGAAAGGTCACCCGTTTGGGTGACCTTTTTTTGCTTTGTATGAATGTGTGATTGGTTGGTGGAATGGAGGAGGGATTTGGCGAAATTTGTCGGTAAGTCGATATTCCATGTCGAATCGTCGATAAATTTAAAAAATCGCCGATATATTGTGTGAAATCGCTGATATATTCCGAGAATCGTCGATATCGTTACATTAGTATATTACTGTTCTTTTAATTTCTCTTGTTGTGCAAGTAGTAAATTGCGCAAGATGTGTCCGCGGTAACTTTCTAGTTTGCGTCCTTCATGATAACGCACGCCTAATTTTTTTAGTTCAGCTACGTACCAGCCTTTTGTTCCGTAATACATTGGATCACTTCCTTTTTGCTTTTGAACAGTATATGTTGGGGATGGAAGTAACTTTCCATTGAAAATAATAAGCCTGGCTGTATCAAGTGGTTCCATAAAATGGATTCCGGATTGTGTATAAAAAAATAGACAGTACTGTATGCTTTTTCAAACAATGTATACAAATTTATCCCGCATTAACGGGCAGTAAGACCCCCCACCTCAAAAGTCAGCGGAAGCAAAGAAGTTAGGTGGGGGATCAACTGCCCGTAAAAGCCCGATTGGTTCAACTAATAATCAGTGGGAGATGAACAAAACTCCCACTGATTAAAGTTTCACTTTATACCCTATGCGTTGGCATGATATTTGCAATGAAAAGAGTATCAACATATAGGGGAGAGATAGAAATGAAGGTTAGTAAAGTGTACACGACAATTGATGCGCACGTAGCTGGGGAACCGCTTCGAATTATTACGGGTGGTGTGCCAAAAATAAAAGGAGAAACGCAGCTAGAAAGACGTGCATATTGCATGGAACATTTGGATCATCTTCGCGAAGTTCTTATGTATGAACCGAGAGGACATCACGGTATGTACGGTTGTATCATTACTCCGCCTGCCAGTGCTCACGCTGACTTTGGCGTATTATTTATGCACAATGAAGGATGGAGTACGATGTGTGGACACGGCATTATCGCTGTTATTACAGTTGGAATTGAGACAGGTATGTTTGAAGTGACAGGTGAGAAACAAAAGTTCATTATTGATAGCCCCGCTGGGGAAGTCATTGCGTACGCAACATATAGGGGGAGTGAAGTAGAGTCCGTATCATTTGAAAATGTTCCTTCATTTGTATACAAAAAAGACGTTCCTATTAAAATAGATGACTATGAATTTCAAGTAGATATCGTATTTGGCGGAGCATTCTACGCTGTTGTGGATAGTAAAGAATTTGGTTTGAAAGTTGATTTTAAAGACTTAGCTGCTATTCAAACGTGGGGCGGTAAAATTAAGCACTACATCGAGAGTAAAATGGAAGTAAAACATCCACTTGAAGAAGGGTTAAAAGGAATATACGGCGTTATTTTCTCAGATGAACCGAAAGGGGAAGACGCAACGTTACGAAATGTAACAATCTTCGCTGATGGGCAAGTAGACCGTTCTCCTTGCGGTACAGGAACTTCCGCAAGAATCGCAACTCTTTTTGCAAAAGATGCTTTACAAAAGGGAGAAATTTTCGTCCACCAATGTATTACTGACGGGAAATTCGAGGGAGAAGTATTGTCGGTAACAGCGGTACATACATATGAAGCTGTCGTTCCGAAAGTAACGGGGCATGCATTTATTACAGGATTTCATCAGTTCGTTGTAGACCCGAGAGATGATTTGAATCGGGGATTTTTGTTAGGATAGAAGGAGGAGGTGGAAATATATGCTAGTCATAAGCGCGAACGAACAACGAAACTTAGTAAATATGAATGAAGTCATTGAATATGCGGCGCTTGCCTTAAAAGAGTTTTCCGCAGAAAGAACAATCACGCCAATTCGCGGTTCATTACCATTTGCGAACGAGCAAAATACGGCATTAATTATGCCTTCAGTCGCAGAAGGGCTTGAGGCACTTGGTTTAAAAGTAGTAACAGTAGTCCCCGAGAACAAAAAGATAGGAAAGAAAACGATAAACGGGATTGTGATGCTATCAGACTTTCAAACGGGAGAACCGCTCGCACTGTTAGAAGGATCCTACTTAACGATGATTCGAACAGGCGCCCTATCAGGAGTAGCGACAAAACATTTAGCTCGTCATAACGCAAAAACTTTATGCATCATCGGGACAGGCGAACAGGCAAAAGGAATTGCTGAAGCTATATTCGCGGTTAGAGATATTGAAAAAGTCATTTTATACAATCGAACAGAAGAAAAGGCGTATGCATTCTCGCAATATATACAAGAGAAATTCAATAAACCTGCGTACGTTTACACAAGTGCAAATGAAGCAATAAGCGAAGCAGACATCATCGTCACAACTACGAACGCATCCACACCAGTCTTCTCAAAAAAACTACAAAAAGGCGTCCACGTAAACGCCGTCGGTTCATTTAGGCCGAACATGCAAGAATTACCATCCCACGCCATCGCCCAAGCAACCAAAGTAGTAGTCGAATCAAAAGACGCAGCATTAGAAGAAACAGGTGATCTTCAAGTTCCAATAAAAGAAGGTCTATTTGAAGCAAGCGACATCCATGCCGAACTTGGTCAAATTATAAGCGGCGAAAAAGCCGGCCGTGAAAACGATGAAGAGATTACTGTTTTTAAATCGGTTGGTTTGGCGGTAGTGGATATTATTGTTGCAAAGTATTTGTATGAGAGAGCGGTGGAGCGCGGAGTTGGAGAGAGGATTGAGTTTTGAGAGGGGCTGCCTTTTGGTGGTCTTTTTTTGTTGATATGGAAAAATGTTATTTTTCCATAATTTTTATTACTGCTGCTATCTTTTTAAATAGCATACTGATCTCATCAAAATCTATGAAACCAAGAACGGCGTTTGTAGTTGAAGTAGAAATCAATTCAAAAATAAAATGTTTTTTAAGTGAAGGTTGTCTCGCTAATCTGTGAGGTAATAAGACAAATTTTTTCTCTCATAAACTAAAGGAAAAGTATTGAGAGGAGAAGGAATATGAAAGGTGTAATTAGAGCTGTTAATATTAAGGAAATTGTACCTATTTATGTAGAAAGTGTTTCTGAAACAGTTAAGGGTAGGATGATGAATTGTATAAAAAATGGAGAAGGGGTATCTATTCTTCCTAAAGTAGAGAAATCCCTCGATGGAAAAAAGTATTATTTAATATCGGGATATATAGCATATGAGGCTTATAAGAGTGTGGGGAAACAGTATATTGATTGCATTGTCAGCGCACTGTCTAATGAAACTGAGCAAACAGTTTTATTATTACAAAGCATGTTTCAAGTAGCCGGAGTTAATTGGATGGATAAATCTATTTTGATTTTTCAACTATTAGAAAAGGGATTAGATATAGATAAGATTGCAAGACGAGTAGGGGTGAAAAAACAAGATTTAGAGAGATATTTGATTCATTCGGAAATTCCACCTGAAATAGCAAATAAAGCTTACGATTTACAATGTATACCACTTGTGGATAAAGTCAGACGTTTACATGTTACGTATAACTTAAAGTATCGTCTTTATGAAAAAGCGGTGTTAAATAAGAGGGGCTCAGAGAGGTTAACGCATGATAAGTTGGAGAAAATAAAATGGTTGTTAAATTCCACTAGCTTTAATGAACTTTATGATATAGAGCTTCAGTGGGAGCATATGCTGGACATGATGAACTATAAGAAGTTATTAATAAATCAGTTTCAGTCGAAAATTGAAAGGCAATTATCCCAGTGGGGAAATCCCTCGGATGATGATGATTTTCCAAGGCTACCAAATTAGATAAAAAACGTATTTTCAAAGGGGGGAGGAATCCCCCTTTGAATTATTCTATATATAATTAGAGGGGCAGTTCAAATTTTATTCTGCCTTGTTTACCATTCCCGCCATTCTTCTGTTATATCTTCTTCGGATTCTAAGCCAGCTATTTGTGCTGCTGCATCGATAAATTCATAGAGATCTTCTCTTTCCATTGTTTCGATAAAATGGTTATGTTCGATATTTAGTTCATTTAATTTAATAACGACCCCTTTAACAACTCGCATTACTTCGACCTCGGTTGGATTCTCACCTAATTGCTGTAAATTGTTAATGTAAGTGTCAAGAATCTTATTTGTTGCACTTATATTTTCTTCAGTGAAAAATTCCCCATCTTCATCATACTCAACCCATGAGGTTGTTGGTTTGTTCTTTTTCAATTCATCAAATGTCATGATAACCTCCTAAATGTGTTTTTTATCTTTAATCTCATTCTACATTTTCAATCATATATAACAATCATTTAAGAGAAATTTTTTAGGCTACTAGTTTTTTAACTTATTTTGCTCTTCGCATCAATATAGTTTATCGCAAGAATGCATGAATAGATTTCAAACCTTCTAGTTTTACAAAAAAGTTTGACTTTATATAGAGGTAGTGGTAATTTAAAACTTATAAGAAAACTCGGGATTAATTCCGAGTTTTCTTATGGGTATAACTAGTTTGAGGGGGCCGAAAGATGAAACGGAAATTATTTGCATTACCATTTGTCCTAATACTACTTATTGCATTAGCGGCTTGTTCTGGAGGAAAAGATTCTTCGAAGCAAGCGGGCACTAGTAAATCAGGGACTCCGAAAGACGGGGGGACGTTAACGATTGGCGTTAGCGATAACCCAGAGACGATGAATCCGCTTTATGCGAATGATCGTGTGTCGTTAACGGTGCAGCAAGCTTTATATGCACCGCTGTATCATATGGAAGACGGTAAGAAGAAGTTTGTTCTTGCTGAAAGCTTTACGCCTTCAGAAGATCAATTAACGTGGACGTTAAAATTAAAAGATAATTTGAAATGGCATGATGGTAAGAAAATTACATCAGACGACATAGCATTTACATTCCAATCTATTTTAGATGAGAAGCAAAATAGCTCAAGTCGTGAAAACTTTGTTTTTAAAGGAAAACCGCTTGAGGTGAAAAAGGTAGATGAGTTAACAACTCAATTCGTTTTACCACAAGTAAGTGCATCTTTTGAAGGTGTGATGAATGATTTCTTCCCAATTCCGAAACATGTATTTGAAGGGGAAGCAGATTTAGCAAAGAGTAAGAAAAACTTACAACCTGTCGGATCAGGTCCGTTTAAGTTTAAAGAGTATAAGTCTGATGAGTACGTTGCATTAGATCGATTTGATGATTATGTAGGTGGTAAAGCTAAATTAGATTCTATCGTATACCGCGTTGTAAAAGATCGTAATACAGCAAATGTTTCACTACAAAATGGTCAAATCAACATGAAGATGATTGAGCCACAAGACTTTAAGAAATTAGATAGCACTGGGAACTTCTCAATGGTGACATTCCCAGAAGGTAGATTATTCTACTTATCTTATAACATGAATACAGATCTGATGAAGAAAAAAGAAGTGCGCCAAGCAATTGCGCATGCATTAGATAAGAAAGAAATGATTAACTCAGCATTCGTTTCTAGTCAATTTGCAGAACCGGCAAATTCAATTTTAACGCCAGACGCTATGTATTATGCAAAAGACATTAAAGATTATAAGTATGATAAAAAAGAAGCAAAAGATTTATTAGCGAAAGCTGGCGTGAAAGATAAAGAAAAAGTACGCGTTATGTATGTAACGAATAATAAAATTATGGAAAGCTTAGCACTTTATACACAGCAAAAATTACAAGAAGTTGGCTTAGAAGTTGAACTGAATGCATTAGATGCTAGTGCAGCAAGTGACAAAAGCTTAGATAAAGAGAATAAAGAATTCGATATTACATTCGGTGGTTACATAATGGGACCTGAGCCAGATTCATATAAGAGCTTATTCTTAAGTAATGCTGAATACAACTATGCACGTTATAAAAACGCTGATTTCGATAAGTTATGGGAAGAAGCTGCAGTTGAAACAGATAAAACAAAACGCGCAGAACTATATCATAAAATTCAAGAAACAGCTAGAGAAGATTTACCTTATCTACCAATTGCGTATCCGAAAGCAGTTATTGCAGTAGATAAAAAGTTTGATGGATTGAAAGAAGCAAAAGCAATTCCTGTCACAATGTTTGAAGATGTATCTAAGATTTATGAAGTGAAATAAGAAACAAACAGTAAAGAAGCTGGTGGAAATCAGCTTCTTTAGCTTGAGGGGGGAAGTTTGTGTATAAAGTAATTGCAAAGAGGCTTTTAAATGCAATTCCGCTTTTATTTGTTATTTCTATTATTTCTTTTCTATTAATAAAACTAGCGCCAGGTGATCCTGTTCGAAACTTTGTCACACCGAATATGAGTCCGATTGATGTTGAGCGTATTCGCAAAAGTTTAGGGCTCGATCAACCAATTTATATGCAGTATATTTTATGGCTGAAAAATATTTTAACAGGGAACTTTGGTTACTCACTGCAAAATCACCGTCCTGTTTTAGATCTTATTGTAGAAAGGTTACCTGCGACAATCGGCTTAATGGGATCGTCTTTACTCGTCTCATTTGTAATTGCAATCCCGCTTGGACTACTTACAGGTGTGAAAAAGAATTCTATCTTTGATCGCATTGTAAACTTTATTTCTTATGTGGGAATCTCAATGCCAGTCTTTTGGTTCGCGTTACTATTAATCTACTTGTTCTCTTTAAAGTTGAATTTTCTTCCAAGTATGGGTATGCGTACAGTCGGGCAAGATTCCTTCTTGGATATTGTGCAGCACGGTATTTTACCTTGTATGGTGCTTGCGTTCCAAAACGTTTCTGTTTATATGAGATATATTCGTTCCAGTACAATTCAACAGTTAGAAGAAGACTATGTACAAATTCAATATGCGTACGGTGCTTCGAAGAAAACAGTTTTATTTAACCACGTACTTCGAAATGTATTAATACCGATCATTACAATTTTCGGATTATCTATTCCAAGTTTAGTTGGCGGAGCGTTTATTACGGAAACAGTATTTTCATGGCCAGGTCTTGGTTCACTTGGGGTAAATGCTATTTTTAGATTTGATTATCCAATTATTATGGCAATTACATTACTATCATCCTTCATGTTAATTCTCGGTAACTTAATTGCTGATATTTTATATGGCGTAGTAGATCCGCGCATTCGAATGAGGGGGTGATTTGGAATGAATAATAGGAGATTTCAAACGATAAAAAGTAGTTTTACGAAAAATAAGTTTGTACTAATGGGAGTTATTATACTGGCGGTTTTAACGATTGCATCGATATTCGCATTTGTATCGCCTTACGATCCTAGTAAAATGTCAATTCCAGATCGCTTACAAGAACCAAGTGTGAGTCATCCTTTCGGAACGGATGATTACGGAAGAGATTACTTAACTAGGGCGTTATATGGTGGAAGAGTTTCACTTGCGGTCGGTTTTCTAGCGATGGTTGTTTCTATTACAATCGGTACCGCAGTTGGAACAATTAGCGGATATTTTGGCGGAAAGTTAGACAACTTCTTAATGCGAGTTGTTGAAGTGCTTATGTCAATTCCATCATTCTTCTTAATGTTACTATTAAATGCTTATTTAAAACCAGGAATTACAACGTTAGTTCTTATTATCGGATTACTAACATGGATGGACACCGCTCGTATCGTAAGGGCAGAGACTTTATCTGTAAAAGAGCGTGAGTACGTTTTATATGCAAAAGTGTCAGGACAAAAATCACTCACGATTATTGTAAGACATATCATTCCTAACATTTTATCAACCATTATTATCGCCGCGACATTAACGATTGCGACATCAATTTTAATGGAATCATCACTTAGTTTCTTAGGTTTAGGTATTAGAGAACCAGATTCTTCTTGGGGCAGCATGCTAAACAATGCGCAAGGATATATTGGCGAAGCTTGGTATTTAACACTCTTCCCAGGATTCCTTATTCTTTTAACGGTACTTAGTTTTAACGTAATTGGTGAAGCGTTGAAGAAAGCTTTCGCACCAAAAGGAGCTGGAAATGAAAACTAAAGTGTTAAGTGAAAGGAGTGAGAAGCGTGTCTGAAAAACTACTAGAAGTGAAAAATTTAAAGACTTCTTTTTTCATAGAAAGTGGAGAAGTGGAAGCTGTTCGCGGCGTTACATTTCGTTTACATAAAGGAGAAGTAGTTGGTATCGTTGGGGAGTCTGGAAGCGGAAAGAGTGTAATGGCGAAGTCCGTTATGTCTCTCGTTACGTCACCAGGGAAAGTGAAAGAAGGAGAGATTCTTTTTCATAATGAAAACATCCTTTCTAAATCTGAAAAAGAATTACGTTCTATTAGAGGAAATCAAATTTCATTGATTTCCCAAGATCCAATGTCGGCGCTAAATCCAGTTGTGAAAATTGGGAAGCAAATGACAGAAGTAATTATACGGCATCAAAAAGTAAAAAAGAAAGAAGCAGAGCAGATTGCGGTTAACTTACTAAAACAAGTCGGTCTTTCGTCGCCAGAAGAAAGGGTAAAACAATATCCGCACGAACTAAGCGGTGGTATGAAGCAGCGGGTTATGATTGCGATGGCAATGTCTTGTAATCCAGACCTTCTCATTGCGGACGAACCGACAACAGCACTTGATGTAACGATACAAGCACAAATACTAGATTTAATGAAAAACTTAAAAAACGAAACGAACATGGCGTTACTTCTTATTACGCATGACTTAGGAATAGTCGCACAAAACTGTACACGCGTTATCGTTATGTATGGCGGGCTTATTATGGAAGAAGGACCTGTACTTGATATTTTCCAATCACCGAATCATCCATATACGAAAGGGCTATTAAACTCTTTACCGAAAATATCGAACGGCGTAAAAGAAAGACTTGCGCCAATTCAAGGTGTAACGCCAAATTTATTACACCCGCCACAAGGTTGCCCATTCGCAGAGCGTTGCCCGCATGCGATGGACATTTGTGAAAAAGAACGGCCACCATATTTTGAAATTGGGGACGAAAGGCGTTCTATGTGTTGGTTAAATGATAGGGCGGTAGGTGATTTCCATGCATGAAGAAAATTTAATTGAAGTTCGGAACTTAAAAAAGTATTTTCCTATTAAAAAAGGACTATTCGGCAGAAAAACAGAGCAATTAAAAGCAGTCGATGACTTAAGCTTCACAATTAAAAAAGGTGAAACATTCGGACTAGTAGGCGAATCAGGCTGCGGAAAATCAACGACAGGAAGAAGCATCATCCGTTTACACGACGTTACTTCAGGTAACGTTTTATTCGACGGAAAAGACATCGCAAGTTTAAAGGAAAGTGAACTAAAAGAATATCGAAAACGAATGCAAATCATTTTCCAAGATCCATACGCATCATTAAATCCGTCAATGAATGTATTCCAAATTATTAGCGAGCCAATGAACATTCACGGATCTTATGAAAAAGAAGAACAAAAAGAAATCATATTAGACCTGCTCAAAAAGGTAGGCCTAAAAGAAGAACATCTATATCGCTATCCGCACGAATTTAGCGGAGGCCAGCGCCAGCGCATCAGCATCGCGCGCGCACTATCTGTAAAACCAGATTTCATCCTATGTGACGAACCGATCTCAGCACTAGATGTCTCAGTCCAAGCGCAAGTCGTAAACATGTTGCAAGACATACAAGAAGAAACAGGCGTCACATACTTATTCATCGCGCATGACCTATCTATGGTAAGACACATATCGGACCGAATCGGAGTCATGTACTTAGGAAACATAGTAGAAATTGCCGATAGCGAAGACCTATACACAAAACCGGCACATCCATATACACAAGCACTACTCTCATCCATGCCAGAACCAGATCCAACAAAAACAGGGAAAGATCGGATCATTCTAGAGGGAGAAGTACCAAGCCCGCTAAACTCACCATCCGGCTGCAAATTCAGAACGCGCTGCAAATTCGCCACTGAAAAATGCGCACAGGAAGTACCGAAGATGGTCGAGATTGCGAAGGGGCATGAGGTGGCTTGTCATTTGTTTTAGAGTGGGGAAGCACTGGGGGGACCTGGTGCTTTTTTCTTTTGTGTTGGGGTGTGGGAATGGTTGTAGACTAATGGTCAGTGATTGTTTATAGCTGCATTTCCTGTTATATAATTTTCCTTATTTTTCAACTATAATTGTAATGATATGTTAGATTGTATATTTTATCCTTAATATATTTAATGGAAGGGGGACTCTCTATGAAATTACTTCGTTCATTTCTCATTTTGACTCTTGTTGTATTGTTAAGCGCATGTAATACAGCAACAAAAGTCACAAAGGTTCAAAAAAATGGCGAAACGACTTTAACAATTGGTTCTTTGCAAGGGTATTACGATGTACAAACGCTTAAAGCTGAAAAAGGAAATGTGGAAATTCCTTATGAGGCAGCAGTTGAAGAAGGTACGATTTTATTGCAAGTCACAAAAGATGATAAGGTCATTTATGAAGAAGAAGTCACTTCTCAAAAAGAAGATTTGCTTTCTTTTGAAGCGCCAAAACCCGGGTCATATGATTTAATTGTACGCGTGAAGGGTGAAGAAGAGAAAGCGAAAGGGATTCAAATACATACGAAGCTATGAAAAACGGCAAGCGGAGTATAATCGCTTGCCGTTTCCATTTCCAGTTGGTTCTGGCATAACAAATGCTCATCAATTTTAAGAAGTAAACGTAAAGTAATTCTAAAATATACAATATTTCACTTTCGGCGATGTAATCTCTAATAAAAGATCCAATAAATTTTATAATATAAATATTTAATTCTAATCATTAAAAATCCTACTTTTTCTTACTTTAATTGTTTCTAAAATATAAAGAAGAATACCTAAACCAAATATTTTTTCACCATTAGAAATATTATTACCTAATTTAATAATCGGTACATTTAAGCCAAATCTTTCACTCCATTCTAAAGGCATATATCCCCTCTTGCAGTTTATTAATATACGATCATCCATTGTATGAAAAGACGTTTCGAAAAAATTAAATTCCACTTCTATCTCAGAAATTTTTATCTCTTTTTCATTCATCAAAGAACCACGTACCATTCCAAATCCTTGTATCATATTTTCTTTAAACATACCTACACAATTATAATTCGAATCATAAATAGCCCAATCATAATTTTCAACTTCACTTTGAAAATATGCAAGAATTTCTCCATCACTTGCTTCCAATCCAAAAACTTCTTTGTTTTTTAAAATAGGTAATGTTGAAGAAATCATCTTTGTTCCTGCTATATATCTTCCATCAGGAGTATATAAACCTAAATGTTTATTATTGCTGGGTAATTCTAACAAAACATAAGTATCAATATCCCAAAATGTTAAATCATTTTTAACTATATTTTTTTCTAGTAAATTTCCTTTTCTTAATTGCCAAAATCCAATACTAAAAAATACAAGAGAAGCTATAATAATTAAGATTACTGGTCCCCAATTAATATTACCCCAAGTATTATACATACCAATTACTCCATAAAGAAAAAGCCCAGTTCCAATTAAACACTTGAACTTCCCCTTTTTTTTATAATACTCAAATAATTCCACACGAACACCTCTATCAGTTGGTCTTAATATTTCAATTACCTTTCAAATAGGGGGCACATTACCGAAAGTGAAAAATTGTATGCTAAGGGTGTAAAAACTTATTATAGCAGGTTTTATAGACGTTATATTTACCTTTATAATAAAAGAGGACGTGGAGTAACTTGATTATTCTTAATCATTCGACAAGATGCAACAATTTAAGATTGTATTTTTTGCTATGATAAGTAAGGAATTTACATATCGTGTTATTGGGGGATAAAAAGAGATGTTGAAAAAATTTACTACATGTATTTTAGGTTGCGCTTTAGTATTCAATTTATCTGGTTGCGGCAATACATCCGACAAAACTTCTTCAGAATCTAAAGAAACCAATTCTAAACAAGAAGAAAAGAAAGTGCAAACAACTGATGAGGCGAAAACGAAAGAGTATACAAAGCAGAAAAATACAGAGCAAACAAAAGAGAAATCAAAAATAAAAGAAAAAGAGTATGCTGTAAACAAGGATTTTCATACACCTAAATTTGATGTAACTGTAAAAAGAGTTGTAGAAAGAGATAAGGTTGGTAAAGAAAGTATAGGATTCCAAAAACCTGAAGATGGACATGGCTTTATTGTTGTAGAAGCAGAAGGGAAAAATATCACAAGCGAACCGATGAAATTAGCCTTTTTACCATCAGTGGATTTAGTGGATGAAAATGATAATGCTTACCAAAGTGATGTGTGGGCAGCTAGTAGTTATGATGTTGAAAAAGGTGAGACCTCTACTATTACTAAGGAATTAAAACCAGGGGAAGTAAAGAGACAAAATAAAGTTTATGTGATTAATAAAGAAAAATTTGATACAGGAAAATGGTATGTAGTTGTTAACAATGAGTATAAGGAACAAATTAAATAGTGTTTATTTATGAAGAGGAGAGGGCTCCTCTTTTTTTGTTACAAGTTAACACAGAATTTCGTTATGAGGGACTGCCTTTTGGTGTATTTGCTTTTCTTAGCTTGATGGGCATGTAAAGAGGCTGGATTTTTGATGATTGTATCTGCAATAGGTTTATTTGTTTGTGTAAATCAAATTATATTTTATCTATCAAGGAGTGGTAAGTGTGAAATATTTTGTATTTGAAGATGATGAATTAATAGGGGGATGGAAATTTAGAAAGGTTTTCTCCTGGCTTAGTAGAGGTACCAAATGAGGGAATTGTGACGGAAAACATATAAAATGTTATAATATCATTTGGAATATATAACCTTTTGATTCTAGGAAACAAAAAATCTACTAGTTGTTATATCGCAAAGAGAGAAAGGAAATAAATATGTTTATAAAAAAAGTAATAAGTAGGGGGCTCGTTCAGAGTCTACTCATTCCCATTTTGTTTCTGGCACTTATCATATCTGCTTCTAGCGTAGAAGCATCAGAACAACAAGCCATAAATAAAAAACGTGAACTACGTGCCGTTTGGATTTCAACTGTGTTCAATATCGATTGGCCAGTGAAAGGTGCAAGCGCTGACGAACAAAAGAAACAGTTTATTAACATCTTAGATGATGTTAAATCAATGGGGATGAATGCTGTTGTTGTACAAGTAAGGCCAACTGGTGATGCATTTTACCCATCAAAACATAGCCCATGGTCAGAGTATTTAACAGGTACACAAGGAAAAGACCCAGGCTATGATCCACTAGCATTTATGGTAGAAGAAGCGCATAAGCGCAACCTAGAATTCCACGCATGGTTGAACCCATATCGCATTACAACAAGTCACCAAGATGTAAATAAACTAGCTGTAAATCACCCAGCTAAACAACATCCTGATTGGGTTGTTAAACATGGCAAGCAACTGCTCTATAACCCTGGCATCCCAGCTGTTCGAGACTATATTAAAAATAGCACTCTCGAAATTGTCCAAAACTATGATGTAGACGCGATTCATATGGATGATTATTTCTATCCATACGCAGATGCGGAAAATTTCCAGGATGAAACAACTTACGAAACATACGGGAAAGGTGAAAATAAAGACGATTGGAGACGTGAGAATGTCAACACACTTGTTCGCGATTTATCAACAAGTATTAAACAAACAAAATCTCACGTGAAATTCGGAATTAGCCCATTCGGTATTTGGAGAAACAAACATAATGACACACAAGGTTCCGAGACAAATGGCTTATCCGCTTACGACAACATCTATGCTGACTCAAGATTATGGGTGCATAAAGAATGGGTGGACTATTTAACACCTCAAGTTTATTGGAGCATTGGCCATAATGCCGCAAACTATGACGTAATAACAAAATGGTGGAACAACGAAGCACAAGGAAAGAACATACACCTATACATTGGACAAGCTGCTTACAAGATTAATAACGATTCGGACAAGGCCTGGGAGAACCCGACTGAGATAAACAATCAATTGGCTCTTAACTCAACACTTCAAAATATAAAAGGAAGTATGTTCTTTAGTTACCGCAATTTAAAGACAAATATATTAGGTATCAAAGATCAATTACGAGCAAATGCGTACAAATACCCAGCATTAATTCCAACTATGCCTTGGTTAGATAACTCTGCGCCAAGTAAGCCTTCTATACATTCTGTGACAGACGGTCCTAACGGTGCAACAATCTCATGGAATAACAATGCTGGTAATGACGCGGCCTATTTCGTTATCTATCGTTTTAACAGAGGACAACTAATCGACGGAAACAACTCATCTGTGATTGTCACAACAATTCGTAACAACGGTTCAG
This sequence comes from Bacillus paranthracis, assembly GCF_001883995.1. Classification (GTDB taxonomy): domain Bacteria; phylum Bacillota; class Bacilli; order Bacillales; family Bacillaceae_G; genus Bacillus_A; species Bacillus_A paranthracis. The sequence continues at coordinate 46,351 of NZ_MACE01000005.1, read as the reverse complement.
AGGTACTATCATATGTAGACAAGGCAGTAACGAATAGTAGTGACTACACATACGCAGTTTCAGCAGTAGACCGCCTTCATAACGAAAGTGACCTAGTTCCGGCTTCTACGCCTGAACCAAAACCTGAACCAAAACCGCAATTTAAAGATGTATCTACTAACCACTGGGCTTTGACTTATATTAATTTTCTAGCTGAAAAGAAAATTATTTCAGGTTTCCCAGACGGGACATTCAAACCAGAAGACAGACTCACTCGTTTACAAGCTATTTTTATGATTTTGAACGAAAAAGGTATTAAAGATTTATCTAATGTATCCAATCCTAATTTTATCGACGTAAATCCTAGTACTTATGGGTACAAAGAAATTGCAAAAGCAGTTGAATTAGGTATTGTTACAGGCAAAGTAAACGACAGCGGCCAAAAATATTTCGATCCAAATGGCGTGTTAACCCGTGCTGAAATGGCAACTATTTTAACTCGTAACTATAATTTAAATGGGACACACAGCGAAGAATTCTCAGATGTTCCAAAGAATTATTGGGCACATTCGTACATTCAATCATTAGCCAAAAATGGTATTGCGGTTGGATATGGCAATGGAATGTTCGGACCAGGGGATCCGTTAATACGAGAACAATTTGCGACTATGATGGCGAGAACGATAAATGAGGAATTACGTTAACATTTTAACGCCAAATATATTTCAGTGTAATTTGTGGTGTGCTGTGATTTGAAATTTCTTGCAACATAGCCGCATCCTTAGTTTGTTTATAGAACCAATAGCTGGAGGTTTTATGCATGGTGTGAATCCCGATAGATTCGATACCGGCAAAATCTCCGGCTTTTTGAATTTTTTGATAAGCCTAGATCTTATTAATGGGTTGATCTTCTTTTCGAGAGGGGAATAATATTTCACAGAAGGTGTAAAATGGGATGCTGATTTAGATGGTGATGGTGAAGATGATAGTATTAAGGATATGGTGAAAACGGGTGCGAAAAAATCTTGGTCAACCGTAGCGGGGTGGTTTAATTAATATGAAAAAAAGTATAGATTTTAATAAGAAAGCTTTTGCAAATTATATGGCTCTTTATCCTGTAAATGAAATAAGAGTCCACGTAATTGTTCTTGTCCTTTTGGGGGCAGACGTGTTTGTTCTTTTGCCTGCATTCGCGAATCCTTTTCAATTACTCTATGTATATATAGTAACTCCTCCAGTTATTTTTTTAAATTTGTGGGCGATATGGATTGCTATCAATCCTCGGAAACGACAATTACAATACACTCTATTTCGGGGAGTATATGGCACCATATGTTCAGTCGGATTATTGGTTATAACTCAAAAATATGCCTATGAAGTGTTACAATTACAAACTCCTATCTATTTTATTTTTTCAGTTGGTTTGTATGGTGTTGCTTTGTATTATTTTTATAAAAATCATATTGAAAAACTTCAGGAACCAAGAAAAAAATCAAAGTCGTCGAAAGGAACTGGTGGTGTAAAAGTAGCAGCTATTGCAGCTGGATCGGGGCAGTTAATTGCTAATATAATTCTTAGCATTGCAACACAACAGATGGGGGCAATTGTATTTATGTGTGCATGCACAGTGTTTTCGTTTGGTTTGTTTTATATGATTATAGAACTCCATAAGTACTATTATTTACGGAAGCATATAGAAGATGGAGGGAAAATACGTATAGGATTTTAAAGAGGATTTGTTGAATTTCAAGTGTATAATTGCATTCTTCTTATGGAAGCCATTTACGAGACTTATAGCAATAAAAGATGTATAAGTGGAAGATTATATTCTAGTAAAACATCTGAAGGAATGGAAATTAGGTTTGTTCTTATTAATGATAAGATTATAAAGGTTTATCCAATGTATTAAAGAATGTGAGGTACTCAAAAATGAAAGTAACTACTCAGCCCATAGTTAAAAATGCAAGACAATATAGAGGTAATTGCTAAGAAGCACTCCCCTAAGTTTCAGATGAAATTAAATGATTGAATATTTATATGTACGTAACCGGGATAATTAGGAATTTATATTTAATATGTTGTAAGAAAGGGGAATGTTTTTTTATGGAAACTCCAGAAAATCAATTTAAACGTGTACTTAATCCTTGGCTCTCCATTTGGACAAAACCACGTGATACAATGAAAGAAATTTTTATATCCAAACCTAAGAATGTGTTTTTACTCATTTTATTAGGCTCATTCGTACAGACTTTAGATCGAGCATCTTCTAAAAATGTGGCGGATTCAATAAGTAGTCCAGTTTCATTAATCTCAATGGTTATATTCGGTACCTTCGTTGCTTTCTTAATTTATTATTTTTTGCTACCAGCGTTATTTAATTGGGTGGCAAAAAAACTTGGTGGACAAGGTACCTTTGAAAAAACACGTTACTCAGTTGCCTATTCTTATATCCCTTACGTTTATTCTCTTATATTAGTTTGGGTGCCTTCATTTTTCTTGTTTGGGATAGAAAACTTTACGAGTGAGACACCGGAAATGGATAGTAGCATAACTTTAACGATTTTGTTTCTTATTTTTGCCATAATTGATGTAGTTATTGGAATTTGGACAATCATTATTTCCTTAAAATGTTTAGGAGAAGCACACCAATTTTCAGCATGGAAAGCATTATTAACAATAATAGTGTCCTTTATGATTATCATTCTTCCTTTGGTAATAATAGTATTTCTTATAGTAGGGGTTACAATCTTTTAATCAATAAACTTAGAAATTTAATTGAGGTTTGGGGACAAGTATAAAAATAACAACTAAAAAATTGAAATTATTCTTAAGCGTGAGCCCAATAGCTCACGCTTTTTATTTTATAAAGAATCTATTGATTTTACAGCTAATTGAAGGTGCTTTTTCTTTTGCGCGGGAAGGAGTGTGGGATTGATTGGTGGTTTTGGTGCTGACTTTTGCGAAATTTGTCGGTAAGTCGATATGTTGTGTCGAATCGTCGATATATTCGGAGTTGCGGTCGATATAATTGGATAATCGTTGATATATTTTTTTGGGGTGTGGTATTCATTGTGGTCGAATTACATATTTATTTTATTTTAAATATATATATAAATTATAAAAGGCGTTATATAATTTATAAGGATAAAAACGGTTTATGAAATGATTAAGAAAGGAATATAGTATGGAGAAATGGATTGCAAGTCAGAAAGAAACCAACCATCATAAAATAGCGATAACATTGTTTCCTATCAGTCTATTTTTAGGATATATCCATCCAGGATTGTTTGGTTGTGGACTATTTTTATTTTTTATTATTACATCATTTAAGTTATTGAAGAAAATGTTATTTTTTATGCTCATATTAGGCATAATATCGGTAATTCTTCCTTTTTTAGCACCAATTATTTTTATTGTTATGCTCGTTCTCTTTTTTATGAGAATTCAGTTTGTGCTAAAAAATTGGAGGCCTTTTTTAGCTGGATTGCTTGTATATGGAATTGCGGCTATTTTATTAGCAAGAATGAGTTTCGATCCTACTATTGATTCTTTAGTCTATGATTCTTCACCTAGTAAATTAATTGAGTCTATTGTCGTTTCGGTATTAGGGTTTATTGGTATAAGAGCAACGTTAATTTGGTTGTATGGACATAATTATAGTAGTTATGCAGCGCTTGGAATTATGGGAAGTGTACCTCTTATTATCATTTCTTTTATTTTGCCATTTTTAAAAATGCATGTTGGTGGAGATGTTTATGTTGCAGAACCAGGAGTGGTTGATGGTCACGCTGTTACAGGAGAAACAGTTGTACATTCTTCAGAGGCGCATATAGCTAAGGGAACGAATGTACAACATGTACAATCATATGTAAGAACGGCGCCAGATGGAGATGTAACGAATAATTTATCGTATCATGGCCCGGATGCGAAGCCGGTGAATACAGAAATGGTAGCAGTGAAAGGTCATGTAAGAACGGCGCCGGATGGAGATGTAACGAATAACTTATCGTATCATGGCCCGGATGCGAAGCCGGTAAATGTAGAGGCGCACGATTATGTAAAAACTAGTTTAGATGGAGATACGGCTAAAGTTAAAGACTCTTCACAGTGGGGGAGCATGACTCCAGAACAGAAAGAAACCGCTTTGAATGTATTTAATGGAGCATTAATTGGACAAGGGACGATAGATAAACTGTTAAAACGTGTTGAGACAGAGAAAGGACGAAATCGTTTTTGCGGACATTGTGGTAAGGAAAGGTCTGGAAGAGAACGATTTTGTGTCGCATGTGGAGGTAGTCTTATAAATGATGAGCAAGCTCCAGAACAAATGGATAGTAGAAGAAAAGGGAACTTTATTCTATTCAGTATTGTGGGAGTGATTATTGTAATTATTGCGCTACTTATGATGAAAGATTCATTTTTCTCAGAGGACAATCAAGTAGCAACTTCGGTAGAAACTAGTGAAGTAGAAGACGAACAACTAAACGATGTAACATTATTAGATATAGATGGTTATTGGGTGGAAAAAAGTAAGGATAGTTATGTCGAAATTCGTGTAGCTGAAGATAAAAAAGGCGAAATAACACTCTATAACGGTGAAGAAAACGTTACATACTTATTTAAAGAACAAGATAGTGATGAGAAGAAGATTAGTTTACGCATCTATGAAGCGAAATCTAACTTAGAAGCATTCACACCCTTTAATGTTCGTGTAAATGTAATAGATGACGAGAACATTGAGTTCATAAGACAGGGGTATGGAGCAGCAACCCTCTCACTTACACAAATAACGGAAGAAGAATTTATGAACAACTATGAGCCTGTTGATAAAAGAGAAACATATACAGGTAAAAACGGGCAATCAAACAATACAAAAACAAAAATACCATTCACACAGATAGAAGGTGACTGGGTTAACATAAGCGGTGGAGATGACATTGCTTTCATATTAGAAGAAGGCGACAGAAGTGGTGAGTTAATTGTTGCACAGGAACAGCCAGGTGGTGGAAGACTCCCGCAGCATAAATTTTATATAAGCTCTGAACCAAAGAGTGGAGACAATACATACATCATCGCAGTAAAGCAAAACTCAGGTGAGTATAAAAACGTAGAGTTAATATTGACGGAAGACCGGTTACGGATGAAGGTGAATGGACGGGAGAGTATTTATCGGAGGGGATAGTAGTGATGGTGTCTTAAAAGGGCATTAGAAAGCATCGTAAAATGTAAAAAGTTTTTATTTTCTATATAAGAGAATCGTTCTTTTCTTTTTAATTTTGTTGTGGTGACTTAATTAGATGAAATGAGCGATTCTTTTTTGTTTTTTACACGGGCAGGCTTGCTAAATTTGCTTGTCATAGACCTTTAGCGCAGATGCTTTGGGATTGGTTGCTAGTTTTGGTCGTAGTTTTCGCGAAATTTGTCGGTAAGTCGATATGTTGTGTCGAATCGTCGATATATTCGAAGTTACGATCGATATAATTGGATAATCGTTGATATATTTTGGGGGTGTGTTGTATTGATTGGCATTTTAAGAATATTCCAGATTAACTATATTGTTTTATCTAGAAAAAGAGTATAATCATATTGCTGGAATTATTATGAAAAAAATGTCGTGAAATGTTAAATAAAATATGAGAAACGGACAAAAGTTGTCCACCTTCTTATGGTAAAGTAATCGTATAACTTAGTGGAAGAATAAGGATAGATTCTGTAGCTGAAATATCTAGTTTTGAATAGTTCTATATTACGTTTTTTATAAGGGATGGTGGGAAATTTGAATGAACGTGAGAAAAAAACAATAAGGATTTTATCTTTATATGATCGTCTATGTAAGGGGAACGTGTTAATTAAGAAAGAAGAAATAGAAAATTTTGGAGTTCATCCAAAAACAATTAAAAGGGATTTAGCAGAAATACAGTTGTATTTAGATATGAATGCGGGTAATTCATTACAATTAGAACAGGATGATAAAAAACGGCAAGTCCATTTATCACGTAGTAGTGACTTATGGCTTACAAAAGAAGAAATTCTATCATTAGGAAAAGTTTTGCTAGAAACAAGAGCTTTTTCTAAGGATGAAATGAATACGTTACTTGATAAAATTATACATCAATCAGCACCAAAAGATCGTGATTTTATTAAAGATGTTATGAGAAATGAACGTCATCACTATGAACCATTACAACATCAAAGTTCTTTACTTCAAATGATATGGGACATTAGTGATGTGGTTAGAACGAAGAGATTATTGGAAATTGAATATAAAAAAGAAACAGCAGCGGAAGGGACTAAAAGGAAAGTAAAACCAGTAGGGATCCTATTTTCGGAGTATTACTTTTACTTAGCGGCTTTTCCGGTAGAACGTGACTTTGAATTCCCAACGATTTATAGGATGGATCGAATCGCAAACTATGAGATCCAAAAGGAACATTTTAAAGTTAACTATACAGATCGTTTTGAAGAAGGAGAATTTCGAAAGAAAATTCAATTTATGCAATCAGGGCCATTGATGGATCTTACATTCCGTTTTTCAGGTGCATCACTACAAGCAGTATTAGATCGTCTTCCGACTGCACGCGTCGTATCCCAAGATGACGATGGTGCCATCATTGAAGCAAAAGTATTTGGTAAGGGAATAAAAATGTGGTTACTCAGCCAAGGACCTTTTGTTGAGGTGTTGAAGCCGGTGGAGTTTCGGGATGAGATGAGGGAGAGTTTGGGGGAGATGTTGGAAATCTATCGGGATTAAATTTACATAAACATTATAAGAATGAGGATGGTAAATCCAATGAATAAGTCGGAATTAAGCGAACGAATATCCTTATTATTAAACAAATATGAGGATGATTTGTTTTTTGGAGAAGAAATACAGGTCTTACATAATCGAATTAATAGTATAACGAGTAGCATCGTGGCGGTTGGACAATTTAGTGTCGGTAAATCAGAGTTGTTAAATGCTTTATTAGGCGAAAAACTTTTAGCGTCAAGACGGATGGAATCGACAAAAGTGACGACTGGGATTCATAAGTGTATGGATGATGAAATGAGGAAAATCGTTCTACACTATAAAAATGGAGAAAAGAAAGAATTAGCTATCACAGATATAAGTATTTTAGACCAATATACAACGTTTCAAGGAAGTGGAGAGGAAGAAGCGTTAGAGTTTGTTGATGTTTATTGGCCGTTACAGTTTTTAGACAATCAGCTTCTTTTGGTCGACACACCTGGTGCTAACTCTTTAACTGAAGATGCGTTTATTGTGACGGAAAAAGAGCTTGAGAAAGCTTCTTCGGTTCTCTATTTATTTAATGGACAAAAAGGGATCGATCAAACGGATTTGTCTTTACTAAAGGATTTAATGAATCGAAGAAAAAAAGTTTTTATAGTAGCAACTCATGTTGATGGATTAACTGAAGGAGAATTGGAATCTGTCATTTGTAGTGTGCAGGATAAATTGGAACAAGAAATAGATGATTCTAAGTCTATAAAAATATATCCAGTATCCTCAACTGAAGCACTTCAAGCAAAACAGACAGGGGATTCAAGTTTATTAGAAAGATCAAATATACAAGAGTTAGAAGAAGCTTTAATGAAGTATGTGAACAATCAGGAGTATCTTGCTTCAGAAATTGAGTCTATCCATTACGATTTAGAAGTACTTGAAGCAAATATTTTGGAAGCTGAAGAAGATGAGCTGGAAGAAAAGGTAGAAATAGAGCGTCAGAGACAATTACGTGTACAAAGAAAGCGGTTGTTATTAAATTGTGAATATGACCTTGTAAGGGAATACGGCCTAGAATTATTAGGATATCGTGAGAAAAGTGTTTTACAGGTGATAGAAGACCTAAGACTCGAAGTAACTCAGAATAATCAAGAATATAAAAAAGAGGTTATACATTCGTTTAGAGATTTAAGAAAAAGGCTTATGCAAGATATACGTATGAATCTCTCATCTAGTGATGATTTGAAAAGAGAGTATACGCAGTACAATGAAAAAATGAATAGAAGATATGAAGATATATTAGGCAGCTTCAAGGAAATTACTACGAAATTGTATGAGCGTGTTGCAAAAACGATTGAAGAAGAAGATTCGTTGTTTATTGAAAATTTAGAGGCTGGTAAATGGAGTGTTGAATTGAATTGGCCGGAATTTATACAGGAGATTCAGGAGGTTATATTTGGAAAACAAAATATAGAAGATGATGATAGCCTTTTTATAAATTATGAACAAGAGAGAAAAGCGATAGAAGAAGAACGTAGCAAGAATCAAAAGAAATTAGTACAAATAACACTTGATGAAAAGAGCTTAGAGAAAGAAAATCAGGAAATTTTAAAGGATTTGAAAGAAGACTATAATAGAAACGTTCAAAATATGGGACAAAGGCCTGGGCCTAAAGAACAAAGGGCCACAAAAGGAATACTCTTTTGGAAAAAAGAAGTAGTTGTTGGTTACGATTATACGGCATCTGATCGTTGGGAAAAAAATAAGGAAGCTTTAACTGAAAATTATGAGCGAACTGTAGAAGAGAAATTAAGTGAGTTTGATACTATCCGACGTGAAATAAAGGCAATAAAACAAAATGTGTTAGACGAAATTGATCAATTAATAATGGAACTAGAGAATCTAGAAGACACATTGTTCGATGATTTAATGGATGTTATTGATAATCAGCAAAAAGCAGCACAAAATTTTTATAGACAGTTAGAAGATGAAATAATGGCATTATGGAAGATACAAGAAAACAATATGATGCAGCAGTTTAATTATCATACTACGAATATTGAAAAGCGATTTATTCGTTTTGTTGAGAAGGCTTTACAGGAAGAGTTGCAATTAATTCGATAAAAAAGGAATGGTTACATGAATACAAGAAATGAATGGAATGAGCATGTAGAAAATCTTAACCGTAGTTTTGAGAAAGCGTTAGCTCTTACAAAAGAAACTGAAGAATATTTTGGTGACTATGTAATGCTAGATGAAGATCGAGCGGTATTGAACACTCAATTAAAGAATTGGAAAGATAATCGATTTGAAATAGTGGTTGTTGGGGAATTTTCAACAGGAAAATCAACATTTATAAATGCACTGTTACGAAAAAATGTTTTACCAAGTAAAGTAACTCCGACAACAGCGACTATAAATTTTATTAGGCATGTTGAACAGGGAGATGGAACAGAAAAGGCGGTAATTAATTTTTTTAATGGAAGTAAAATTGAATCATCTTTTGATCAACTTGAAAAGTATGTAACGGAGATGAGTGAAGAGCATAATGTTGTGGAAGAAATCTCGCATGTGGATATTTTCGTTGATTCAAAATACTTAACAGAAGGTGTTGTTATCGTTGATACACCAGGGCTACAAGCTTTACATCCTGAGCATGAAAGAATTACGAAGAAGCAAATAAAAAAATCAAATGCGAGTGTTTTATTATTTAACATGGAACAGCCAGGTAAGCGATCAGAATTTATGTTTTTGCAAGACTTATCTGATTCAATCGATAGAATATTCTTTGTTGGAAACAGAATGGATGGTGTCCCAGACAATGAAATTTCCGATGTAGTCACTGCATTAGAATCTTCATTAAAAGACAATAATTATCAAAGTATTCCTGAAGAGTATGCAAAAGTATTCCCGATCAGTGCATTGCAAGCGCTTAAAGGAAGGGATGAAAATACAATTACTAAGAGATGGCAGGGATGGTCAAGTGAAGCATTGATTGAATCTTCTCGTTTTGCAGAATTTGAATCTCGTCTAGAAGAGTATTTATTCCATGGTGAAAAGGCTAAAGATGTAATTCGTGCACCGTATAGTGCATTGAGTAATTTCTATGAACAACTCCAAAATAAAATGAATCAAATTGAAGTACTCATTTCAGGTGAAATAGGTATAGAGGTGTTACAAAAAGAAAAAGAAAGATTAGCAGAAGAAGTGGAGTTAAGAAAATTACAATTACAAGACCAAGAGCGTAATCTTAAAAATTTATTCCAAGATGTTGTATACGAGCATGAGAAAGATTTCAATGAGCGTAAAGAGCGTGAGAAACAGTTTTTTGTTGAACAAATTAGTGAGATGGAACTCATTGAAGACTTAGAAGATGAAGCGCCTAATATAATGAATAATTTAAATAAATCATTTCAAAGGCTAGTTGATCAAGGACTAAATGATCTATCTAATCAACTAGAGATGCAAATGAGGAGAGAAATTATAGATTTTGAAGTATCTATTGAAGAGTATTCAAATCATAAAATAGAATCTTTAACGAGTGCAGAAATTAAGGTTGAGACAAATTTAGAAACAGAGAATTCTCAAACAGATATTAAATTTGTAAATGATCAGTTTTCTGAAGAAGCTGCGGCTTTAGAGGAGCAAAGAGAACTATTGAAACAGAAACAAAAATTAGAGTGTGAATTAGATGGTTTGAAATCTAAGGAGAAGCTGATGAAAAGTCAGTATCAAAGAAGGGAGGATTTTTTTAATACCTTACTGCAAAGTACGGATGCTACTAGACAAGAGTATGGAGTAATTAAGAGAAGAAGATTTTTGTGGGATAAGAAAGGTATGGTTGACGTACCTAATGAAGAGTACGCAAGAAGGCTAAAAGAGAAAGAAGAATTAATGAATAAAAATCGCGATGAAGAAAGGAAGATTTTGGCTAGTGAAAGCCAATTAGAAATTGAGCTAGCATTAAACGAATCAGAGTTCGAAACGACTCAAGACTATTTTGAGGCAAGGAAAGAGCTTAAAAAAAGAAAAGAAGAGGAAAGGATAAAGAGATTAGGAGAAAGGACAAAATTAGAAGAACGTCGCTTATCGAGAGAGAAGAAGAAAGTAATACGTGAAATTGAAGATGTTTTTGAAGGCTTGCGTCGTGAATACCGATCGTTATTAAGAGGTCTTGATGCATTAGCTTTAGCAAGGCAAGAGATTGAAGGATATATTCAAAATAAAGATATAGAGCTGAATATTAAATTAAAAGATCTTGATTCAAAAGAAAAATTGTTACAAGAAAATACTCAAAAACAAGAAGTATATAGACAAAATTTAGAAGTAGTGCGTACGAAAGCTGAACAAGAAAAAGAAAATGTAGTGAATTTATTAGTAGAAGCATATTGAGCAGGAGGAAATTATGAAAGAGTTAAAAAGTGGTATAGAACAGTTAAAGTTATCACCTGAAAATAGAGCAACATTCAATCAGCTTATTTCACAATCAGAATTAGATCATGCTGTTGTGGGAGTGTTTGGATCGTTTAGCGTTGGGAAATCTGAGTTGTTAAATAAAATAATTGGCAGAGATAAATTTTTACCGACACATACAAATGAAACTACTGCAATTGTGACTTCAATCCATTTCGGAGATGAAGAGAAAATCGAATTGATGTACATCGATGGCAGTGTAGAGAATGTTTCTATGGAAAGTTTCCATGAATTAGTTGCAGGAGGAAATGTTAGTGGAATTGAAAAGATTAATGTTTCACTTTCAGAACCAGAATGGCTAAGACACGTCGAGTTTATTGATACTCCAGGAAGAAATACGAAGTTTGCTGCTCACGTTGAAGCTTCGAACAAAGCGATTATCGATGCAGATGCTGCTATATATGTTTTACCATGGCAAGGCTTAATAGTAGAGGATATTATTTATTTGAAAGATTTAATGATCTATCAGCCTAACTTGTACTTTATTTTAAATAAAGTGGATCGTATTGATGAGGAACAGGGGCAAACGATTGAAGAAGTTCGAAAGCAAGTTGAAGAGAACTTAGCTGAACAGTTAGGAAAGAGATATCCGGTGTATGCTATATCTGCCAAAACAGGATTCAATTTTTCAAAATTTAAAGAAGAGCTTATTCCGCAAATAACAAGTAATATTAAGGAACTAAAGCAATCTCGTTTTACACATGCTATTGGTGAATTAATCGAAAAGCACATACTTTCGATTCAAAATGAAATACAGGCGTTAAAGCTTACAACTTTACAAGATAAACAAGCGGTTCAAGATCAGAAACGAAAAATTGAAATGGAACAAACTAGACTGGATGATCATGTAAAGAAAGAGCTATCTCTTCTAAAAGAAGCACTCAAACATTTACAAGTAGATGCGGATAGCTTTATCGAAGCGACATTAGGTGAAGTAATTAAAGAAATTAAGACGCGAGTAAATGAAATGTACGAGAAAAGAAACAATGGAGAAGAATTACAACAAATTATCGAAAACCATTTATTAACAGCTAGAAATAAAATATATCAAAGGTTTGAAGAGAAACTAAATCCTATATTGAAGGATAAAAATCATTATAAATTATCTGAGCTAGAAGGATCAGGTTTGAGTATTCAATTTCAAGAGCCTAGCTTTGAAGAGTTACAAAAAAAATACGAAGAACGTTTACAGGAAATCACTACTCGATACGATAATAAAGGACAACGTTTGAATGATATATTAAGTAGCACGAATGAGGATGTATCCCCTGCGGAAATAGAAAAATTACGATTAGAGATCAGTGAATTAGAAGAGAAAGTACAAGAGGAGTATGTGCCACAATATATCATAGATCAAAATTTTGATCCGGATAAAGCGAAAAAAATAATGAAGTCTATTGGACTTGCTGGGGATGTAGTTGTTTCTATTGCTGCAGCTTATGTCACAGCAGGAGTTTCTGCTGGAGCTCAAGTAGCTGGAAAAGCAGCAGGAGCTACTAGTCAATTGGCTAAACAGGCTACGAAGGAAGCTAGTAAACAAGTTGCAAAAGAAGTGAGTAAAAAGGTTGTTGAGCAAACTGCAAAAACAACTGGAAAAGAAATGTTTAAAAAAGCAGGATTAAAATCACTAAGAGTAATTGGAAAAATAGCGAGTCCGTTTGAAACAGCGGCAACGGCAATTGGTACAGCTATTGATGAAAATAGGAAAGCAGATAAGACATTGGATATTAATCATAGACAAAAATTCTTTATGAAACAGCAACATATTGAAAGTCAATTTCAAAGGAAGAAAGATGAGTTAAATCAGCTAAAGGAACAACAAAAGTCAAATGCTACTATTGCGCGAAGTGTCGAAATGAAAATTGAACGAATAGAGCAAGAGAAAAATGAAGAAATACAAAGGGCAGAAAAAGCAATGCGTAATAACCAAGTACAGTTTAATAAGCTGAAGTTTGAAGAAAGTATGTATGAGCAATTAAGTATGCTGGGTACTAATGAGCAAGAGAAATATAAAAGTTGGATAAAACTTGAGACTGGTAGAGTGTATTTAATGTTGGAAAAAATGCTACCGTCGTATTATGAAGAGGAAATGTCTCGAGGCATTGCCCAATTAGTATCTGTTGAGGAATCAGCTCAAGTAAATATGGAGGATATAAATGAACGTTTCGATATTCTGCATAATGAGCTTACTATTTGTAACGATATAAAACAGGAGATTTACCATGGATAATAAAATGGTTCCCGTTATTGAATGGATTTCGAATTGTATAGAATTAGAGAGAAATAGTAATAGTACTACTATTTCTCTTTGGAGTGAATTGTATGAGCTTGGCCAAATTGGCAAAGGTTTTGATCGTAAACTACCACTTCGACCTAAGAATGTTGCACCGTTAGTTGTATATGTAACGGGAAGAATCGATGAAATCCAGAAAAGAAAAGGACCATTTCAATATATAAAGGAGCCGAAAGATGTTATATTTTTAACTTTTGGCGAGTCTAATCATTTTTCAGAAATCGATGCTATATGGGAATGTCCAGATCCATTATTGAAGTATATTACTATTTGTTATGTTCCACCTAAAATAATTAAGTTTTATCAAGAGAATTTGAAAAAATGTATTATTTTTTCAATAGGAAAACCTGAAATATGGATGCGAAGTCTATTAAAGCAAAAGAAAGTAGCAGGAATTGTTGGATGGAATCATAGAATCGAGGATGATTGGGAACTGGATTGGTCTGTCTCTTATCAAGAATTTTCATATGAACTTCTATTGAGAAATACTTCTAATACTTCTAGCCAAATGAAAAGTTTAGTGCACAGTGTTCCGAAGTTACCAAAAGGTTTGAAACTAGGTTTACAGCGTATATTGAAGGAAGAAAATATAGGGATTAAAGAACAGATGTGGAAGCAAACCATTGATCAAGTTGCTATGCAAATGTTAGATGAATATTGGTTGTTAAATGGTTTTTCTATACAAAAGTTTGTGCCAGTATTAGTTGAAAAGGTGCATAATTATCACTATTTTGCTTGCGATATCCCTCCGCAAGAAGTATGTATTAATCAAGTAGAATGTTTTTTTGATACATGGTTGAAAAGAAGGAGAATATAGATGCTTACTAGTCTTGAATCGAATTGGCTTTATTTAGAGAATGAATTAATAGAGTATATTGAAGGAAGTGCGCCTAAACTAGTACCGGATGTAGAAAGATGGCTTGAATTAATTCGGCCATTACCAATTGCGGAGAAAACATTACAATTTGGTCAATTATGTGAATTATTGTTTGAAGAATTGGCAACTGTGGATGAAAAATTAAAATGGAAAAATGTAAAAGAAATACTTGTTAAAGAGAATAAAGTTAAGGATGTTCAAGTATTAAACATTTTTGAAGAAACGATAGATAGTTGGATCAGTTTTGTTAGGAAAGAGGTTGAGTGATTTTGAAATATAAAGAGAGTATTTTATTTGCCGGTGCCATTATTTTAACAGGAACTTTATTTACTACATTTTTTGAAAATACGGCATGGATAAAATTGGTTATTATTTGCGCGGCTAGTGTGCTTACGGCATTAGGTGTTTATTTTAAAGAAAAGCGCATAAGTGCAGAGAAAAATGAAATAGTAGAGGTTTTAAAGGGAATGTCAAAGCAACAAAAAGAGGTTATTGAAGAATTCATGCAATCAAATGATGCAAAAATGAATGAAATCACAAAGTCTATAGATGAAGGCATGAAAGGTGTTCAAGTTACATTAAACACAAATCACAACAAAGAATATGAGTTGATAAATCAACAATTAAATGATGTTATAGAGGAAATGAAATCACTACAGGTTATTGCAGAAAGACAAATTAAGATTAATGATACTATGATTCAATCCCAGCAAAAATCATTAGAACACGTTTCGTTAACAATTGAGAAAGGGAATGAAGCCTCTATTAACCTTACTGATAATTTAACGCAAGGTGTTAATAAATTAATTGATACCATTCAAGACCTTGAAGGACAAATCAATAGACAGGTTAAGCACGTCATTGAAGAAATAGAAAATGGAAATGATGCACAAGATGAGTTCCATGAAACAATGGTTAAGTATCAAGGTGAGTTGAACGGGGTTTCAGAAGATATTCGAAAATATCGTGATAATATAGAATTAGACATTAGCGAACGTATGGAAGTGTTGAAAAATCTAGTTTTACAATTGTCTGAAACAGTAGATCAATTAGCAGATTCTAAGCATCATGAAAGAGAGAGAGCGTTAGGAGTTCAAAAAAAATTAGCAGAGCAGTTTGAGAGATTAAAAGCGCGAGCATAATCATTGAAGTGAATTTTTAATAGTTAAATACTTTTTAAAATTAGTTTCTAATTACAGAATTAGAAACTAATTTTTTTATGGGGAAAATTCAATATAAAACAAAAAAACGGACAAAATCTGTCCACCTCAATTCAGTATAATTCGATATAGAAAATAAGCGAAGATATATTATTTTAAAGCTGAGTTTTGGCAAGTCGCTTAATTCAAATTCGATATGTATGGAGGAAATAAAATGAAAAAAATTATGGGAAGTATATTACTAAGTGCTATTTTACTAGCAGCAGGTTGTAGTAAAGATGATGTGGATGAAGCTGTAAATAAAGCAGATAAAAAAGTAAAAGAAGAAGTTGCAGTAGCTACTACAAAAGATCATGAACATGTACAGCAAATAAAAACTGCTAAATTACCAGGTTATGAAAAGATGCCGATAGAAGAAGCTTTTCATAAATTTTTCAAGAATCCGAAATGGAAATACTTTGTTTCGGAAGATCATGAAGAAATTGTCGAGTTTACAGGGAATTGTGTATATCAAGAACAAGAAGTAAAAGCTAAAATTCAATTTGTTTTAAATAAAGAGGATCAAACATTTAAATTAAAGGCAATGGCTTTAAATGATATAGCGCAAAATGAACTTATAACAGCCACTATGTTGCAGTCAATTTATGATGGAGATAATCAAGAAAAGGAAAATCAAAGTAATAACAATAAAGCAAAGGAAGAAAAACCAGAAGGATCGGTAAAGGCAGATTCATACTTTGAAGAAGATAAGGGAGTGGAAGAAAAACCGGAAGGATCGGTAAAGGCAGATTCATACTTTGAAGAAGATAAGGGAGTGGAGGAAAAGCCAGAGGGATCGGTAAAAGCGGATTCGTATTTTGAGGAAGATAATGGTGTAGAAGAAAAACCAGAAGGATCGGTAAAGGCAGATTCGTATTTTGAGGAAGATAATGGTGTAGAGGAGAAACCAGAAGGGTCAGTAAAGGCAGATTCATATTTTGAGGAAGAGTAATAGTGTAAAGATTGTTCTGATTGCCCGTTCAAAAAATATTTTAAAGTAAAAAAAGGTCGTCAAACTCATCACAATCGGTATATGAAGAATTAAAAGGAAAAGTGAAACATAGGGTTTGTTCGGAAGAAAGATTATAAATCTACACCAAGTGAAAATTGAAAAATAACACCCCTTAAAGAGAAAAAATCTTTTTGGGGGGTGTTATATAAAGAGGTCATCTTGTTCAAGGTGATCTTCTATACTTTATTATTTTAAACTAGTACCATTCTTTAAACTATCCCCACCACCAAGCTCCGCCTCAATCTGCGAAGTCTTTGATGACTCATCCATACGCCAATATGTGATAAAGCTGATCGCAATACATCCAGCTACGTAGAAGTAGAATAGTGATTCCATGCCAATACTCTTTAGCCATAGTGCGATGAACTCGGCTGTTCCGCCGAATATTGCAACGGTTAGTGCATATGGTAAACCTACGCCAAGTGCGCGAATTTCAGTTGGGAAGAGTTCTGCTTTTACAATTGCGTTAATCGATGTGTAACCAGTAACGATAATAAGGCCGACCATCATAAGTAAAAATGCTACGATTGGTTCTGTCGTTTTTTCCATAAAGAAGAAGATCGGTGCTGTTAGTAATGTTCCGAGAATACCGAATGCCATTAATAGTGGACGGCGTCCGATTTTATCGGATAGTAGCCCTGCAATCGGTTGAAGTACGACGAATATAAGTAGTGCGACAAAGTTAATCCAGCTTACAACTTCTTTCGGAAGACCGACTGTGTTTACCATGAATTTTTGTAAATATGTTGTGTACGTATAGAATGCGACAGTGCCTCCGAGTGTTAGACCGACTACTGTTAATACTGCTTTCGGGTGTTTCATAAGAGCGCGAACAGTTCCTGCGCTTTCGCGTTTTTGTGATTTAATGTTTGCGAATTGCTCTGATTCATCCATCGTGCGGCGAAGCCATAATACAGCTACTGCGCCCATCGCTCCAATAATGAATGGAATACGCCATCCCCAAGCTTTCATATCTGGTTCGCTTAGTAATTGCTGAAGAACAATTTGAACGCCTAACGCAACCATCTGTCCAGCAACGAGCGTTACATATTGGAAGCTTGAATAAAAGCCACGGCGACCACTACTAGCCATTTCAGATAAATATGTGGCAGATGTTCCGTACTCTCCGCCAAGTGATAATCCTTGTAGTAAACGGGCAAGAACTAAAATAATTGGTGCCATAATACCGATACTTTCGTAACTAGGTGTACAGGCGATAATGAAAGAACCACCGGCCATAACTGTAATCGAAAGTGTTAATGCTGCCCGGCGTCCGTGCCGATCCGCATAACGTCCCATTAATAAACTTCCGATAGGGCGCATTAAAAATCCAACTGCGAAAATAGCCGCTGTGTTCAATAATTGACTCGTTGGATCTCCTTTAGGAAAGAACTCCGCTGAAAAATAAACAGCGAAAGCAGAGTAAACGTACCAGTCGTACCATTCAATTAAATTACCGACAGAACCTTTGAAAATATTGCCGGCGACTCGGTTTGATTTTACTTGAGCCATACTAATTCCTCCTCGTGCTTATAAATAAAATGATAATTATGAAAGCGTGTTCATTATAGTTGGATTGTACTGTTTGTAGAATGAAATCTCAATATTATGACAATTTTATTCTTTTTGTACTTTATGTACATGGAGAGTTTTAATAGTTGCTTCATTATTCGTTTTGTCATAATAATAGAAAAAGGAGATTGATAGTTTTGAATATTTTATCAAAGGATATGAAGTATGAAGAAATCACGCAAAGTGTCATTACAAACGAAAATAGTAAGCTTAATTATTACGTTAATTTTATTTGTCGTTCTCCTGTTAGCGGGAATATTTGTTTACATTCAGTCCGTTGATACGAAGCGCCAAGTGGAGCAACTAGCACTGCAAACAGCGAAGTCGCTTTCTTTTATGCCTGCTATAAAAGATGTTTTTCAAAATAACGAGCATAAAAGTACGATTCAATCTATTGCGGAACAAGTTCGTGAGCAAGCTGGTGCAGATACTGTCATTGTAGAAGATCGCTCTGGGGTTATGTATTCACATTCTAATTCTGAGTTGATTGGAACAAAGAGTAACAATCCATATAACTATGAAGCACTTACTTTTGGCGGTTATTATACGCTCGAAGGAAATGGTGTAAGTGGTCCGGCTTTAATGGCGAAAGCACCGATTATTGTTCATAACGGAGACTATGATCAAGTAGTAGGTGTTGTGACAGTGGAGTTTTTAATAAAAGGCATTGAATCTAACATATTGAGCAGAACGAAAGAAATTATACTCTTTTCCTTAGCTGTATTAGTAGCAGGCATTGTTGGCGGCATTCTTTTAGCGCGTAGCATTCGGAAAGATACACTCGGTTTAGAGCCGAATGAAATTGCAGCGCTATACCGGGAACGCAGCGCAATACTGCTATCTATAAAAGAAGGAATTATCGCCATTGATCAAAATGGTTTTATTACGATGATGAACACGTCGGCAGAAGAGATGCTACATGTAAATGATGATTATATGCAGCAACACATTTCAAAAGTTTTACCTGATTTTAATATGGAAAGAGTGCTAGAAACCGATCAAGAAATCGCGTTTCAAGATAAAGTTTTTATTTTAAACATGACGCCGATACTCGAAAATAACAGTACGGTAGGTGTTGTATGTAGTTTTAGAGATAAAACAGAACTGCAAAACCTTGTGAACACAATATCTGAAGTAAGAAAGTATTCCGAGGACTTACGCGCTCAAACACATGAATTTACAAATAAGCTTTTCGTCTTATCGGGATTACTTCAGTTAGGGCACTACAGAGAAGCGATTGAATTTATCCAACAAGAATCTAACATTCATCAAAGCCAAAACCATATTTTGTTCCATCAAATTCACGATGCGAAAGTACAAGCTATTTTATTAGGAAAAATCGGAACAGCGTCTGAGAAGAAAATTGATTTTCATATTGAAGGAGATAGTGCGCTTCATCCGTTACCAGACCATATAAAAGTTTCACACCTTATTACGATCCTTGGAAACATAATCGACAATGCATTTGATGCGGTGAATGAACGAGAGGAAAAGAGTGTTTCCTTCTTTGTTACCGATATTGGACACGATATTGTGTTTGAAGTGATAGATAGCGGAGTAGGAATACCAGCTGAAAAAATCACGGCCATTTTTCAAAAAGGATTTTCAACGAAAGGAAACAATCGTGGTTACGGACTAGCAAACGTGAAAGAAATGGTAGATCTACTAGAGGGAACAATTGAAATTCAAAACGAGAAAAATGGGGGAGCTATTTTTACAATTTACCTTCCAAAAACATTGAGAGAAAGTACATAACAAACAGGGGGATGGACATATGTTGAAGGTTGCAATTGCAGAAGATGATTTCCGCGTCGCGCAAATTCAGGAAGAGTTTTTATTAAAAATAAAGGACGTAAAAGTGATCGGAAAAGCATTGAACGCAAAAGAAACGATGGAACTACTACAAAGGGAAGAAATCGATTTGCTTCTATTAGATAATTATTTACCAGATGGAATTGGAACAGACTTATTGCCGAAAATCCATGCTGACTTTCCAAACGTTGATGTCATTATGGTTACTGCGGCGAATGAAAACCATATGCTAGAAAAAGCAATTCGAAACGGCGTAAGCAACTACCTTATAAAACCGGTCACATTAGAAAAGTTCGTTCGCACAATTGAAGACTATAAAAGAAAGAAGCAACTATTACATAGTAGCAATGAAGTAAATCAAGCGCTAATCGATAACTTTTTCGGTACTTCACAAACACAAGAAATGAAAAACTTACCGACAGGTGTAGATCCGTTAACACTGCAAAAGGTGAAAGGCATTATAAAAGGGTTCGACGAGGGCATTACAATAGAAGAAATGGGTGAACAAATGGGTGCCTCCAGAACAACCGCAAGAAGATATTTAGAATACTTAGTAGCGACAAATGAATGCACAGTAGAATACACATACGGCATTATCGGACGACCAGAACGAAAGTACCGAATAGGACGAGGACTATGAAAAAACGATTATTACTATGTATATGGATCATGACAGGAGTAATAGCGGGTTGTTCCTCGGGGAAATCCCATACGAATAAAGTGAACATCGACAAATTAGAAATCGTTGCGCCGAACGTTCAAGGGGCAGGCTGGGACTTAACAGCGCGGGCGATGCAAAAAACGCTCGCAGAAGAAAAAATCTTCACAAAACCAATCGCAGTCACAAACAAAGTAGGTGGCAGTGGTGACGTCGGATGGAAATATACGAAACAAAAAGGCGGTCACGTACTGGCGATTAACTCAAGCTTACTCATAACGAACAACCTACTAGGCCACAGTAAACTAACATATAAAGACTTCACACCGCTCGCAACATTAGCATCGGACTGGGAAGTCGTTGTCGTATCAAAAGACAGCACCATAGATAACGCAAACGAACTAATGGAACAACTAAAACAAAACAAGAAAAACTTCAACATCGGAGTTGCCCCAGGCTTAGGAAACGACGATCACCTATCATTCGTACAAGTAAGCAAAGCCTTCGGCATAAACCCAGCCGAACTACAATTCTTCGTCTACGAAAACAAAGAAAAAATCATAAACGCCCTAACGAACAAACAAATAGGCGTCGCAACCATGACCCTATCCGAAGCCGAAAAACAATACAAAGCCGGCAAAATAAAAATACTAGCCGTATCCGCACCAAAACGACTAGACCGACTACCGGAAATCCCAACATGGAAAGAACAAGGAATCAACGTCATCTTCCAGCACTGGAAAGGAATTATGGGCCCGAAAGATATGACGGATGAAGAGGTTGCTTATTGGGATGATGTGATTAAGAAGATGGTGGAGAGTGATAGTTGGAAGGGGGTTTTGAGGGAGCGGGGTTGGGAGGGTTTTTATAAGGATAGTGGGGAGAGTAGGGGGTTTTTGGAGGAGAGTAGTGGGTGGTATGGGGGGATAGTGAAATTTGGTGATTGATGAATGTTCATTTGTAAGAAATAGGATATGTGACATAAATAATGCCACATTATAAGTTATAATTTATTTATAAAAATTTATTAAAATGATTATTCAAGAGAATTGATTCACAAATTTATAAACGGTGGTGTGGGGAATGGATTATAATTTTGAGATTTTATCATTGTTAGATAATTCAATTGAGTTTGAGAAGCTGCATAGTAAGTTTAATCGTTTTAACCCTTTTAAAATATTGAAGGTAGATAAGTTTGAGATTAGACATTCTAATATGATTGCTTGGCTACTTGATCCTATGGAAAATCATCACTTAGGTTCTATGTTTGTAAATAAGGTCCTTTCTAGGACGTTTGTAAAAGTGGAGAATGAGGAGTTAATTGGGCAATATAATTTTATTAAATTACATAAGCAGTCTCTTCAAGATTTGGAAGTGTTCCGCGAAGTACAAACGAAAAATAATAAACGAATTGATATTTTGGCAATATCAGAGGCGCAAAAGGTTGCTATTTTGATTGAAAATAAATATAAGTCATCTGAGTCAGATGGACAATTACAAAATTACATAAACTTTGTTAGTGAGAAATATGAAGGATATACGATCATTCCAATTTTTTTGAGTTTAGATGGTAGCGCTCCAAGTCATAAAGCGTATCTTACTTTAGATTATGGAGATATATTAAATATTCTAAAAGGGCAATTGGAGATTTATAGTGAGTATACGTCTAGTACGATAAAAGATTTCCTTTCCTACTATATTGATATATTAGAGGGGGAACTAGTTCGTGATGAGGAAGATATTGAACTAGCATTAACAGTGTATAAGAGCCATAAGGCCGCTGTTGATTTTTTATGCTTAAATGGTAACGGAAAAGTAGTTGGAAAGTTTGTGAATAAAGAGTTGTTAAGTGCTGTGAAGAAGTTGAACGCTGAAGAAAAGGAAGATCTTCGCAAAATTTATAAGAAGTATGCTGAAACGCTTCACTTTATACATGGAGCTGGAAATAGCGTTATGAGAGAGGCATTTTTACAATTTGTAGAGAAAAATCAAATGCCAGAAGATTGTTACCATGAACATATTCGCATTCCATCTTTCATTTTCGAAGAATGGAAACAGCTTGATGAGATTGTTGGTGTTCCTAATCATGAGTGGTGGCTAAACAATGCTCTTATAACTTGGTTCGAAAGAAAAGTAGATGGGCGTATGAAGCTTATTGTTGAAGTTGGGCCGTTGGAATACAAACAGAGATTAAAGTTATTATGCAAGTTAGAGGAAAATGGAATTGCTATTAAAGAAAAATCAAAAGAAGCTGGATCTATGTATACAAGAATTTATGCTGGATATGAAAATATAAGTGATTGGGCAGATCAAGATGAAATTCTCCGTGTGATGAATGAGATGTATAACAATGCTGATTTTAATCAAGTAGTTGCAGCTATAGGCGATACTATAAAAGGGCTTGTATACGGAGAAGAAGATTCCTCTTCTGAAATTGTTGCGGTAGAGAGTAGCCAAACAGCCGTGGATACTTTAGCTAATGCTTTTCAATTATTCGTCCATGAACAAAGGTTCCAAGAAGGTTTTTACAATATTCATCACCGACTACCATCATTTATTATGCCGGAGTTTCGCAAACTAGAAGAACAATTTGGAACACCGAAATGGAATTGGTGGTTAAATAACTGTGCGATTATGTGGTTCGAACGTTTGAAAGATAATAGATTGAAGCTGACGCTAGAAATTGGACCACTAGAACCACAAAAGAGATTAGCGCTATTAAAAAGTCTTGAAATTAAGGGGAGAAAAATAAACGTAGCAGCGAAAAGGCCAGAAGCGTCGTATACAAGAGTTTACACAAATACAAGTAATATAAGTAATTGGTCGGATGAAGATATTGTTATACAGGCTATGAACGAGTTATTTAATGATAAGGACTGTCAAAATGTTATTCAAATGTTAATAGACATTGCTAAAGAGGAAGTTCATATTTAAAAGCAATGCCAAGTGCAGAGGAATGTACTTGGCATTTGTTTTAATGAAATAAAGGAGATTAGTCATTAATGAAATTAGCAAAAACACAGTTACAACAATTTATTTTAAAACAATTGGAGCTTTTTGAGTTGAAAGAATTAGATGTTGAATTCGCAGTTCGAGGGCTGGATTTTGATCCGAACATGTTTATTCGCGCGGGAGAGATGGGATTAGAAATAGGATTTCATAGATTGGAATGGAATAGTCCTGTCATGCCAGATATGATAGGGGTTACGCATCACATATTATTATGGGAACACCTAGATGAGCTAAGTAACAGTGAGAAATCGGTGGAAATCAAAGAGAGTATTATTATGGTTGCTGATTTTAGAAAGAGGCAGCATCAGCAGTGTAAGTTTTGTGGTGAAAAGATTTTACCGGAATATCTTTTTGAAGATGATTTATGTCAGAGGTGTGCTAGTGTGCATTTTGGGGTGGTGTATTAATATTATAAGAGAATATATAGAAAGAATATAAAAGATACTTCTATTCTTTTATACTTAAATGAGGATGGATGAATAGAAACGAGGAATTATATGAGTAAATTAAGTAACTGTCTATATATGATTGAGCTCCTGCATGCGAGAGGGAAAATGAGAATTAGTGAATTGGCAGAGTTATTAGAAGTAAAAGAGCGAATGGTCCGCATTTATCGTGATGATATTGAAATGGCAGGTATTAAAATTGAGACAACGAAAGGCAGATATGGTGGCTACTCCCTTTCAAATACATCGTTATTTCCTATTAAAAATATGTCCCAACAAGAGCTAGATGCGTTAACGTTTTCTATTCAAAAACTAGTTTCAAAAGGTAATGACATTTATGCAAAGGACGCACAAGTAGCGCTAGATAAATTAAATGCCGTTCGGAAAGTGGAAACGAATAAAGATCGTCATATTTATTTTGTGCAAAGATCGAAGCCGAATTATGCGTTTTCGAATGAAAACCAAAAATATGTACAACTACAAGAAGCGTTATTTACAAGAAGCAAGGTGAAAATACAGTATGAGAAACGGTCTGGTGAAAGATCAGAACGAATTATTGATCCGTACGGCTTTGTACACTACAACGAATTCTTTTATTGCCTAGCCCTGTGTAATGATAAAAAGGAAAAACGTATGTTTAAACTATCTCGAATAAAAGATATTAAAACTTTGTATGATACGTATAAAATATCCGCTGATTTTGATATTCGAGAAGAATTTCCGAAATTCGGCATCATGAAAGAACCGTTAGAAGTAGAGTTACTCATCTATCCACCATTCGCCGTATCCGTACCAGAATCTATTTGGGGAGAGAATCAAAAGATAGAACATAATGATGATGGTAGCATTCTTTTTCGGGCGACGATGAGCGGGAAAGAGTCGATTAAGAAGTGGATTTTGGGGATGGGTGCTTCGGTTAGGGTGTTGGAGCCTGGTGGCTTGAGGGAAGAGGTTGTAGAGGAGGGGAGGAAGTTGTTGGAGATGTATGGCTCATTTTAAATGAATGGATTGGATATACGAATTAAAATTAAAAGTGACGTTATAAGTACTGGTTTTAATGTTACTATGAATATATATTAAAATTTATATATGTATTTACAAATTTCTTATAAAATATATATAGTAACTGGGAGTATGGTTGTATATTTGGATATTTTATGTAATTCGCATACGGTTATAAAAGAATATGATAAAATATTATTAAAATACTAATGAGATGGCGTGAGGGATAGTAAATATGTCTGAAGAAAAATATTTTTTAAGTTTTATAGAGCATATTAACCAAGTTGCAGCGGTTAATGCGAAAAAAATGGAAGAGTTAATATATGAAGACCCAGCAAGTGCAATTGTGAAGGCTAGGTTATTTGCTGAGGCTATATTGAATGAGGTATTCTCTCAAGAAGATATAAAGGTACCATATATTTCATCACTTTATGATAAAATTTCCTATCTTGCAAAAGAAGGTTATATAACAGCGGAAGTACAGAGGGACTTTGATACAGTTCGTTTTACCGGTAATAAAGCAGCGCATGATGGCTCGTTTAATGATATTAGTGCAGCTTTTAAATTGCATAAAGTCATGCATAATATTGCGGTTTGGTTATATGAAGTATATTCACCTGAACAATTAAAAATACCTGCATATGAGCATCCAAGACCAACACAAAGCAATGAATCAGATATACAAGAAATGGTGAAAGCGCAAGTCATGCAACTAATAGGTACTACTAATAAGGATAATATAAAAAAAGAAGAACCTATTATTGAAGATGTAGCGGAAGAGAGCATCCTTTGTAAAGACCTTCCTGAGGGAGAAAGTTATTTATTGAGAGAGCTAAAAAGGTTACAAGATTCATCACAAGAGGCTATTGAAAACGCAAATGCATTTAGCCAATTTAAAAAATATATGCACGTAGAGAGAAAGATTCAAACTGACCTAGAGCGTATTTTGGTGAAAAATAAGGAACTTAATTCCTCTAGCTTAATTCTCCTTTGTGGTAGTGTTGGAGATGGGAAATCCCATTTATTAGCGTATTTAAAAGAGAATAAACCAGAACTATTAGAAGGGTATCAAATTTTTAATGATGCTACAGAAAGTTTTTCTCCTAACAAAAATGCAATGGAGACTTTAGAAGAAATACTTCAAGATTTCTCCGATCAATCGATTGGGCAATCAAATAAAAAAGTTATTTTAGCAATCAATATGGGAGTTCTTCACAACTTTATAACGTTAAACCATGAAGAATATACATACAAAGCTTTAAATAGATTTGTTGACGGCAGTGGTCTATTTTCTTCAAGCATCACAACTTGTTATAGCGAAGATCATTTTGACCTAATTAGTTTCGGTGATTATCACTCGTATGAACTAACAGAAAAAGGGCCACAATCAACTTTCTTTTTAACTTTATTAAATAAAATATTTAATAAAGAAGAGGGAAATCCTTTTTATTTGGCTTATCAAGAGGATACAAAAAACAATATTCGAACGATGGTTCATGAGAATTATAAATTTATCCAGGAACCTTACGTGCGAAAACAAATTGTTAATTTAATTATTCAAACGTTAGTGAAATATAAATTAGTTATATCTGCTCGTGCATTTTTAAATTTTGTAGCTGACATTATTATTCCAGATAAATTAGAAGTAATTGAAGTTCTCTCAGAATTTGAAGTGTTAGAGCAAGCGGTTCCTAATCTTATGTTTAAACGTAAAGAGCGTTCTCCTATCCTAAAGACTTTACATGAATTAGACCCAGTTCATAGAAGATCCTCACACATCGATCAAATTATTATTGATTTAAGTACTTTAAATGAATGGGATACTATATTAAATCATTGTGTAACATCTGATCAAGGTAGAGGGTGGTTAAATCCTTTTATTAGTGAAGAGAAAGTAGATGGCCCATCATTCATTGGTTTCTCAGAAGCTGTTATTCGAATTACATATTTAACGAATGAAGACTTCTCTCAAAAGATTGAGGATGAGACGTATCATAAATATGTAAACAAATTGTTTGATTTCAATTCGGGTAATAAAAAAGAAATTAAAGTCTTTTATGAAGAAATAAAAGAGGCGTTATTTAAATGGAAGGGAAGTCCGAAAAAAGGATATATTTATCTTAATAAGCCAAGTGATAAGTATAGATTAGCCCAACAACTTAATTTAAAGCCATCAATCGATCATTTGAAATTTAATCAAAATGATGTACTAGACTCGTTTAAATCATCGCTTGTGTTAGCGTATCATGATGGAGATATAAAAAATATTATTGAATTGGATATTGATTATCAACTATACAATTTATTAGTAAAAGTTTGTCAGGGATATTGTCCAAATAAAAAAGATGAAGAAGATGCAATTAAATTTACAGAGTTTGTAGAGAAAATCATGAAATTTGGAGAGAAAGAGAATGAGTTATTGATACATTTTCCTAATGATTCTCGTTTCTATAAATTAAATCGAGATGATTTTGGTGCGTTTGTGTTTGAAAGGGAGTAGTGATTAATGAATACACTATTAAAAATAGATAAATTAGAACAGTTATTGGGGAATAACAAGCATGATGTTGGTAAAGTTGTAGATATTTTACCATTTGTTACAAAAAGAACGAAATCAATACGTGGAAATTTTAATGAAGTTTTAGGTGAGTACGTCCGAAATGTTTGTGGTTTACGCCTAGTTGATAAGAAGAGTAGTGAAGAAGAGGACTTGTTTTCCTCTAGGAACCCTTTTGTAGATCAAATTATGGAAGAAATTGAGTATACGCAGGAAGCGGAATATGATTTAGACCGATTTTTAAATCAATATTTATTTGGTCAAGATAATAAAATTAAACCTATCCATCCATACTTATTTAACTATATGGCTACACCTAAAGAGAAGAAAGATTTACCGAAATATGGGCAATTTATAAAAGATGCGCTAGTTCATGATGAAGTAAGTATTAGTTCTATATTTAAGAATAAGGAAAGTGAAGATATATTAACAGAACTCATATTAAATAAATTAGATATTCCAGCTAAAGATCCGGTCAAACAATATCAACCTTTAATGGGATTTTTAGCGAATTTCTACCAGGAAGACTTGCTATTTTTAAGTCAATATAAAGATTACTTCTTGAAATCTTTCCCATTACTTACGCATTTTTATAGCTTTATGTATGTTTGTCAATTAGTTGTGAAGTTTGAACAATTTGATGAAGCGGATTATACGCATTCTAATCCTTTATATTTCGCTTTAGAATGGGAATCTATTAGTAAGAGAAGAAAAGCTGCGGATGACCTAGAAGGATTTAGAAGAATAAAAGATAAAGCACCAAATTTATTTGTGCATATACACACGATGTCTCAATTAAGTTATAA
Organism: Bacillus paranthracis; assembly: GCF_001883995.1. Classification (GTDB taxonomy): domain Bacteria; phylum Bacillota; class Bacilli; order Bacillales; family Bacillaceae_G; genus Bacillus_A; species Bacillus_A paranthracis. The sequence goes on along the minus strand of NZ_MACE01000005.1, from coordinate 17,929 downwards.
CGAGCTTCAAGATGAAGAAGCGGATGAAAAGCAAAGTTTTCAATTTATGAATTATAGATACTTAAAAGATTTAATAACTGAAAAAGGATTGGATGTTTCAGAGCAATTTTTAACAGATAGTAAACAATGGATTAATAAATATAGTGAGCTTTGGGCAAAGCGAGTAACACCTAAAGATGCACCAGAAGATATATCTGAGGTTTTTAAAACATTGTTTAGTTGTCTAAAAGAGGGAATGAATACAGATGCATGTAAAAAGTTTGGAGAGAACATTGAAGATTTAGGGGCAGATGTTTTTCTGAAAAATCGAGGCAGCATAGGGGCTGTTTTTAATATGAGTCATGAAATGCTGTTACTCTTAACAGCCGTATGTGTAAAAGAAGAGAGAATGCCGTTAAATCGTTTGTTTGAGGAATTTTCAAAAAGGGGAGTAGCTTTTGATCGTCATTCGAAAAAGATGATTATCGAGCTATTTGATTCTCATAATATTCTAGATAAAAAAAGTGATAGTGGTGATGCACAGTATGTCAAACGAATTTTATAATTATATATGTGAGTTGTTATTGGGGGATTTTAAAAATCGTTCAATAAAAGCCGGTGATAGATTTTATTTACAGCTAGATAAAGTAGAGGATGTAGAGAATTTAGTAGAAGCATTCCAAGAGCAGAAAAATGTTAAACAATTTGTATATAAACATGAATTAGGTGAACCGTATAAAACATTTTCAGTTGAAATACAAAATGTTCAACTTGTTATTGCCTATACAAATGAAAATGTTAAACCAGATTTCTTAGTTACTTTACGAAATCAAGTCGGTGAACAAAAAGGTGTATGGAAAGATACAGCTTTATTGAGTATAGTTTCAGAGCAGTTGGATTCAATTCAAGGTGGAAGTAGTGATCTTCAAAAGGATGGAATGCCGTTGCATCCTAATTCTATAGTAAAGGGATTAAGACAAGAAATTGAAAGCAGTATGTTGGATAAAACTGCACAAATTATTCTTATAGAAAACATGGAGATGATTAAGCAAGAACAAGCACACCAACAAGTTACTTTCTTTGAGTTTGAAGAAATCTTTTCTACGCTTGCAAAAGGTACGATCGAAGATAAAGACTATCAAAAATTTGCAGTTTTTAAAGACGAAGAATTAGCTACTTTTAAAGGGAATAAACAAAAAGAACGTTTAAGTGCGAATAGAGAATTATATGAATTTGTTAGGAAAATTCATGACTTTGGTTTAGGCGCAGAAGAATTAGAAAAAAAGTTCACCCCTGAGGGAGCTAGTAAATTAAAACGTGAAGATTGGCAAGAAATTAATTTTGCTGATGTTAATCGATTCCATCAAGATTATTTAGATCTTCATAAAAAGGCATCAATCAATTTAAAAGAGTTGACAGTTAAAGAAGGATTGCACTTTTGGGATAAACCTCAAAAGGAAACCGCAGCAGGAGAAAGAAAAAGACACTTAGTTATATTTAATCCAGAAGGTAAGGAAGAAGTACATTTAAATGTGGCATTTTCAATTCAAGGTGGAAATGTTAAAAGTTTATCCAATAAATACGTAAAAGTACCTCCGAAGTTTAAGAAAAATGTAGAAGTATCGGTAGGGAAAATAAACCTTAGTGCGGTTATAAAAACAGAGAGTAATCAACCTACATTTGTTAGGTTGTCTTATAAGCATGATGATAAATCAACTTTAGGTGTAGAACTATTTATTGTGGTACTACCAATTGACCCATATGTATTAGATGCTTTTAAAACAACATATTTGATAGCTCCTAATAAGTGCCTGATTGAACTTCAGCATGAAGATAATGAGCTTTCATTTGGACAAGGCTATAACAAAAAATCAATGGAAGTCTATGAGGCAAATGCAACTATTGATTGTAGCGTAGATGATGAACTTACTATTCTCCCTCAACCAGAAGCGTATAATGATGAAGAAGAGATGCGAGTTAACATTCGCTTGACGGAGAATGGAACAATCATTCCATTTATATTGAAAAATGAGTTACCGGAATCTACCCCCATTAATGGCGCGCGAATTTGGAAATTAAAGCGTGAGCAGCAAAGAGATTTTGAATGGATAAATAATCGATTGCGTTTTGGAAATAGAGAATTTTATTTAAGCCCGGAATATAAAAACTTATTCGAGTGGGAGTACCAATGGATTGAAAATGGACTTAGATGTGCCGTAGTAGAGTCCGATGCATTGGTCCCTGAAGAGGTGTCCATTAGCGATGAATTAAGAGAAGCTTATAGTAGATTTTTAACTTACTTTAAAATTAAAAAAGGTATACCAAGCTTATGTTATTACAGTGAAGAGTTAGTTAAAAGGGCAGAAGAATATTTGAATGCTTTTATACAAGAGATTAAAAGTTTTGAAGAAGGGCATGAGGCCGGCAAACGTGGACGAGATTTATTTAAGTTAGGGACAGTTATGGGGAATAATGTAATTAAATTTACACCATTCCATCCAGTTATGGTCGCTTTCCAATTAAAATTGAATAATTTACTTTTAAATGAAGAAGTAGATAATAGTATTTTACAGCGATTAAAACCAGATGGGATAGTTCCATATATTTACAATGAGCGAGATCAATTATATAGACCAGATAATCAGAATATAGCATTAGAGTGGATGGACTTTAAACCAGTTAATCAAGTTTCAGTATCGGATGCTAATCAATATTTAGCAAAAGTAATTGAGGATAAAATTCAGCAGTTTGAAGGACACTTTGGTTATTTATTTAGTGAGTACTCTAAGGCACCGTTGCAAATTAATTTAATCAATATTGAAAACGATCATGAAACCTTTAGAGGTATCGTAAATTGGATGCTTGAAAGAATTAGATCAAAAGGGCCTGAAGGTTTAAAAGCTGTTGAAGTTACACTTTATAAAGAAGAAGGCCAGGACAGTGCATTTGATAATTTCTCAAGAATAGAATCGGTAGAGGAGTTTCAAACAAAATTTAATATTAATTTAGGCGCAAAACAGCAGCATGAACCCCAGGATATATTGCGATTTATTCGTGAAAAGCTATTTTATTATAAAAAAGAAATGGGCGAAGAATATAAGTATGCTCATATTTCTTTCTATAAAATGCAAGCGCAAGAGCGATATGCATTACAATCTATGGATGAAATGTTATCAGGTTTAGCAATTGATGGGTTATACACTACAGTACCTTCAATGAAGAGTAATGAAAATTATAAGAGTGGTTTCGGTGTTAAAGCATATGCTGTAGAGGAAGAGAATCTTTTAACACAAACAGCGTATTATTTTAATGAATTATGCGCAAACCTTCATAATGGTGGAAATAATACGTATCGAAAAGGTGAAGCGATTTTCTCTAGAACAACGAGTGCTGATGAAGAAACTCTAGAAGAAATTTTCAAATCTTCTTATTGGGTAACATTTGTAGACCCAAGTTTTGACCTGGAGTTCTTTAATGATTACGAGCAAAATCTAGTTGTTATTCATTATAGTGATCAATATTCATCTTCAAGTAGATATGATGCGATTACTGTAACGGACAAATCGCAACAATATCATTTTGTTATTGAAGAATTTTTAAAGGAAAAACAAGTAGAGAGTAAAAAAGAAAATGTAGAAAGCACTATTAAAGCATTTAATACTTTTAATGGTGAATGGTTACTTCGTGTTATTGGTAGTAAGGGCCATTATTCTAGAGAGAAGTTAAGTATTATTTCTGCTATAAAATTCTCTTTAGCATATTTTGAACATCGCGACATTTTATGGGTGCCAATTTCTCTAGAAGAAGTTTTAAGAGTTGCAGGTGCTGTTAATTTAAAGAAAGCAGATGGCATATTTACAGCTAAAAACTTAGGAGTAAAAGGTGTTCATAGTGATGATTTACTGTTAATAGGTTTGGAACAAGTAGAGAATGATGTAATGATGCATTTTTATCCTGTCGAAGTAAAAATCGGAGCTAATAAAAACGATGTATTAGAAAAGGCGAGAAAACAAGTTAAACATACGAAGAAATTAATCAATGATGCATTAACAACTAATTCTTTTGCTAGCCGTTTCTATCGTAATTTCTTTGCTCAACTTTATATTTCTAATGCTAATAAAATATTGAAAAGTAGATTCTGGGAAGAGAAAAATTATGAATTGAATAATAAAGTGGTTGAAAAACTGTTGAAAGATCAATTTATAATTTCCAACGGAATAGAATCATCTATTGGTGAAGGAGCAATTTTATCCTTCCAGCGAGACGCTTATCATAGAAGTGCCAAACTGGATGAAGGGATTACCTTATTAAGCCTTCCAGAGTTTGATGGATATAGTGGTCTTATACAACCAATGGAAGATATGAAGAATTGGATTCAAGAAACAGAAGGCGATTTTATTAAGGAAGAATTACTTTCTCATAAATATACAGGTGCCTGTAGCAAAATAGAAAGTGCATCATCATTTTGCTCAGAAAAAAATGAATTAGAGGCTGATGTAGAGGTAGAAGCAAAGCCTGAAATTATGGATTTTAATGAGGTTACTAAAGAGAAAATCGATAATACAATAGAAGTTCTTGAAGAGACAAAAGAAAGAGAGCCACAAGGATTAGAAGAATCTCGAATTCTAATTGGGAAGGCAGAGAACTCGAATAGAAAGATTTATTGGGAGTATGGTAATAAAGGATTGGCGAATAGACATTTGTTGATCTCAGGTAAATCCGGACAAGGTAAGACATATTTCATGCAATGCTTATTGTTAGAAAAATCGAAGCAAGGTATCCCAAGTATTGTTATTGACTATACAGAAGGATTTTTACCAAACCAATTAGAAGATGAATTTGTACAAGCAATGGGTACAAAGTTAAAACAAAAGATTGTATATAGTGAGCAGCTTCCAATTAATCCGTTTCAAAAGAATGAAAGGGATATTGGAGGCATTACGCTTCCGGAATCTAATACGGATGTTGCTGAAAGAATTAAGAGTGTATTTGCTGCTGTATATAGCACATTAGGTGTGCAACAATTAAATGCGATTTATGAAGGTACTCTTAATGGATTGGATAAGTATGGAGAAGATATGAGCCTAATAAAGCTTAGAGAATGTTTAGAAGAAGATGGTTCTAGCTATGCTAAGACGGCTTTATCTCAAATAAGACCGCTTATCGATCGTAATCCATTTAGCCATGAAAATACAATAAATTGGAAAGATGTTGTAGATAGTAATGGTGAGATTTTTATTATTCAGTTGACTGGATATCCTCGAGACGTTCAATTAATAATTACAGAATTTGTTTTATGGGATCTTTGGAATTATTCCGTAAGGTTTGGAAATAAAAATAATCCAATGCCTGTCATAATGGATGAAGCACAAAATCTTGATCATACGGAAAAATCACCTTCTGCACGAATTTTACAAGAAGGACGTAAATTTGGATGGTCTGCATGGTATGCAACTCAATTTTTAAAATCTCAATTGGCTACTGATGAATTAGCAAGGCTACAAAATGCTTCACAGAAGGTTTATTTTGCGCCGCCAGAACAAGAGATTTCTACAATTGCTACTAGTCTATCTAACGATTCTTCAGAGAAAAAAGAATGGGAGAATAGACTTTCAACATTGAAAAAAGGTCAATGCATTGTACATGGACCTGTGTTACAAGTAAATGGTGAATTGTCTCAACCAACTGTAACGGTGGTTGATATTATATCTTTATCTGAGAGAATATAAAAAGGAACCACTTTGGTGGTTCCTTTTGCTTTTAGTTTAATACAATAATACGATAATCTTCTAATGAAGATAAATTGTCTACTTCTTGTTTGATGATCTTTAGCCCATATTCTATATACAAAAGTATGCTTTGTGTGATTTCATCTTCATTTAAAGCAACTTGCATTTCGTTAATAATTAAATGTTTAAAGAGTAAAAACTCTTTATCTTTAATAATATTATCTGGGATTGTCCATTTGTTTTTTCCATCTTTAAAGTCATCATTTATTTTTCCTGTAGCGTTAGCAATACCTTTTGCTAACGCAATTTTTATCCCCTGTGGTCGATCAATCTCAAGTACTTCACAGAGTAGGTCAAGGGTTTCTTTACCTGTTCCTGAGAGGTTCATTCTTCTATTTGCCATAATATCACACCTTTATAAAATCAAAATATCCATCGCGGATAACTGTATATTTCTTTGATTGGTCATAATCAAGCATGTATTGCTTATATGAATGCTCTTGCATGAAATTAATATAGTCTTGGGTAATTTCTGTATCTGTAGATAAGATAATTACTTGTTCACTAAGCTCTTTATAGTAATGGTTAATTAAATGATTTCGATGATAACTGTCTAAGCGTCCTAGTGGTGTATCGATTACCATAGGAAGAGCTAAATCAGAGGCTTTTGTTAGGGCCCAAATTAGTGACGAGGAAATCATTTGCATTTCACCAGCAGATCGGTCTTGAATACTAATTTCTTGATTACGATCGTTGTATAATCTAACAGTATACGTTGAAATATCGAATTCAATTTTTCCAAATTCATCTTGTTTACGGAATAATCGACTTAACATTGAAGAAAATTCTTCGCGAATAAAGCTTGCTTTTAACTTTGTCATTTCATGTACATATGAATTCATAGTATGAATCAACTTTTTGACATAAATTAATCGTTTATTTAGAGCATCATAATCTGCACCTTGATCAGAAAGACGGGTTAGCTGGTTTACAACGGCTGCTCTTTGTTCTTTAATTTTATTTAACTTTGCAATAATTGATTTATATTTTAAGTTAAGTTCTCCTAATTTTTTAGTTAGGATATCAATACGTTCATTTTCTGCGCTAATATCAATCGTTTCAGGTGCATTTCTAATTTCAATTTCTAATGCCTCTAATTCAAGATTCAGCTTCTCAATTTTATTTATTAAATCTATAACATAACTATTATTTCTAGCAGGGAGATTTACAAGGTAGTTATAGTCTTTATTTGAAATATCGTGAATATCTATGTGATCTTCGGCTATATCTTTTTCGATATTATTTTCTTTAACCCAAATCTCTCTTCCGATTTCCTTGAGTTGATTTAATTGCTCATTTGAAAGGGGAGGAGTGAATGGTTGGTTTAATAATTCATCCATAAATTTTTCATAAGGCATTAAAGAAGCGTCTTGTATCATTTTCTTTTGACGAATATCATACTCTAATTTTAATCTGGTCTGTAGTACTTTAGTTTTTTCTTTTAGAATGATGTTTATAGCGTTATTGTTGAAATAGTTTTCAAATTGCTCTTTAGCTAGACGTAACTCAGTTGCTAGACCTGATTGTTTTTTTACAATAACCTCTCTTGATTTGGAGTTAGTTGTAATTTTTTCATTACGTTCATTTTTCACTTCATTGATTAGATCGTCGAATTTCTTTCGTTCAGAAGATATAAGTTCTTTTCGTTTTTCTAGATGTTGGATTTGCTCTTCGTATTCTTTTAAATTGGCATCTAAACTTTTTAGTTTATTTTGGTCAACCGCTTTGGCTAAATTCTTCTCTATGCCAGTCTTAATAGAAGAGAGATCAGATAGTAATAATTTATAGGTTTCCATCCCAGTAATTTTGTGAATAGCTTCTTTCATTTCCTCACTATTTTGTCGCAAAATGATGTCTTTAATTTCTTCGCCATCAAAAATGAAAAATGGTGCAGCGTGATATGGAATCATTTTATCCATAAAGCGATTAAATGTATCTATATTATCAATACGTACAGTTTTACCAATCATTGCACCAGGCTTTTTCACAGTTAAATCCCGGTTTTCACTAATTAACCTTTTGTTGTGATCAAAGCCCCATTTAACTTTAAGAGTCCATTCTTCATTTTTATCCGTTTCAATAGCAAGAGTTACAGAACAATCTCTCCCACCTTCGTCAAAGAAGGTATTGTTAATAACATTAGAAAATACACGTTTATGCTCAGCAGGTGAGAATCCTCTTTTTCCGAATAAAACATATAAAATTGCTTTTAAAATTGTAGTCTTTCCAGCTCCATTTAGGCCGCCTAACAAGATAATATTTTTTTCGCCTTCTTCACGTACCTCTTTTGGGATATAGAAGTCAACTTCTTGATGCCCATAATACGTTTTATAATTATCAAAAATAAGTTTTTTAAATAACATTATGTAGTCACCTTTACTTTATTTTGCATAAAAATCAATTAAATCTAGGTAATCTTTTTTTCTATGATTTTCACTCGTGTTTTCATATGAAAATTTTTCAGCAGAACGTAATAAGTCATATGCTAGTTTTGTTGATAGTTCATTTTCTTTACAAATTTTTGCTAGTAATTCTAGCTCTTGTTCTTTTAATTTATTCATTTTTACCACCTTTAATATGAGCATGAAGTATAGGGATATCTTATATATAATATTACCATATTTTAATGGGTGTTTAAAAATAGAGAAATTTGTGATTTTAAGTAGGGAGGAGCTATTAACGTAGATATAAAATTACTAGATTAGTAGTTAGCAAGGAAATAAAGAAAACAGAAAGGGATATGCCTTTCTGTTTTCTTTATAGATTATTAAAAACATCCAACTCTTCTAAACTAGTAGTAGAAGAAAGTGAGAACCTAATAGTAGAACGTAAATCATCCATAGATAATCCGATAGCTTGTAATACATGACTTGGTTTACTTGAGCTACAAGCCGATCCAGTAGACACGGCAGCTACTGGAGAAAGAGTTCTCACAAGAGTTTCGTTGTTTACACCTTTAAATATAACACTTAATATTCCAGGTATTTTATCTTGAATATCATTGTTAAACTCAATATGATTTTGAAATTTGGTTTTTAGAATATCAGCTAATTTGTTCTCTAGTTGCTCTAATTTATAAATGTTTTGTTCCAAATTAAGATATGCGATTTCTGCAGCTTTTCCCATTCCAACAATATTATGGACGGGTAGTGTGCCACTGCGTATATCACGTTCTTGTCCGCCACCGTGAAGTAGAGGAGTAATTTGGATTGGTAATCCTAAATTATCTTTACCTATTATGGTTACCCCAATACCTTTTGGACCATGAAACTTATGAGAAGAGCAGGATAAAAAGTTTATACCTTCTATATCTGAAAGAGAGAATTGTATTTTTCCAACTACTTGTGTAGCATCTGTATGGAAGAATACTTCATTCTCTTTGCAGATTTTTGCGATCTCGTTGATTTGGTTTAGAGAACCAAGTTCGTTGTTGCCCCACATAATTGAAACGAGAAGAGTTTTTTCTTGTTGAATAGCTTTAGTTAGTTCTTCCAAATTGATTCTGCCATATTGATCTACATCAAGATATGTGACCGTATAGCCATTTGCTTCTAAAAATTTACAAGTTTCTATGATAGAAGGATGTTCTACTTTAGAAGTAATAATGTGATTGCCTTTATCTTTATGATAATGAGCGATGCCTTTCAAAATAAAGTTGTTACTTTCTGTAGCACCACTAGTAAAGATTACTTCATCAGTTTTACAGCCTAATAATTGAGCTACATGTTTTCTTGCTGTTTCAACAGCGTCTTTAGCATTTTGGGCTAATCCGTAATATTTACTTGAAGGATTTCCGAATTCTTCAAGTAAATATGGCAACATTACTTCTTTAACTTCAGGTAATAATTGTGTTGTTGCACTATTATCAAGATAAAGCATAGAGATCACTCCTTACCGTATTTTAGCAAGTTCATTGTGAATTTCTCGTTGTTTCCAGCATGTTTATATTCGCTGTCTAATAAGTTAATTCCGCGTTCTAAGTGAGCGTTGAATAGGGTAGGAAAGTATTCATTATCAGATACTTCACGTCCCGCATGCTGAGTGATTAAGCATTTATAAATAAAATCATATTCTCCAGTTAATGTGTGGCGATTGATTTCTAATCCACCGGCTTCTTTATCTGTTAAAACCTCAGGAAAAGTTGGATCAGTTAAAGATAATCCAACTGCTAAACGAGCTAAAATATTTGGTGTTAAATTAGTAGGAGCTTGTAATTCTTTTAGTTTATCTGATACTCTTTTAGAAATCTTTAAACGGTAGTTCATTTTGCTTGCTCCTTATTAAAGTTGAAATATTGATCTGTAACATTCACTTTTCGTAGTTCTGTATCAAATTCTAATAAGTATCCATGGGATACAAAGTTTTTCAGTAAATTATAGTGTTTTTCATCAACTTCAGAGTTAGTTGACAAGATTAAGACTTGCTCACCACATGCAGGGATGAAATCTACTAAAATATTATGTTTATGTGTTTGATCAAGGCGACCTAAAAGTGTATCGAATATGAATGGAACACGACGACCAGAACATTTGAACATTGCCCAAATTAATGATAGTAAGAGAATTTCTTTCTCACCTGCTGATAATGTTTCTTTTGCTACATGGTCACGATTATTATCATATAAAGTTACTTCAAACGTGCTAGAATCAATGCGTAAAGAAGAAATATATTGGTGTTTACGCATTAATTTATTCAACATTTTTGTAGCTTCGATTTGTACTTGTTGTAATTTCTTTTGATGTTGTAACATTTGAAACTCTGTACTTAATTTCATAATGCTTTGGGCAATTAAGAATGTATTTCTCGTTTTGTTACTTTGTTGTACAATATTCTGTTTTGAGTCGATTGTATTTTTTAATGCTTCTAAAGTCTCTTGTCTAGTTTCTAAAATACTTAAGTTTTCTTCTACTTCTTTTTCTAACTTAAAGATTTTTTCTTGTGTTTGAGTCATAGTTTCTAACATTTGTGCAAACTCATTTGTAGAATCATTAGTAGAAATTTTCTTTCTTAGTTCTTGTGCTTGAAGTAAGTTTTCTCTATTTTCTTGAAGTAATTGCATATATGTGTCATGAGATTCTCTTTCAACTTGTTGTGCCACTACTTCGAATTGTGTGCGTTGTGTTGGTGAAACTCTATGGATATACTCAACATCTGTATCATTAGGCTTAATAATATTGAAAATTTGTTTTCTCAATTCAGCTGCTAAATCATTAGGAGCTGAGACTCCAGGTAAACTTTTAGCTAATTCAAGAGCGCGTTCTTCAGTTAACTCTGAAGTTAATTGGTTTGCTAATGATAGTTTTTCTTCATTTTGTAATTGATTTTTAGTAGATAGTAATAAGTTTTTGTTTAGATAGAAAGGTAAAAGCGTTTGAATAAATTCTCGAACTTTTTCAGAATTAGCTTTTCGATGTGCTTCAATTTCTAATACTTGTCTATTTAATGTTTCACGTTCTTCTTTAATTAAACCACCATGTGTTTCAAAATCCTTTTTCAATAAAGAATAAGATTCTTTTGATTCTTCTATTTGCTGCTGCGCTGTTTTAATTGTGTCTTCAAGATCTTCAATTTTTAAAGACTGTTCTTTCTCTTGACGCTGAAGGGTAAGGATTTCGCTTTCTATAGAAGAAAGATGTTCTTGATCAATTTCTTGTTGTAAATAGTTGGTCAAATCACCTTCTAAATTTCGGAATAAATCTAAGTTGAATATAACAGTAGATAATTCTTTTAAATAAGAGGATAATTTATTTTCATTTATTATTTTTGAAATTTCTTCGCCATCAAATAAGCATAGATCAAATAATTTAGGCGGGAAATTCTCTCGTAGTCTTGATTCGAAAATATCTTTTTCAGCATCATTTAAATAATGACCATCTTTTTTTACAGTGAATTTTTCTTTTATAGCGCTGTTTAAAATGTTCCAAGATCTTTTGAATGTATAAACATGGCGTTTGTAATTTTCTACTTCACTAAAGGTAATTGTAATACTAAAAGGATTTGTCTCATCTTTACGAGCAGAAGCATTTAAATACCCATGGACGCGCTTATAGTAATCATTATTCTCTGTCTTATATCCATAGCCGAAACAACCAAATAATCCTAGTTTTATGGAATTTAAAAATGTTGTTTTCCCAGCACCATTTTCTCCGCCTATTAAAATTACTTTCTTTTTTGGGGAGGAGATAGACAGATCGAAGGTATTTCTTTCCGTATAAGCTCCTATGTTTTCTAATTCTAGTTGTTCAATTAACATAAATTTAACCTCACCCTACAAATGTAAGTAGTCTTGCTTTAGTACTTTTTCAATTTCGTTCATTAATCCACGACGAACTTTATAACCTGAAAAATCTTTTTCAAGTGATATAAGTTTTTTTAATGCTTTAAAGTCTACGTTGTGTTTGCTACATAATGATTCTAAATCTGTAATTTGTTCATTATCAAATAATGGACGATCATCATACTCCCAGTTTAGGTCATATCCCATTACCTCTTTAAAAATGCTAGGTAAAGCATCTTCCCAATCGCCATTTTCTAACCAGTAACGACGAATAACACGTAATTCTTCTTCTTTAATTAATTCAAAATCCTCTTCTTCAGGATGTTGTAAATCTCTTTGGACAATAAGAAGTCTGCGTAAAATCTCTTTTCGCGCGTTCAGTGTAAAGGGACCTAAACCAAGTTGTCCGATTTGATTATTATCAAGCTTTACTAAAATTTTTGGATCCTCAGGAGAACTTAAATCAATATTGTTTAATGCTAAATAAGACTTTAGTTCATCCCTTTCTAAAATTGTAAATTCTTCTAATTTAATCATTTGTTTTGGACGACTAGATTTTTTTGGAATGATTACATATTCAATATCATCTTTTACTTCAGTTTTTAGCGGGTTAAAGTAAATTTGACCACCTTTACGGTATTTCATACGAAATGTTCTATCATCCCGAATCCCAGCTAACCAATTTCTGAATTCTAATAAAGGTTTCATCCAATCTGATCCACTAAGAATGAAGCCGTTTAATGCTTTATCTTCATTTACTACTGTACATACCCAACAACCGAAGCGACTGTTTCCACATGAACCAGCACTTTCTTTAATGGTTTTATCTACAACAAGAGGGCATTCACCAATACTTGAATCTTGATAAAGCTTATTTAATTCATGGTTATCGTTGCCCCATGGAGATGGATTTTCCAGTAAGTAGTCCCAAACGTTATTTAAACTAAACTGTCTAATCGGTGCAAAAACATATGCATTTGTTAACGTGGAATGGCGCATTAAATCTTTACCTTCAACGGTATGGGATTTAAGAACGTTATCACGAGTAGCACTTTCATTCTCACGAACACCAAGGACCATGATTACTTCACCGAACGTAGAAACTTTGTCCATTACAAACGCATTTGCTGGTTCAATTTTTAAGCGATCTGTACACCAGCGAAATTGTTGGTTTGGTGATGGATAGCCTTTTCCGATAATATTAGCCCAAAAAGATTGTTCGTATTTTGGTTTTACTTTATGCGTTTCAATAGGAAGATCACGTTTTAAAGCTTCTTCTTGGATTCGATGTAAAGTAACATTGATAGATTGAATAATTAGCGGTGTTTCTACAAGTGTATCTGATGAGATTACATATACTTTCTTGTGTAATTGCTCTGTAGGTAATTCACTTAAAGCTTCAAAAACAAGCTGAACGACAACTGTGGAATCTTTTCCACCACTATAACCAACGACCCAAGGGCGGTCGTCAGCACGATAAACTTTTTTTATATGCTCCTTTGCTTCAGAGACAAAGTCATTTTTATTATTTATTAAATCAGTAATGAGATTATTTAACATTATCATGCTCCTAACTGGAATTTCTCTTCTATCTTTTGTTCTCCTTCTGTCAAAGGAAGACCTAATTTTTCTTTTAGTTTGTTTGCGGTTAAAGTGACTGTTTCTTTTGTCTTTTGTATGCGACCATTTGTATTGAAAGCTCGTCCTAACCAATCGGAAGAATTAGAACGACTGTAGTCGATGTCTGCTAAAAGAGAAATGTATTTTTTCCAATCTTTTGGATGATTTTCAAAAATATATTTTCCTACTAAACCAACAGATTCAATGAATACTCCATGCCCGACAATATAATGCATTCGAAGTTCACGAGGGTTTAGTTCTTTTTTGTAAACTAAATTCCATTCGACTATTGTATCACAAAGAATGTTCCAAAATTCTTTTAAGAATTGTTCTTCTTTTTCTGTAATTAAGTCACCCTTTGTCTTTCCTAGTAATCGAAGGTTTGTATTAAATATGTGATTTAAAGCGAGAATCTTCGGTGAGTTTTTAGATAAATTGACTTTTTCTTTGTCGGTATATCGAGATAGTAATTCATTTTCCTCGACAATTTCTTTTGTAACTAATGCTAACTTATCCCTATGATCATATAAAATACCGATAGATGAAGTTGTATTAACTGCATGGCGGTTAAGATCTGAGAAAATTTGTTGGGAATTTCTTAAACCTTGATCATGATAGAACACAACCGAAATCGTTTCATGTCCTAATTCTGGTGAGAGCTTTATCGCCTCTTCGATAGCTGCTCTTCGGTGTTGTCCATCATTAATCAGGAACTTAGAATCCAGTGAGATACGAAGTTGTCCTAAATCTTGAAACGACTGATCAGAACTAAATGGCTGGAATTCGATATCACCATCTATAGATGCTGTTAGCGATGAAAAAACATAATCATTTTGATTTTCAATGATATAATTTGTGATTTCTGGGATTCTAATTTTATTTAATATCCTTTGAGCTCGATGTTCAGCTGGGATTTCTTCCTCGTCAAATAGAAAAATTTTAGGGATTAAGCGTAAAGGGCACATTACAACAAAGTACTCTTTACCACCTTGTTTTCCACGTAAAGCGGGGAAGTTATAGCTAAAACCATAATCCATTCATTACATCTCCATTCTTTACGTACGTAATTTATACTTTTTATTATAAAATAGATACAAGTGTTCGGCAAGAATAGTAACTCGATTATATAAAATTTAATATTTTCCATTAATGGTGCTTGAATCTCCCCCAACGTCACCCCCTAACCTAAAGAAGACAAATCAAAAAGGGGGGACCAAACCACTCATGAAAACCACCACAAAAGAAAAAAGAAACACCATCATCATGCTATTACTTTCAGCCGCAATAGGAATCTTTTCACCATTACTCATGTACATCACGCTGGCACGTAAAAATGAGGTGTACAAATACCATTGCCGAAAGGCGTTCAACTTTCATTTGTTAATTTTTCTTCTATTTAATATCAGTTCGCGTATTAGTGATGTTTTGTTTTGGATCGTATTTGTTTTTGAGGTCGTTCAAGTGATCATTGTTGCGTGGAAAGTAATACGCGATGAACCATATCGCTATTTCATTCGAATACCGTTATTTAAAGAAGATAAGTATGCGGTGGAAGGAGAATAGGTGATGAAAGAAGAAGTGGAGATAAGGGGAAAGCGAATTTTTATTATGATTGCAGTGTTGTTTATTGCTATTTATATTGTTTTACGAAAAAGAAAGTATGAGTACTTTTATGATGGTATTAGCGAGTATGAAAATCGGTATAGAGGGAATGTTCCTTTTTTATTACTTGTTGTAGGTTTGCTTCACTATTGTCAGCAGAATGAGATGAGTTTTTCTCATATGATTCAGTATGTGAAAGAGAAGTTATCGGAGTAGGTGATGGTATGGCGTGGATGATTAGTGAGTTTGCAAGTGTTGGGGATGTTACGGTGCGGACGCTTCGTTATTATGACAAGATTAACTTATTAAAGCCGAGCGATTATACTGAAGGTGGGCATCGGTTATATACGAAAGATGATTTGTATGTGCTACAGCAAATTCAATCGTTTAAGCATCTCGGTTTTTCGCTTGGGGAAATTCAAAATATTATATTACAGCGTGATATAGAGACTAAAGATTTTTTAAGACAGATGCATTTTCAAAGGGAATTGCTTTTGGCGGAGCAAGAAAGAATTACGAAGGTACTTTCGCATATGGATGAGATGACGAAGAAGTTTCAAAAGGAAGAACGAGTGGATGTCGCCTTGTTTTCTTCGTTTTTGCAAACTTTTATATGGGAGAAAGAAAATAAGGAATGGTTAGAGGAACATTTTTCAAATGAGTGTGTTCAAGCGTTTTATAGTAATAAGGAATTAAAAGAAAAGTTTGATCGGCGATTTATGGATGTGATAGGGAAGTTGAAAAAGTATAAGGTAGAAGAGAAAGATCCGGGTCATCAAGACGTTCAAGTTACCTTGAAGGAATTTTTCAATGTAATAGAAGAAGTAAAGAATTATCTTGATACACCCCAAAGCGATATAGAGGATATAATCCAAAAATCAAACCTCCCACTATCCGAATTCCCAACTCTCTTCACAACCGAAGAAGAGAACTATATAAAAGAAGCAATCCAGCAGTTTAACACCTAGTTAAACTGCTTTTCCATTATAATAGAAGAAAAACCAAACGGAGGAAAATCCCATGCCAACCTACAACAAACTAATCCGAAATAAAATCCCGCAAATCATAAAAGCTAACGGAAAAACACCCACAACAAGAATCCTATCCCAAGACGAATACATAAAAGAAATCTGCAACAAAACAGAAGAGGAACTAATCGAATATCTAGAAGCAGATACAAAAGAACATAAACTCGAAGAACTATCCGACCTACTAGAACTACTAAACGCCCTAGCCGAACACGAAGGCACAACACTAGAAGAAATCAACCGCATCCGTAAAAAGAAAGCAGAAGAACGAGGCGGCTTCTCAGATCGAATCTTCCTAATCGAAGTAACCGATAACTAGCCCCTCCTAAGCCCCTTACAAGCCCCTACCAAGTAATAAATCACTAAGAAAAAACATAACAAAACAAAAACACCAACAAACACCGTAGTAGGAGTCGAAAAAATTTTTGAAATAACACGCCAAAAACCCAGCCCTCCTTCCTATATATAGTACAAAGAGGAAATTTTCATTTTTGAATTAGGACGGGAGGAATTAGGATGGCGGTGTATCGTACTGTGCAGGTGAATTTTTGGCAGGATGATTTTGTTTTGGATTTGACGCCGGAGGAGCGGTATTTTTATGTGTACTTATTAACTTGTTCGAAGACGACGCAATGCGGGATTTTTCCTTTTCCGAAGCGGTTAGCTGAGATGGAGACGGGTTATAATCGGGAGACTGTTGATAAGCTTGTGCAACGCTTTGTTGATTATGGAAAGATTCTTTATGATGCGGATACGCGGGAGTTATTCGTTTTGAATTGGCTTCGTTATAATCCGGTGACGAATACGAATGTGGAGAAGTGTGTGCTTCGTGAGCTGAAGGGTGTGAAGAATAAGGAGTTTGTACATATGTTTCTTCAGAAGTGCGTAGAGGAGGAGCTGAATGTTCCGATGCTGTTAGCGCATTTCGGTATGCCTGGTGATTTGGCTATGGATGATGTAGAGCCGGCTTGTGAGGAGGCAGAGGAAGAAGAGGAAGAAGAGGTTGTTCAGGAAGAGACGGGAAGTAAGGTGTTCACGTTTTATGAGCAACATTTTGGTAGTTTGTCTCCTTTTACGGTGGAGGAATTGAATGCATGGATGAATGATTTGTCAGAGGAGTTGGTGCTGAAGGCTCTTCAAATTTCGTATGAGAATAAAAATCGGAAGATGGCTTATGTGAAGGGGATTTTGCGTGGTTGGTACGGGAAAGGGTTTACGAAAGTGTGTGAGGTTGAGGCGGATGCTGCGAATTTCCGGAAGAAGGGGTCGTCTGTTAGTACGGGGGAGACGGAGGAGTTTTTGGCGAGGTGTGAGGAGTGGGAGAAGAATACGCCGTCTGAGGAAGAGTTGCAGCGCTTTTTAGCGGAGCGCGGGTGGCGTCCATGAGTATTCAAAATGTGGAGGCGGAAAAGACGGTGTTAGGCTCTCTATTACTTGATGGAGAGCTTATTAAGGAGTGCCGTTTGACGGAGCAGTATTTTTCTATGCCGGTGCATAAGTCTATATTTCAGTTAATGCGAAAGATGGAAGATGAGGGGCAACCGATTGATCTTGTGACGTTCACTTCTAGAGTGGATCCGAAGTTTTTGAAGGGGATCGGGGGAATGGAGTATTTTATAGGGTTAATGGATGGT
>NZ_MACE01000004.1 GCF_001883995.1 Bacillus paranthracis | reverse complement strand
GTGCCTACTACTAGCAACTTCTCATATTATGAGGGGCTTGTTCGAGGTGCCTGGAAAATGTATCAGGCGGGTGTTCTTGGGCACAAGATGGGAGAGCGTCTTATTGCAGAGAAGAGTGAGAAAATTATTGGTGAGACGATTACGGCACTTTGTGAGTTAGAGGAGAAGGACTGTGTATGTGAGTTTGATTTGAAGGATGCGTTAGTTGATTTATATGAAGAGCTTCATCAAGATGCGAAAGAGATTACTGGTATTGAGACTGGTTATACATCGCTAAACAAAATGACGTGTGGATTGCAGGAAGGTGATTTTGTTGTCCTTGGTGCGCGTCCTTCTATGGGAAAGACTGCGTTTGCGCTAAATGTTGGACTGCATGCGGCGAAGTCTGGAGCGGCGGTTGGGTTGTTTTCGTTAGAGATGAGTAGTAAGCAATTATTGAAAAGGGTGGCTTCTTGCGTAGGTGAAGTGTCAGGAGGTAGGCTGAAAAATCCGAAGCATCGTTTTGCGATGGAAGACTGGGAAAGGGTGAGTAAGGCGTTTGCGGAGATTGGTGAGTTACCTCTTGAGATTTACGACAATGCAGGGGTTACGGTGCAAGATATTTGGATGCAAACTCGTAAGTTAAAGAGGAAGCACGGTGATAAAAAGATTTTAATTATTGTAGATTACTTGCAGCTTATTACGGGCGATCCGAAGCATAAGGGCAATCGTTTTCAAGAGATTAGTGAGATTTCTCGTAAACTTAAGTTATTAGCACGTGAGTTAAATGTTTGTGTAGTAGCATTGTCGCAATTGTCTCGTTCTGTAGAGTCGCGTCAAGATAAGCGTCCTCTTTTATCTGATTTAAGAGAGACAGGGCAAATTGAGCAAGATGCGGATGTCATTATGCTTATGTATCGCGAAGATTATTACGATAAGGAAACGAAGCAGAAAGAGATGACGGAGATTCATGTGGCGAAGCATCGGAATGGACCTGTGGGGAGTTTTAAGTTGCGGTTTTTGAAGGAGTTTGGGAGGTTTGTGGAGGGGAAATAGTGAAAAGACTTGAGTATTACTTTGCATATAAAATAAAGCATAAGTGTTCCATTGTATTCACTTATGCTTTATTTTTTGAATATGTTCCTTATTTCCCCATAAAGAAAGATCGTCTCTCCGCAGTAATCCATTGCTCCAAGTCATCTTGGCTACGTCGGACAAGTCGATTCACTAAAACATCATGCCATACATAATCCTCTAATAAGTATATATGAACGGGGTCATCTGTATAAAAAGCAATATTACGCTCTTCAAGTGATGGGCCATAAATCATTTCTTTAGAATCTATTGATAAAATAAACCAATGCCCTGTAGAGAGGGTTTCTGTATAAGTTGTTATACGATGGGCTTCTAGATTTTTAATAGGATTTTCAACATGCAAGGTAATGCCTTGTACTGTGACTTTATCAGCTACCTCAGCTAGGTCCTCTTTTAACGCTTCATACATTTCATCCCACATTGAAATGACAATACGTCGTTCTGCTTTTTTTATTAATGTTTGACAGTAGCTAATGATTGTTTGATTGTCTTTTAACGTAATGACCCGATTATCCGTTTTTTCCTCAGAAGTTTCTAGTTTTTTTAATGAATCACTAATTCCTTCATAAGTAGACTGCCATTCTGATTGAGCCTTTTGTAAAAAGATTTCAACAGGTAGAGGTGAATAGCGAGTGGTGTCATTTATTTCTTCTTTCATGACAATTCCTTTTTCTACAAGGTTACCTAAAATCTCATAAATTCGCGCTCTTGGGACACCCGAATCTTTACTTACTTGATAGGCTGTGACAGGCCCTTGTTTCACAAGAGATACATAAGATTTAGCTTCATATTCATTAAAACCAATTTTTTTAAGCTGTTGCACTATGTAGTCCACTTTTTTTGTCCTCCGATGTTTGCTTTTATCCCGCTTTAACGGGCAGTAAGTCCCCCACCTCAAAATTCAGCGGAAGCAAAGAAGTTAGGTGGGGGGGCGGGCTGCTCGTAAAAGCCCGATTGGTAAGGGTTGATTAAAGTTTCACTTTATATTTCAACGTTACAATAACTCTTTACATTTAGCAAATTGATAGTTACTATTACAATAGTGACTAAAGGGGAGGCTACGAGTATGGATTTTTATTTAGACCCATCTGTATTAATGATTTTGATTGTTTTTGGATTTGTAGCTGCATTTATTGATTCAGTTGTAGGCGGTGGTGGATTAATCGCGTTACCAGCTTTATTATTTACAGGATTGAATCCAGCAAGTGCAGTAGCCACGAATAAATTAGCATCAACAATGGGGAGTGCAACTAGTAATATTGTGTTTTATCGTTCTGGTAATCTTGATTTGAAATCGGCTTTAAAATTATTTCCAATCACTTTCATAGGTTCCATAATAGGGGCATGGACCGTTCATTTAATGAATCCAGAAGTACTGAAGCCATTAATGCTGATCATGCTTGGTGCAGTCGCTATTTATACGATATTCAAAAAGGATTGGGGAAGTATTTCCACTCATAAAAAATTGTCTGGTCGACACGTCATTATTTTTACCTTTTTTATTTTTGCTATTGGTTTTTATGATGGATTTCTAGGTCCTGGTACAGGTTCATTTTTAATGTTTGCTCTTTTATTTATTGGGTATGATTTTTTAAAAGCAGCAGGTACGGCGAAGTTTCTTAATTTAGGAAGTAACGTTGGTGCATTGTTCATGTTTATGTATGTAGGTCAAGTAAACTATGTGTATGGATTCATAATGGGAATTGCTCAAATTGCTGGAGGAATCGCCGGATCCAGATTTGCTATAAAAAAAGGAAGCGGGTATGTTCGCGCCCTTTTCATTACCGTAACTTGTTTGTTGTTAGCGAAAAATCTGTATGACTATATTCAGTAAGTAATCTAAGTGAAGAGAATGAAAATAATATAAACTCATATTTTTCCATATAAAATTTCATTTGTTTTATTTACATAATATCTTTACAATCATTTGATAAAATAAAGTCAACTGCGTATTGTGAGGGTGGGTGGTTATCCCTTCTTTCTATTCGGAAGGAAAGGAGGTGATAATATGGACTTTTTGTTTGATCTTGTAAAAGAGTTTGTCAAAGCAACTGTGCGCGAACTTTCAGCGTATTTTTTGCAGAAGCAATTTCTGGATAAGGACAACAAAAAACCCACTCCGCGCCGTAGGAAGCAAAAGGGTGGGGTTCGCAAAAAATAATAACGTATAATAACCACTACCCTATACGGTAGCAGTTAGGGAAGAGATGTTAGCGCATCTCTTCTTTTATTATATGCCATTTTAGTGGATGTCATACTTATATAGTACTCTACCGAAAATATATCATATTCCTATTTGGTGGTCAATTTGATTGCATGATTGAAAAGGTGTAGTCTTATTCCTTTTCAAACTGAAAAATATCTCGGTTAATAAGTTGTTGGAGATACCTATCCATTTCAGCCGCAGAAACTTTTCTTGCATTTTTAAACCACCATGCGCTTAATGAGGTGATTGCCCCTGAATAAAATTCAATGATTAAATCATTTGGCATCGTATGATTTTTACAAAGTTGATTTAACGCTTCTATTTCTTGTTTTCTCGTTTCGTGACTTAAATATTGTGCACGGCTAATAAATTGTTCATCAGACATTTGTGCTTCTAATATTTTACCGATTTCTTCATGATGTAGGAATTGTTCCATTACTTGAAATGGTTTACTTAATCGATCTGAAACCGGTATTTCAGCAATCATCTTGCTGTATCGTTTAAATCCAAATGTTAATAAAGCATCTTTATCTTCAAAGTGTTTATAAAAGGTTGTTCGGTGTACCATCGCGCGATCACATATTTGGTTAATCGTGATGGTACTATATTTCTGTTTTGATTGCGTCATTAATTCAAATAAGGAATCCCATAGTAATTTATGTGTACGTCTAATACGTAAATCAAGTTGTTTTTCATTATCGTTCATCTACAATTCTCCTTTTTTGTAGATTAAATATACAGTGATTGAAAATTGATTCTCCCTTTTTAATCTACATATGTATATTATATTACATGTGTTTAGGTATATTTAAAGTTTTTTAAGTAAGAAATAGGAGGAGAATTTGCAAATGAATATGACAACTAAGAGCCCTTCAAGTGGTAAAGTTGATACTTCTAATATGAAACATACCCCCATTTTAATTGCATTACTTTTAGGGGCAATGGTTGCGTTATTAAACGAAACGTTACTTGGTAATGCGTTAACAGTATTAATGAAAGAATTCGACGTAACAGCTTCAACGATTCAATGGCTTTCTACAGCATACATGTTGGTGGTTGGGGTTTTAGTCCCAATTACAGCGTTACTTCAGCAATGGCTTACAACGAGACAGATGTTTTTGATCGCTATGGTAACGTTTTTAGCTGGTACATTAATTGCGGGATTTGCGCCGACATTTTCTGTTTTATTAATTGGTCGTATCGTCCAAGCAGTAGCGACGGGGTTAATTTCACCGTTATTAATGAATACGATTTTAATTATTTGTCCGCCTGAAAAACGTGGTGCCACAATGGGATTAATCGCACTTGTGATGATGGCAGCTCCAGCAATTGGCCCTACATTATCTGGAGTAATTGTGGATTCATTAAATTGGCGCTGGTTATTCTATATTGTTATTCCTATCGTGATCATTTCAATTATGATTGGAATGAAGTATATTCAAAATGTTTCAGAGTTAACAAGACCGAAAGTAGATTATCCATCTATCCTATTATCGACATTAGGATTTGGCGGGCTTGTGTATAGCTTTAGTGCATCAGGTGATTTAGGATGGTCTGATGCGAAAGTGTATGGCACTTTACTTGTTGGGCTTATCTCATTATGTATTTTCGTCGTTCGACAATTAAAAATTGAGAATCCGATTTTAGAGTTACGCGCATTTAAAGTTCCGATGTTTACATTATCAGTTGGATTAATCGTCATTGTGATGATGTCGTTATTCTCAACGATGACTTTATTACCGATGTTCTTGCAAACAGTTTTACTCGTTACAGCTTTTAAATCAGGAATTATCATGCTTCCGGGAAGTGTGATTAGCGCTATAATGGGACCAATTGCAGGTAAACTATTTGATAAATTTAGTCCGAAAGTTATTATCGTTCCCGGCATTGTGTTAGTAGGGATTGCAATGTTCTTATTTAAAGGCATTACACCTGACACATCAATGTTACAAATTATTATTATGCACAGCGTATTAATGGTCGGACTCATGTTTGTCATGACAGCACAAACATACGGTTTAAATCAATTAACACCAGATCTATATCCGCACGGAACAGCACTGTTTAATACGCTGCAGCAAGTAGCTGGCGCAATTGGTACGGCTATCTTTATTTCAAAAATGTCTTCAGGAACAACTCAGTATATGGAAAGGTCCGCAAATCCAATGGATCCAGTAGAGAAGTTAAATGGTTTAACATCAGGATTCCAAGGTGCATTTGCACTTGGATTAGTCTTTATCGTTGTTGCTTTTATCGTATCGTTGTTCTTAAAAGAAGAGAAAAAGGAAGTAAAGGTAGCAGGGGTTTTACAGAACGAAAATTAAGGTTTATATAAAAAGACATCTTTATGATCAAAGATGTCTTTTACATTTCCTCCGTAACATCATACCTTAGCAACTCTTCCTGATTATAAAACCTCTCAAAAATAAGCCCCATTACATAGAAGAATACTAGCCCAAAGCAAATATGAATGAGTGTAAAAGTAGCTCCAAATGAAGAGAATTCATACACGAGAATTGGCAATTTCGCAGTTGTCCAAACGCCTAAGAAAAATACGATGTACCGAATGCTTGCGCCTTTTTTTAATAGTAGTGCTGCGATTGGAAAGGCGATGTAGAGGGGACCAGCTGCAATGCCTCCTAATAATAGAGAAAACAAGATTCCGTATATACTTGATTTTTTGCCCATATATTTCATGAGCGTTTCTTTTTTCACCCACTGATCAAGTAGCCCTACAAATAGTAAGACAGGGGGGAGGAGAAACAGCATATCTAAAATGCTATTCCCTGTTAGTTGTAATGCACTCCACCCTAAAGATTGATTTATAAAAGTTAATACAAAAAGCCCGAGTAGTAAAACGAAAAAGAAGCGATATCTTTTTAGTTCTTTCATACCATCACCATCCAAATGATATAGGAGAATAGAAGTGACATGAGCAAAGCAGATGCATTCCGTGCGTAAGCAAAGCTTCGTCCGAATATTTTTTGTTCCATCGGCAAGGTTGTAATTCCTACTGACATAAGTGTAGACATAAGTGCCGCAACTTGAGGTAGGCCTGCGCCGTGTTGGACTAACGTATGACCAAGAGGAAATACGACGAAGCTTGGAATAAGTGCAACGGAGCCGAGTATTGCTGAATACATAATACCTAACAATCCGGACTGTTCTCCAATGATAGAAGAGATAAAGGACGGCGTTAATATAGAAAGCGATAAGCCGACGAAAAGCATGATGGAAAGCATCGCAGGGAGAAGGTTGCGAAACATTTTCCATGACTTCATTAAAGCATCTTTCGTTTTCCTGCGGTCCTTCATAAAAGAAATCCCAGTAAGAATAATGGCTAACGTGTAAAGAATCACGCCGTTAATCATGATCGGATTCCTTTAAGTCTTTATATTTGCCCAGGAAAAAGGATAAGTTCTTCATTTTTTCTTCAATATCCATTTGAAAATCTGCCAGTTGTTCCTTTCCAGCAGGCGTAATTTTGTACATCTTTCTCGGTTTGTCTTGATGATCTGTACTTACGTAAGATTCAATTGCACCTTCGTTTTCTAATTTTTTTAGTGTGCGATATAAAATGGCACTATCGATTGGATTGACGGGAAGTTCTTCCTCACACTTTTGCAGTAATTGCCCGCCATAGTTATCACCCTCAGCTAGAAATAACAAAAGAAATGCACCTGTATGTCTTCCTGTATGTTTCATGGATCTTCCTCCTAGAATGAATTACGATTAATACTGTTAATGACAGTATACTGTTGTTAACAGTATATGGTGTGTGAAGTGTTATGTCAATTTTAAAAATTGTAATTTTCAAGAGAGAAACTCACAATAACGCTTTTTCAAATATTCGAGTAAAAGTCTGTATTTTTGTATATTTAAATAAAAATTCCCTTGGTTCATATTTTATGAAGCCACTGGAAGTTGCTCCGTTGATATCTCTATTAAGTCTAAAATTTCAAACAGAGTTGTTTTTCCATTCTTGCTAACTTTTCTTTCATTTTTAAATCATCACGCGCTTAATGCGTTGATTACTTCTAAACAAAATTCCATTATTCAATCGTTTGGCATCGCATGAAGCAGAGATTAAAGGTTCAAATGCACAACTCCACATCACTAAAAGTTCTACTGAAGAAGAAGTTATTTCAGCTATGCATAGCATGACTCATCAAAAGGTAAAAGCGATTGATGGACGGGGCAATACCCAGGTATTAAAAAATTCAAACCTCGCTACCTTCACTTGAAATTGTTATAATTAAAACGTTTGTAATATTAATCTCATAATTTGAAAATGATGGGGTGTAATGAAAAAAACTATAGGTATTAAATATTTTATACAAAGAAAAAAGGGGGAACGCTTAAACGTTTCCCTTTTGTTTTTATAGTTATTAAATTGATTGCTGTATTAAATATTAATTTTTTCGTAAAAGGAAATAGCTTTGATATAATCATTTATGGAACTATAGGTATTTCCGAGTTTTTTTAATATTTGATTTGAAAGTTTGTTATTCGTTTTTTGATAAGTGGCTAAGGCTTTATTATATTCGTTAATTGCTTTCTGAGTATCTAGCCGTAACAACCACAAATCACCAAACAATTCATGGGATTTGGCAAGGAAGTAGTGATTTTTCTCTGTTTTAATAATCTCTAGGCAATATTCTTCAACCTTTATAAAATCCTTTTTTGCTAGGTAAGTTTTAGCAAGCTCAATCTTTGTATTATTAATTACTGAAGTTGAAGCTTGTATTTGATGGTATAGTGCCAATGATTTTATGAAATATTCAATGCCTTTATCCAAATCATTTTCTTTTACATATAAAATTCCTAAATTAGTATATAAACCGGCTTCATTTTTTTTATTATCCGTTATTTGTAAGAAGTGAAGAGATTTAAAATAACAAAATTCGGCTTCTGTTAGATTGTTAATCTCCATATAACAAATTCCAAGAGCCATGTATATATCACCTTGTTTAAAATATGTGCCTAACATTTGATTTAATTCTACAGCTTCGGTCAAAAAATGAATGGCAGAATAAATCTCTTTAATTCTTCCATGTACAATTCCTAAGTTTAAAAGTAAAGAGACCTTTGTTATATCTTGAATCTGTTCATAAACAGAAATCCTATAAGCTTCCTTGAGCGTTTGGGTCGCTAGTTCATATTTTTCTAATTTTGTATAGCAACTTCCTAATGAGTCTAAACTTCTCATTAGTTCTTTTGAAGAAGCAGTCTTTTGAAATTTTTCCACACTTACTTTATAGAGTAATTCAGCTGTTGAAAAATCCCCCAGTGTCTCGTGATATTTCCCCTTTACCCAGTTCAATAATCCATACTCATAGAAAGAAATTTGAGTATTAGGACTACCCTCTAATTTTCCTAGTGTATTTTCTATCTTATTTATAATTTCTTCTGTCTTTGCTGCTTTATTGGTAACTATATACGTTTCGCAAAGTTTTAAATTTCGTTTTATTTCTAGAATACTAATATCCTTATCAATATTATTTGAAAGGATTTCTTCCACACTATGACCTAATCTCTTAGAAAGTTGCTCTAAGACATTGTATGTTGGTTCTACGGTTCCTTGTTCTATCTGACTTAAATAACTTCTTGTAATAATCCCTGAGGCTAGCTCTTTCTGAGTTAAACCTGCCTTTTTTCGTAATTCTTTTATCCTCTCTCCGGTCATTTCACTCCACCTTCCATTATTAATTCAATCATATATATATTATAAATGTTTTTAGGATTTTCTGAACATTTTTTAACTTTTTTAACATTAATATAAAAATGTTAAAAAATGTTGACAAAGCGTTTAAATAGAAATATTATGTTATTGTAATCAGAAAATTCATAATGTAGTGATTATTTTGTTATATCTATTAAACATTGTAGCTTTAATTGATCCAGTATGGCCTGTATTTTAATTTTTAACCCATGTATTAAATTATAGTTGAATATAACAAAGCTAATTTTAGGTTTTGTTCGAATAATAAATTTTGAGAGAAGAGGTAATGTGTGATGAGAAATGAATTTGTAACTATGCCTGAATTTAGTATGGACTTGGTAGAAGCCGCTCAAAGAGCAGAGGGTATCTTAGGAGAAATGCCTTTAGAAATGTTAATAGATGTATATGTAAGGTATAAATAATTTTGGTTTATTTGCAAAAAATATCCTGAGGAAATGATTTGTCCAACACATGATATAGATCAAATGTGGCATTTACATATGTTACATCCTAAAAAGTATTACCATGATTGTATGGGGTATTTTGGAGAAATCATGGACCACAATGCTGGTTTTGGAAAAATGCAAGAGGAATATGAAGTATTAGAGGGTATCTATGATAATTCAGAAGAAATCTGGAATATGGAATTTAATCAAAGTTATGATATTGGAATTAAGAAAGATACTTTTCAAAATATAGGTATGGAAACATGTTATAAAGAGCCGTTAAAAGCGAAGAGTATGGAGACATGTTATAAAGAGCCGTTAAAAGCGAAAAGTATGGAGACATGTTATAAAGAGCCGTTAAGAGCGAAAAGTATGGAAACTTGCTATAAAGAGCCTCTTAAAATAAATCAATAAGATTCTACAGCATTAAATTAACATTTTTATTGTCTAAATGCAAATGATACGAGGCTCTCCTCGTATCATTTTAATTAAAGGAGAAAAAACATGGTTCAATATAAGAATAGGTTAATATGTGCAGATACATTAAATACTTTAGGGACAGCTATTACATGGTCTGGATTACCGATGTTTGCATTTTTATCTACTGGTTCTTATTTTTTTACGGGTGCACTTTATTTTACTGGAACAATAGCTGGTATTCTTGTAGGTGCATTTGGAAGTCAACTGATTGATAGATATTCCCCTAAAAAGGTAACATTGACTGCTCTTATGTTAAATATAATAGTTGTTCTATCATTGTATTTGGGTTTAACAAAAGAATACTTTGTTTTTTTAATACCAGTAACTATCATATCTCAATATCTTGGAGCACTTACAAGCTTAAGTCAAAAAACTTGGTATAACTCTCTATATAAGAAAGATAACTTATTAAAGTTAATGGGACAAAGATCTGGCTGGATTGTAACAGCGAAGACATTAGGTTTTACTCTGGGACCATTAATATTTACAACATTGAACACAAATGCAATTTTAATAGATGCGTTATCATTTTTTATATGTTTCGTTTTTCTTATAAATATTCCTATAAAAGATGCTTTACCTAAAAAAGATGAGAAGAATAGAAAGAAACGTCCATTTGAAGGATTAAAGGCTTTGGTTTTTAATTCAAATGTAAGACCTTTTTCAATAATTTTTTTCCTGGAAGGAATGATTATGCCTATCATTATGAGTACCTCTATATATGCATTAACTAAGGAGTTTCATTTTGATTCAAGAGATATAACACTATTCTGGCTTATAGGAGGTATAGGTTCAATACTTTCGAACTATTTTTTAGTAGGATCTAAATTGTTTACGAAGAATATATTTAAAGGTTTATTTATCTCAGGGACGTTAATGAGTTTAGGTATTTTAATTATGACATTCACATCTAATTCTGTAGTATATTTATGTAGTTTTTCCTTTGTTACTTTAACTAGTCCTCTATTATCAACTCTTTCTGAAAAAGAAGCGTTTATTAGGATTCCGGATGGAGATCAAGCAAAAACTTTAGGAGGTTTACTATCTCTAAGTCAAATAGGTACTTTATTTATTATGCTGATTTCTACATTGATTGTTGAAAACTTTGGTTATCAATCACTATTTCTATTGATAAGTATGATAGCTGTCATTCGGTTTGTGGTATTAATCTATGTCATGAAAAATGAATATTTACAAAATCAACAGAAATATAAGTTGAATTGAATAAGGTAGAGCGAAGGAGAAATAAAATGATTATACAAAATGAAAAGGTGGATATGGGATTAAGTACAGCTGGAGAAATAGGAGTAAATCTATTATTTTATAGTAATACTATTTTGTATAAATCTTTAGGCATGGCCGTAAAATCGGCAAATATTCATGATTTAATAGAAAGCGCGGAAGTATTACAATTTTATGTTGAGGATGGATTGATAGAATCATCATATTTTGAAGAAATTGGGAAGCAAAAAATGTACTATTTTTCACGTGAAATAAAAAATAAACGCGACCTGTTATGTGATTATGAAAAAAATGATATAAGTTTGAATTATAAATTAATACAACCACTTTGTAAGGAAGAAGGGTATCAAACAAATTTAATTCCCCTATTAATTTCAGTTATGCTAGTTAAGGGATTATAAGGTATCGCTATCAAGCTAAGATTATGCAAAGTCAATTTTAGACGAGATTGTTTCTTTTTCCTAAAGAGCAAGTCTAGGTATTGCAGTAATTACTGTTTTGAGGACAATTTACTGTGCACTAAGTGTCTAATGTCTGCTTTTACTTTGGCTTTATATTGCAGCACCTCTTAATTAAAGGTGCTGTTTTTTGTTAATTAACAATCATTGTACTCAAAAAATTAATAATATGTTATGCGATACGGTATTGTTAATTTTGATGCTGGGCGATTCTCTGTTGAATTGAAAAAAGTACCATATGATAACGAAAACTTTATAAATCAATACTTAAAGTTACAAATTCCAGATTATAAAACCATTTTAAAGATTTTTTATGGCAAGAACATATAAGCTGATTAAACTAGTAGATTCATTGAATTCCGAGTTCGAAAATTATGTGAATGAGCTGTCCATATGGTAAGCTCATTGTATTTTTTGCCTAGCGTGGGTGGGTTCCAAAATGCGGGTGGTACTCCGATCTAGTTGGGGGAAGGCACCTTAGGGTGTCTTTTCTTTATTACCTTTCGATCAAATATGACGATATGAAAATAAATCATTTGCTACTATGAGATGAGAAATCTTACATTTTAAAAAGAACTAATACAGATCGGAGGGGAAAAAATGAAACAAAAAAAGACACTCTCAAGAGTGCCTCCCCTTAGCAGCCGAATCCGCCGCCCCAACAGCTAGCGCCAACGATGATTAATAAAATAAACAGTACAACAAGTAAAGCGAAACCGCCGCCGAAACCGCAGCCTCCACCACAACTACCGCCATAGCCCATATTAACTCCTCCTTCCATAAAGACCATTAATTAATGGATTTAATTCACTTTATGTTTTTACGGATAATCTTGAGCAGGTCCTTTTGAAAAATAAAGGTGCTTAGATTTTAAGAGAGTTGACGACCTTATTTTTGTCACCGTTATTCCGCTGATGACATATTCTATTTTATTCTGTGTATTGGGGGAAGGAGGATCTTTATGGCTAATTCTGAAATGATTTTACGTTTACTTACAGATTTAAAGATTGAACAGCAAGCTTTAAAAGAACAGCTGGAAAAAATGCAAACAGCTGTGAATACTCTTGAAGAAAAATCATTGATTGTGGAAGAAAAACCAAAGACTATTGAAGAAAAACCAGCTGTTGCTGCTGCAAAGCAAAGAGCTCATTCTGGACACCCAACATCTTTTCGTGCTTGGAGAGCATCTGCTCAAAGGAATTCATAAAAATATAAGAAAAGAAGACATCAATTAAGATGTCTTCTTTTGCTTGTACAATTCAAATGATGTTAAGAAGGTATATCCATATTGCTTTAAAAATAAGAAGAAAATAACGATTGTCGACTCCTTTTTTAGTATAGCATGTAATAATGAAATTTTATATGTAATATTGCATATATATAGATTATAAAATTTTTATGTTATATATTTTAGTTGTCTGTTATTTGTTTTAATTCATTTACTTATATTATTTTTTGAGCGCCCCAGTAATGGGGCCTTTTTTTATAATTGTTTTAAAGCGGAAACCCCTCAAGTATAGTGAGGGGCTACATGACTAGGTAAATGAATAATTATTAGTGTTTAATGAGCTGAAGTTCAGGATATTGCTTCTGAATGTCTTCTAAATGATTTTCGTTTATTCCTTTTAAATTTTGATCAAAGAAGCTAGTTACTAGTTTATTAATGAGTGTATAATTTGCAGCTACATCTTCGTCTGGTTCGTTAATAATAGGTGAAAATGCTGCTAAATCTGTAAAACTAGTATGGTTTGTTTTTGGAATTACCACTGTGTACACGCCCGGTTTTTCAATCGTTTTATTTCTTAAATAAACTATTTCCAATAATTCATTTTGGATTCCGGTTATCTTTTGATTCTTAGCCTCTTTCATAAAATGAATCGTAGCCTCAGCATTCATCAACATGAATGGTTTCTGAGGACCGTCTTTAGGCATTGGATCGCCAAACAATCCGCCATCCATATCAATTGCAGCTTTAATACGCGTATCCTTTACTAACATTTGTGCGGAAGTTGCTCCGCCAAAAGAGTGACCGAACATTCCAATTTTGTCATAGTTAATTAAGTCTGCGATCGTTTTAAAACTTTTATCGAAATTACCTTCTATTACTTCGTTTAAAACAAAAGTAGTATCCTGTTCCCATTTTTGAACTATCGTATTTAAGGCCGTAGGTGTATTTTCAATTGGTATAGAGTCTACACGGTTTCCGTTAGGGAAAATCGTTGTTGCTGCGTATCCTGTGAAATTAAGAGCGATTACTACATAGCCTTGACTAGCTAATTCCTCTAACTGGAATGTATTTTGTTGACCATATAATCCCATCCCATGGCCGAATAAAAGGAGGGGGAATTTTTCTTTAGCTTGAAGTGGCTTAGCATCTTGATAAGAATGTGTTTTTGTCAGCCCTAAATGTGTCGTTACGATATACGGAGCACCGTTTGTTACTGCCAATTGTTCAGCCAGCTCGTTTATGTTCTCAAAATAGGTAGAAGGGTTCCCTGATCCTTTTTCGGCAGGATAATATACTTGTATCATTAACTCACGATCTCTATGATTATTTGGTACAGTGGTTTCTTTTCGATTTTTATCAATTAAATGAAAAGCTTTCGTTCCTACTGTATATTTTCCAGTAGGCTCAGGGAGTGTTATGATCGGAAAAAGTAAAGGTAATGTAAACATTGCGATAGCAGTTACGATAATTCCTAAACCTTTTAAAACTTTCATCACTAACTTTTTAGAAACAGCTGTAGTTTTTGGTTTCAAAAAAACTTGTAATGTTAAAACGAACAATAAGAAATAGGCGGGGATCATACGCCAGTTTGCACCAATTACAATGATGGTGGCAAATAAGAATGCATAATTGATCAGTAAAATGGCTACATTTTTTTT
This sequence comes from Bacillus paranthracis, assembly GCF_001883995.1. Lineage (GTDB taxonomy): Bacteria > Bacillota > Bacilli > Bacillales > Bacillaceae_G > Bacillus_A > Bacillus_A paranthracis. Next base: position 72,076 of record NZ_MACE01000004.1, on the reverse strand, counting down.
CGTTAAACCACGTTCGATAAAAATGAGAGTGATGCTAGATAAAAGTAATACAGCAACAAAAATGATTTCTAACATTTTCAGATTTTAGCTCCTTTCCAAATCACGTTGTAATAGATTGATAATTTACAACCTTCTCAATTATATAACTATCATTGGTGATTGTATGCATGTAAGTAAGTTTAGAATGTTTTTACATGACATTTTAAAAAAAGTACTCATACGAGTACTTTTTCTTAAATGGATTATTATTTATTTTTAAACCGTTCCCCACAAATGATAAACCATACCGAAAACAAAAAATGCGAGTCCTACAAATAAAACGATTAAAGCAAGCATTCCATTTTTATTATGTTCCATACAGTTAGCTCCTTTTTAGTTATATAGAAAAAAGCCTTTAGTCGTAATTATGGCTAAAGGCTTTGATCTTCATACTTTACAGTTAATAAAAAAGTTGTACTTCTGTATGAATTTGGAATATGATTATTTAAAGAGTAGGTGATGAGTACATGCAGGAAACAAAACAATTCCCGCTTATATGTGGAAATCTCTCATTAGATTTAGTGAATACAGAGTTAGTTAGGCGTGGACAACGTTATGATTTATTAATAACGGATGAAGATGTATTAGAATGGCTATATGTAATAAAGGTTAATCTTCCTTTTTGGAATGAAAAAACACTTATAGGAATTCAAGAACGAATGGATCAAGTTACATCTAGCATATTAGAGGCAAGAGAAGTACTGAGAAAACAGTTTGAGACAATTGCTGATCAGCACGAAATTTCTAATGATTTTATTATGTATTTAGAAAAACAAATTGAGAAGGCACCCTTTACATATAAAGTCATTGAACAGCGTCTAGTACCTGTCCCAGTTGGAGAAGTTGAGGATGTACTTGTATCAATAATTGCATTTGATGCTTTAACCTTAATAACAGAAAATAAGCTTATTTCTCTTAAAAGGTGTTCAAATCCCGACTGTGTTTTATTATTTATAGATAAAAGTGGGAAACGAAAATGGTGTTCTATGAAAATATGTGGGAACCGAAAAAAGGTAGCAAAATTCCAGGATCGAAAATGTGAAGAAGTTTAGGGATCAACTTATATGAGTTGATTCTTTTTTTCTGTATTTTTAAACTAACCCCTAAAATTAATATTGACTGGTTAGTTTGTTTGAAATATAATTGTTGGTAAATAAAGGAGGAGAATGATGAATCATATAACAGCAGCTAAGAAGAAAGATGCTCCACCAATAAGTGTACGATATTTTGCAAAAATGAAAGGGAAAGGAAGAAGTCCGTTACAAGTAAATATAAAGGACTCTTTGACAGGACTATTAGGGGGATTTTTAACAATTCTCACCTTAACATATTTAACGAGTATAACTTCTACAGAATTGTTAATGGCTCCATTTGGGGCGAGTTGTGTATTAGCGTTTGGAGTTTGGAATGCACCGTTATCACAGCCACGTAATATTATTGGAGGACATTTGATTTCAACTTTCATTGGCCTATCAATATATCATTTGTTTGGGAATGAATATTGGACGATAGCTTTAGCAGTGGGGATGGCAATAGCCGTTATGATGTTAACGAGAACAACGCATCCTCCGGCAGGGGCTGATCCAATTGTCGTTATTTTAGGAGCATACAGTTGGAGTTATTTAGTAACACCAGTTTTAGTTGGTTCCCTTGTTATTGTAGTTATTGCTTTATTCATTAATAACATGAGTAGTAAAAGAAGCTATCCAACTTTTTGGATATAATTAATAAGGTGAAAAACAATTTGAGTAAGTATCCCGTTTTTGCTATGTCTTCATTTCATATACTTTTTAGTTTACAAAGAAAAGACACCCATATAAGAGTGTCTTTTCCAATAGTTTGTTTAGCAGAAGCAAGCAGCTCCAACAATGATTAATAAAATAAACAATACAACTAATAATGCAAATCCTCCAGCAAAACCGCAGCCTCCGCCGCAACTACCACCAAATCCCATAATAGTTCCTCCTTTAATAAGAGGGGAAAACAAAGGGTCACTCGTGTTTTTTAACGGATTCCATTTACTTTATGTTTGACGCCTGAATGTGAGCAGGTCCTTTTGAAAATAAAAAAGACACCTTGAGGTGCCTTCCGTCCCATTTATTTCATTAATATTCGTTAGCGTAAAATTCTTTTATTAGCTTTATTTCATTTGTATCTGGGTTAAACTTAAATATTTTAATTTGATTAGATTCATCTTTATAGGCAAATGTATGATCGCCAATTTGGGTCATATTACTAGTGTTTAACATAGGATCGCTACTATGGTCAGTGATTTCTACAGGTTTCTTACGGTCCCAAAATGCGATGACGATAATTAAGATGATAAGGCATATACGTATGTTACGTAATTCTCTTGCTAGAGGATGCTCCATATGATAGTCTCCTTTTTCATTTGCTAGATTTTGTGTATAAAAGAGATATTTTCTATGAGAATATAAATAAAAAAGACACTGTAAAAAGTGTCTTTTTTATTTGATTTATGCGCATTGCTTAATAAGACGCTAGTTCCTCAAGTTAAATATGAGTAACTATGTAGGGTGATTTCATTATAACATTTTAACCATTACTGGGTCTATATGGAATTTTATCGATGAATATGTTTGATTATTCAGAATGGTACATGTAGTGAAAGATATTTATTGCCTATAGTAATTGTAAAATATAACGATGTATATAACTAGTCTTGTAATGAATTTTTATTATATTTAAGATTGAAATAGAAATGAAAAAAGCACAAAGAAGGAGTTGTAGCATATGGGCGCTTGGGGAACTGGATTATTTGATGATGACACGACTTGTGATGTGAAAGATCAATTTATTGAGTATATAGAAGAGGGTAATAGTGCGGAAGAAGCAACTAAGTTCATTTTAGAAGAGTATGTAGATGAGTTTGATATAGAGGAAGAGTTAGAAGAAATATCTTTAGTATATATTGGTCTTGCGGCAATACAATTGGAGAAAGGCTGTCTTCAAGAAGAAGTTCGTAACAAGGCAATTGCATTAATTGAACGTGGGGCTGACCTTGAGCTTTGGGAAGAAGCCGATACGGAAGATTATGAAGAGAGAAAGAGAGTTTTAGATGAATTTAAGCAACAGTTAATTAACGGTTAGTAGTTTACAACATAAAACTTATATATTGTCTAATATATAAGTTGAGGTGAGAGAAACACTTTTGCTTGTATAAAGATGTAATTGAGAAGAATAGTGAAAGTTTAGAGCTTTACGTATGAGAAGGAGACATCTTAATGGATGTCTTCTTTTTTAAAGTATGGAAATTGATTTCCCTTTACACAAGCATAACGGTATAATATAGTTAAGTTAAGTGAACTTAACTATTAAACGAAATAACAGCATGGAGGAAGAGTGCTATGACTAGAACGTATAAAGAAATAATTAATGAAATGAACCGAGCCTATAATGAATTCTACATTTTACTATTTCAGGAGTTGAAAGATGAGTACGGTCTTACAGGACAGCAAGAGAGTATGTTATTTCATATTCATTTAAATGAAAACACGACAGCGAATCACATTGCGACTACTTTTAACATATCGAAAAGCGCTGTGAGTCAAGTTTTATCGAAATTGGAAAAGCAGAAGATGATTTCAAAACAAGTAAATCCTAATAATAAAAGGGAGTATTTCCTTACACTTGGTCCGAACGGTAGTAAGTATATGGAGCAGTTGTCTAAGTTAGATGATGTATTAATTGAGAAGTATTTTTCTAAAATCGATATAAATGCTTTAGAACAAATGACGGATACGTTAAAGAAAATAAATAAGGTGATATTGGAAGAAAAACAGAAGGATCTTGATTGTAATGAGTAAGAACTTGAATGAGGTAATGAGTAGAAAGGAGGAGAAGCGTATGATGAGTTACATACCAAATATGATGACGATAGCAAACTTTGTATGTGGACTTCTCGCTATTCACGCTGTTTTCGTTCACGATATGTATGGTGCAGTCATGTTCATTATTACAGGTATGGTATTTGATTTGTTTGATGGCATGGTTGCTCGGAAACTTGATTCTGTTTCGGAAATTGGCGGAGAGTTAGACTCATTTGCGGATTTAGTTACGTTTGGTGTGGCGCCGTCTATTCTTGCCTATAGTGTCGCTTTAAAAGATTTGCAGTCTATTGGGATGATATGTGCGCTCGCTTACAGTATTTGCGGAATGCTGCGGCTTGCAAGATTTAATACACAACAAAGCAAACTCCCAACCTTTATCGGCATGCCTATTCCATTTGCGGCAATTTGTCTTCTTATTTTATGCCTCCTGAATAATCCAGTTTCCGTGGCGTTTGGTACATGCATACTCGCGTATTTAATGGTGAGTAAAATCAAATTCCCTCATTTTAAAAAAGATATATCTGAAAGCTTGAAGTCCGAAAGATGGGATTAATGAGAAAGATAAAGGAGCAGAACATGATTCGTATGGCATTAAGATCATTTAACATACAAATGTATTGTTTGCTAGGCGTGATGTTACTGGGATGGTGGATGACACCTTTTTCAGCCCAGTTCGTAGGAATAAGCATTGGCCTTTTAGTTAGTATGTACTGCGCCTGGATTTTAGGAAGGCGTATTGAAAAGTTCGGAGACAGCATCGTAAAAAAAGAAAAAGCACCGATGCTTGGCATGATGAATCGATTTGCAGCCGCAATACTTGGCGCAATTATTATGTATGAAATTGAACACCGTGAGTACATGTGGACATTTGCTGGGGGAATTATGGTTGGGTATTTTTTGGTTATTATTAATTTGGGGTATTACAGTATGAGAGATGCGGAGGAATAGATGAGTAAACTCTCAAGTATAGAATGATATACTTGAGGTTTTTTTATTATATAAAAAGTTTGCTCATTTTAAATGTATCTATTACTTGTTGCAACATATCCATTAGAAAAATTCCCATTTCAGTACCTTTAACAATATAACATATATATTCATTATTTTTGAGATCTTAATCTATTACATGTCCCTTTTTCGGAGGTATTTCATTTGTCTAGAAGGATTTTCTATTTTTTACAAGAATGAACAGTAACGTATAATCTAATTTCCATGAATGTAATAGGGAGGCAGTGAAATTTGAACAGGAAAATTTGGTATGTATTTACTTGTTTTGCTCTTTTAGTATCTGGTTATATTGTTGTCCAATATTCTATTATGGATGGATTTCAAACAGGGCTTGTAAAAGCGAAACTTATGTATGGATCTAAATTAAGTGAGTTCTGGTATATGATGCTATTTATACATATTACAACGAGTATAGTAGCATTAATAATTGGTCCGTTTACATTATCTACTAAATTTAGAGAAAGGAATATCAACCGTCATCGAATAGCTGGGAGAATCTATATGGTTGGTATATTATTAGGAGGCATTTCTGGACTATACCTATCCTTTTATGCTACAGGGGGATTGGTAGCGAAGCTAGGTTTCGGTTTGTTATCCGTATTTTGGCTAACATCAGCATATCAAGCATTACATAGGGTTAAGAATAAAAAAATGAAAGACCATCGAAATTGGATGATCAGAAATTACTCTTTAACCTTTGCGGCAGTTACATTAAGAATTTGGCTACCGTTGTTTATCGTTCTATTTGGAATAGAGCAGTTTGAACTTAGTTACGCGGTTATTGCTTGGTTAGCGTGGGTACCTAATTTAATTATCGCAGAATTATTTATAAGACAAAGACTGAATAAAGGAAAATACGAGGAAAAGGAGGATTTACATTTTTGATGTGAATCTGCTGTCATATTGAGGGCAGAATTTTTCAGTAGTTCAATGTTTTTATAGGTGTAAGCATGTTGCTATCTAACAACGAATAGCGGATTCCTAACGAGAGTAATAATAAAACCCAACATAAAATTTAAGAAAAATTTTATATTTACCCCACTTTTTATTTTAAAAGTTTTTCCTATTCTATAAACAAGTTACATCAAGGAGGAGACTGAAAATGAAGAAGTGGGGATTTTTTATTTTTCATATATTCCCTATATTCGAAGACAAAGTAGAAGATTAAATATATGAACAAAGTACCGATTCTTAAACTATGTTCTAAATAATAGATGAAAATGTAAAGTTAGGGGATTCCACATGCATACAGGAGTTTTAATGAGTTATTTGTATACTTATTTTTTTACAATTATGTTTTGTATTTTATTTCAAATCGGATTTTATTTTAAAGCGAAAAACAATATATCTATTCGACATTTTTTATGGGTATATGTTTTTCTATTCTACCTTTCGCTAGTGTATAAAGTGACGCAGCTCGCGACTGTATGGGATATAAGTAGATATGAAACGTGGATTCGTGTAAATCAAATTAATTTGACTCTATTTGATACGGCAGGTAGTACGACGTATCTTTTGAATATTGTACTGTTTATGCCGTTCGGTTTTTTATTACCGACTATTTGGCCGCAGTTTAGAAAAATGAAAAACACCGTATGCACGGGATTCTTTTTTTCATTAGCAATTGAGTTAAATCAATTGTTAAATAATAGAATTACAGATGTTGATGATTTATTTACGAACACCCTTGGGGCGATGGTTGGGTATGTATTATATAAAGTATTATATACAGCGTTATTTAAATTGATATTGAAAAGAGAGGAAAAAAAGCTTGATAAGAACTCTTCTCTAGTCATAAAATACGAGGCTATTTTTTGTTTAGTGTGTTCATTTGTAGGTGCGATGTTAATTTATTATCCAGCTTTATTTGGAAGACCTGTCATCCTTCAGTGAGGTGATTACGAATTTCTTTTGAACGCTCGTGCGATATTTCAATTTGCAAAAAGCCTTTAACTTGTTATAGTTAAAGGCTTTTATCATCATAATTTTTACTTACCAACTACCCACTCGAGTATCCGCCTTTAACCACTTCACCCAATCCAAATCCTCTACCTTAAGCAAACTAAGCGAAACACCTTTCATATCTAAAGAAGTGAGCAGGGTACCGATTTTTACGAATGTAATCTGTAAGCCTTCTAGCTCACATAAACGGCGAATGTCATTTGCGAAAATGTATTGTTCCATTAATGGTGTCGCACCTAATCCATTAATGAGAATCGCAAAGTTGTCACCTTTTCTCCAGCGGTAAATGCTTTTTAATTTGTTCATTAGTTCAATCGCTAATATTTCAGAAGAGGATAGTGCTTCTTTACGGTAACCTTTTTCTCCGTGAATACCGACGCCGTAAAAGACTTCATCATCGTTTAATGTGAATGAAGCTTTTCCTTTCACTGGATCGTTTGCAGGTGAAAGAGCAACTCCTAATGTGTGTAAGTTTTCTGTAACAGAACGGCCGAGTGTTGTCAGTTCTTCTAAAGAGTGTCCTTCAAGAGCGGCCGCACCTAATATTTTTTGAACGAAAACAGTACCAGCGACGCCGCGTCTTCTTTTATTAAACGAAGCGTCATCTTCAATTGAAACGTCGTCATTTACGATGATGTGGTCAATTCGTCTTCCTTCTTCTTTAGCGATTTGCTTTGCCGCTAAAAAGTTCTGAACATCATCTTTAAAGTTTTTAATGATGAATAAAATGCTTTTCTCCTTCGGTATGAGGCGAGTTGCCGCCACAATTTGTTCCACTGTAGGCGGAGTGAAAATACTGCCGTTTACTGCCGCCGTAAGCATGCCTGTTCCTACATAACCAATATCAGCAGGTTCATGTCCGCTACCACCTCCGCTTATAATGACAACGTCTTGCTTCATTTTTTCGATATCTTTTACATAAATGATGTTATTTGTTTCGTCATAATTTACTTTGTCGTTATGTTCAAAATAAAAGCCATGCAGCATATCTTGAACGATATTTTGTACATCATTCATAATCTTTTTCATTGCTTTTTCCACCCTTTAATTACTTTGCTGATTGCTCCAGTAATAGTAGTAATTGATTGTTTATCATATTTTTCATGAGAGAAGACATAATGGAAGGATCTACTTCGCATTTGCTTTCAATCCAATCTTTTATCGTTCCAACGAAGCCGTGACTATAAAAGGAGGCAATCGTATTTTTGGTCTCATCAGAAAGGCTGAATCCACAGCTTACAGATAGTTCATCAATAATCTTCATATATAAGTTTTTCGTATGCTCAAATAAATAGTGATTAAACGAGTTTTGTTCAATAACTTTAAAAGCATTTCGGTAAAATTTTTGATTTTCATAAAAGTAATCAAATAATAAATCAAAAATGTTTTCCCACGTTTCATAGTCGAGAAAGTCGATAATGTTTTCCTTCGTTTCTTCTCTATAAATCCAGCTTAATAGCTCAAATTTATCTTTAAAATGATAGTAAAAAGTTTGCCTACGCATTTGACAGTGTAACATAATATCGCTCACTGATATTTTATGAAACGACTCTGTTTCCATTAAATACTTCAATGAGTTCGCGATTATCTTTTTAGAAATTATAGAAGAGGTCATCTCAATCATCCCTAGAATGTTAGTAATATGAAAATCCTACCCATAAATGAGAGCGGTGTCTTTAGACAGATTGTCCATTTTGTCCGTTTACTATAAAACGCTTTCATTTTAACATGGATAGTAAGAAGAAGATTTCAAATATATCACAATATATTAAAGGAATTGAGGGAGAATCACAATGAAAAAGATTATAAACAAACCAGAAACATTAGTCATGGAAATGTGCAACGGAATGGTTATGGCTCATCCAGAGCTTGAGCTTTTGAAAAAATATAAAGTGATTAAGAAGAAAGAAATGAACGAAAATAAAGTAACATTAATTAGTGGTGGCGGTAGTGGTCATGAGCCGGCACATGCAGGATTAGTCGGAAAAGGAATGTTAGATGCGGCTGTGTGCGGAGATGTGTTTGCTTCTCCTTCACAAATTCAGGTGTATCAAGCGATTAAAGAGACAGCTAGTAAAAAAGGTACGTTATTAATTATTAAAAATTATAGCGGCGATATTATGAATTTCAAAAACGGAGCGCATTTAGCGACGGAAGATGGAATTGAAGTCGACTATGTAAAAGTAGACGATGACATTGCGGTAGAAGATAGCCTGTACACAGTAGGACGCCGCGGCGTTGCGGGCGTTATTCTCGTTCATAAAATTGCCGGTGCAGCAGCGGAAGCAGGTATGGATTTAGGAGCGGTGAAAGCTGTAGCAGAAAAAGCAGCGGCTAACGTGCGCACAATCGGTTTAGCGTTAACGTCTTGTACAGTTCCAGCGAGCGGATCACCTACTTTCACACTTGCGGAAGATGAAATGGAATACGGCGTAGGTATTCACGGCGAACCAGGAATTAAACGTGAAAAAATGTTGTCAGCAGATGAATTAGCGAACCGTATGACAAATGATTTAATGAAAGATTTAGGAGTAAAAGACGGCGAGGAAATCGCACTGCTAGTTAACGGTTTTGGCGGAACACCACTGCAAGAACTTTACCTATTTAACAATGCAGTTACGAGAGAATTAGCTGCTAGAAACATTAAAATTAATAGAGTATTTGTCGGCAATTATATGACGAGTATCGATATGGCTGGTATGTCTTTAACAGTGATGAAGCTAGATGATGAGCTAAAAACATTACTATCGAAAGAGTGTAATACACCAGCGTTTAAAGTAGACGGTCCAGTTGAAAGTGTAGAGTACGTAAATGTACTTGAAGAGGCAGAAGAGAAGGAAGTTTCATTTGAACTAGAAACAGCGGAAGAGCACGCTGTGATTAAAGAGAATGTCATCACATTAAACAACATGATTTATCTCGTTGATAAAATGAGCGATATTATTATTAAAAATGAAGTACCGTTCTGTGAGCTAGACACGCATGCTGGTGATGGAGACTTCGGAATGAGTGTAGCAAAAGGATTTAAGCAATTAAAACGTGAGTGGCATTCGATTGTAGAACAAGAAAACGTAACGATCGGATCATTCCTTGACGGTTGTTCCATGATTATTATGGAACATTGCGGCGGCGCATCTGGTCCAATTTGGGGCGGTGCATTCCGCGCAGCTAGTAAAGCAGCAGGCGAGAAGCGTGAGTTAACAGTGAAAGAATTTGCTGAAATGTTGCAAGCAGCACTGCAAGGCATACAATCGATCGGTGAAAGATCATTCGGCAGAGGAGCGGTAGTTGGTGACAAAACACTTGTTGACGCACTTGCTCCATGTGTAGACTCTTGGTTAGCTAGCGCTTCAAGCGAAGAAGACATGAAAACTGCCTTTGAAAAAGGAGCAGAAGCAGCGGTCAAAGGAGCAGAGTATACGAAAGAAATCGTAGCTCGCATGGGCCGCGCCGGTACAGTTGGTGAAAGAAGCTTAGGCTACCCAGATGCAGGTGCACATGCGCTTGGAGTTATCTTTACGGAGATTGCGGGTAGTTTGAAATAGGAATGAGAAAGTCCCTTTGCCTTAAGGTGAAGGGGCTTTTATATAGTTGGTAGAAGACTATTTTCGGGCTCTCTGTAAAATATGAGTTTGTTACTATTTTTGATAAAATTTTATTTCAAAAATACAACTAATATTTCTCAACATTAATATATTGAAAATAATTAGAATATTTAAGATAATCGTTTGTGAAGAAAGAAATTATAAAAAAAGGGGGAATTTATTTTGTTACGTCGCTTATCTATTTGTACTTTATTAACAGCTTTTATGTTTACTTTATTTACATTTAACAGCTCTGCTTTCGCGGCTACGAATACTACTGAAAATAAAACAGTAGTAGCAGCTTGTGCCAAGGGAGGTACGGTAGGTACATATGGTGCAAAGATGCGCAGTGGTTACACTGTGGGATCACCTGTCTTACATACATTTACTAGTGGTCAGAAAATTACTGGCACATGGGTAACAGGTGAGTATGTTCAAGGGCATTATAGTAATTCTAAACAGTGGTTAAAAGTTACTTATAAAGGGATGACAGGTTATGTATCCCACACAACATTATATAACGTTTGCTCATAAAACTATGTAATATAATAGCTTTTGAGATATTGAACTAATCCCTTATAGGGATTAGTTTTTTTTATCTCCTTAAAAAATATCCATATTTAACTAAGTTAGTGTATAGATAACCATTTTTTCTAAGGATTTATTGGATTAATAGTTTTAATATTAGTTGTTAATTAGTATGGAGAAATTTATCATGCAAGAAGATTGAGAAATCAAGAATTATAAAAAATTATAGTATCTTCGATATAAAACTTTCTTTGGATTTATAACTATAAGTAAAATGGCAACTATTGAATAAAAAATTGCAGTATACATAATTAATTCAATTAATGGTCCATTTATTATGCCAATAAATAAATTAAAGAAAAAGTGGATGATCATTGGAACAATTAAATTTTGATTTAAATTATAAAATGTTGCCATGATAATTGTAGTAGATATAATTGCAATCATAAAAAATAAAATATATTTGATTAAATTACTGCCTGTAAAACCTGTAGTAAACCATATAGGCAGATGCCACATTCCCCACCAAAAACCAATAATGATTGAAGATTTTAATGGCGAGTATTTTTTCTGGAGCTCCATTAATGCAAAACCCCTCCACCCTAATTCTTCTCCTAGTGGTCCAGATACAATAGTTTTAACAACATAATAAATTAACACGCCCCATGTAGTTCTATTAAAAATAGAGTCTGCTTCACTATTAGTCGAAATGAGAAACAGCATTGTCAAAAATATAATTATTTGAATCATACTGACAGTAAGAACGATAGAGTAGTTAAGTTTATTTTTAAATCTATCTTTTACGAATTGAATAAAACTTTGTCCAGGATAAATTCTTTTAAATAGAAACATAAAAGCAAAAGTGGAAGACCAAGCTGATATGCAGAGCATTACATCAAAAATCCAAGTTGGAAAATGTAATAACTTTGTAATTCCTACAAGCAGAAAAAGTGGCCAAAAAATAATGTTGGTTAGTAATATAAAACTTACCACCGGCTTTTTCAGTCTTTTATCTTCAGTCATATACAATTCCACCTTAAGTTAAATTTTTAACATGCAATAATGTACCTATTCAGCGCGTTGAGATGATGCACCGAGTATTCTTTCTATTATATCTATATGTTCTTTCAAAATATTACTTAGTTAATTAATAAAGGGAATTTTCAACTAATTGTTCACATAAAATTCATTCTTGGAAGTAAAGTTCTAAAAGTAATTTATCCATGGTGATATTAAAATTACTACTAACAGGGGGAGTACCACATCGCTATCATGCTAACAAAAATAAACTACACAAAATTAATTTTTTTGCTTCATATGTTAAAGAATATGGAGCAAAAACCAGAAAATGAAAAGATTTATACAGAACTAGAGGTATATATAGTTTTATACATTTACATAGTTTTTTAATTTTAAACAGTAAACTAATTCTGGATGGTGTCCTTCTTCAATCTCTCCTGTTGGCCTAAAACCCACTTTTTCATAAATCCGCTTTGCGCGTTCATTATCGTGAATAACCGATAAGAATATTTCTTCGCATTTGTACGTCTGAACCATACTATCTATTACTGCTTTTAAAACAGGAACCCCATACCCTATCCCTTGATATTGATGGCCAAGCATCATACTAATTAACTCATATTGCTTCGTTTCATTTCTAAACCCATACGAAGCAAAACCTATTAAAACATCATTATCATATATAGCTTTCGGAGTAAACCCAAACGTTTGGCAAGCTGCAAGAAAGAAAGCATTTGAACCAACCCATCTTTCATATATTTGAATGTGTTTTTCTTGAAGTTTATCTGATTTTAAATTAATAATTTCAAAGAAATTTTCTTCTGTTACATCTATTAATTTTAGATTCATCTTTTCCCCTCTTTCCATTTTTTATATTATCTATTCTAATTCTTTATCGTATTTCTTATTCCTTTATCTTCTTAATCAATAACTCATTAGTATTCTACATACTAATTGCATGAATTAAGAGGTTTCGTGCACTACTTCTTGGAAGTTGATCATGTAGCGCTCTATTTCGTAATTCACTATGCTTTCCAAAGAAAATAATGAAAGGAAAGGCGATGAATACATTTGCAAAATGACAAAATTGTAAGAATACAAGAATGTTTGTAAGAAAGTTCGATGTTTTCCTTTTTCTTTTTTTATTATAGTGAAAAAGAAGAAAGAAATATTCTCTTATGTAGGAAAGGAAGATAATAATGATTGATTTATTAAATAAATGGATGTTAGAAAGTACAGGGAATTTCAATATTGTTGTAGGACTTACAGCACTTCTATTTTTAGGTTCAGTAATTGCACTTATTATTATTTACAAAAAAATTGGTAAACCAGATGAAAGAACAAATGCTATTTATTTAAAAATTACTTCTCGTATGTTTACTACTCAAATTCTAATGAATGCTATATTTATTTCTCTAGTTGGTAAAGATATTGAGAATTTCCGTCAAATCTTTATAATATTTGAAGCTTTTGTATTCTTTATTGGAGCTATTTATTCGTTTAAATTATATAGACAGGAATACAAATAGTTCACTTATAAGAAACAATGAAAAATGTAAAATTTTCCTTTTTAGTTTACTGTATATTCTATACATATGAGGTTAATATAACGTCTCATTATCGGTAGCAAGAAAAAGGCGAATTCCAAATTTCAAAAGGAATTCGCCTTTTTCTTTTTCTATAACCCTATCCATCTCTTTATACATTCCTATCATGGCGGTACCCCATTTATAGGTTATGAGAAAGGGTATTTTTTGCACTATTATCTATTCTTGGATATTATTAATAATATCTATATGAACTTATGTTTTTATTAAAAAAGTTTGGCGGTGTGTAAAATGATGAAAGGGATTAAAAATATTGAAACGAAAGAACCGATAAACATGTTTCTATTTATTCCCTGTAGTACTCTTTTGTTTGATAATATTTATCAACATTTTATTCTTGGAAAGGATTTTACACTAGAGAAGCTTTTATTTGAACTCGTATTTTTATTTATTTTCATTTCATTTTTTTTATGTAATAAGTGTTTACAAAAAATGAATAAACAAATGTTTACAAAATATATTTTTCTTGGTGTTAGTATTATTTATCTTTTGGCATATGATCTTATGTTTATACGTGATCCAGGTTCGTCTTTACATATCCCATATTTAGAGTGCTTCCTAGTAATTTCTGCACCTTTATTTTTAAGTATTCATTATCTTCTAACGGTATCTATTTGTATGGTATGTAGATTTTTAATTGCTATTTATTATTTTGAAATTAATTATCCAATATCATTAATATTATTGTTTCTAATTATTTTTGTTACGTCATTTTTTGTATTTCTTTCATTAAAATTTTTAGTACAAAAAATTAAAGCATCCTATGAAAAACAAATGAAAGAAACAGCTTTATCGATAATGAGGATAATGGAATTAAAGGATCAATATACGAAAGGACATAGTGAACGTGTAGCCAATTATGCTACGATTCTTGCTAAAGAAACAAATGAATATGATGATAACTTTTTAAAACAATTTCATTTTATTTGTTTATTACATGATATAGGGAAAATAGGTATTCCTGATGAAGTTTTAAAGAAAGCATCTTCTCTTACAGAAGAAGAGTATAATCTTATTAAGACACACCCACAATTAGGATTAGAAGTTTTTAAAAATATATCTTTAATAAAAGGTAGCGAAGATATAATTCTTTCTCATCATGAAAGATGGGATGGAAAGGGCTATCCTCAAAAACTAAAAGGAAATCAAATACCATTATGCGCAAGAATTGTTGCAATAGCAGATGCATTCGATGCAATGACTTCTTCAAGAGCGTATCGTTCGGCTCTATCTCCTGAAGAAGCGTATAGACGTATTATAGAAGGATCTGGTACACAATTTGATCCTTCCATGGTAGAGATTTTCAAAAAGGTATTTCCTTTGTGGGAAAAAATGGTCCCCAATTCTTTTCGTTAAAAACACATGTCTGAAATCGATTCTTATTTCAGGTATGATGAATACGAAAAATGAAAAAACAAATTCAATCGTGATAAAAATTTGGAACTAGATAATGAATAAGGCATATAAAGAAAAGGTACCCATATAGGTACCTTTTCTAATAGTTTTTTAGCAGAAACAACTGCATCCGATAATGATTAATAGAATAAATAATACAACTAATAAAGTAAATCCTCCAGCGAAAGCAAAGAAGTTAGGTGGGGGATCAACTGCCCATAAAAGTCCGATTGGTTCAACTAATAATCAGTGGAGGATAAAGAACCCCCCGCTGATTAAAGTTTCACTTTATTATGCATTGTTACATACTTCTCTAAATTCCTCTATTTTTCATTTGATAAAATAAAATCCTAATATTACCAAAAGTTAAATAAATATTTCTACATATTCAAGATATTTACATAAATTACAAAAGTGATACATTTAAGTTGTAAGTTATAAAAACTATTAAAGGGGGATTTATTATGTTTAAGAAATTAGTAGTAGGGCTATTGGCAACTGGTATTGCATTAACAGGAGGAATTGGAGCGGCTTCAGCTGATACGCAAAAAGCTGTGAGTTCTCCGAAGCAAGCAGCATGCTCAATTCCTTATGAGTATTCTAATGGTAAATTTAAAAGAACTCTTTATTACTCAAATGGAGTATATGCTAATAGTTTTAATGAAAATGTTTGTGGCGGGACGATTACATGGTATTTAAAGCATGTTCAAAATGGAGTTGCTTTTTACGAAGGTAATTTAAAATAGTAGAGTTTTTGAACCTCATGTATTGAGGTTCTTTTATTTTTGATTTTTAAACTGATTCTCTATAAAAAAGCTAGGATTTCTCTTAGCAAAAGAGTTATATGTCATACAGAAAGACAATTGTATACAAACTGGATATTTTCAATTTTATTATATAACGTTTATTGAGGGAATAATTGAATTATGGCAATCTTTACGTAAGCTTTATGTGATATTAAAGTTTTTGGGAGAGGTTGAAGTAGAATTTTGTACAAATAAGTAGGAAGTATGGAGATAATATTATAAATAAAGGGCTCAATTCTCAAAAGGGAGAGAGTTGAGCCTGAAGAGGTAATTACTAAGCTCTCGGGTTGATGAAAACTAGTAATTAAATAAAATCGCCCTAGGTTTAAGGGGTCTAGGGTTTCACGTTTTGGTATATCTCACACGACATTATAAAAAGAATAGAACGTACTGAAGATAACACATGAATGTTTCATATATGTATCAAAAAAATGAACAAATTGTGTTTGAAATAAAAAAGGTCCTTACTATTATGTAAGAACTCCATAAACAAAGAAAAAAGTCGTATGTGCCTCTATATTAGAATCGAAATAACCTTTTTAATATTCAATTATATATAGTTTTCTATATAACTTAACGTGATGAAGTTAAATAAAAATGTTATTTTAATACAAAACGAAATTGAAAGTTAGCAAGCAATACTTAAATAAGTAAAAGCGGCAAATCCATAAACTAATAAGCTACTAGTAGCAAGGAATTTTATAATTTCATTTGTAGAAATAATAGTTAAACATATTGCTATAGATGCACCTATAAAGAATTGGTACTTCGTATGTATATTTGTAAGATTAATTATTACAAGTACAGTTAAGAAAAGTGAAATGAAGTTCAAATATCTTTTCATTGTCATATTTCCTTTCAATATTTGATCTGTATTTATTATACCGGATTGTACCAGTAATAACATACTTTGTAATAGATCGTAATAGAAATCTCATTTTGCCATAAATAAAAAGGCGGTTGTTTCCGCAACCACCTTTCAGCAAAATAAAGCACTTTTTCAGAAATAAAATATGGATAATTCCTGAAAATGTTATAGGATATAATCCCATTTTTATAATTCAAGTGACGAGCTTAATTTATAAGAAAGGAATGACTACATTATATGAAAACTTGTCTAACAAGGTTACAAATAAAAGAGCAGCTAGCAAAGGCTAACTGCTCAATACAAGGAGATACAGAGAAAACTAAATGGGTTTTGGCATACAGCCTATCAACATTATGGACATAATATTGAGTTTTATTCGAAGGAATTCATGTTTTTTAAATTAGATTATAATAATAGATAATTTAATAAATGCTACGATTGGTTTAGGGTTAGTAAGGCAATACATCGCTCCACAGAAATTAGAAATGGCTGTAGCTTGTATAATGAAATAAGTGATGATATGGCACGAAAGCAAACGCGAGAGTCTCTTAGTATTGTACTAGATAAAACGATAAATACGTTTATAAAAATGAGGAATAAAAGAAAGGACCCCCTGGAGTTCGGGTCCTTTTAGAAGTGATGATGTTTTCTCGGCTTGGGAAACTGAGAAAATACAAAAATATAATACATTGAGATTTAGAGAATTTCAATACTAAATTAGAGATTATCATGAGGGAGTTATAACGAGTTACTATTTATATATCCACAAATAAAACAACATAATATCACCATGAATCCCTATAACAATATGAATTTTTGCATATTTCAAAACCTAATATATCCCTCAAAAAATTTTAATAGTATAATATGTTTTGTCATATTCTTTTAGATTTTTCGACAAAAATAACATAAATAGAAACGATATTGGGAGAAGGAATTATGTACACAAAACTACTAAAATCAATTACATCATTATCACTTATTGGTGGTGCTTTACTGTATACAAACGGCAGTGATGTGAAAGCTGCTGAGGCGGGTATTTTTTCTGATGTGCCTACATCGCACTGGTCGTATCCAGCGATTAAAGATTTAGCGAGCAAAAATATTCTTTCCGGTTATGGAAATGGGATATTTGGTTTTGGAGATGTTGCGACGAGGGAGCAAGTTGCAGCTTTAGTGTATCGTGTAATGCTTCCGAATAGACAAGGCGGAACATTTAGTAGCAATAATGCTCTTTATGTATTAAAAGATGGATCTAAGTTTAATAACCCTTATGGTGATATTAATCAAAACTCTACGATGTTCCCTGAGGAAATTTTAATGTTAACGAATGCAGGGGTATTTACAGGGGATGAGAAAGGGAATTTTAGACCGAAAGCTCCTGTGAGTCGTGCGGAAATGGCGCAAATTTTAACAAATGCCTTCCATCTTTCTGCGAAACAAAAGCATACATTTAACGATGTTCCAAGCGGTTTTTGGGGTGAAAACGCAATTAGTGCAGTGCAATCAACTGGGATTGCTTCTGGTACAGGTGAAGGGAAATTTGAGCCATCTAAAACGGTAACACGTGAACAGTATGCGCAATTTTTATATAACACTTTGAAATATAAAAAACCAGAAGTTGCGGTGCAAAATACAGGAGATGCAGCACTATTAGCAGCATTCAAAGATGAAGTGCAGAAGCGTATTAATGCGTACGAAACGAATATTACACTTCCATATAAAACGACAAATAGTAATACAAAAGAAGTGATGAATACACTTTTTAACGCCTATAAAGAAGTGGCAAGTAAAAATGAGTATACAAATAATAATAGATCGAATGTTTCATATGGACTTTCTGGATCACCTGGAAATTATACGTTTACGCTAAAAATTACATATCGTGAAACGAAAGAACAAACAGAATATGTAATGAAGCAAGCGAAGGCAATTGTTTCTTCTATTACACAAGTTGGGATGGATGATCACGAAAAAGTGAAAGCGATTCATGATTATGTCGTAAAACATGTTTCTTATGATACGTCTTATAAAGCTTACACAGCATATGAAGCACTCGTAAATCGTTCTGCGGTTTGCCAAGGTTACGCACTATTAACTTATCAATTATTAAAAGAAGCAGGAATTGAGAATCATTTTGTAGTAGGAACTGGAGACGGTCAGCCTCATGCTTGGAACTTAGTGAAAATCGAAAACAAATGGTACCATCTTGATACAACATTTGATGATCCGGTTCCAGATGAACAAGGCCGCGTAACATATTCCTATTTCAACTTATCAGATGAGCAAATCGCAAGAAATCATGAGTGGAACCGAGGGGACTATCCGCAAGCTACAACAAATTATTATAGTACATTAACAAATAAAATTGCTGCAGGTAGTACGAAAATCCCTGTCTATCAGAAAATATTAAAAGATACAAAGTTAAACTATTTAGGAAATGAATACATCGCAAATAACTATAACGAATTAAAAAATAAAATGCAGCAACGTTATAACGAAAAGTCACCAAAGATCGAAATCCTTTATAAACAATCAATGGATGGCGCATTGCAAGATGTGAAAAAAGCAATTGGGGAAATCGGTTATCCGCAAGGGGCGAACCGTGTTTCTTATAAAGCGGAGCCGTATAATGCGAAAGAAGGATATTCTTTAGTGACGATTACATTTATGTAAAAATAACCTAGATCCTATGGGATCTAGGTTATTTTTTTAACTTAATTTGACATATAAAGTCTAACTGTATAAAATCAAACTATACAGTTGAACTATATAGTTTAGCTATATATTTATTGTTACATTGGAGGTCTTTATGAATAGAGATAAAAATTTACCATTAACGGAAACGACGTATTACGTTCTTTTAGCTTTATTAGAGCCAGCACATGGTTATTTAATTATGCAAAAGGTGGAGGAACTGAGTAATCATCAAGTGAAAATCGCAGCGGGTACATTGTATGGGGCGGTTGAAAATTTATTAAAACAAGGGTTAATAGAATCAGTAAAAAGTGAAGATAAACGAAGAAAAGTGTATGCCATTACGGAACGTGGGAAAGAAGTATTGCATTTAGACTTTATGAGAATGCAGCACATTATTGCGGTTACAAAAAGTTTATTACACGTATAGTTAGGGGGAAACGATGATGTGGAAATTGAAATTCTTTTTAGACTTTGAGAAAGAGGAAAAATGGTTAGAAGAGATGGCTTGGAGAGGATATCAACTAGAGAGCGATACATTTGGTTATACATTTAGATATACAGAACCAGAAGATGCAACAATTAAAATAGACCATAGAGTATTTAGTAGGAAAAGTGACTTTATTAATTACTGTACATTATTTGAAGATAGTGGTTGGGAGCATATAGCTGGTAATTGGTGGTCAGGTACGCACTATTTTAAAAAGGTAAATGAGGAAAGTGAAGATGACATTTTTTCAGATCAAATGTCACGAGCAGGGAAATATAAACGTCTATCTAAAACATTTTTAGAATTAGCTATATGTTCTATTCCGATATTAATCCTATTTATGTTTAATGACACGATTCATTTAGGAGCACTTGCAAATCCGAAAGAATTATATTTTACGCCAGGACTATGGGATAAGCAAGGTGTATCATTTCTATGGGCATTCTTATTTGAAACACCACTTGCATTGATGAGAGGCTTTGCATGGTTGTTTATCCCTGTAGCAATTGTTATGTATTTAGTTTGCTCATATAAAGCACATCGGTTGTATGAAGAGAGAAGATGAAAACAAGCACTTGTTAAGTAACATTAAGATAGGCAGAGAAATATATATTTTTTCTACCAATATGTAGTTCCATTAGGAGATTGCTTATAATGGAATTTAATACATACACAGTAATGCTTATGTTCTTAGCCATTGTCTCAAGCAAGGACTTTTAGGTGTTATTACTACTATTGTTCTCTTGTTAATTGCTGCATGGACTACAAAGGATCTCATACAGACGGTCAGCATAAATAAATTATTGTATTTCTCAATAAACAAAAACAACTTAACATGGTAAAATAATAGTTGGATGGGAGTCCAATACATATTATTAAAATTAAGATGGTTCAAGTCGGAGGAAGGCACCTTAGGGTGTCTTTTCTTTATTTTGCTAATGAATAGATTGTCCTCTTCTATATAACTCTTTAAAATATAAAATGTGCCATCTTTGCCCTTCCCTTATGAAGGGAGGGACAGGCATGAAAAAACGTAAAAAAAAGGCGACCAAAAAGACACAATCCCAGTCTTTCGTAAGTAATCTAGCATCGTGGACGACAGTAATGAGAAATATTCATTACTTTTTCACGCAAAGCCAGTTTGTAAAACATATAATTCAATTCATCAAAGAACAAATTGGAATGTAAAAAAGTGCTGCTATGATTAGCAACACTCAACTCAAAACTAAAGTAGATGGAACACTGAGCTGAAAGTACTGACCATACTTTCTTCGCACAAGACCAAAGTGATTTAGAAGCGGCAAAGGTGTCAGTGTTCTATCTTCTACTAAGATTATATTTTATTTTGTCCATAATAGACCTATATATACGTTAATAAAAAAGAAATACCCCAGCGACCAACCGGGGTATTTCATGACCGATAGGAATGAAAAAACTTGGCGACCAAACCTAGCTTTTGTGTTATTCCCATAAAATTTAAAAACTAAGCAACATCTTGTTGCACTTTTATTTTATCATTATCTTTCTCTTATTGTAATACATTAGATTATTTTTTAGATAAGAGTCCAATACATATTATTAAAATTAAGATGATTCAAGTCGGAGGATGGCACTTTAGGGTGTCTTTTCTTTTTTCTAAAAGAGAGTTTTGCTTTCAAGAAGATACATTTTTAATGGATTACTGCCATGCGTATATAGATAAAGTCCATCAAAACATGTATGTTCATGAATATGTAAAATTACATAAAATTTCCGAGAAAAAGAGAGTATACTTTCTTATTGTGTAATAAAGATAAAGCCCGCCTACGGAAATAGGCGAGCTTTTTTAACATATAAAGAAAAGCAACTTTTAAGGTGCCTTCCTTCGAGTTGAAACATTTTACTAGGTTAAGTTTTGTGATGATTATTTCTTTTCATTTAAATGAACTAGAGTAGTACATCACTTTATTTTTAAGCATCCTTCTCAACAAATATGAATATTTTCATTATCCTTTTCACTACAAAGGGTAGTAATTTAGAAGCTAAAAATGCAAGCACGAAAGCAATTGCCCATGTTTTTATCCATGATTTGAGAAATAAAGCTGTATACCCAACATTCATTGAAACCATGACGAAAGAGATAATACTAGATATACCTAAAATCATAAAGAGATTAAAAATTATCGGTTCAAATTTTTTATTGATTTTCAAAATTAACACCTATTTTCTATATATACTTTGCTGTCCGATTTCACCAACATCTAATCTTACAGTTTGAAATCTATGTTGTCCAGCTTGTTGTACTTTTCTGCAATAGCAATTATTGAGATGTTAACTAGTTTGTCTGGGATGGGAACTCATGATATTGCTATCAAGCTAAGGTTGTATAAATGAACACTTTATCTTTTTTATAGCATCGAAGTTCATTTTGGGGGCGAATGTAATATTACATCATTAAAGTAATAGTTGCACTTGAATCTCTGCATATCGCATGTCTTTTCCAATAGTTTTTTAGCAGAAGCAAGCAACTCCAACGATGATTAATAAAATAAACAATACAACTAATAAAGCAAATCCTCCCGCGAAGCCATAACTATCACCAAAGCCGAGAACAGTTCGTTCCTCCTTTAAAAAGGAGGGATAAAACAAAGGATCAATTATGTGTTTTAACGGATTCCATTTACTTTATGTATTTATGAATGGAGCAGGTTCTTTTCAAAATAGATTTATTCTTTGAAGGAGTTCAAGGACAAAATAGGAGAATCTATATTATTTATTAATAGGGAATAAGTGGGAAAAAATTTCCAAAAACACAGATAGAAATCCGCTTTTATACCTTTCATTAAAATAATACTAGCATTATATATTGTAAGGAATACTTATCCTTAATTGTAAATGAAAGGGGGGATTAGTATGAGTTATGGCTATGATCATCCTCCTGAAAAACATCATAAACACCACAATGAAACTTTGTCAACGGGTGTATTACGTAGACATTCCGCTACGTTGTTTCTTACTGTGGAAGCTATGAATGTTGATCCAGATGATACTCATACAGTAACTGTTGAAATGTTTGATTGGTCATCGGGTTCTCCGGTATTGTTACCATTAGTAGACCCTTCAACACAAACATTGGCACCTAATCGACGTGTTACTTTTCGTTCAGCAGCTCTTTCTTCAGGTGTTTTTGCTTATGAAGTAAGAATCATTCGTTCGAAAGATAGAGATGTTGTTACGAATGTTTTTGGTCTTAGTGCAATCGTATTTAACCCACAAGAAGGAAATAATGTTTTACAACATGATTTAGCAAAATTAGATCTTAAATAGCTTTTATAAAAGTTTATTTATTGGACAAGATTAAAAAAGAGTAGGATTACATCCTACTCTTTTTTAACATCAATTATATTAAAATTTTAAAAGAAATCCTTCATCATTTTCACATCTTTAATATTCACTGTTACACCTTCAACCTTATCCTTCTTCTCATCTTTAGCAATCGTAATTTTCTCATTATTATCAACCCAAACAAGAAATTCTTCTTTTGTGTCATCTTTATATGTAACGGTAATAGTAGAATGTGCCGATTCTCGCTTTTTTTGATCTAAAGTGATTGTTTTAGGCGTGCCTTTTTGAACTGCGGAAACGATAGATTGTATCATTTCTTCGTTGTCTGTTTGAGATTTAGAAGTAGTATTATTGGTTGTCTGAAGTATTTCGATATCTGTAATGTTTGCGGAGTTTAATTGAAAGGCATTTTGTTTCTGTTCTTGCTTAGCTTGTGAAGCTTTATTTGTAGCTGAGGTGCTTGTGCAGCCTATTAAAGTGAAAGATAGAGCGGTTAGAGCGCATATATAAGTGGTTTTTTTCATTATATCCCCTCCTTGGTTTAATTATAACAATTTTCTGTTAGTTTAGGTAGTTATTGTAAGGTGGGTGAGGTGTGTTGAAGTGGTAAATCATGCTATTCTTTCTCTATCAAAAACAAAATTTAGATATTTTTTTAGATTTTATGTTTAACATTTCGAAAATAGGTGTACTACATATAATATAACAAATAATTCATTTTAAAGGAGGAAGTTAAAGATGGAAACGAAGTATAGGAAACCTTTTGTATATGAATTTATTACGGAGAAAGAGGTCATGAATGCGGCGAATGATCTAGTAAAGAAAGGAATAGACCAAAAAGATATTTACGTATTAACACACGAGAAAGAAAGGACAGATAGAATTGCAGACAATGCAGACGTGAATACAATTGGTATACAAGAGGAGGGACTTGGGACAAGTATTATTAACGTCTTTCAAAAAACGGGAGATCAGTTAAGAAATAAGATGCAGGAGTTAGGGCTTAATGAGGAAGAAGCGAACTTCTACGAAGAAAAGCTGGATGAAGGGAAAATCTTGTTATTCGTTAAAGATTTAGAGAGAGTCGGTGAATGGTTACAAGAAAGAAGATGCATGTATTCTATTTAAATTTGTATCCTGTAAATCTATAAATCTATTACGAAAAGGAGATGGGAAATATGAGTGAGAGCGGACTAAAAGAACAAATTACTGGTAAAGTGGAAAAGACAAAGGGACAAGTAAAAGAAGGAATTGGTGAAGTTACAGAAGATAGAAAGTTGAAAAATGAAGGGAAGTGGGACAAGACGAAGGGAACGATAAAAGAAAAAGTCGGAAAAGTTAAACAAAAGATAAGTGATGGGTTGGATAATAAAGAATAATACATGTTTATCAAGCTTTGGTTACATACCAAAGCTTGATAAATACAATATAAAACGAATATAGGAGGGTTAATTGTGGGACTTATTATTACGTGTATTGTAGGTGGACTTATTGGTGCGTTAGCTGGAATGATTACGGGAAAGGACTTTCCTTTAGGTATAGTTGGTAATGTGATTGCCGGATTAATCGGATCTTGGGTAGGTAGTGCGTTATTTGGTCATTGGGGTCCTGAATGGGGAGGCATCTTTATTCTTCCAGCGTTATTAGGTGCAATTGTCTTTATTTTAATCGTTACATTCTTCTCTAGAATGCTACGGAAAGCGTAAGTATGATAATGAATAGTAATCTTAAGTTTATTATATATAGTTATAAAGTAAATAGAATGATAAATATACATAAAAAAGCATCCAATTCAAATAATTTGGATGCTTTTTTATGTAATCTGCATAGGAATGAGCGGGGGATGAAGGCCCCCGCTCATTGAAATTACACTTTCTATTTATGTATTAAGCCATCGTTACTTTTTTACAAGCGTTTATTCTTACGACCTGCCTTGGTTCTATATGAGATAAGTCCTCGTTATTACCTATATCAACTACAATTGTATTCGTTAGTATATTAATAATGGAACCAACTAATTTTGTAGCATGATCGTGTCGATAAGAAAATTGAACAAAATCTCCTTTTTTAAAATTGTGCTCTTCCATAGATAGATCCCCCTAAAAATAATGTTTATAGATTATATATACACAAATTTATAAGGTTTAAACATTTGGTAGTATTTTTTACGTGTTAAGCCGAGAAAGGTGTGGAAAATTTATTTATAATAAAAATAAAAAAATATGTTTAAAACTAATTTTTATGGGTAATTAACATAGTAGTAGTTTGAGATAAGGGGGCGGAAATGATGAATTTGGGAATAAATATTTTGCAAAATGATGTAGGGTATACGGTACAACTTAATGGTGAAATTGATGCATATACGGCATCAGATTTAAAAAATAAGATGATGCCTATTGCAAGCGAAAAAGAGGTTCATATGGTAGTAGATTTTACTGAGGTAGAGTATATGGATAGTACAGGATTAGGCGTGTTTATAGCGCTATTAAAAGCAGTTAAGAAAAATGATGGAAAACTAGAGTTTATTGGTGTATCTAAAAGGTTAAAAAGATTATTTGATATTACAGGGTTAACAGAAATATTAAATTTGAATTCCGATTTTGAAAAAGTAGAAAGAAGGTGACTAGGGATGATGGAGAGATTTGAAAAGATAGAAATGAAAATTCCTGCAAAGGCAGAATATGTGGCTATTATTCGTTTAACGATGGCTGGTGTTGCGAATCGAATGGGCTTTGCTTATGACGATATAGAAGATATGAAAATTGCTATTAGTGAAGCATGTACAAACATTGTACAACATGCATACAAAGAAGACGTTGGAGAAATTGCAATTGTCTTTGGGCTATATGAAGATCGATTAGAAATTATGGTTGCGGATAATGGGGTTAGCTTTGATTTTAATAACTTAAAAAGGAAAGTTGGTCCGTATGATATTAGTAAACCAGTAGAACATTTGCCGGAAAATGGTTTAGGTTTATATTTAATTAATACGTTAATGGATGATATACAAATCATGCATGATGAGGGCATGACAGTTTTAATGACAAAATATATACAAAGAGAGCAGGTGGAGAATGATGGAAATCCAATCTCAACCTACGAATCTTACTAAAGAAGACGTTATGAAACTAATTGCAGAATTTCAACAAAACCAATGTGATGAAGCACAGGAAAGGTTAGTTGATCATTATAAAAATCTCGTATATTCCATTGCATATCGCTATTCAAAAGGCGGGCCGATGCATGAGGATATTATACAAGTAGGCATGTTAGGGCTCTTAGGCGCAATAAGAAGGTATGATTATTCGATAGGGAATGCTTTTGAGCCTTTTGCAATACCTACGATAGTAGGGGAAATAAAGAAGTATTTACGCGATAAAACTTGGGGCATTCACGTTCCAAGGCGAATTAAAGATTTAGGTGGAAAAATTAAACTTGCGATAGAGGAGCTAACAGATCATTTGCAACGTTCACCGAAAATTATAGAGATTGCGGATCATTTAGGACTATCCGAAGAGGAAGTACTAGAAATTATGGATGCGAAAAATAATTATCGAGTATCTTCCTTAGATGATGTAGTTGAAAATGCATCTGATGGAAGTTCGGTAGCGAGAATTGAATCTGTAGGTGAAGTAGAGCAAGGATATGAAGAGACGGAAAGGCGTCTCGTTTTAAAAGATATTTTTAACGTATTAAATGAAACGGAAAAGAGTGTTATTCATTATATATTTGAAGAAAATTTAAATCAAAAGGATACAGGGGAACGGTTAGGTATTTCACAAATGCACGTTTCTCGTATTAAAAGACAAGCGATAAGTAAATTGAAGCAAGCCGCATTTTTAGATACATAAAAAATTTAAAATAATGATGTTTAAAACATGAGAAAAGGGGTACGTATTAAGTATAGGAGGAGATATAAAAATGTCACACGATGTGAAAGAACTAATCGAAGGATTGAATGAAGATTTAGCAGGAGAATACTCAGCAATTATTATGTATAACCATAATGCAGCAACAGTTTCTGGTATATATAGACAAGTGTTAAAACCTTTCTTTGAATCTGAAATTAGTGATGAACAAGGACATGCCCTATATTTAGCGGAGAAAATTAAGACGTTAGGTGGTACACCTACTACGATCCCTTTACCAGTGAAACAAGTAGAAGACGTTAGAGAAATGTTAGAAGAAGCTAGAAAGTCAGAATATGAAACAATTAAGCGTTATGAAAAGAGAAAAGAACAAGCAGCGAAATTAAATATGACAGAGTTAGTTGTAAAGTTAGAAGATATGATCGCAGATGAAACAAATCATATGGAAGAATTGGATCGTCTTTTAAATGATAAAGCAATGGTGTTAAATTAAAAGTGGAAACTTATAGAGTGAAAGAACAAACTCTCATTTCTGGGGGTTTGTTCTTTTGCTATATAAAAAATATGTTTGAGTAGGAAATTTTTATTTTATAACTGAGTATGTAATACTAGAAAAATAGAAAATAATAATCGATTTACATTTTATATAAGAAAAGGGGAAATCACTTGTGTCCATTTTAATTGTAGATGATAATCCGGTTAACATCTTTGTAATTAAGAAGATTTTAAAACAAGCCGGATATCAGGATCTTGTATCGCTGAATTCTGCACAAGAGCTTTTCGAATACATCCATTTTGGAAAAGATTCTTCCAGGCATAATGAAATAGATTTAATACTATTAGATATTATGATGCCTGAAATTGATGGACTTGAAGTTTGTAGGCGATTACAAAAAGAGGAGAAGTTTAAAGATATTCCTATTATTTTTGTAACAGCTTTAGAAGATGCGAATAAATTAGCTGAAGCTCTTGATATGGGGGCAATGGATTATATTACGAAACCTATAAATAAAGTTGAATTGTTAGCGCGTATGCGTGTAGCATTACGCTTGAAATCGGAATTAAATTGGCATAAAGAACAGGAAGAAAATCTTCGGAATGAACTAGATTTAGCTACGCAAGTACAAAGAAACTTATTAAGTAGTCCATTAAGGGAAGAGCATATAAAAATTGAAGCAAGTTACTTACCTTCATTTAAACTAGCTGGAGATATGTATTACTGGTATAAAATCGATGAAAACCGCTACGGTATTATATTATTAGATGTGATGGGACATGGTGTATCCGCTTCCTTAGTTTGCATGTTCATTTCGTCTGTATTACGTGAAACGATTAAATGTTTAATCGATCCAGAACTTGTCATGAAAGACTTAAATAAATATATGACTCTTTTACATAATGAGAATGACAATATTCCATATTATTTTACAGCGATATACTTAGTAGTGGATACAGAAAAGAGAACGATTGAATATGTAAATGCAGGACATCCTTCTGGATACGTTTTAGTTGATGAAACAAATGTAGTGGAACTAAATCGCGGGAGTTGTGCGGTAGGATTTTTTGATGAAATAAAAGTTGAAAAGACAGTTATACCTTTTGAGAAGAACGCTCAAATCGTATTGTTTACAGATGGTGTACTTGAAGCAATAGCAAATGATGAATTTGAGGCTGAAGAGAAATTACGTACTTTTACAGAAAGAAAATGGGGAGAGTTAGAAGAAGAGATAGAAGGGTTTTACAAGGAAGAACAGAAGGAAGCACAATCAGATGATATGTGTCTTATCATGATACAAGCGAATGCGAAATAAAAAGCGTATGAAATCCAAATAGAGGATTTCATACGCTTTTATTGTATTTTTTGATAGATTTGTTCGTGTGGATTAAA
Source organism: Bacillus paranthracis (assembly GCF_001883995.1). Lineage (GTDB taxonomy): Bacteria > Bacillota > Bacilli > Bacillales > Bacillaceae_G > Bacillus_A > Bacillus_A paranthracis. Next base: position 43,140 of record NZ_MACE01000004.1, on the reverse strand, counting down.
TTGCGTATAATGTGGCATGATATCCGAGAAACGAAGAGTTTCTTTATTTCCTAAACATAGGAATCCATTGTGACTTAAACTTTCATAAAATAGTTGCTGTACTTGGTTTTGAAGTTTACTTGTAAAGTAAATTAAAACGTTACGGCAAAGGATAATATGAAATTCGTTAAAAGATTGATCGGTTACTAAATTATGTTGTGCAAAAATAATGTTTTGTAACAGTGAAGGATTAAAATAAGCAAAACGACTATCCGTTGAATAATAGTTAGAAAATGCTTGTGTACCGCCAGCTTGTAAATAATTTTTCGTATAAGTTTGCATTTTATTTAATGGAAGAATACCTTGTTTTGCTTTTTCTAACACATCTGTATTCATATCTGTTGCGTAAATAATAGCTTTTTCACTTAATCCTTCTTCATGAAGTAAGATGGACATGGATAATACTTCTTCACCAGTTGCGCATCCAGCGTGCCAAATTCTAATTTCAGGATGCTTTCTTAATTCAGGAATAACATGCTCTCTTAGCGCCTTAAAAAAGATAGGGTTACGGAACATCTCAGTTACATTGATCGAGAAATCATTTAATAACTGTTCTAAAACCCCTTCCTCATGAATTACTTTTTCAATTAACTTTGAAATGGTAGGGATATTAGAAATTTGCATTCGATTACAAATCCGCCTATAAATAGATGTGCGAGCGTATTGGCGAAAATCAAATCCTGATAGTTTAAATACCGCTTCTAATAGTAAGTCAATTTCTAAGTTCGTACGCTTATCCGTATCTACTGATGGATCAAAATTATAATACTTATTTTCCACTGAAACGAAACCTCACTTATTTTATTAACCATACACTCATTACCGAATAGAGTTGATGTAAATTTAATGGTTTACTTATATAATCTGAAGCGCCAGCAGATAAACATTTTTCCTTATCATTTGGCATTGCTTTAGCAGTTAATGCGATAATAGGTATTTCATGTAACCCTAAGTTCATTCGGATATGTTCCATCGTTTCATAACCGTCCATATTTGGCATCATAATATCCATTAAAATAAGGTCGATATTTGTATTGTTTTTTAGTATTTCTAAACACTCTAGGCCGTTTTGTGCAGTAATGATATTGGCATGTTGTTTTTTTAATGCATTTTGTAATGCAAATATATTTCGATGATCATCATCGACAATTAAAATAGTTTTCTCTTGGAAGACGTTATTTGTTTCTGGAATCACGATAGTTTCCTCAACAACTTCAGCAGGAATAACTTCATCTACCGTTGCTGCGACTTCTAAATTGGATACTTGTATATCAGTTAATCCGTTTGGAAGGTTAGGAATATATACAGTGAAAGTACTACCTTCACCTACATGACTTTCTAACGTAATCCAACCACCTAATAGTCTAGCAAACTCTTTACAAATAGATAAACCTAATCCTGTACCACCATACTTTCGAATTGTTGCACCATCTGCCTGTTGAAAGGCTTCGAAAATAAGTTGATGCTGTTCTTTAGCGATACCAATACCAGTATCTTTTACTGAAATTGTTATCCAGTCTTTACTTATAGACTGCATATCATGACTCAAGTTGCTTGTTTCTATTGAATCGAAATATAAAGAGACGGATCCTTTTTCCGTGAATTTAAATGCATTGGATAATAAGTTTTTAATAATTTGTTCAATCCGTTTTGCATCTGTATAAAACAGATCAGGAATCGTGTCACTGTCTTCAACAGTAAATTCAACATTTTTTTGTGCAGCGATATGTAAGAAGTTTTGCTGCATACTTGTTGCCATATCACTTATGTTCGTTGCTTCAAAAATGACATCTAGTTTTCCGGCTTCTACTTTAGATAAATCTAGTATGTCATTAATTAAAGTAAGTAAATCCTTCCCTGATGAATGAATGACGGTTGCCAATTCAATTTCATCATCGGATAAATGATTATCATGATTTTCTTTTAACATTTCAGATAATAGTAAAATACTATTTAACGGTGTGCGTAATTCATGTGACATATTTGCTAGGAATTCTGATTTGTATTTTGAGCTACGTAACAACTCGCTTGCTTTTTCTTCTAATTCTAATTTAGTCACTTGTAAGTCAGCTGTCTTTTGCTCGGCCTCTTCCGTTCTAGACTCTAACTGTTCGTTCGTTGTTCTTAATTCCTCGGCTTGCATTTGTAGTTCTTCCGCTTGCGTTTGCAATTCTTCAGATTGAACTTGTAACTCTTCTGTCATTGCTTGTGATTCATGTAAAAGAGTTTGAATTCGCATACGTCCCATAATGCTGTGGATTGTTAAACCTAGATTATCAACAGTTTGGTGAATTAAATCTTGATGTAAATCTGAAATGTCAGTTACACTCACTAACTCCATTACTGCAATCACTTCATCCTCAAATAAGACAGGGATGACTAGTAAATTTTTAGGGCGTATTTCTAATAATCCAGTAGTAACGTAACGAAACTCTTCAGGTATGTCCCTAAGAATAAAACTTTTCTTTTCTAAAGCAGACTGTCCAATGAAGCCTTCACCCATTTTAATAGATTGTTTTCCAATATCAACACCTTGATCGGCGAAAGAAGCTTTTTTCACAAAGTAGACAGTTTCTTCAACTTCTTCACGTACATAAAACGCACCGCAAGAAGTTTGCGTTTTTTGTATAATTCCACTCAAAATTTTGTTACCTAACATCTCAATAGAAGATACACCTTGATACATTAAAATTAATTCTGCAATCTCCGTTTGTAACCACTCTCTTTTCGATATTTCGTCTAGCAGATGGTTCGTTGTATGAGCAAGATCTTTTATTTCATCATGTGTATTTACATGAATTCTTTCCGTAATTTTTTCTTTAGAAGAAATGGATTTAATAGCTTGAATTACATTTTTAATCGTTTTTGTAATGGAATTGGAAATATAAAGTGAAACGATAATAGAAACACAAGATAGTAAAAACAATAAACTGTATAACCAAAGCTCTAATTTATTATTTTTAGTATCTAATTGTGCAGCTCTTTTTTTCGTTAATTGTTCCTCAGTGCTCCGGAAGTCAGTTAGTTGTGATTGTAATGATTGGATTTCGGTAGTGTCGATTTCTTGTATTTTATTACTATTATGATTTGCAATTAACGGGTGAATCTCTTTATTCATCCAATTAGTAATGTTTCCATTAATCTCTTTTAATTTTTCTTGCTGAGATGGATTATCTTCTAATAAAGAAAAAAGATTATGGTAATGTTTTTCATAATCTCTTTCGGCAGAGTTAAGAGATTGCAAATAGTTCGCGTTATTAGAAGTAATAAAGCCTTTCGCTTTATTTTCTATTGTTAGCAAGTCTTTCTCCACTTGATTCGTTAAATTGAGAACTTTAAAATCGTGATCAATAATAAAATTACGAGATTTTTGTAAATTGGAAATCTGATTGTTTAACATAATAAAAGAAATAAGTAAAAACAAAATGATAACTAAATAACCAGCCATAATTTTGTAGCGAATACTAAATTTTGCTTTCGATTTCATTAAAAATTCCTACCTTCAAGGTTATTAAAAGTTTTCTATTTTAAAGAATGAAAAACGTAATATATATTATATCAGTTTTCATAGGGCTAAACTAGAAATCCCCCTATTGTATTAGGGGGTCTCGTTTTGAATAGAGGAAATCATTTTGAAGTATAAAACTATGTATGAAAAATAACAATCGAGGGAATAGGGGATAATAAAACCTTTAAGAAGGAAAGAGTGTTCTTAAAGCTCTTTTTGCATCTATTCCTTCAAATATAAATAATACAAGCTCTCTCTTTTTTATAGTAAGGAAAAATGATACTAATGTGCTTAAGTTTTTAATAGAAGTAAGTGTTCCTCGTTTACTTATAAATACATTCGTTTGAAATGTTGTCATTAAAGCATAAAAATGATGAATCTGCGTTATTGTAGGTGTTTCATTATAAAGAATAGTAGTAGAGTGAATGGCGTTCATCGTAATTTTCCTTTCCATATAATAAGCATAACAATATAAACGTACCCGTTTTAAAAAATGTTAAACATATAAATAAGAAAAAATATAATTATAGTTTTTTACGTTTAGAAAGGGGGAAGAAGGGTATACATATACCATAAAGAGATTGACCGAAGATGGATTGTAAAGTTTTAGTCTATAAAAATATACTTTTACTTTAAATAAAAAGGAGACTGTTACATATGGATAAAATGATAACGGATATTACATTTGATTTCATTTACTTGTTAAGTAGTTCTCTTGTAGTCCTTTTATTATTAGCATTTTTCGTAAATGGTTATGTGAATAAAAAAATTAGTGTATATAAAAACGAAGAGTAATAAAGATACGTTATATAAAATTTTAGGAGGTTAATAGTTATGAATATGGATAGAAAAATAGTAGGTGTTTTTCCAACAATTGATGATGCGGCACTCGTTATTAATGAATTAAAGGAAAAAGGATACTCGGCAGATAACATTTCAGCTATTGCGAAAGATCAAAAGGAAATTGAACATCTGGAAGAAAAATCAGGTGAGAAAGTGAATCATGAAACTGCACATAAAGGAGATATCTTTTCAGCGACAGGACTTGTAGCAGGAGGAGTAGCAGGTGGACTCGGAGGTTTATTAACAGGCCTTGGTGTACTTGCTGTATCTGGACTGGGCCCAATTGTAGCAGCGGGACCGATCGCAGCAGCTATTGGGGGAGCCGGTATTGGCGGAGGAGCTGGCAGTTTAATAGGAGCATTTATAGGATTAGGCATTCCAGAAGAACACGCTAAGAAATATGAAGAATACATTTACGATGGAAATATATTAATTTTAGTAGATGCAAAATTAGATGATAAGTTAGAAATCTATAAAATATTTGATAAGCATAATGCTTATAACTCTGATTTCTTTAAATAAAATGTAAACAAAGTAAATATCGTTTTTGATCTTACAACTTTGGCGCGACCGAGGAGTCGTATGACTATAAGAGAGGAAGGGCTTATGGTAAAAGATCAAGTTTAAGAGAGAAGGGGTGTCTTGTCGTGATTGTAAAAATATTAAAGGATAGTAATAATAGTTTCCTTTGTACAGTGCAAAATAAAAACGGGGATCAGTATGTGAAGAAATGGTTTCGTAAACATGAAAACAATGAAGAATTAGGACGACCAACTTTTAAAGAAGTAGAACGCGACTGGAAAGAAAATAGGGAATCGTTTATGTATCCTAATGTTAAAGCACTTTATTAAACAAAATAGTCGCTGTATTCTTACAAAACTGTCACATTCCTGTAAGGTAATTCAATAGATTCGTTGCTTGTTCCATGTCATAATAAAGACATAAGAAAGCTTATTCAAACTACAACTTATTAGGAGAGTGTCAGTCATGATTGTAACAACAACGTCTGGAATTCAAGGTAAAGAAATTATTGAGTATATCGATATTGTAAATGGTGAAGCTATTATGGGTGCAAACATTGTCCGCGATTTATTCGCTTCTGTTCGTGATGTTGTCGGTGGTCGTGCTGGTTCTTACGAAAGTAAGCTAAAAGAAGCTCGTGATATCGCAATGGATGAAATGAAAGAACTTGCAAAACAAAAAGGTGCGAACGCTATCGTTGGCGTTGACGTAGATTACGAGGTTGTTCGTGATGGAATGTTAATGGTTGCTGTAAGTGGTACAGCTGTACGTATATAAGTAAATAAAAAAACAGGCTCACCCCTTGAAGATTATGCTTTGAGGGGGTTTTTTTGTTCATAACTAAAGGTAAGAGGGAGAAGAGCTGATATACTAGCCTGCTTATTTCAAATGTAGTATATTATTCTCGAAGATAAAAGTAATAATATGGAAAAATGTTAACTTTATGACAAATAATAAAATTATTATTTGAGGTAAGAAGAGAAATAATAGTATGAATAGCTTTAGAGAGTGTATAGTTGATAGAAATAAACGATTGAGCATGTAAAGAGTTATATTACATAAAATTTATTATGGATGGAGGCGATTATATTATGTTTTGGTTAGGATGTTTTTTAGGATACATTGTAGGCTCAGTTATTACATGCGCTCTATTTTACTATGGGTATAGATCTAATGAAAACAAAAAAGCGAATATACAAAAGAGGGAGGAGAGGAAAATCAATCAAAAAGGTGTATAGGATGTGGAAGGTACGGTGATAACGTTGATGCAAAAATAAAGGACAGTACATATTTTATATGACTATTATGTACTGTCCGGCTTATTCTTTTTGGATTAGGAAAAATTGTTGCCTGTCTTACTATAAATTTCATAGGCGAAATAACCAAATAAATAGCCTATTCCAGATCCTAAACTAACTGAAAGCAGGGAGAAGTCCGGGAAAAACATACCGAAAATCAAACCGATTATAGAGCCAACAAGCATTCCTATAGGTATGAGACTATCTAATAAGTTTTGAGCTTCTTTTGATTTTTTCTTACCTAATTTTCCGTTCTTATATTTATGTTCCAATCTTTTTATTACAAATACTACAATTCCCCCGACTAGTATAACAGGCCAAATTGCCGAAATTAACCACATGTGAAAATCTCCTTTCACCTTTTAATAGAATTATACCAGATACTTACAAATGTTCGCTCTTAAAGGTATTATCTAGTCTATTTAAAAGGCCAATCAAAAAGCCCACTTCAATTGTAGTTAATAACTAGTCAAAAATACTTTCCCTTTCGTTTTCTCAGCAGACTGCACAACATCAACCGCCGTTTTCACATCCGCTAAGTCATATGTAGAATGTACTTTCATAAAACGTAATTGCTTATTTTCTACTAAGTGAATTAAATGACGAAACGTCTCTTGCCATTTATATGGCGTTACTTCTTTATTCCAATGTCGTAAATGAAATATGTTCGCGTGCACTTTTGCTTTCGTGACAATCTCTGCCCAGTTAACTTGTACACCTGATAGAAGACCGATCGTTAAAAAGTACCCGTTTGGACGTAAGGAGAAAGCCAATTCATTTCCATCTGATCCCCCGATAGAATCAATTGCAGCATCCGCGCCGAGCCCGTTCGTTAATTCCATAACGGTTTCATAAAGCGGGGTAGTGGAAGTATCGATTACATATGCAGCACCAAGGCGTAGTAACTCCTCTGTATGCTTATTATTTCTTGTCACGGCAATGAGTCGGAAGTTTAAAATGTTTGATAACTGCGCAAAAAGATGACCAATGGCGGATCCGCAAGCATTCACTAATAAAACGTCATTACGTTGTAAGTTTAACGTTTCTGTACAAGTAACCCACGCTGTAAGAGGATTAATATACATTTGTGCCGCTGTAAAATCATCGATAGAATCCGGAATAGGAACTACAAAATCAGCTGACGTCTTCACATACTCTTGCCAAGTACCTTCTCCACGTAACGGTAAAACACGTTTACCGATAAGCTCTCTCGTAACGCCCGCGCCAACATCTTCTACAATACCAACACCTTCGTAACCAGGTATGTTAGGTAAAGGAATTCTATGAGCGTACGCTCCCGTTATTGGAATTAAGTCAGATGGATTAATCGGTCTAACTAGCATACGAACTAAAACTTCATTCTCTTTTAATGGTTCTATATTTTTATATTCAACTTGTAGTACATCTTTTGGATTGCCGAACTTGTGAAATTGAATGTGTTTTCCGTGCAAGATAAATGATCCCCCTTAGTTTGATTGGGTTTATTATAGCATTTTTAGTTTGAAGGGCTATTTTGTTGAAAATGAATAAAAGGGAACAAAAGGCTATTATTCTTCTCGTTCTAGTTTGTAAGGTTTAGCCTAGTATTGCATAATTTGCAGTGTAGGCCTTATGTTAATAATCAGTATGAGTATGTATTTTATATTTAATTGGAAGTTAATTGTAGTAATTGTCTTAATTTATTTAAAGTTTCTGGGTCTTTAGGTCGATACATAGTTAGTTTTAAGTCTGGAGCGTCATACACCCGGAATGTAATATGTTCGAATAATAGTGTGCCTACTATTGGATGATGGATTTCCTTTTTTCCACTCGGTGTACCGAGAACATCGTGAGCGAGCCACCATTCTTGGAACTCTGCGCTAATAGCCATTAATTCTTCCACTACTTCTTTGAGCCATTCTTCACCAACAAAACGACTACATGTAGCTCTAAATTGTGCTAAAAGTCTCCTTGCATGGGCCTCCCAATCATTTGCTAATAAGGTTCGATATTCTTGGGAGGCAAAACATCTCCAAACTGCATTTCTTTCTTTGAAACTCATAGTTTCAAAATCTCCAAATACTGCACTTGCAACACGGTTCCAGGTTACAACATCCCAAAGTTGATCTGTTACATATATCGGGTAAAACTTTAAATCATCTATAAAATTTTGTAGTACAGGGCTTACTTCGTCATCAGTTTTTAAAGGCTTTTCAGGAGGTAACTGTTGATGAGCTAATAAAAACATATGCTCACGTTCTTCTTTATCTAAGCGTAAGGCATCAGCTAAACTTTCTAAAGCCTGTATTGAGACTTGGATATCTCGGCCTTGTTCAATCCACGTGTACCAAGTTACCCCAATATTAGCTAGTTGTGCTACTTCTTCACGACGTAATCCTTTGGCTTTTCTGCGTGAACTAATTGGTAATCCAAAATCTTGTGGAGAAAGTCGGTTGCGTCTAGACTTCAAAAAATTTCCGAGTTCTTTTTTTCTTTCCTGTTCACTGTTCATAAAAAGCCCCTTTCTTTAAGGTAGTACTGTTAATACTAGTATAACTGGATATCTATTTACATTAAAATATTTGTTTTATATTAAAGTTGTAGTTTTGATAAAGGGGGTGAATAAAGTGAATAAAGCCAATACTTCTGTACAAGAAAACCCAAGAGTTACAAAGGGAGTAATCTTTTTCATGGCAGTTGCTTGTGGATTTACAGTGGCGAATGTGTATTTAAATCAGGTTTTGCTTGTAAGCATGGGGAAGACATTTAATGTAGCAGCAGCATCTATTGGTATTGTAGCCACTTTAACACAAGTAGGATATGCTTTAGGGAATCTTTTAGTAGTACCACTGGGGGACATATTTGAGAGAAGAAAATTAATTTTAACGTTGCTATGTGCAGTAAGTCTTTCACTAGCAGCAGCCGCTATTTCACCAAATGTGACTTGGCTTGTGGTGACCAACTTTTTGATAGGGATTTGTACGGTTATTCCTCAGATAATTGTACCCCTTGTAGCTAGTTTGGTTGATGAAAAGGTGCGCGGAAAGGTCCTAGGAAATGTAGCCATAGGCTTGGTATGTGGGATTTTAGGAGCACGTTTTGTTAGTGGCTTGATTGACGTGCATTTTGGTTGGAGAGCAATGTATTGGGTCTCCTTTGCAAGTATGCTGGTAATCATTGTACTCACAAGACTTTTACTACCCAAAAGTCAAGGGATTGCTTCTATGAAGTATAGTGAGTTATTGACTTCATTAGGCCCCATGTTTATACAAGAAAAAGTACTGCGTCAAGCTTGTATAAGCCAAGGAATGATATTTGGTGCATTTAGCGTGTTCTGGACAACTCTTGGCTTCCTTCTACAATCACCTTTTTATTCATATGGAAGTGATGTTGTAGGATTAGTTGGGTTAGTTGGAATAGGAGGTGCATTTGCTACTCCTATAATTGGGCGGGTAATTGATAAAAAGGGTCCAATTTATGCGAATACTCTTTGTATGACAATTACATTCATAGCATTTATTATTTCTATTACGTTAGGTTACTGGTTAACTGCTTTAATTTTATCTGCATTATTAGTAACTGTAGGTACACAAGCAAATCAAGTTGCATGTCAAGCCAGAATATTTCAGCTCTCCCCAGATAAACGTAGTAGATTAAATGGACTGTATATGGTAGCCACTTTTTTAGGTGGGGCACTTGGATCGTATATAGGGGTATTAGCTTGGAGCAATTGGGGTTGGCTAGGAGTTTGCATAACAGGTATGGTGATGGTGAGTTTAGGATTTACGAGTCTTTTAAACATGAAAAATGAGGTTAAGAGCTTAAAAATGGTTGAAAATATGAAAAGGGGCGATGCATAATGGTAAGGAATGAAGAGAATTATCAAAAAGGTCTAGATATTCTGAAAAAAATAGACGAGGAGAATTATCAAGCGATTCTCGATAGTTTTAAAGATTCTATTGCACCAGATTTAGGCACATTAGCTGTTGAATTTAATTACGGACAAATTTTTTCAAGACCAGGATTAGATTTAAAGTCTCGTCTATTAGCTACAGTAGCTGGGTTAACGGTATTAGGAAATACGCAACAACTTAAGTTTTATATTAATGGAGCTTTAAATGTAGGGTGGACAGAAGAAGAAATTGTAGAAGTAATGATGCAAATGTTGATTTATGGTGGTTTTCCAATAGCTTTAAATACGATTTTGACAGTTGCTACGGAAGTATTTGAAGAAAGAAAAATGGCAACAAAGTAAAAAAACGTAAGGGATGGAGAATAATATGATTATTGATAGCCATGCACATAGCAGGTTTAATGGAAAATAAAAATGTCTTTGTGAATGAAAGACATAATTTTACACTAGTTGATGTTGCAGATGAACCCTTACAAGGAGGTGGCTTTGAAATTAATGACACTGATTTACGAGCAGCTAGATTTGCTACGGATACATAAGTGGATTGGTGAGCATACGGAATTAATTCTCACGGATAAACCTTATGTTAAAGAGATGGATAAAGATACTACCATGGAAGGGTTTCCTAATACTCTGACAAGAAGCCACTTGAAAAGTGGCTTCTTCTATTTTTTATTAAGCCGAAGCTCTCTTCATTCTCTCAAGTAAACTAGATAACACATGCGTACGATACGATTCTAGTTTTTTACCTTCATAAGTACGGATACCTAATTTTTTAAGTTCTTTTACATACCAACCTTTGCTTCCGAAATACATGTGATCGCTCCCCTTCAACTTTGTTTTTATTTGTTCTGATTGCATATGGAGGTACAGGTAATATAATGAAGGAAATGAATTTCGCGCGAAAATGGTTAACTTTGTTGCAAAAGACATATATACTAAAGATAGTATATAACGAGGTGGACAAGACGTGATTATAGAGAAGCACGAAATTCAAATTGACCAAATTACGAGCGGTAAAGTGAATATCTTTACTTTCTATAGAAATAGAAAGCAAATTGATGATCAGTTTTTACGATTGCAAGAACCATCGCTTACAGCAAACTACTTCTTCCATTTTCATTTTGATGCAGAGAGCTTGCATCTACTGCAGAAAGAGTTTCAGGGCGTATATCCGTACGACGGTAGTGAAACGATTCACGACTGGACGGAAAAGATGAAAGCAGAATTGCAACATCAGATCCAAACAGGAAAATGGAATAAACGCGTACGTATCGGTAATCGCATTCTAGATGTGGTGTTTACGTGGTGTGACGAAGATATAGTAGAGTGAAAAAGAAGCGGATGACGCTTCTTTTTTTTAGCGCTGGAATAAAACGAGCTTACCTGCAGTAGATGTGCAGCGATGTGTTTTTTCATACAATCCTTTTTCTCGTAAAATAGATTCACCTTTTGCTTTCGCTTCTTTTTCAGTTGCCGCCTCGAATGATTCGTCTAATGCTTTTGAACCATCTTTTTCAAAGACTGTTAGAACGTATACTCCCATGAAAATTCCCTCCAATAATAAAAATCAGAATCTTATAACTATTTTGGCATAAATCACTAGAATATGCAAAGAAATATATGACATTGCGTGGTAAAATAGAGAGAAAGTTTTATGAGCACTAGATTTACTATTCGTAGTAAAGTACGGAAAAAGAAAGGATCGTTATTTGTGAAACAAGTGAAGTTTATACATGCGGCTGATTTGCATTTAGATAGTCCGTTTAAAGGAATGGAGATGAATGTACCGCAGTCTGTTTGGGAGAGAATGAAGCAAAGTACGTTTGAATCGTTCGAGCGTATTGTTGATAAAGCGATTCAAGAGCGCGTGGATTTCGTATTACTAGCCGGGGATTTGTATGATGCGGAGACGAGAAGTTTGAGGGCGCAAGTGTTTGTGCGCGAGCAAATGAAGAGACTTTCGCAGTACGATATCCCTGTTTTTATTATTCACGGTAACCACGATCATTTAGGGGGAAGCTGGGCAGCAATTGAGTTTCCGGAAAATGTTCATGTGTTTACGGAGCCTTACGTAGAAGAGAAATCATTTTATAAAAATGGTGAGCTATTAGCTTCTATTTACGGGTTTAGTTATTTGCAGCAAGCGGTAACGGATAATATGACAGCGCAGTATACGAAAATGAGTGATGCGCCTTTTCATATTGGCATGCTTCACGGAAGTGTGGAAGGGGATGCAGAGCATAATCGCTATGCACCGTTTCAAATTCGTGAGCTGAAAGAAAAGCAGTTTGATTATTGGGCTCTTGGCCATATACATAAACGTGAAATTTTATTAGAAGAGCCATACATCGTTTATCCAGGGAACATACAAGGTCGTCATCGTAAGGAAATAGGCGAGAAGGGTGCGTACCTGATTGAACTTACGAAACAAGGAACGCAATGTTCATTTTTCCATACGGCAGATGTTGTGTGGGATGAGATAGAAGTGAATATTGATGGACTTGAAACTGTTGATGATCTTATGACAGCAGTGTCAACAGCGATGAATGAATGTCGAAGAGAAGAGGAAGGGACGCTTTTAACTGCCGTATTTACAGGGCAGGGACCACTTTCTCCTTATTTGCGTGATGAAAAACGTGTTGAAGAAATTTTTCATATTTTAGCAGCTGGCGAAGAGCGAAAAGATTTCGTGTATGCGATGAAGTGGAAAAATGAGACGGTCTCTTTTGCGGAAATCGAACGTTTGAAAGAAGAAAATCATTTCGTCGGTAGTGTGCTAAAGGAGTTAGAAGCTTTCACAAATATGGACGGCGTATTGCGCACGATTTGGACATCTCCTATAGCGCGTAATAGTATTGAATCTTTTACAGAAGAAGAGAAGAAAGAGATTCAGAAGGAAGCGGAAAATATTATTTTAGAACAATTATTCCAGCAAGAGAGGGATAAAAAATGAGAATGGAAAAACTCCATATTTATGGGTACGGAAAATTAGAAAATGTGGAAATGGATCTGTCAATGCTGACGGTGTTATACGGTGAAAATGAAGCAGGGAAATCAACAATTCGCTCGTTTATGAAAAGTATTTTATTCGGTTTTCCGACGAGAGGACAGCGCCGTTATGAACCGAAAGAAGGCGGGAAGTATGGCGGAGCAATCACTGTGCAAACAGAGAAGTACGGTCGTTTGAAAATTGAACGATTGCCAAAGACGGCTGTTGGTGAGGTAACTGTTTATTTTGAAGACGGGAAAACGGGCGGCGAAGAAATTTTACACGATATATTAACCGGGATGAATGAAAGTTTATTTGAATCGGTCTTTTCTTTTGATATGCACGGTCTTCAAAACATTCATCAGCTAGGCGAAGCGGATATCGGCAATTATTTATTTTCGGCAAGTGCAGTCGGAAGTGATGCGTTATTGCAGCTCGATAAAAAGCTAGAAAAAGAAATGGATCAGCGCTTTAAGCCGAGCGGGCGTAAACCGGAAATTAATGTGTCACTGCAAGAGATGAAGAAACTGGAAGAGAAGATGAAAGAGTGGCAAGGAAAAATTGGCACGTATGAAAAGCAAGTGGAGCAGTTAAAAGAAAGTGAAGAGAAGCTTGCTTCTGTTCGCGCAGAAAAAGAGAGTGCAGAAAAACGAAAGCAAGATTATGAAATATTAGCAGCACTTGAACCTCTCGTTATTGAAAAGCGTGCGTATGAGAAAGTGTTAGAAAACGAGAAGGGGCAGTTTCCTGTAAACGGAATGGCGCGCTATGAAGCGATTAAGGCGAAAATGGAGCCGCTCCAATTACAAGTTGATTCGCTTCATAAAAAAATAGAGAATGTGCAGTCAGAAATAGAATCGATTCAAATAGATGAAGAATTTTTACAAAAAGAAAGTTATGTAGAAGAACTTCGAATGCAGCATATGTCTTACGAAAATGCACGCCAAGAAATGCGTGATATAACAGGAACGATTACGAATATAAAAGAAGAGCTTGCAGAACTAGAGCAACAAATCGGTGCTACTTTTGAAAAAGAAACAGTTCTTTCGTTTGATATGAGTTTGGCAACGAAAGAGTTAATTACGCAAGCAGTGCAAAAAGCGCGTGAATTAGAAACGCAAAAAGCACAGCTTGATGGTCATTTTAAAGTAGCGCAAGAGCAATTAGAAGAACAAGAAGAAAATATAAGACAGATTCAGAAGCAAATGTTAGCGGATGAAGAGCGAAGTGCGTTAGCCGAGAAAGAAAAGTCGTTCCAAGATGCGGCGTTTATCGGTATGGGCGCTGAGAGAATGAAGCGCAAGTATGAGGAAAAAGCAGGAGCGGCTATGCAAAAGAAAAAGCAGTGGCAAAGAGTTTGTCTTCTGTTACTTCTTATTAACACATGCGTGTTATTCACGAGCTTATTTATAGATAACCGCCCGCTCTTATTTATTAGTGTCATTGTTTTTGTAGGGATTGTTCTTGCTCTTGTTTTATATAAAGATCCGTCAAGTGGGTTACAAGAAGAGCTCCTTACTCTTCAGCAAAGTGCTGGCGGGAGACAAAGTGAAGAAGCGATGTCTGTTCGTTATGAGTTAGAAAAAGACGAAGAAATTCGTAAGTTATTTGAGCGTGAGTCATATAAATTGCAGCAAATGGAGCGAGCGTATGATAAAGTCGTTTCATCGTATGAGGAATGGGAGAGAGAAACGTTCCGCATGAGCGAACAAGTAAATGTATATAAGAAGCGCTATACGTTCCCTGAATTTTATACATATGCACACATATTGCCGGCGTTTGAGCGTATGGAAAAAATGCAGCAATTATATCGTGAATTAGAGAAGCAAGGCAAGCGAAAATCTTCATTATATGAAATGATTTCGCAATTTGAACATAAACTAGAAACTGTTATCGGTAGCGCGGAGTATAGTAAGCTGCACGAGGCGCAAAGTCGTATGCAAAATGAGAAAGAAAAACGCCAAACTTGTAAGCAGTTAAAAGAAAAACTGACGGAATGGCAAGAAGAATATGAGTTTATGCAAGAACAATTAAAGCAATTACTAGTAGAACGAGACAGTTTATGGCATATTGCAGAAGCTACAAATGAAGAGATGTTTTTAGCAGCAGGTAAACTAGCGGAAAAACGTGAAGATGCGGAGAAGCAAGTAGGACGTTTATTACCGCAAATTGATCTTTTAGAACAACGTTTAACGAGTTTATCATTAGCTGAACATTATGAAGCTGACGGTTATGATGAAAAATTAAAGCAAGAACTGACAGCCGCGCAAAACTGTCTGGCACAAGAAAAAGAACTGACAGAGCGTATTGCACAGCATCGTATGGAAATTGCGAATTTAGAAGAAGGTAGTACGTACGGTGATTTAATGCATGAATGGGAAATGAAAAAAGCGCAAGTGCGTGAGCAAGTGAAGAAGTGGGCTGCGTATGCGGCCGCAAAGACAGTGTTAACGAAAACGAAGCAATATTATCATGAAGTACATCTTCCTCGTATTTTACAAAAATCAGAAGAGTATTTTGTGTATTTAACGGGCGGACGATATAGTAAAATCTTTTCACCGTCAGAGGCGGAGCCGTTCATCGTTGAGCGTAACGACGGTATGCGTTTTTATAGTCATGAACTAAGCCAAGCGACAGCTGAGCAGTTGTATTTATCGCTGAGATTTGCATTAGCAAAAACATTTGAGCATGATTATCCATTTATTATTGATGACAGTTTCGTGCACTTTGATGCGGTAAGGACGAATCGGACGATTAAACTTATAAAGGAAATTGCAAAGGATAGACAAGTGATCTTCTTTACATGTCATGCGCATTTACTCGCATATTTTACAGAAAAACAGATTATAAAATTAACGCATATGCGTAAAGAAAATGAGTTGTAGTGTGCTATACTAAAAGTAATTGATTTGGTGGAGGAATTCGAATGAAAAAGAAAATTGCAGAATATGAAGTTGGTGAACAAGTCGATGTTTTCTTGTTAATTAAAACAGCGACAAAAGGTATCGCAAGCAATGGAAAGCCATTTTTAACAGTAATCTTACAAGATCCAAGTGGAGATATTGAAGCGAAGCTATGGGACGTATCACCAGAAGTTGAGAAACAATATGTAGCGGAAACAATCGTGAAAGTAGCTGGTGACATTCTAAACTACAAAGGCCGTATTCAATTACGTGTGAAACAAATTCGTGTTGCGAATGAAAATGAAGTAACAGACATCTCGGACTTCGTAGAAAAAGCACCAGTGAAAAAAGAAGATATGGTCGAGAAAATTACGCAATACATATTCGAAATGAGAAATCCAAACATTCAACGTCTCACAAGACATTTATTAAATAAGCATCAAAACGAATTTTTAGACTATCCAGCAGCTACGAAGAACCATCACGAGTTCGTATCTGGACTAGCTTATCATGTCGTATCGATGCTTGATTTAGCGAAAGCTATCTCAAATCTATATCCATCATTAGATAAAGACTTACTATATGCAGGCGTTATTTTACATGACCTTGGTAAAGTAATCGAGTTGTCTGGTCCAATTTCCACAACGTATACGTTAGAAGGAAATTTATTAGGCCACATTTCGATTATGGTGAACGAAATTGGTAAAGCAGCAGACGAGCTGCAAATTGATGCAGAAGAAGTATTAATTCTTCAACACATCGTGCTTTCTCACCACGGAAAAGCAGAATGGGGTAGCCCAAAACCACCATTAGTAAAAGAAGCAGAAATTCTGCATTACATCGACAACTTAGATGCAAAAATGAACATGATGGACCGCGCATTAGGACGCACAAAACCAGGCGAATACACAGAGCGTGTCTTTGCTCTTGATAATCGTTCGTTCTATAAGCCGACGTTTCATAATTAAAATCGCTTTTTTAAATATGGAATGCCAATATGGTTATAAAAAATGGTGTGAAATTAAGTTTTCACACCATTTTTTATTGCCCGATAAGAGAAGAAACTATAGGAAATTAATGTTGAATTAGCCGGTGTAAAGCTAATGGTTGAGAATCTGTTTACAATAAAGTAAAAATCTTTAACAAAAAATTGCATACGATGTGATGCAAAGAAGGTAAGAGCGAGTGCCCATTGATTGGAAATCTTTTGTAGTTTACTCTAAATGTATAGGTGTATTAGGAAGATTCTTTAAAGGGGGAGTGATCACTTTATGTTAGACAAATGGCTGAATAAAGTAAAAGAACCTAAATGTATACACAAATATAAATTTATTAAAACTCTGGATAGTGAAAACTTTAAAACAGGTCAGATGGGCACAGCTAATTTTTATAAGTGCGAAAAGTGTGGTAAAGAAAAGGTTGATTATAAATATAATAGTGATATAAATAGTGATTTTTGGAATATATAAAACGAAACTATAATCAGTGTGGGACATCCGGCACTGATTATAGGCTATTGTGTTTTTGAAATTGAAATGAAGTGATTTTATTATCGTAAATATGTAAATAACCGCTTTAAAAAAATATAGCAATTAACGATTCTTTATCCTAAAATGTTATTTAACAAAAAAATATCTCAAATTCGAGATTTTTCTCTTGCTTTTTAATCACTTGAGGTGTAAAGTGATAGTAACGAAAGCGATTGAGTCATATGAAAAACATACACTCAGTTGCTTTCGATAAAAAACAAAGTAAGTTATGCAGTAAAAACTAAGATGAATTTACAAAAACATAATGAAGAATAAATTGAAACGTTAAAAACCATATTAGTTGTGGGAAATGTTATTTTTTTAGTTATCACTTGACTAGTAAAACGAAACGGAGGAATAAACAATGTATGAGATTAAAGGGCATCATCACATTTCGATGGTTACGAAAAATGCAAATAAAAATAATCATTTTTATAAAAATGTACTTGGTTTACGTCGCGTGAAAATGACAGTGAACCAAGATGATCCATCAATGTATCACTTATTTTATGGAGATAAAACAGGAAGTCCAGGTACGGAATTAACGTTTTTTGAAATTCCTTTAGTAGGAAAAACATATCGCGGTACGAATGCCATTACTCGAATTGGGTTACTCGTTCCTTCAGAGGATAGCTTGCATTACTGGAAAGAACGATTTGAGACATTTGATGTGAAACATAGTGAAATAACAACATATGCAAATCGTCCTGCTTTGCAATTTGAGGATGCTGAAGGTCTTCGCTTAGTATTACTCGTTTCAAACGGAGAAAAAGTAGAGCACTGGGAAACTTGGGAGAAATCAGAAGTTCCTGCAGAGCATCAAATTCAAGGAATGGGTTCTGTGGAAATGACAGTTCGTAGACTTGATAAAATGGCGAGTACACTTACAGAGATGTTTGGTTATACAGAGGTTAGCCGCAGCGAAGAGGAAGCGATTTTTCAGTCCATTAAAGGCGAGGCTTTTGGAGAAATCGTTGTGAAATATTTAGATGGTCCTACTGAAAAACCGGGCCGCGGTAGCATTCACCATTTAGCAATTCGTGTGAAAAATGATGCAGAGCTTGCTTATTGGGAAGAACAGGTGATACAAAGAGGCTTCCAGTCTTCAGGAATCATCGACCGTTTCTATTTTAAAAGCTTATATTTCCGCGAATCAAACGGAATCCTATTTGAAATTGCGACAGATGGACCAGGATTTACAGTTGATGGAGATGTGGAACATTTAGGAGAAAAGCTTGATTTACCACCGTTCCTAGAAGATCAGCGTGCAGAGATTGAAGCGAATTTAGCACCTATTGAAGAGAAGTAATAGAAGAGAAAACATAAATTTTAAAACTATTGGAGGAATATAAAATGAACCAATTAAAAGGAATTCACCACGTTACAGCAATTACAAGTAGTGCAGAAAAAAACTATGAGTTTTTCACTCACGTTTTAGGAATGCGTTTAGTTAAAAAAACAGTAAACCAAGATGACATTCAAACATATCATTTATTCTTTGCAGATGATAAAGGTAGTGCAGGAACAGATATGACATTCTTTGACTTCCCAGGTATTCCAAAAGGAGTACACGGTACGAATGAAATTTCAAAAACTTCATTCCGCGTGCCAACTGATGCAGCATTAGAATATTGGGTAAAACGTTTTGACCGTCTGAAAGTGGAACATACAGGAATTAAAGAACAATTCGGTAAGAAAACTCTTTCTTTCGTTGATTTTGATGACCAACATTATCAATTAATCTCAGATGAACTTGATAAAGGAATCGAATCAGGTACACCATGGCAAAAAGGTCCAGTTCCATTAGAATATGCAATTACTGGCTTAGGACCTGTATTTATCCGCATTGCGAACTTTAGTTTCTTCAAAGAAGTGTTAGAAAAAGTTCTATTATTTAAAGAGGTTGCGCAAGAAGGAGAATTCTATTTATTTGAAGTAAACGAAGGCGGAAACGGTGCTTCTGTCATTGTAGAACATAATACAGTTCTTCCAGAAGCACGACAAGGTTTTGGTACAGTGCACCATGCTGCATTCCGCGTAGAAGATCGCGCTGTATTAGAAGAATGGATTGAGAGAATCAGTAGCGTAGGGCTTCCTTCATCTGGTTATGTAGACCGTCACTTCTTCGAGTCATTATACGCAAGAGTTGCACCACAAATCTTATTTGAATTTGCAACAGACGGCCCAGGATTTATGGGAGATGAGCCATACGAAACACTTGGCGAAAAATTATCTTTACCTCCATTCCTAGAGCCAAAACGTGAAGAAATCGAAAAATTAGTTCGTCCAATTGATACAGTAAGAAGCACGAAGGAATTTATTAAAGAGTAAAAGTAGAGATAATAAGTAGGAGAGCAAGTAGTTTTAGCTGATAGCTGGAATTGCTTGCTTTTTTATTTGTTCTATTAAGTTTTCTGACAACTCTTTCTCAAGTTATCTAAAAGGAAAACTTTGGTATAATTAATTAAAATATTTAATTTTCTGATAATTATTTTTCAATACATAGAAAAGAGGTGATACTATACAATTTTGATAATTCTATAAATATCCTAATTTTGTAATTTTGGAGAAAAGGGGATGCGAGTGTATGGGAGCAGATGTAGTAACAAGGGAGCAAATGAAACATTCTTTAGATGATTGGTATCGTGTAATGTTGCAGCAAAATATAGAGAAAGCAACGGAGATGAAGGAAGAGATTGAGAGTGAATTTTCTAATGTAAAAGAGGATGGGGATTTGTGGCTATATTACTCTTTATTAGATTTTAGATATAAAGTGCTGGCGGATGGTTTACAAATTACTAAAAATAGTTTTGATAAAATTGATGAAATTTATAAAACGTCTGAAAATCGTTTGTCATATTACTATTATTTTTTTAAGGCAATGCATGCAACTCTAATATCAAATTACAATGATGCAAGTAGATGTTATGAGAAGGCCAAAACACTAATAAAATATATCCCTGATGAATTAGAATATGGGGAATTCTGTTATCGTCTTTCTGCATTTTTCTACAATACAAGGCAACCAATGAATACAATAAAATATGTAAATAAAGCTAAAGAAATTTTTTCAAAACAAGCAGGACAAGATATGAATATTGCTTTATCTCAGAATCTTTTAGGACTAACTGCCATACAAATAAAGCAATATGAACAAGCAGAAGAGTGTTTAAATTCAGCGATAGATATTCTACAAAAACAGGATAACGCTATATTGCTTTTAAGGGTACGTCATAATTTAGGCTGGCTATACGCAAGTCAAAACCTTTCTGCACTAGCTATTCGACATCTTTCAGAAGTAACAGAGAAATTCCCAGCACATTTCAAAGCGATTTTCCTACAAGCTAGGGAACATTTTAAACTGGGAGAAACAAACATTGCTGAAGAATTAATTGATAGAGGATTAAATATTTGTATGGAGTTAGAAAATGAAGAGTATATACATCATTTTAGTATTTTAAAAGCAGTAAATGGTAATGTTCCTATTAAAGAATTAGAGCAAATTATTCTTAAAGGAATTACTTATTTTGATAAAGAATCTTTATATAGTTACACTCAGGAATATGTTGAAAAACTTGCAATAAAGTTTCGTGAGGATGCTAATTACATGAAAGCAAGTGATTATTTTTACAAAGCATTACAGGCAAAAGAGAAGAAGATAGAGAGAGGAGCATTAAAATAATGTTTAAAAAAATTGGTATGGCTGTAACTGGTATAGTGTTAGTTGGTATTGTATCTGTCGGTTTAAATAGTTCTTTTGTACAACAAGCGGAGCACGGTGATGTTCCAGCACCAGCAAGACCAGACTATGTTAGTTTTAATAAAGGAGATACTGGTGGGGCACCAGTAAAACCAGACTATGCTAGTTTTAATAGAGGAGACACGGGTGGAGCGCCAGCAAGACCAGACTACGTTAACATAGGTGAAACAGGCGGAGCACCAGCAGATAATAGAGGCGATGGAGGAGCGCCAGCCAACTTCAATAAAGGAGATGGCGGAGCACCAGTAGATAATAGAGGCGATGGCGGCGGAGTAAGCCAACTATAATAACAAAGAAAGGGACTTCAACATGAAGTCCCTTTTTCTATTTTTAGACCATGTAGAGAAAAGAATTGACTTACTTTAAATGTGTAACTATAATAGTTACAAAATAACCATTAGTAATAGAAATGAGTTATATTTTTTTAGTGAAATTGTAACTGTTTTAGTTACAATTAAAAATAATTATAAAACAACCAAATAATGTAAAAACTTTAAATAGCAACAAGAGAAAGGAGACGGGAATGTTGAAACGGTTTAAGTTTTATTTGATTAGCGGTATTGTGCTCGTTTTGCTTATCGTATGTAACTTCGTTGATAAGCCGATTGCGAAGGTTGGAGAAGTGAAAGATACTGTTATGATGAAGCTGCATACGAAAGAGAGTATGGCGCAAATTGACGGGCAGACGATTTATTTTAAGAAAATTGGTGAGGGGAAGCCTCCTTTACTTATGCTGCACGGGTTTGGTGGTTCTTCAGATGGATTTAGTGATATTTATCCGGAACTAGCGCGGGACCACACGATTATTGCAGTGGATATTTTAGGGTTTGGACGTTCTTCTAAGCCAATTGATTTTGAGTATTCGTTTCCTGCGCAAGTGAATTTATATTATAAGTTAATGAAGAAGCTCGGATACGATCAGTTTGCGGTGCTCGGTCATTCAATGGGCGGAGAGATGTCCCTCAATTTAGCGTATTTATATCCGGACGCAGTGACGCATCTCATTTTAGCAGACTCTACAGGAATTGAATCTTTCCAGCAAAAAGAAAGTTATGAAGTGCCGCCGCTATCGACAGACTTACAAACTGTAACAGAGATTACGGATTACAATAAAAATGAAGTGAAAAATAGTCGTGATGATAAAGAGCATTATGATCAGCTGACGAAAATGAGAGAGCGCCGCATTGCGATGGAAGCCGATAAAATTAAGGTGCCAACTTTAATTTTATGGGGACGACACGATAAGAGCGTTTCTTGGAAAAATGGTGAACTGTATCATGGGCTATTTGCGAATAGTACGTTTCATATTATTGAAAAAGGATACCACGCACCGTTTCGTCAGGAACCAATCGAGTTTATGGAATATGTACAAGCGTTCTTCGCGAAGAATCCACAATGATAAAATTTTAAGCATAAATGTACTTCTTTCCTCATACAGTGAAACTAATAAGGCTTGTCTAAGGAAAGGAATGAAGTAGAGTGGAAACTTTACCATGGTGGGTGTATCTTGTAATCGTTGGGATCGTATTAAGTGGCTACATGGTTTTATATACTTCAAAAAAAGAGCAAGAGATGGATAATGAGTTTATTGAAAAAGAAGGCGAAGTGTACATGAAGCGCTTAGCAGAAGAGCGCGAGAAACGTAATCAGGATAGTGATAAAGATTCTGTATTGCTTTAATAGAAATGTTGAAAGGCTATTATCTAGTAGAAGTTTACATCTAGGTGGTAGCCTTTTTCTTTGTTGGGAAGCATGTATACGAAATTCATTATGAACTTTTATTGAGGGCATTTATATATATGTTTCTTCATAAGAATGGAACTAGCGGGGTATTTTACTGGGGGGGATTAACAATGCATAGGGATGAAACTCCATTACATCCGGATACAGGTGTTACATCTGTAATGTTTGTTGAGCGTTCATTAAATGAAATTCGTTTTTGGTCTAGAATCATGAAGGAGCATTCTCTTTTTCTTCGCTTAGGGTTTAGATGCGAGGATACGCAATTAATTGAAGAGGCGAATCAATTTTATCGATTGTTTGAACATATTGAACAAATAGCGCATTCCTACACAAATGAAACAGATCCTGAGCAAATCAAAAGATTTAATGCAGAAGTACAACAAGCCGCAACTAATATTTGGGGGTTTAAACGGAAAATTTTAGGATTGATTCTCACATGTAAATTGCCAGGACAAAATAACTTTCCACTGTTAGTTGACCATACGAGTAGGGAAGCTGATTATTTTAGAAAACGTTTAATGGAATTAAATGAAGGAAAATTAGATGCTCTTCCTGATGCTATTATTAAAGAAAATGTTTTCTTTTTGAGGATTATGGCAGACCATGCTAAATTTATTGGCCATCTTCTTGATCCATCGGAAAGAAAGCTTGTAGATACAGCGCGAAATTTTAGCAATGATTTTGATGCATTAATGTATCAAGCAATTGACTTAGAATCAATGAAACCACAATCCCAAACTGTCCCTCTTCTAGATCAATTTTTAGATCAAAATCGTGTGTCGGTTGCATCTCTTCGGGACTTTAAGAAAACAGCACGTGATTTAATTGAGCAATGTAAAATAAAGAGTATCATCCACCCATTATTGGCAGACCATGTCTTCCGTGAAGCTGATAGATTTCTTGAAATCATTGATATGTATGATGTTCATCTTACAAATATTCAATCACAACCTAGATATTAGAAGGTAAGGAAAGATATTATTTTCCCTTAAGTTGAGAAGTTAACAATTTATTGTTAGCTTCTTTTTTCGCGTAGAAATGTTTCTTTAAAAACTACATAAATCCCTTTGACCAAATATGTAATTCTTTGTAAAATGATATATATGGAAAGATTGTGAATATACAGGAAATCTATTCGTAGTAGATTCTAATAAATTATTCGGGGAAAATTTATTAATTAAGTATATTAACTTTTTCACACTAAATTTTACAACTAAAGGGGTAGTAGTAATCATGAAGGCAAAGAAATTAGTAAGTTTAGCATTACCAGTTATGTTATTGAGCGGTTGTATTACAATTGAAACGGATGGTAAGAAAGCTGATGAACCAAAGAAAGAAGAAACACAAAAGGTAGAGAAAGAGAATAAGGCTTCTGAGAAAGAGAGTAAGTCAACTGATAGCAAGAAAGAAGATAGCTTATCTGTAGCGAAAGGTGAAGGTACAAGCAGTAGTTCATCAAGTAGTCAACAAAGTTCCTCTTCTAATTCTTCAACTGGTAAGGTAACTGGTTCTGATGTTGAAAGGTATAAGGCAGATATCATAAACAGTGCTACTCAAATTGAAGATACAATGAAATTAATTGAAGGAATAGCAGATTCAGACGTAAAATCATACAAACAAAAGAAAAGTGAAGTACAACTAAGTTTAGGTGGAGCAAAGGCAACAACGAAGAAACTGAAGAATTTACAAGCGCCTCCTGAGTTACAGGGAGAACAGGCGAAGATAAAGCAATCGATGGAACTGTATGCGGATTGTTTTCAACTTCTCTTTGATGCATTAGATCAAGAAGACGAGAGTAAAATGCATCAAGCAGTAAGTAAAGCACAAGAAGGTTCAAAACTGTTTGAAGAAGCAGCGAAGAGCATCGGTAGTAAAACCAACTAAGAATAAATGATTTAAAGGGGTATGAGGTATGAAAGTGAAGAAACTAATAGCTGCTGCAGTTCCAGTTGCTTTATTATTAAGTGGTTGTGTTACAGTAAAAGATTCGGCAAGTAAAGAAGAAAAGACAGAAGAAACAAGTAAATCTAAGGCTTCTGAAACGAAAGAAAAATCAACGAATGCGAAAGAAGGAAGTAAAGATGTTCAAAAGGTTCGCGTTTTGGATGAAGATTATGCACAATATTTATTAGACATTGAACAGGATATGTTAAGACGATTTGATTACTATGATGCTTCTGTAAGGGATTTGAGAAACGGAAGTAAATCAAAAGCTGAGGTATTAGATAGTATTAAAGACATCTATAAAGTATTTGATAAAATAGAGAAGATTTCCGCACCGCCAAAACATAAAGAAGATCAAAAAGAGATTGAAAGAGCGACGGATAAACTAAGAGAAACATTCGGTGAGATAGAGAAGTTATTCAAAGATAAAGGATTCAGCATAGAGACTGATAAAGAAATCTTAAATAAAGCAAATACAAAACTAGAGGAAGCAAAACGTATTTGGAAGCCTACGTTCGATAAGTTAAGATCCGAAACAAAAGGTGATACAGTCACAGAAAAATCTACTAGTACAACAAGTAATTCTACACAGGCAAACTCAACTACTGGTAGTCAGGCTCAAACAGATAAAAGCCAAGCAAAAACTGGGGTATTTGTAGGTACAGTTGGTACAAGTGAAGAGTTAGGAATTAATTATGAGAACATGCAGAAGAACATTAAAGATGGTACTGAGATTATTGGTAATTGGGGTATTGATTACGGTAGTGGCATAAAAACTACGTTAGTACTAAAAGGTGATAAGACATTTGAGTCCTATGCGGATGGTTCTTATCCGAATAAAGATAACTACTTAACAGGAACATATGCGGTAGATGTTCCATCATTCCAATTATCGTTAAAGGTAACAAAAGCAGTTAAAGACGGTCAAGAAGTAAAGCTAACAAATGATAGTATGATGTATAAATTACAAAACTATGATGGAAACACATTACAAATTTATCATATGGACGATAACGTTCGTATTCGGTATGCAAAACAATAAATAATCGGCAAAAAACTCTGTAATGAATTTTACAGGGTTTTTTGCTCGTTCTAATTTCATTATCTTTCTTGATGGTATCGATACTAGTATAAGTTGGGAAATGAATAAAATGATTTTCTTTCTGGAGAATGATAAGAAGGGGAATCAGGATAGTGATAAGGATTCGTTTTTATTATAATTATGGGAGCGTGGATAACATGTCGTTATCCACTTTTTTATTTTTTGAAATATATCAACGATTTTTCAAATATATCGAACACAACTTGAAATATATCAACGATTTTTTCGATTTATCGACGATTCGACATAAGATATCGACTTACCGACACGAAACGACAATGTTAAGAAGCACGATTATTGTTCGGGAAATTATTATAGAAGAAAAATATATGAAACCTACATCGCATAGCATATGAAATAGCACCATTATAAGCTGTAACGCACAAGTTGCACAGGCTACGCAACGACAACTCGCTTTACTCTACATCATGTATTTGTCCATACTAGATGTAGAGAGGTGATAAACACAGTATGATTTTTAGTGAACGCTTAGAAGAAGAACGAGAAAAACGAAATTGGTCGCAAAGTGATTTGGCTGAAAAAATTCATGTAAGTAGGCAGTCTGTTTCGAAATGGGAGACGGGAAAGAACTATCCGAGCATTGAAATTATTATTCATTTAAGCGATTTGTTCGGTATTACGATTGATGAACTGCTAAGGAGCGATGAAGAGTTGACGCAAAAAGTAATTGAAGATAGTAAGCAATTGGCGTATCCAAAATGGAAGGTGTTTTTTGATAGTTTATTTATGGTCGGGGTATTTTTGTTTCTTACAAAAATCGTTGTATGGACATTAAATAAGTTTGCAGGAACGAGCATTACAATTTTAGCGGACGCACCATATGTAATGAGTTTTTTACCTTTCATATTAATGGTTATAGGTGGCACTGCTTCTAATAAGTTGAAGAATATGTATAGGTAAAAAAAGATTTGAAAGAAATCCCCTACACTAGCTGTTCTTTTTACTTAAATTGTGTACTATAAAGGATAGGACGACATAAAGAAGGGGACATATAGAATGGAATTTCATGAACAAAAGATTTTGCCGGCAGTGAGGCAAATTAAAGATTTGGAAAAGCTATTACATAGTTCGTATGAGTATATCGTTATTTTAGATATTCATGTCGGTCAATTGAAGAGTGTTATATCGCTTGCGAAGCAATATTGTAAGAAGGTATTTTTACATGTGGATTTAATTCATGGCTTGCAGAGTGATGGGCATGCGACGGAGTATTTATGTCAGGAGTTTAGACCGTACGGGTTACTTTCAACAAAGGCGAGCGTCATTATGAAGGCGAAGCAAAAAGGTGTTGTGGCAATTCAGCGTATCTTTTTAATCGATTCGAGTGCAATGGAGAAAAGTTGCAATCTTTTAGAAAAGACGAAGCCGGATTATATAGAGGTGCTCCCAGGAGCGTTAACGGATGTGATCGCTGAAGTGAAAGAGCGTACTGGTGTACCGATTTTAGCGGGTGGTTTCATTCGTACTGTTGATGATGTAGAGAGAGCTTTAAATGCTGGTGCGACAGCAATTACGACATCAAAACGTGAACTATGGAAACATTACCAAAAAAAGTGACGAAAATGTGAAATAATTCTGTTGACACCGCTTTCATTAACGGTTAACATTATAGACAAGTTAATAAACGTGACGGAGAAAAGTAGAGATCCACATTTCATTGTTTCTATATAAATTTATATAGAAGCGTGCAAAGCTGTGGGTCTTTTTCTTTTGACAAAAACGAATGGCCATTCATTTTACCTCTATCACATTTGAAAGCGTTTAAATTGATTGTGGAGGGATACTATGTCAGCATTTTTAGGAGAGTTAATAGGGACTGCGTTGTTAATCGTACTTGGTGGCGGCGTTTGTGCTGGTGTAAGTTTAAAGAAGTCGTTTGCGAAAGATTCTGGTTGGATTGTTATTACAATGGGCTGGGGCTTAGCCGTAGCGGTTGCAGCGTACGCGGTTGGATCAATTAGTGGGGCACATTTGAATCCAGCTTTGACGATAGGATTAGCATTTAAGGGAGCGTTCCCATGGAGTGACGTACCTGGTTATATCGCAGCACAAATGATTGGGGCAATTATCGGGGCAGTTATCGTATATTTACATTACTTACCACACTGGAAAGAAACAGAAGATCCAGGAACAAAGTTAGGTGTATTTGCAACAGGTCCAGCAATTCCGAACACATTTGCAAACCTTTTAAGTGAAATGATTGGGACATTCGTTTTAGTATTTGGTATATTAGCAATTGGTGCAAATAAATTTGCAGATGGATTAAATCCATTTATCGTAGGTTTCTTAATTGTAAGTATTGGTTTATCATTAGGTGGAACGACAGGATACGCAATCAACCCAGCACGTGATTTAGGTCCGCGTATCGCGCACTTCTTCCTTCCGATTGCAGGAAAAGGCGGTTCAAACTGGAAATATGCATGGATTCCAGTAGTAGGTCCAATTTTAGGTGGATCACTGGCAGGATTATTCCATCAAGTTGTATTTGAAGGAAAACAAAATGCAGCACTTATTTATGTGATTATTGCAACTGTGATTGTACTAGCAATCTCTTATATGACAAGCAAAAAAAGTGGAAGCAATACAAATAGTAGAAAAGTAGCATAAGGGGGAAACCATTATGAAAAAATATATTCTTTCATTAGACCAAGGAACAACTAGCTCACGCGCAATTCTTTTCAATAAAAAAGGTGAAATTGTTCATTCAGCTCAAAAAGAATTTACACAACATTTTCCAAAGCCAGGCTGGGTAGAGCATAACGCGCAAGAAATTTGGGGATCTATTTTAGCGGTTATCGCAACTTGCTTAAGCGAAGCAGATGTAAAACCAGAACAAATCGCTGGTATCGGTATTACGAACCAACGTGAAACAGCGGTTGTATGGGATAAAACGACTGGTAAACCAATTTATAACGCAATTGTATGGCAATCTCGCCAAACAGCTGAAATTTGTGATGAGTTAAAAGAAAAAGGTTATAGCGAAATGGTTCGCGAAAAAACAGGTCTTTTAATTGACGCATACTTCTCTGGTACGAAAGTAAAATGGATTTTAGATAACGTTGAAGGTGCAAGAGAGAAAGCAGAAAACGGCGATCTATTATTCGGAACAATTGATACGTGGCTTGTATGGAAACTATCTGGTGGTAAAGCGCACGTAACGGATTACTCAAATGCATCACGTACATTAATGTTTAACATTCACGACTTACAGTGGGATGATGAACTTCTAGACATGTTAACAGTACCAAAGAGCATGCTTCCAGAAGTACGTCCATCATCTGAAGTGTATGGAGAAACAATTGACTATCACTTCTTCGGTCAAAATGTACCGATTGCCGGTGTAGCTGGTGATCAACAAGCGGCATTATTTGGACAAGCTTGTTTCGGTGAAGGTATGGCGAAAAATACTTACGGAACTGGTTGCTTCATGCTAATGAACACTGGTGAAAAAGCGGTAGCTTCTGAGCATGGCCTATTAACAACAATTGCATGGGGAATAGATGGTAAAGTAAACTATGCATTAGAAGGAAGTATTTTCGTAGCAGGTTCTGCAATTCAGTGGTTACGTGACGGAATGCGCATGTTTAAAGATGCAAGTGAGAGTGAAGTGTATGCGAATCGCGTTGAATCAACTGACGGTGTATACGTTGTACCAGCATTCGTAGGATTAGGTACACCTTACTGGGATAGTGAAGTACGCGGCGCTATGTTTGGTGTAACACGCGGTACGACGAAAGAGCATTTCATTCGTGCAACACTAGAATCTTTAGCTTACCAAACGAAAGACGTATTATGCGCAATGGAAGCAGATTCAGGTATTGAACTGAAAACATTACGCGTTGATGGCGGAGCAGTTAAAAATAACTTCTTAATGAAGTTCCAAAGTGATATTTTAGATGTTCCTGTAGAGCGTCCAGTGATCAATGAAACAACAGCTTTAGGTGCAGCGTACTTAGCTGGTCTTGCGGTTGGATATTGGAAAAACCAAGATGAAATTAAAGAACAGTGGCATATGGACAAACGCTTTGAACCAACAATGGAAGCGGAAACAAGCGAAGAGCTATATGCTGGATGGAAAAAAGCAATTGAAGCAACAAAAGCTTTCAAATAATCATAAACAGTGTTATAATGGTGACAAGTTAATAATTCGGTAGGAGATTTGGAGAGACCACAACACGCTATAGAGGCGAAATCTATAGCGGAGTTTGTGGTCTCTTTTTTCGTTATCAAAGGGAGGAATTACCATGAAATTTTCAAGTAAACAACGTAAAGACGTATTAAACGGAGTAAATAAACAAGAATTAGATGTGATCGTAATTGGTGGAGGTATTACTGGTTCTGGTATTGCATTAGATGGAGCAACACGCGGATTATCAACAATTGTGTTTGAAATGCAGGACTTTGCAGCAGGTACATCAAGTCGTTCAACGAAGCTTGTACACGGTGGTCTACGTTATTTAAAACAACTTGAAGTGAAAATGGTAGCAGAGGTGGGGAAAGAGCGTGCGATCGTATATGAGAACGGTCCCCATGTAACAACACCAGAGTGGATGTTACTTCCGTTCCATACAGGCGGTACGTTCGGATCATTCAGTACATCAATTGGTCTTCGTGTATACGACTTCTTAGCAGGTGTAAAACGAAGCGAGCGCAGAAAAATGTTTAACCGTGAAGAAACGCTGAAGAAAGAGCCTCTTGTAAAACAAGAAGGATTAAAAGGCGGCGGTTACTACGTAGAATATCGCACTGATGATGCGCGTCTTACAATTGAAGTAATGAAAGAAGCAATTGAGCACGGTGCAAAAGCTGTTAACTACGCAAAAGTAGATAGTTTCTTATATAAAGATGGAAAAGTATGTGGTGTACGTGTAATCGATTTACTAGATGGTGAAGTATACGAAGTTTACGGTAAGAAAATTGTAAACGCAGCTGGTCCTTGGGTAGATACACTTCGTGAAAAAGATAACTCGAAAAAAGGAAAAGTACTTCAGTTATCAAAAGGTGTTCACTTAGTAATTGATCAAAAACGTTTCCCATTAGGGCAAGCAATTTACTTCGATACACCAGATAAACGTATGGTATTCGCGATTCCGCGCGGAGGAAAAACATATGTAGGTACAACAGATACGTTCTATGATAAAGATGCAGCTGTACCACAAATGACAACAGAAGATCGCACATACATCATTAATGCGATTAACTACATGTTCCCAAGCGTAAAAATTACGGAAAAAGACATCGAGTCAAGCTGGGCTGGTGTACGTCCGTTAATTTATGAAGAAGGTAAGAGTGCATCTGAAATTTCTCGTAAAGACGAAATTTGGACTTCTGAATCTGGTTTAATTACAATCGCAGGTGGTAAATTAACAGGATACCGCAAAATGGCTGAAATGGTAGTAGACTACGTAACGAACTTACTACAAAAAGAAGGGCATAGTGCATATCCGAAGAGCACAACGAAACATATGCCAATCTCTGGTGGACATGTAGATGGCTCTAAAGGATTACCAGCATTTATCGCGAAAAAAGCAGGTGAAGGTACGAAATACGGTTTAACAACAGCACAAGCAGAAGAATTCGCGAAATTCTACGGCTCTAACGTTGACGTACTATTTGACCTAGCGAAAAAACATAAAGACGAAGCGAAAGAATACAACATGCCGCTAGACGTTCTAATCCCACTTGTATACGCAATGGATTACGAAATGACAGCAAAACCAGTTGACTTCTTCGTACGCCGCAGAGGCGCTGTATTCTTCAACATCCACTGGGTATACGAGTGGAAAGAAGCAGTAATCAACTACATGGCTGCAAAACTAGGCTGGAGCAAAGAAGAGCAAATGAAATACACAGCAGAACTAGAAAAAGCATTAACAGACGCTGTCATTCCTGTAGATCAACAAGAGCATGCAGCTGCATTAGCGTAAAATAGAGAAACACCTGAAGAGAAACTCTTTAGGTGTTTTTTTATCTTGACTAAAAATAAATAAAATGTGTTACAATGATGGTAGAGTATATAGTATGAATTTTGCATAAAATAAAGAAGACAGAAGCCTGAGAAACTTCTGCCTTTGTAACCTAACTTGCTATTGTGGTGGTAGTAGGTGCGGTTATAAGACAATTACATTAACGTTTTAGCCGAGAACCGCCCTTACCTTTTCCACGAAGCAGGGTGGTTCTCGCTTTTTTGTATACAGAAATTAGCCACGGACCGACGTATCTTCTACCGATGACAACGCCAGCTCCGGTTAGGATACCATACACTAATTTAATGACAAACATCGCGATCATATTATCACCTCCCCCTTTTTTCAAAATGGAAGAGATGATTACCACACCTACTAGTTATAGCTTATTAAGTTACGTATTTATTGTATTATGTTTTAAAATAGGGAACAAGACATATAGATAAAAAGCCCTAGTGTTCAAACTCAAACCCCCACTGAAAGGCTTTATCTCAGTAGGGGTAGTTGACTCCTTGTTAAATAAACATAACTAAAAAAATAAAGATACTGATAACAATATCCAAATGAAATACACGGCAGAACTAGAAAAAGCAATAAATCAACAAGAACAAACAGCTGCGTTATGTATAGAATTTCAAATACTACACTTGTATGAAGAGTGTACTGGTTTTGATAGTATCGATCCATCTTTGTATGGCCATGAAATATTAGATTCTTTAAGTGAGCGTTAGAAAGAAGGAGGACTCGATTAAATCGGTTCTCTTTTTCATTTAGCGATAGGAAACGAAGACGCCCCTCTTATTGCAAACTTAAAGAGCGCCGTGGGAGAAAGACGCTCTTTAGGTGAATGTATTGTAACGACTATTCGGTTTATTATATGTAAGTTGCTGAGGAAGTGTTTTATAAAAAACGTTATTACCCTCTGTATTTTTTTATAAATTTATAAAACTTTTCCATACAGTGCGTCGTCTAATATATGGGAAGGAGGGAAGGCTGTGGATGAATTAACGGTAGAAGCGTTTGAAATAGAAGATAAGGAGGACCTTATCGACGAAATAATGAACAAGTATGGACAAGAAGTCTTACAGCTTGTGTATTCATATGTGAATAATAAAGAGGTTGCGGAGGATTTAACGCAAGATATATTTGTGAAATGTTATAAATCTCTTCATACATATAAAGGGAATTCGAACTTAAAAACATGGCTATGGAGAATTGCAATTAATCATTGTAAGGATTATTTAAAAAGTTGGTATAACAAAAAAGTTATTGTTACAGAAGATGACTTTACGTATATGGAGAGTCAAAAAGAAAGTGTGGAACAAACTGTCATTCAAAATGCGGAGGATCGTGAACTGGCTTCTGCAGTAATGAATTTACCGATCAAATATCGAGAAGTCATTTATCTATTTTATTATGAAGAATTATCAATTAAAGAGATTGCGATTGTAATAGATGTGAAGGAAAACACGATAAAAACGAGGCTGAAAAAAGCGAAGGAGCTTTTGAAGAAAGGATTGGAGGAATAATCAAATGGAAGATCGATTAAAAGGCTTGCGAAAATCAATGGAGAACACAACTTTTAAACATTTGAGTTTTTCTGATCAGCACCAGAAGCGGGTGCGTGAAAAAATCAATCAATCGTCCGAAAAAGAAGAAGATATCCTTTTAGCAGTGTTGCAACTTCTTATGAATGAAAAAACAGGCTATGAATTGATGCAGTTACTACGGGGAAGAGGGATTCAAACATTTGAAGGTAATGAAGGGTCTCTATACACTTTGTTACATCGTCTAGAGCAGAATCGCTTTATCCAATCTAGCTGGGACCACGAAGGAGCTAAATATTATCAATTAAATGATAAAGGAAACAAGATGCTGCGAAAGGCAGAGAAGAATGCTACGAAGGCACGATTTATATTAAAAGGATTAGTACAGGAGTGAGAAAAATTGAACAAAAAAGGGGAGCGTTTTTTAACAGAAGTTACGAACCATATTAAATCAAAAGAAGCGAAGGACTTAGTAGCAACTGAACTGAATTTTCACTTAAAACAGGCAAAGAATATGTGGATGGATAAAGGGTTAAGTGAGGAAGTTGCTGAAGATAAGGCTGTTGAGCAAATGGGGAGTCCGAGTAAACTAGGGCGGGAACTTAATAAACTTCATAAGCCAAAGGTGGATTGGTTCTTAATTGGTTTATTAGTGGCTGCGATGGGGTTAGGGTTTTTGCCGGTTTTGGTTTTTGAATATACGAATGATGTAATGATAAATAAGGTGATATTTGTTATTCTCGGTGTTGTAACAGCGATTGGGATGATGTTACTTGATTATCGGAAATTAGAGAGAATGGGATGGTTGTTTTATGTAATCGGAGTAGTTGTCCTGTTAATACTATACTGTTTTCCAAACGCTTCAATGATTGGAGAACCGTTAATACAAATCGGTCCAATTGCAATTGACTGTCTAATGGCAGTGCCTTTCTTTTTTCTAGCTTGGGCTTCTTTTTTTAATAATAGTAGGTTAAAGATTATACATCTTGTGGTTTTATATTTATTTTCTTTGTACTTATTTTTGATTGTATCCACCCTTTCGTCAATTTTTATCTATATTACGATGGTATTCGTTATGCTTTGGTGGAGTAAGCTAGGAAAGAAAACGTCGTTGATTATTACGGT
Source organism: Bacillus paranthracis (assembly GCF_001883995.1). Classification (GTDB taxonomy): domain Bacteria; phylum Bacillota; class Bacilli; order Bacillales; family Bacillaceae_G; genus Bacillus_A; species Bacillus_A paranthracis. The sequence goes on along the minus strand of NZ_MACE01000004.1, from coordinate 8,406 downwards.
TGTACCTATTTGTTTATTTATTATTAAGGTATCCGTATCATGGTCTTCAGGATACCACTTAGATAGACTTTTAGGGTATTTAAATCCTGAGAGTGATGCAGGTGGCGCAGGATTTATGTATATACGTTTAAAGGAGGTAATGTCGTCAGCAGGTTGGTTTGGTACATATGGAGATATGAAATTCATCCCTGCTCCGGATACTGATTTTGTATTTGCAAGTTTGACTTACTATTATGGGTATTGGCTTGCGTTAATTCTTGTCTTCGTTCTTTCTCTTTTTGTAGCAAGATTAATAGTCATCTCTTATAAAATAAATGATCGGTACGGTAAATTGCTGCTCGTTGGTGGATTGACTCTTTTTGTATTCCAGTTCATTTATAATGTTGGAATGATACTAGGATTATTGCCGCTTGCTGCTATATCCTTACCTTTTATTAGCTACGGATTAACGCCGACTGTATTTCATGCGCTTATAATGGGGATTGTACTGAGTGTGTATAGGCGTAAAGACATTCCAGCGAGAAAATCAGCTTAAAAAACAAACCACCTAGTCCCTATATTTTTTAGGGTGTAGGTGGTTTTATTTACACACTTAACAAGTTTTTCCGTTCTCAACTTCTCCGCATGAATCTGGAATTTGCTTATCTTTTATTAATAGTAATAAAAGTTCAAAAAACTGTTCGCGTTGTTCTAATGTGAGGTTTTTTAGAATATCGTTTGCGACTTTGTCTTGGAAAGCGAGCGCCTGCTCCATATTGGAATGCGCGCGTTCAGTAAGTTGAATTAATGTAGCTCGGCGATCAGTTGGATCTGGTATACGAACTAGGAGCTTGTCTTGTTCGAGTGCATCGACAAAATCGGTAACTGTACGTGCTTTGACGCCTAATTTAGCAGCTAATTCATTCATTCGAATGGGACCATTTTCAGAAACGGTGGATAGAACGCGTAACCTAGGACCTGTTAGATGATAAGGTGTGTCAAGGGCTGACAATTGAGATTGAAATTCTCTTTGAACATAGTTGGACGATTGCATTAAAATATGGATGATATCTATTGCAGCTGGATTATTTGATTTCATGAATGGGATGACCTCCTCATTATTTTGTAGTTCATTTTTGCACGTTTCATAAATATATTGTATATTATTAGTGAGTATCCTCTCTATATTATAAACAATTAGTGAGTAACCTCATTATATCGCGTACTCATAATGTGTGATAGCGGGATAATTACTATTATAACTGATGCGGGGATCTATAGAAAACGATAATAGAGAGAGGTGGATTTATGTAAGGAATTTCAAATCGTTTCAGCATTTAATAGCAATACCCTTAAAAAATATATAATGGAGGATTGTACATGACTATTGTAGCATTAGTACTTCAATGTTTATTAATTTTTGCATTTTTCTTTTCAAGTGTGAGTAAAATTGCAGGAGCAAAAATGCAAGTAGAGGCTTTCGCTCATTTAGGTTTACCGCAATGGTTTAGAATTGCGACAGGTTGGATTGCTTTAGCAGGCGTGGTTGGACTAATTTTTGGTTTCTGGAATGAGATCGTATTAGTTTTAGCAGCATTATGGATTGCTTGTATTATGTTAGGAGCTGTATTGTCACATATGCGTGTTAAAGATCCAATTGGAAAAATCATGCCAGCAGCCGTGCTTATGATTTTAGCACTAGTTCTTGCGGTCATTCATTTTTCAGCAGTAACAGAACTTCTGTAAAGCGAATTGTAGATTTGATTGAATAGAGGTAGAAACTGAGCACGTACGATAAAAATGATATCCTCATTATAATAAAATAGTGAGGATATTCATTATGTTGATACTCATTTAAATTTGTATAGATTATGGGAAAGAGAAAGGGGGTCTACAAGATGGTAGATCATTCATCACAAAATGCAGATAAATTGCTAGCAGTTTTAGTAGTTACGCTAATATTTTCGGTTATGAACGGTACGATGTTTAATGTAGCTCTTCCTGAAATCGGTAAAGAATTCAACCTTGTCCCTTCAGAGGTTAGTTGGATTATGACGAGTTATATGGTCGTTTATGCTGTTGGTTCCATCGTAATGGGAAAACTGGCGGATAAATATCGGTTAAAGGATTTGTTAACGTATGGACTACTTATTTTCGCTCTAGGTTCCTTGCTTGGTCTACTTGCTACTGAGTATTGGGTTATCATTTTAGGCCGTGTCATTCAGGCAGCGGGAGCTTCTGTTCTTCCTGCGACAGCAATGATTATTCCAGTTAGATACTTTGCGCCAGAGAAAAGGGGGCGTGCGCTTGGAATTTCAGCAGTTGGTTTAGCGCTTGGGAATGCTTTAGGGCCCGTTGCCGCTGGATTAATTACGAGTTTTGGAAGCTGGAGACTCATGTTTGTTCTTTCATTACTACCGCTTCTAACGCTACCTTTCTTTAGAAAGTATTTAGACAATGCAAAAGGGAAGGCAGGTAGTATTGATATTCTTGGCGGAGGTCTATTAGCTGTATCGGTCGCGTTCTTCTTGCTTGCCATTACGCAGATGCAAGTGCTGTTATTCCTTGGAGGATTTGTTATGTTAGCTTTCTTCATTTTGCGAATTAGAAAAGCTACAGAGCCTTTTATTAAACCGACTCTGTTTAAAAATAAGAATTTTTCGATTGGGTTACTCCTTGCCTTTATGACGACAGCGATGAGCTTTAGCATGACATTCATGACGCCGCAATTTCTATCGGCAGTAAATGGATTGACTCCTTCGAATATTGGTTTTGTTTTAGTTCCAGCTGCAATTGCCTCGGCAATTATGGGAAGAAAGGGAGGAAGGGTAGCTGATACTCGGGGCAATTTTGTACTCGTTTTTATTGCATCAGTATTCATATTCCTTGCTTTCTCATTATTATCTACTTTCATTGGGGTCTCGGCTTTTGTCATAGCATTGATTTTAATTTTCGGAAATGTAGGACAGACCTTTATGCAGATTTCAATGTCTAATACAATTTCACAAACACTGTCAAAGGAAGAGACAGGTGTGGGAATGGGATTACTGTCGATGATTAATTTCATATCTGGCGCGATGGCTATGAGTGTAGTAGGGAAATTGCTTGATAAAGGATCGACGTCACTAAAGCTAAATCCTTTTGTTGCAAATGAAGCTGCAAATATGTATAGTAATATCTTCGGCGTGATGTCATTGTTGATCTTACTTGTAGTTGTGCTCTACCGTTTTCAATTTGGTATGGGCGTTTCTACGTTAAATATGACTAGCAAAGGTAGTAAAAACTTATAAAAGAAAATACAAGGAGGGTTTATGTATGAATACTCAAACTGCACCTGTTTCTTCGCAGTCAAAGGAGTTTGACAATGTGAAAAGACTCCCAATTTTAATATCAATGATCATTGGAGCGTTTTTCACCATTTTGAATGAAACATTATTGAACGTTGCTTTTCCACAATTAATGGTTGAGTTGAATGTAACAGCGTCGACTCTTCAATGGCTTTCAACAGGGTACATGCTTGTAGTTGCTGTACTCATTCCAGCTTCTGCTTTATTAGTACAATGGTTTACAACAAGACAAGTATTCATAGGTGCTATGGTAATCTTTACTTTCGGTACACTTGTAAGTGCGATTGCGCCTGGATTTTCTATACTATTAATGGGTCGCTTGTTACAAGCAGCAGGTACGGGATTAATAATGCCCGTATTAATGAATACGATTCTCCTTCTATATCCTCCTGAAAAGAGAGGAGCGGCAATGGGGAGTATTGGGCTTGTAATCATGTTTGCCCCTGCCATTGGGCCGACACTTTCAGGGCTCATTTTGGAAACATTGAATTGGAGATGGCTATTTTATTTCGTTCTTCCATTCGCGATTTTTTCTATTGTTTTTGCATTTATTTATTTGAAAAATGTCTCTGAGCCTACTAAACCAAAGGTGGATGTATTATCTATTCTTTTATCTACAATTGGATTTGGCGGAATTGTTTATGGATTTAGTAGCTCAGGTGAAGGTTGGGGTAGTTTCCAAGTATATGGCATAATCCTAATTGGTCTTGTAGCAATTCTATTCTTCGTATTGCGTCAATTGAAATTGAAAGAGCCATTACTAGACCTTAGTGCATTTAAGTATCCGATGTTTACGCTCACGACAATTTTATTGACGATCATGATGATGACGATGTTCTCGACAATGACGTTATTACCATTTCTATTCCAAGGTGCTTTAGGCTTAACTGTCTATGCAACCGGTCTTATCATGCTTCCAGGTAGCCTGTTGAATGGTCTGCTTTCTCCAGTTTCAGGGAAGCTTTTTGATAAATTTGGTCCAAGAGCGCTTATTATTCCTGGTACGTTATTATTAGCAGGTGTGATGTGGTTCTTTACACAAGTAACGGCAGATACGTCTAAAATAACTTTCATCCTATTACACGTCACTATGATGATATCTATTTCAATGATTATGATGCCGGCGCAAACGAACGGTTTGAACCAACTTCCGAAGCGATTTTATCCTCACGGAACAGCTATTTTGAATACTCTATCGCAAGTAGCGGGTGCGGTAGGAGTTGCGTTCTTTATTAGTGTTATGACTTCCGGACAAAAGAAATATTTGGATGCATCTTCAAATCCAACTGACCCAGCTCAATTGACAGAAGCAATGGTTTCAGGCGTGCATAACGCATTTACGATTGGCTTTGGTTTGGCACTACTTGCAGTCGTTGTAGCTTTATTTATAAAACGTTCGCAGACCTCAGAAAGTTAAGGGTCGAAGTAAAGAGGGTATGCCGAGGGCAACCCTCTTTATTATTTTGTTCCTACATATTAATTTGATTTTGGTTCCTTCTTATTAAAATAGTATTTGTCGGATAGCCCACCTTTTTAAATTTATAATGGAGCAGCTCTACTTAGCGATAAAGCTTCATTTTATGTTTAAATAAGTGAACTCGCTTTAATAGAAGTACATAATTCAGAACGAGAAATGGATTCAGCTAATTGTTGTAAATAAGCATGTTCTGTCGTATTTTTTTCAGAAGTGTTAGGATCCAATAAAGGTGAAGAAAGAAGTATATCAATCGTAAGTATGTCTGCATCATGAGAAATGATGTTATAACCTGCAAATACAGGTCGTTTTAAGTCTTTTACTTTTTGAATCATTTGATGGAATTTCGTAACACTTATATTGATTTGTGCGAATGGAAAGCATTTTTGGGTAGGATTCTCGATGGTCTTTCTAATTTTATAATCGTATACATAGTAGTACTTTTCTTGCTGCTCAAGTGTTTGCAACTCTTTCGTTAATAAGTGGTATTTGTCTGTAAGTCCAGTTGTAAGTGCATCGTGTTCTTCGTCAACTAATAATGTGAAAGGTCTTGGTTATGAGATTGAAAGGGTGCGGACGTTTAGATCAGTAAAAGTGGGATTAGATTGTAAAATGGTATGTAATTTCTCGGTAGGAAACTCACCGTCATAAATAGCAATAAAATAATGGTTCATCTTTTCGCTCCTTAACTTTTTTCTAAACTGATATATTCTACTTTAAAGGTGTAAGTCCTGCATAAAAAAGAAAACACCTTGATTGTTATCAAGGTGTTGTAATAAGCTCAAAACTCTCCGAATCAGCCTCAACAATAAAAGGACTAACCTCGCCAACGCTATAAAGTTGCAATTCGTGCATCGCGCGCGTACAAGCAGTGTAGAATAATCTACGAACGCTCTCATCGCTGTATACATCTTTAGAAGCATTGTAAATAATAACAGCATCAAATTCGATACCTTTCGCTAAGTAAGCTGGGATCACGACGATGCCTTGCTCATACTCAGCTGAGTTACTCTTCACGAGTTTAATATTCTCGATATGAATAAGTGCCTCATAGGCCGCGGCGCTTTCAGCTGCAGATTTACATATAATTGCGATCGTGTTGTGATTTTGTTTTTGTAATTCAGCAACTTTGGCAGTAATACGTTCGTGCAGTTCGCTCTCATTCGCTACTTTCGTCACTGTAGGTTTCTCACCGTCACGTTCAAAGGCGTGAATGTTCTTCCCTTCCGGTACGAGAGCACGTGTAAATTCAATAATTGGTTTTGTTGAGCGATAACTACGAGTTAAGTTAATGCCGTTTGTTTCATCCGGTCCGTATAAGCTAGTGAGCGTATTGAAATTCACTGTTTCACTTGCATGGGCAAATATCGCTTGGTTAAAGTCTCCGAGTACAGTCATTCTTGCAGCAGGGAAGAGACGTTTTAAAAACTCGAACTGAAATGGTGAATAATCTTGCGCTTCGTCTACGAGTACGTGTTTAATTGATCGGTTCGTTTGGAAGCCTTCAATTAACTCTTTCAAAAGTAAAAATGGAGTTGCATCCTCGTAATATAGCTTTCCTTCATCAAGCATGTTTACTGTTAATGAGCAAATGTCATCCCATTCTTTCGGCTTTTCTCCCGTAACCCATGATGTATCTGTGAAGAGCTGTTTATATATGCCTGTGAAATTGATAAAGCGCAATGTTTGAACACCTTTGCGAAGTGGTTTCAATTTTTTACGGACAATCATACGTCCAAGTACTTTCGCTTCTTTCTCAAAATCGTTAAAGGAGTTGTCGTCAAACTCCCCTTTTTTCTGTAAATATTTATAAGCCTTTTGATATTCATCTTTACTCAGTAGTTCAATTTCTTCTTCTACCCAAGGCTTTTTCAGTTCTGCTTTTTCAAGTGCATCTATTTGCTTATTTAGCCAATCCGTTAACTTCTCAATACGGCTATGGAAGCGGAGGGAGGAGTCGGTATTGTAAAATTGCTCTGTAATTTCTTTCGCAGAAACAATTAGCTTTCCTCTAAATTTCATTCCTCTAAATAGCATGCCTGAAGATTCAAGAGATTGTCTGTACGCTCGAATCATCTCGAAAAATTGAGTAGATGCTTTAAATTGAATGCTCGCATTTCTCGTTTTATAGGTAGGGCTATTTGTTTCAGTTAGCATATATTCTAATTGCTCGTATGGATCTTCCACGTCAAATGACTTACTTAGTCTATGGTTTAAATATTCTTGGAATGTCACTTGCTGCATATTTTCTTCGCCGAGTTCAGGTAGTACGTTAGAAACGTAGCTATTGAACATAGAGTTAGGGGAGAAGAGAATAATTTGATCCGCTTTTAGCCATTCGCGATATTTATATAGTAAGTAGGCGATTCGTTGCAGCGCAGCTGATGTTTTACCGCTACCAGCAGCTCCTTGCACGATAAGGAGTCGGCCTTCATCGTGACGAATAATTTCATTTTGCTCGCGCTGAATCGTAGCGACGATACTTTGCATATGTTTGTTCGTACCTTTTCCGAGCGCTTGTTGCAAGATTTCATCGCCAATTGTAAGGCTCGTATCGAACATAGAATCAATCTCGCCATTTTGAATAATGTATTGTAATTTTTTCTCCACGTTACCGTGAATTACGCCACCTGGTGTACTGTATTCAGCCGGTCCTGGTGGATAATCGTAGTACACACTTGAAATGGGTGCGCGCCAGTCATATATAAGAAAATTTTCTCCGCTTGCATCAGTAAGCGTGGCTACACCGATATAAATTTGCTCCGCAGCAGATTCTCCTTCTTCTTTAAAATCAATTCGTCCAAAATAAGGTGATTTATGCATGCGTTTTAGTGCGGCAAGTCGATTAAAGGTGTGCTTATGAGTAATTTGTGTAACAGCTAGTGACTGAGCTTGTTGTCTTAAGTTGATAACTGTTTCAAGATAATCATCAAAAGTATCAGTATTCACTTTCACGTCATCCCAGAAATGTTTACGAATATTGATTACTTCTGCCCGGCGTCTACCAGTTTCGTTTTCCAGCTTATCAATTTGTTTCGCAATCGTTTCGATTACGGTATCCAATCGTTTTTGCTCTAAATCAAGTTTTTTGTTCATACGGTAGCACTCCTTTAAAAGTGAAAAATAGAGGTTGACTGAAGATGTGTTTTGGTGTACAATTAAGATACGGATAAATACGTTCTTTGTATTTCTGAAAACGTGTTTCTGTACTAATTTAACATAGTTTTTGAATTTAATCAATGATAATAAGATAAACCTTGGTTCCATGATACGTGGATCAAGGTTTTTTTGTGTTTATAGAGGGAGTCACGCTTGTTGTCGTTTTTTGTCGGTAAGTCGATATATTTTGAAAATCGCTGATATATTTGGAATTGCGCCGATATATCTCGAAAATCGCCGATATAATTGGAGTTGTGGTCGATATATTTAAAAAATCGCCGATATAATTTATTCAGAGGACCAACTATATAATTTCATTTACCGAAATCGGACATAGTTACCGGGAGAAGAGGGCATATAAAAAAGCTTGGGCCGAATGAAGTGAACCCTGAAAACGGGACACCAATCAAAACACCTAAACCACTTGTTCCCTAAATTCTTTAGGGG
>NZ_MACE01000003.1 GCF_001883995.1 Bacillus paranthracis | reverse complement strand
TATGGGAACGGGTGTGACCTCTCTGCCATCATTACCAGACTGTATTCATTTAAGACAAGAATTATTGTAACTCATTTAACTTTGAAAGTCAACAAGTTTTTTTATATTCTTTCAAAACTAGATAACATTGCTTCATATTATATGGTTAAGTCCTCGATCTATTAGTATTCGTCAGCTCCACATGTCACCATGCTTCCACCTCGAA
>NZ_MACE01000002.1 GCF_001883995.1 Bacillus paranthracis | reverse complement strand
GACCTTGTCCCTGTGAGAGTAGGACGTCGCCAAGCAAGCTTAAGACGAGTCAGAATGACTCGTCTTTTTTGTATGCTTTCATGCCTCTGTTAATTGCTTGTTTAACTCCTTCTAAATAGGCAAAGCCATGCCTTTTATCTGGTTCTAAGTAAGTACCTTCTGCCCATTCATTCCACGCATTAATAAATAAAAACTCGCTGTTGTAAACAGAATAGGTGCGCTGGATTTGCTTACTTAAATATATCGTGAACTTCTCAGGAGTAGAGCCTACGAAAATGCTGCTATTTAAATCTTTGCGGCGTGCTGTGTTGTCCCAGTCAACAAAGGCACCGGGAAATGTTTTTTTCTCTGGAGGAGACCGCTTTAGTATATACATCCAAACTTTATCATAATCCCAAGCGTTTATTTGTTTACCAGACTCATATATTGTTTTATTTATGTCTGAAGAGCTATCATGAGCAATTGTATAAAAAGGCTCGAATTGAATGCTAGCATCGAACCCATTTATATTAGGAAGTGGGAAGCTGTTTAATGTTTCTACAAAGTATATACCTGCCAAACCATTTTCTTGTGCGAGTGTATTCCAGTAGTTAAGCATTTGCTCACAATTAGGTATATGCCCAGGACGATAAATAATGAATAGTGGTTTATTATCTATACGGATATACCTCTCATCTTGGAAAGCTTGTAATAAATAATCAAAGTGTTCTTTCCAATCCGATAACCCTCCGTAATTTTGAGGCATTAATATGTGACTATCAAGACCATCCCAAGTTTTTGTCCATGGTTCATTTGCCCAAGATAGGCAAAATGGAAAATCTGGTTCGCCCATCTGAAGTACCTCATTAAATGGTCTCTCCAATAGCCTCTTCCCTTTAAACCAGTAATGGTAATAACAAAAACCATATATGCCGTGTGCTTTGGCAATTTCTGCTTGCCATTTTCTTACGGATGGGGTGGTTAAGTCGTAATAAAAATCTTGATAAGGTTCTCTAGGTTGATAATGTCCTGAAAATAAAGGTCGTGCACTTTTAGTATTTGTCCATTCAGTAAAACCTTTTCCCCACCATCGGTCATTTTCTTTTATTTGATGAAACTGTGGTAAGTAAAAAGCAATTATTTTCAAGATATATCCCCCTTATGTGCTTCGTAGTTCAAGTGGTGGGAAGTTATTTTTGATTTTTCGAATCTAGTTAAAGCATGAGAACCGTTATTTACTTACTCTGTTTATGCCTCATAATGAATTTTTTTGTACAGTTTGCTTGATATGGAAATCTTTAATGATTTAATATATACGGCTGAAATATAAAATGATCTTCATTATACAATGAGCGAAAAGAGTTAATCTTTTTGGAGAACAAATAGGGCTTGGGGTAATCGGTTTGCATCATCGAAAAAGTCCCGCAGCTTTAAATACTTCTCATAGTGGTTTTTAATATAAGTTCTAGGTATAATGGTTTCCCCGTAGAAGCTACTATTTCTAACGTCTCCAGCTCCCGTAGGGCTGTGGACGAAATTGCCGCTTTCATAATCCGAGATGGCACGATTTATATCTGGAAAAGCTTGAGATAAAGTTTTATGCCATCCTGTCTGAATTAATTCAGGGTGTTCCTTAAATTGTTGACAGTAATCGAGAAAATAGCGCGCTTGTGTCGTGGCGATGAAGATTCCACCTGGACGAAGAATTCTTGAAAATTCCTTTATCCAATGTTCTGCAGTTTCTTCGGATAAATGTGAGAATACAGAATAAGCGAATATGATGTCCAATGAATTGTCACTAATAAATTCTACAGGAGGTTGTGGATTGGCGGTTTTATATATTCCTCTTCCTAACGTTTCATTGCAAATATTAATCATTGCTGGATCTACATCAATCCCAAGTAAATTTTCATCGCGAACATCTTTGAAAAAAAAGCGTATAATTCTTCCCCAGCCACAACCAAAGTCTAAAATTTTCCGTTCTTTATTCAAGGGAACGCTTAAATTATGGGCATATGTTTTTACAAGTCTATAAAACAAATATGCTTCATAAAGAGCATGTTCATAGGAAGCACCTACAAACTGTTGTTGAATTTCTTCAGGGGGGAACATAGGTACTGGGATACCATTTATCTTTGTTTGTGAGCAACTTTGTATAAATAGATGAAGAAGTTCAACATCAGAAAGCGGGCTAACAAGGTTATCAAAATCACTTCCTAACTTAAAATCATCCATTTGTTAACCTCCAAATTATATGGTGCCTAAAAATCATTTTCTTGTTTTCTACTAATAAAAACATGTAAAAATTCAGCATCTAAGCCTAGTGATTTATCCTTTTGTAAATAAACTAGGGTATACATATTTGCATGTGTATAAATATATTCAATCATATCTTGGCCCCAATCAAATGTTACTAAAGACCCATTCTCATCAATAGGATTTCCGTGATAAATTGGCTCTTCAATATACTCAATTCCATCCTCATTGATTCTTGCCCTTTGCAAAGTTTTGGGAAGTGTGTGGTACCAAGGGACAGTAAACACATGAGCACCGCCAGGCTTTAATACACGCTCTATTTCTTTAAAGGCTTTGTTTGGTTCCATTACATGTTCAAAGACATCTTGAGTAATGAACAAATCAAAAGATCCATTTTGGAAAGTCATGTTTTCTAAGTTCTCGCATCTAATCCCTTGAAAGTATTGGCCGAGAGGATAGTTTTTAAAGTATTGAGAGTATGTATAGTTTTTGCAGTTTTTTATTAGTAGTTGAGTTGTAATCCCCCCAGGTGAGGATTCGTGAATATGATAGGAACCCCATTTCGGAAAAAATGTATTTAAAACATGAATTAAAGCTCGCTGCCTTGGTATAGAGTGGCATGTAGAACATAAGTAGTGATCTCTAAGCCAATCGTTATGCTCTATAAATGTAGCTTCCTTCTCACAAATAACACAATATCCGTTATTATGTTTCAGATTACCTTCCACATGACATCACTCCTGTGTAAAAATATATATGGCACATGCGTCAATAATTAGTGAATTCAAAGAGGGTAGGTGAAATTTAGGGAATCTATAACAGTAAAATTGGTAGAAGGGAATAATTAGCAGGGGAGAACCCCTCTCTAATTAAAGTTTCAATTTATGCTATGCGATACATTCGCTTTTATTCATTGAAGAGTGTATCAATTTAAAATATCCCTTTTGTGTACGGATACATTTCAAAGTCTTGTGCATATATTTCTGTAACTAATGCCATTGTTTCTTCATCATAAAAACTTTTATATGTCGGAAAGCGAGGGAAGGCGGCATCTGTAATGCTGAGCTCTGCATAGCTTCCTGTATACATCATTTTATGAGAGCGATGATGATCTGAATTTGTAAGTAGCGCTAAATTAGATTTAACTAAATCGTACGTATGTTCTATTTTGGTGATTTGTGTATTAAAATCTTCTAAAGGAATATAGTGTTGGATGAAATTTTCTTCACCCGGAACGTATTGCTGACTAAAATGTATGTCCATTGCTACGGAATTGGGACCTAATGCTCGAACGTAATATAAAAATTGTTTAAATGATATTCCTCGGTTACTATATTTGTCATTATATAAATACTGGCGGATACTTTCCCATTGAGGAATTGCATATGGATTGTCAGCAAGTAATAAAAATGAGCTGACGGCCCTTGTATAGGGATTTCGTACAAGTTTACAAACAGCTTTTTCTGCTGTTAGAAGCCCATTTTGTAACTCTGGTATGTAGTTGGTGTTGTTTTTATATACCCAGAATTCATAGTAATGAATAAAGTCATGGTATTTCTTTGCTTCATTAAACAATCCGATTTGAAAAAAGAACCAATTAGCTAAAGTAGTACATCCGCTTCTATGGCTCCAGAATAGTATAAGGGGAAAGTCTTTATGGAAATGTGGGATTCGATCTTTATGTAGAATTACATGATTTAAAAGCTCTTGATTTACATTCTTCATACATGTAGTGCTCCTTTTTGAAAGTTTTATTTATGGAGAAGGAGAAAGCTTTTACTAATCCAATATATTCATAGGAATGAGTAAATATTATGAATGTTTTTTCGGACGGCTTAAATAAGGTAGTGATTCTAAAGGGAAAATATAAAATAAAGATAATGAAAATTTATAAGGGGCATACAATTATAAGAGACTCAATAATAGAATTGACTAAGTTTATTTATTTGTATTTCTAGGTGAGATAAGCAAAAATCTTATTACTAGAGAGGATATTATGCGGAAGAATAATTATTTAATAGTAGGTGGAAATAGTTTCATTGGTATTAACCTCGCATTAGGTTTATTGAAAAAAGGCCAAAATGTAAAAGTATTTTCCAGACATATAAATAATTTTCCTCAAAATATTATAAGTGAGGTTGAATTTATTAAAGGTGATTTAGCAAATGTTGAAGATATATATAAAGCCTTAGTGAATGTGGATATTATTATTTATTTAGCTGCAACGTCTAATGTAACAACTTCAATTGAAGATGTTTTCGGAGATATAAACAGTAGCCTTTTTTTTCTTAATTTCATGGAAAGTGCTAAAAATTTCCCCATTAAAAAAATCGTATTAGCATCTTCTGGAGGCACAGTTTATGGTGAACCGGAATATCTGCCTATTGATGAGGAACATCCATTAAAACCACTTTCTCCTTATGGAATAACAAAGGTGTCGCTTGAAAATTATTTGTACTTTTATAAGAAAAAATATGGAATGGACTATGTTGTATGTAGATATTCTAATCCGTATGGAAAATATCAAAACCCGTTAAAGAAAGTTGGAGCAATAAATTGTTTTTTGTATCAGCATCTCAGTAATGAAAAGATTAATATATATGGGAATCCACAAGAAATTATTCGAGATTATATTTATATCGATGATTTAGTGGAAGTTACTATACAACTATCGCAATTAAATCACTTGAAATTTTGTGTGTATAATATAGGCAGCGGAAAGGGTCTCTCTTTAAAACGAATTATAGTAGAATTGGAGAAATTAACGGAAAGAAAAGTGGACTTTATCTGCTATAAACAAAAGCAAGAAAACGTTCAAAAAATCATTTTAAATATAGATAGAGTAAGACGAGAATGTAATTGGGAACCGAAAGTGGATTTCAAAAGTGGAATTAGATTAAATAAGCTATGGATTGAAGAGTTCTTATATAGTAAAAAATAATAAGCCATGCCCTACTTCTGTATAAGTAGAGCGTGGTTTATTATTTTATTTCTTTTTTTATTACCCAAAGATCTTGATGTTCCCACCAAAAACCTTCAGTGTATTTTTTGATAATAGGATTATAAGGTAATAATTTAATTTTGTCACATACGTAAGAGGGGCTAACGATCGTTTGCCCATATTGATGAACATCTAAATCGAGTTGTTCGCTAGAGGGAAGAAACCAATAACCCCGTTCATTTAAAGCGGGAAAGCCGAAGTACTTTTTACTTTGATATCCATGAGTTGTGAAAATGAATAAGCCGCCAGGGGAAACAGCGTTATACAATGTCTGAAGCCAACGAAACCAAGTTGTATCAGGCATATGAGAAAAAAAGGATAGACAAAAAACGATATCATACGTAGACGAGGCTAATTTTACTTGTTCTGGTTCAGGGTGAGATAATAGAGATGAAGTATGTAATGTGTTTTTAATAAAAGTAATAGCCTCTTCGTGTATATCGCAAGTAGTTATACTTAAGTTCATTTGCTGATTTAATAAATGACGTGTTACGCAGCCATATCCGGATGCGAATTCTAATAATTGAATTGGAGTGTCTACAGGAGGATAAAAGGAAGTAATTAAATCTAAGAGTGTTTCTGCTGATTTTTTTCCATCTTTAAAATAATAATCTATTGCTTCTTTTTTAGATGGAAAGACTGGATTTGTGACAAGGAATTGAAAGATATGATCCTCTGGGTGGATATTTGCACTTACATTGTATTTTTGTGCAATTTGAGAAATCAAATGTTTATTTGCCTCTATAAATTCTTTCAAAGAGTAACACCCCTTAAATAATAGTAATGTCTTAAAAGAGCTACTGATGATAAAGAAAATATATAATTAAACCTTCAAATATGTTTCAAGGTACTTTCTATATGCATACATTTTCTTTTTTGAAATGTCGTCGATAGTAAAGGTGTCTTTAATGAAATTCTGCATTTGTACAACTTCACTGTAATGGGAATATGAATCTTCTGTTCTTGTTACGCTATTTGTATGTCGTCTATGATAGTTTAGAGGTTTTGGATTAAAATAAATGTTCCCCTCTTTAAGGAGAGAAACATAGAAAAACCAATCACCAGCTATTTTAAACTTTTGCAATTGTTTTGCTATTGTTTTTATATCTATGTTTTTAAAAACTACACTTGAGACATTAGGTATGGTGTTTTTGATAAATAACGTATCTTGTATTTCATCTATCCCTTTTCGGATATAAGAACTCTGCCATTTTTCCTTATCGATATCATTTGTGTAATTCAAATAATGATTGGCCAAGATATTTCCTTGTTCATCTATTTGTTTTGATTGTGTGTAGCTTAAGGCAACATCACTATCTATATGAAACCCTTGTATTACTTCTTCTAAAAATGTCTGATCACATAAGTCATCGGCCTCAGCAATCCAAATATAATCACCGGTTGCTGCAGAGACACCTTTTATCCATTGTTTAAATACAGAACCAGAATTTTTATCATTAATAATCTGCTGAACTTTCAGGTGGTGTTTATTTTCATTTGAGAGCAGCTTTTCAAATATAGATGCGCTATTGTCAGTAGAGGCATCGTCTAGGAAAATTAGTTCGTAAAGGGGATAGGTTTGATTTAATATTGATTTAACTCGTTCCGGTAAGTATTTTTCGTAATTATAGTTCGGTACAATAACGCTTATTTTTTTATAATTATGCTCAAGCAAGTTTAATAATTGATAAACGTAATCAAGAAAGTTGAAATCTCTTTCAATAAGTTCTTGGCCAAAGGTCCCTTTTTGTAATCGTAAATCTTCATTCCCGATAAGTTCATATATTCTTTCCAGCATCATAGGTAAGTTTAAATAGTCTACTAATGCGCCGGTTTGTTCCGTAACAACATCTTCAAAACCTCCAGCGTTTTTGAACCCTATAACAGGGACTTTTGTATCTAATGCTTCTAAAACTACGTTTGGAAAAGGATCTTCTCTTGAAGTTAATAAATATAAATCAGCACCGGCGTTATATAAACCGATATCTGGAGTTGGTTCCACTAATGTGAAATGTGCTGTATATCTTGGGGAGATTGTATTAAAAAAATGAACATCTGTTTTCCCAACCCAGATAAAATGAATATTCGTATGCATCTTTCTTACTGAGTAAGCAATAAGTGAGAATAAATCTATTCCTTTTCGATGATCAGCGAAACCTACCCCCAAGATGATTTTGCTATCGAGAGGCAGATTGTGCTTTTTTCGTAAATCGCTTCTCGCTTGTGCAATATTTTTCTTATAAGGATTATGGTTGAACAAGCCCTGAGGGAGAATGTGGCATTTTTGATGATCTAATTGGGTGATTGTACGGAATTTTTCATACACGTATTGTGAAGGGAAGACAATTTTGTGAGCAGATTGGGCAATGTTTCTTGCTTTTCCCTCAGCAGAGTACTGTTGTATTAAATGCGGCAATTCATGTATTAATGAAATAACTTTAATATTATGTTTAGCTAGTAATGCAACTATATCACCACTTATGACGGTACTACATATGGCGATGGTATAGTCTTTTAATAATAACTTCTTTATTAATAATTCGACTTTTTCTTCCGTTGGGTAGTCTTCCTCTAGGCAATAAACAGGACCATACTTTTGAAAATCGCGGATTAAAATACCGGTTCCAATAGAAATAATTGCGACGGAGTAATGAAAGTTTTCTTTAAGGGCTTTAATAGTATGTAAAGAAAGCAGCTGTGCTCCGTGGAAATGGGCATCATGGGATACATAAATGATTTTCTTATTAGCATGCATTTCATAACGCCTCCTAATGTAATTAGATTTTAGTAAATGTAGGATGTATTTATAATTCCTAGAGAGAAGTGGTAGGAGATAATTGTGAATGTAACCGAAATAAAAAAGCTACTTTTAATATATATTTGTGTGGCTTGATATTCATTCTTTATAAAGTAGAATCTGTCGATTATAAAAATGACTACACTAGTTTATTAATCTTTAGGGAAGGATTATAAAAATACGCTTTATAATTTATAAAATAAAAAGGATAAAAAGTATTGACGATTAGAGTACAGAAGTGTAATATAGAACAAGTCGCCGATGACAATAACGTCGAAAGCGACAAACGAAATAAAAAACTTAGTTGACATTAACTAACGAAGATGTTAACATAAGGAAGTCGCAAATGAGCGGCAGACAAGTTCTTTGAAAACTGAACGAAACAAACAAC
>NZ_MACE01000001.1 GCF_001883995.1 Bacillus paranthracis | reverse complement strand
CTTAATCCAAACCGTTTTAATTCAATAAATATCCCCTCTAATTGCTTTCCTTTATCCGTTAATGTGTACTCTACACGAGGCGGAACTTCTGGATATACTTTTCTCGTTATAATGCCTTGAGACTCTAATTCTTTTAGTCGAAGCGATAATGTTTTCGGGCTAATCCCGTCCATTGATTTTTGTAAATCACTAAAGCGTAATGTT